>JAZKJC010000001.1:0-74669 GCA_040384565.1 Patescibacteria group bacterium
GGGCCCATAGCTCAGCCGGTTAGAGCACCTGCCTTTTAAGCAGGGTGTCGTGGGTTCGAGTCCCACTGGGCCCTCCATATAATCATGCTTATTAATGTTATACTTTGGTTAAATGTCTAGTGTGAAACGTATTCTGATAACTACACTCTCGCTTATTGGGGCTCCCTTTCTATGTCTTACAATTGGCTATTATGTAGGCGGTACACATAAAGATCCATCAAATACTGCTGCCGCATTCGCATTGATGGTTGGAATAAGCGCCTCATTAATAGGTTTTTTCCTAGGTCTAATTATTGGTCTGACTACACTTAAGACTGAAAACCGGTATTACGCTTTTTGTGGCTTTGTAATTCCGCCTAGTTTAGGTGTGTTATATATACTTTTTCTGGGCTTATTTGGCTCATAATTTTAGTTGCATAGTTTTCACCATGGCCCTCTATCCAAGTAATTCGCTGTAATTAAGCCTCACTTTTGATAATACTCCGCCAGCGCAATATTTCTTCAAGCAAGGGTGAAAACTTTTTCCTGTAACGACCTCCAAGATTCAAAGACTCTGATTATATTTTTTATCGTAGTTTTTTACATCACAATCAATAACTGCATCAATTGCCGGTGTTGGACCACACTTGCCAGCAGGAACACAATTATCTATCTTTCTGTCTCTGTTTGTGCACTTGTCATTAGGTATTCTAATCAAGTAAATGGCTATCGCAGCAGTAACCAAAATAATCAAAACTGCACATATTGTAATTTTTTGTTTCGTTTTCATATTTTTACTATAGCAGTTATATAGACCGAACCATTGATTTTGGTCGCAATAGAATACAGAGACCTCCACGCCTATTGTTACTGGGAGCTTATTGCACCAAGAGCCTGTAGGCTCTCATTTTGATATAGTATGGGCATGAGGGCAATATTTCTTGATCGTGACGGAACCATCAATGTTGGCACACCGACTTTCGAACGAGTTGATTCTTTTGACAAGGTGCAGCTACTTCCGAATACCATAAAAGCCTTGGAACTTCTTTCGAAACTAGATTATCAAGTGTTCCTGGTGACCAATCAGTTGGGTCTGTTTGAGGGCAGGATTACCAAAGAGCAATTTCATGAAATCAATAGTAGAATCTTGGAGCTTATTGCTCCGAGCGGTATTAAGATTACAAAAACATACTTTTGCCCCCATGGTGAAAAGGGCGACTGTATCTGCTATAAACCCAAGCCAGGAATGTTGCTTCAAGCTGCTGCTGAATATGGCATAGATCTTAAGCAGTCCTGGATGATCGGCGATCGTCCATCTGATGTAATGACTGGCGTTAATGCTGGCACAAAGACTATACTTGTAAAAACGGGAGTAACAAGCGTAGAAAGCAGCGAAGCTACGTATACTGCCACCAATTTACTGGATGCGGTTAAGTATATTGATAATTACGGTGAGTAATTACGAATACATATTGCTTGATTGGGATGGCAATCTAGCAAAAACCTTAGATATATGGCTTGATGCTTGCAAGGAACCACTTGAAAAGAGGGGGTTAAAACTTTCAGACGAAGAAGTTGCTTCTAGCTTTGGAGCATTTGCTAAACACATAAAGCAATGGGGCTTTGACGACATTGAAGCAATTATTGATGAAGCGGATATGATAGCCAAACAGAAGCTTCCAAATGTTGAATTATATCCAGAGACTCTTGAGGTACTAGAAAGCCTACAAGCAGCAGGCAAAAAGCTCGCCTTGATAACTACTTCACCACACGAAAATATCAAGCCCATGCTTGATAAATATAATATAGGTCAGTTTTTTATGACTATCGTAGGGTGATGACACCACCCATCATAAGCCACATCCAGAGCCATTAGAAAAGGCTATTGAGCAATTAGGTGGTAGTAAGGAAAAGTCTGTGATGATTGGGGATTCAGATAAAGACCTTGGTGCTGCAAATAACTTTGGTATAGACTCAGTTTTGTTTTATCCACCCGAGCATAAGAAGTTTTATGATATTGAGAAATTAAAAAAACTAAGACCAACATATATAGTTAGTGATCTTCGTCAGATATTAGAAATTGTGTAAGCTGAACCTTTTAGGACATACACACGTTATAAACCCTGTGTTCGTCACGGCCAACAACTGGCTACAAACATTGTGCTAAAGTATTTAGAGCTAATTAAGGGGAGTTTTATGAAGAAAATTATTATTGCGGGCTTAGTTGTTTTGGTTGCGGTTGCAGGTGGGGTTATGCTGATGAATGGTGGTAAGGATAAAAATAAAACTACCAATCAAGCACCTAGTACCGCTACCAATACCAATGATACTACTACAGAGTCTCAAAAAACCGCCTGCAAACTCTTAACACTAGAAGACGCGAAAGGCTTGCTTGGGGATAATGCAGTGCTGGTAGATGGCAGTGGAGGCGCCAATGCCGCTACTACCGAAGATGTAAAACTGGATAATTGTACTTACAGTTCGGATGGCGCAACGCTAGGCGATCTGAAACAACTCACAATTCAAGTCCAATCCGGCAACAGCGATCAAGTCCAGCGAGCCTATGAAAACTATGAAAAAGAATTTCCCGGCACATCACTATCTGAACTGGGCGATGAAGCCTACTACGCGACCGAAGCCAAGCAAGTTAACGTAATGAAGAACGGTAACTGGCTATTAGTATTCGGCGGGTCAATAAATGCCGGTGATGATGCAAACAAAGAACTCAACCTCAAAGCCGCCAAACTGGCTTTAGAAAAGTTGTAACTTACCAAAATTAATTGTTTTCATTCAGGGCGCATAGTTTATTAGCCAAGGCTTTTGCGGAGGAGGGCGGTTTCGGAAATTAGTTGCTGAATTGTCTCAGTATCGTTAGTTAGTAAAATATTTGATGTTAGGTTTTTGTGGGCTTTTTCGGTTTTGCTTTGGGGGCCAAATTTTACCCCAAAGTATGTTTCTGCGGCGTGTATATCCTCTTGAACTTCTTTCCAAGCGCTATTTCTTTTAACTAAAGTATCAAGGTTATCACTATTCAAATAGCGTCCAGCCCTTTGCAGATCACGGCCAAGTTCGGCGTAGGCTTGATTGATAATGCCTGAATCGTCAGAGCTTAATTGCTTCAGGCAACGGCCAACACCAATGAATTCTGGGGGGACTCCGAGCGAATAAAAGCCTGATGTAAAAGTTATAGCCCTAGGTAAGGGTACATTATTCATGGAACGCCCATAGGCCAACAGCCCAATGTGTTGGCGGCGTTCACGACGGCGCGGAACAGCAGAAAATATAGTGGCCAGATCTTTGATGATATTTTTGAGGGTGGTTTGATAGAAAGCAGTTGCCTGCATGCCTATAGCAATTAGCTTAACTCTGCGTTCGGCTGAAATATTTGGCGGTAAGGCTTTAGGCAAAAGCCGTTCCAAATCTTCTACAGCCGATTTAACGGATTTTAAGGGATAGTCATAGCGAAAGGCAGACTGCAAGCTAACTGTGCGCATGCCGGCGTATTCATGAACGTATTCATCTACAGTTTCCGGAGTTAGCCCACCACGAAAAGGTAAGCTGCCAACACCGGATATAGGGAAAACTGATATATTGGTTTTGTCCGCAAATTCGTAAACACGGGAAAGAGCCAATTTGTTCGCAAGCACAGTGGCTAAAAAACCGGAAACAATCGCCGGATCTGAGCGGGCCAAAAAAGGGCGAATGTATTTGGGCTTGCTGCCAAAATGTTCGGTATGTAGCCTGACGTATTCTTGCAATAGTTCGTAAATGCCGTGTTGGCTTTCTACACTTTCTGTTAAGGGGATAATTTCCAGGTAACTATTATTGGCCGGCTTGTCCGGCGTAAATTCGCGCGATTTAAATTCAGCCAGCTTTTGGAATAGTTTTTGCATATGCATGAGCTGGTCAGCACGTTCGGTCATTGGCAATATGACTTCAAACAGTGGTCGAACAGCAAATCCCAGGTCACGGGCAAAATCTTCGCCGCTTAAAATAACTGTCATAGCTTGCAAGAGGCTGTAACCTTTCTCTTCCCAGATATTCGGCAGCCGGAAGGTCAAAAACCTGTCTTTGCCCAAAATATTCTTTGAAAAGTAGTCATGGTGGTCGCCAAGTAACTTATCAATTACTGCCGCGTCGGCGTGTTTGCCCTCCCAGTCCCACATGTACTCTTTAATGCCCATATCCTCAAACGCGGCCATACAATCCGTAATTTCACGGTGTGTTCCAATAAAAGGATGGTCATTTGGCGCCCAATATGGCGATCCGGCATTGTCCGGGTGCTGGGTTGCCATTGTAGCTGGGATAGTCCGCATCACCACATTATAAGTTAGGACTTCCACAAACCGGCACATTTCGTCCAAAAAGGCCGAATATTTTGCCAGTTCAATACCACATAGTACACTGCTATTAGACTTAAGGACTTACTTGAAAAACACTTGGCGTTTCAGACGAACTACCGTTATAACTATTGGGCTACTAGCCTTTTTGGGTGGACTTGGTTTTGCGCGGACCAGAATCTGGCTTTCGGGCGCGGTAATAATTACGGTATGCCTGATGTTTTTGGTGACTATTTTTAAACGGAAGTTACCGGCTATTCTTGGAGTTTTGTTATTTGGCTTTGTACTTGGGTGGTGGAGGGGACAAGTCTTTTTGCAGCGTCTGGAGCCGCTGCAACGCCTGCATGGCCAGCATATTGTAGCAACCGTCCAGGCTACAACTGATGCCGTTTATGATGACCGCCAGCAACTGTCTTTTGACGCTAATGATTTACACGTGAGCGATCCTACAGAAGAGGTATTGCCTGGTGTGATACAAATCGCTGGGCTGGGTCTATCCGCCGTGTATAAGGGTGATATTGTGAGAATAGAGGGGAAAGTTTACGCTTCACGCGGCAGCCGGATCCTGAGGATGAGTTTTGCGGAGATGGAAATACTGGGTCGTACTGATTCACCGATTGACAGTATTCGCCGCGAGTTTGCGGCCGGTATGCAGACAGCATTACCGGAGCCTCAGGCGTCCTTTGGACTGGGTCTGCTCATAGGGCAGCGTAACACTCTGCCTGATGACGTAACCGCGCAGTTATCGGCAGTTGGACTGACACATATCATTGCCGTATCCGGCTATAACCTGACCATTATTATGCGGGCAGTACGGCGTAAGCTCAAAAACCGGTCTAAATATCAGATTACTGTTTTGTCATTGGTGCTGATGGGATTATTTTTGTTAATGACGGGATTTAGTGCCAGCATAGTCCGGGCAGCAATAGTAAGCGGCCTGAGCCTGTTAGCCTGGTACTATGGCCGGACATTTCGTCCGTTGCTTCTGCTGGCATTAGCGGCAGTCGTGACGGCTGGCTGGAATCCGTTGTATATATGGAGTGATATTGGATGGTATCTGTCATTCCTGGCCTTTTTTGGCGTTTTGATTGTGGCGCCGCTAATACACAAAAGATTGTTTGGAGACAAGGAAGTAAAAGTCCTGACGGGCACCCTAACAGAAACGTTATGCGCGCTACTAATGACAGTGCCACTGGTCCTGTATATTTTTAATCAAGTATCTTTGGTTGCCGTTCTTTCCAACTTGCTGATAGTGCCGCTTGTGCCGTTTGCCATGTTGTTCGCGTTGCTGGCGGGGTTGGGTGGCATGCTGTTGCCCATACTGGGAGGCATCATAGCATTGCCGGCCAGAATCTTACTAACCTATATGCTTGATCTGGTGCAAATTATCTCACGAATCCCTAATGCTTTGGTTGAGCGCGAACTTTCTTTGCTTAGCATGTTATTTTTGTATTTATGCGTGAGTCTTTTTGTGATAGTTTTATGGCGCCAAGTAGTCAAGAAACATGTTACAATAACAGATGTAAAAGCGGAGAATGAAGCGTGAGCGGTCACAGTAAATGGTCAACTATCAAGCGGCAAAAGGGCGCCAAAGACGCGGCTCGTGGCGCTGTATTTACGCGTTTGGGTAACGCTATAGCCCTGGCCGCTCGCGGAGGTGACGACCCTGGCATGAACTTTACGCTTAGGTTGTCGATAGAAAAAGCCAAGGCAGCCAATATGCCAATGGCTAATATCCAACGCTCTATTGACCGGGGTAGCGGCAAACTGGGTGGTGCTCAGATTCAGGAGGTCATGTACGAGGGCTATGGGCCCGGCGGAGTGGCAATTCTGGTAGAGTGCGCCACGGACAACATCAACCGGACTTATCCGGAAGTAAAATTAGCTTTTAGCAAGCACGGGGGCAATGTTGCCGAAAAGGGCGCCGTAGCGTTTCAGTTTGATCGCAAGGGCAGCATACGGGTGAAAGGTGGGGGTGATGATTTGCTGCTGGCCGCTCTGGACGCCGGTGCTGATGATGTGCAAGAAGAAAGCCAGGAATCAATTATATACACAGACGCAAAACAACTGGCTACGGTGAGCGATGGCTTAAAAGCAGCTGGCATTGAAGTCATAGAAGCCGAGATCACCTATGTTCCTAATAACACTGTAGAAGTAAAAGATGCCGAAACCGCCGGTAAAATCATGCGCCTAATGGATGCCCTAGAAGACCAAGCCGACGTAACCACCACCCACGTAAACTTCGACATCTCCGAAGAACTGCTGGCAAGCTAATGTACTATCAAGCAGAATTAGATTTCGCAAAAAATCTTGCGGAAAATGCTGGGAAAATTATGAACCGTTATTTTTTGAGTCAGGATATGGGTACGACCTGGAAAAAGGACAATACTCCTATCACTGTTGCAGATACTATGATAAATGATTTAGTGATCTCCGAGGTTAAGAAGCATTTCCCCAAACACGGCGTATTAGGTGAGGAATCTAGCTATAAGCCGGAGCGTCCTATGATTTGGGTGGTAGACCCGATTGACGGTACCATGCCTTTCAGCGCCGGCATCCCTGTATGTACTTTCTCCTTAGCTTTAGTAGACAGGGCGACAGGCCAGTCAGTAATTGGTGTAGTTTTTGACCCATTTCTTAAGCATCTCTATACATCAGTCATAAATACTGGCGCATTCCTAAATGATAAGCAAATTAAGACCTCAAAAATAACAACCCTTAAGAGTGCTTATCTGTCTGTAATTGGTGGTAGTGAAGATGATATTTTTAAGCCAGGGAAGTGCCTTGATTTAATGCGGGACACAGGAGCTCAATATTTGTCTATGATGTCTAGCGTATATTCGGCAAGCAAAGTCGCAACAGGTGATCTAGCGGGCGGAGTCTTTGGCTACGGATCGCCCTGGGATTCGGCAGCAGTTTCATTACTAGTACAAGAAGCAGGTGGTAAAGTTACTGACTTAGAGGGAAAACCAAGACGTTACGATGAATGGGGTAACGGTTGTGTGTTTGCCGCAAATGACGTTATTCTTAGCAAGTTGTTGGATATTATAAGTAAATCATCGTCAAAGAGTTAGGCAAAAGATGCGTATTATAGGTATTGATCCGGGGACGGGGATCCTGGGATTTGGAATTATTGAAGTAAATGTCAGAGGCAAGGCATTGCTAGTAGATGGCGGTGTTATAAGAACCCCTGTTAAGGAAGACGATGCCGTACGGCTATTGACTATATACGAAGAACTAACAGATATTATCGTGAATACCAAACCTCAGGTTATGTCAGTAGAAAAACTTTTTTTTGCCCAGAACGTAACTACCGCTATGACGGTAGCTCAGGCCCGGGGCATTGTATTGCTCACAGCCATGCAAGCTGGCTTGGAGATTCATGAGTACACGCCATTGCAGATCAAACAAGCCCTGACAGGCTACGGCCGTGCCGACAAAAAACAGATGCAGGAAATGGTCCGCGTAATCCTGGGTCTAAAAGAAATCCCCAAACCAGACGACTGTGCCGACGCTTTGGCCGCCGCCCTCTGCTGCGCCCAAAGTGTGAGATAATGCCCCCACTAAACAGTTTCCAAGGAGCCTCCTTGGAAACTAGTAGTCTGCTAGCTCATTTTTTATTTCATCTATAATTTTTTTTTGATCAATCCAGTCAGCTACAAACTTCTCATATTCTTTTACAGAGCTAAATAGTTCCAAAATTCTTTCGGGCTGAATCCAGTTAGCTTGCTTTTGATCAAGATAATAAGGCAGGCTTGAATATTTCCATTTTTGGTATTGCTGAGGATTTAAATGTATATAGCGTGAAATATGTTGTAAATAGTCATCGCGAGTTATCATTGATGCTTTGAATCTATCTTGAAATAAGGGACCGGTGCGCTTGTATTTTTTATTAAAGTAAGCTGTATATGATGTGCCAACTCTACGTAGTAACTGTGTCATTGCATCTGGCTCGAGCTGGTATATGAGCAAGTGATAGTGATTGGGCATTAGACAAAACGAAAGAAGCTCAACGCTATTATGCAGCCACTCATATTCTCTGCCCCTGTTATCGAGGGTTGGTTTATCATCAAGGTATCGTTTCAAAAGATTTAAGAAAACAGCATAATCTGAATCGTCAAGGAATACCCTCCGCTTATTGACCCCTCGGTTATATAGATGGTAATAAGCTTCGGGTAAGTAAATTTTTTCAAGATTACGACTGGGCACTCATAGATTCTATAACATAAAAACTTAGTTTCCAAGGAGCCTCCTTGGAAACGAGAAGATAATGAGATAATGAGGGGATGATTGCGACATTAAGTGGTGTGGTTGCCGAAAAGCTGGATGTGGTTTTAGTTTTAGACGTTCAAGGCGTGGGTTATGGTTTGCTGGTTACTAACGAAGACTTTAGTGCACTCATGGTCGGGGACCATGCCAAAGTTTACGTGCATGAACACATTAGGGAGATCAGTCATGACTTATATGGTTTTTGCCGGTTGGACAGTATGAGATTGTTCGAGCAGTTGCTGGATGTTAACGGCGTAGGGCCAAAGATGGCACTAAAAATTCTTGGTGTCGGTAGTGCAGATGCGGTTCGCACTGCGATTGCTGCAGGCGACACCAAGTTTATCCAGGCAGCCAGTGGAGTGGGTAAAAAGGTTGCTGAACGAATAGTGGTGGACCTGAAAGACAAAGTTGGGCTGGTAAGTAATGAAGGTGCGACTGATTTTTTACAAGGCCCGGCCTTGCAGGACGAAGCAGTACAGGCTTTAGTGGCGCTTGGTTTTACACCGCAAGACGCAACCTTGGCGCTGCAAAATATTGACGCAAAACTTTCTTCAGAAGAACGTATTAAAAAAGCATTGAAGTACCAGGGGAAACACTAAATGGCAGTTGAACGGATTGTACAAGGCATAGTCCCGGATGATGACCAGCAGGAACAAGAACTGGAAGTTACACTGCGGCCACAAGATTTTGCCAGCTATATTGGCCAGGAGCGGCTCAAAGCCAACTTGATTTTAGCTATTACGGCGGCCAAAAAACGTGGTGAACCGGTGGACCATGTTTTGCTGTATGGACCACCAGGGCTGGGTAAAACCACCACAGCTAGCGTTATAGCACACGAGATGGGCGCTAATATACGTATTACCAGCGGACCAGCCATTGAGCGGGCAGGAGATCTGGCAAGTCTGCTCACGAATCTGCAGGACGGCGACATCTTGTTTATTGACGAGATCCACCGCTTGCACCGCACAGTAGAAGAAGTACTATATAGCGCGATGGAAGATTTTAAGCTGGACATTATGCTTGGCAAAGGCCCAAGCGCGCGTAGCTTAAGACTTGATCTGCCAAAGTTCACGCTTATTGGCGCAACAACGCGTACGGGCGCTTTAGCCGCGCCGTTACGTGATCGCTTTGGCTTACAGCACCGGCTGGAATTTTACAGTCGTAGCGAAATAGCCCAAATTATCCTACGGGCAGCCAGCATACTAAAAGTCAAAATAAGTACTGATGCCGCTGAACACTTGGCGGAACGAGCTCGACTAACTCCGCGTATAGCCAACCGTTTGCTCAATAGAGTAAGGGATTACGCAGATGTTAATGGCGACGGTATTATTGACGCTAATATAGCACAAAGTGCTCTAGGGCTCTTAGAGATTGACGAGCTAGGGCTTGATCCGGCAGACCGGCGAGTGCTTGAGGCAATCATTGATAATTATAACGGCGGGCCGGTTGGACTTGACACCATTGCCGCATTAACTGGGGATGAGCGTACAACTATAGAAGATTTCTACGAGCCATATATGATGCAGATAGGACTTTTGGAGCGCACGCCGCGTGGCCGCAAAGTGACTCCAAAAGCCTACAAGCATTTGGGCAAAAAGAACTCAGTAAATCAATCAACATTACTGTAGAATATACTTATGAATCCGGAAAATCTCTCCAACAATGCCAAGCGGTTTTTCCCAATGATTGAATTTGACCGGGGTGAAGAATTGGTATGGGAAATCCGCAAACACCCTTTTGGGCTCTTTGTAATTTATCTGATTGGCAGTATAGTCACGCTATCTCTAGTTGGGCTGCTTATTCTTGGGCCTATGAGCTATACCTCTGATTTCTTTGGGCTTGGCATAGATCTTGGCAGCCTGAAGCCAATTCTGATATTGGTTGGGTTTTTGCTTTCGGCGTTATCACTTGGCGCTACGCTCATCGGAGCCTATCTGTATACAAGTGACGTGGTGCTTGTCACTTCAGAAAAAATTGCTCAGTTCTTGCATCAAACAATTTTTAACCGTAAGATTTCCCAATTAAGCATAGGTGATGTCCAGGACGTTACGGTTACTCAAAAAGGCATATTTGCCCGGATATTTAATTATGGAACACTTGTCATTGAGACTGCCGGAGAACAACAAAACTATACGTTTAACTATACGCCAAGGCCTTATGAGGCGGCGAAAGCAATTGTAGGGTCACACGAAAAGGATGTAGACAAACATGGTAATTAGCTATTCATTAAATGGATTGTTTCGGGCTTGATCGAAGAGAGATTGGACTTGGATATTTTGGCTTTCTAATTGCTCGACCTTTTCCAGAACGGCATTATCAAGCTTTGGCCTTTGAACTGTCTGGAGTTTCTCTTGGACAGCTTCTTCAGTAGGTTCGGTATGGCTAAATTGATTAATCCTAAATACAAAGAACCCAAAGATCATTAGCAAAGCTATAAAATATCCAAAAACGATGTATTTTCTGAGTAGCTTTAGCTCTGGCTTCAATTTAGACGGGAGATTTTTTAATTCAATCTTCATGGTTTTATAAATACCGTAACTGTTAATGTAAAATTTAGACTAGTACGATCCAGCGGATTGGGCTGAATGGCAATCTGAGAAACTTGAGCGGTACGACGGTTTTGTTCCAGCCGGTGCAGGAAATCAACTAGGCGTGCATATGATGTGGGGGTGGTTGTATCTGATACGACTATTATATCAAGCTGAAACAGATCCTTTATGCCATCTACTGGTTTGACTTGGGTAACTGACGGAGTGGCTGGAGCGGCGGGGGCAGCTGATCCATCGGTAGGCGTTTCTACTTTTGGTTTTGCTTGTCCTAGCGTTGAAGCTGGAAAGGAAATACTGGTGAGCTTTACGCCAGCTTGATCCGCTAAACTAACAATTTCGCGCGTTGCCCGTGCCTGATCTTTTTCTTGGGGCACAACTTGTTTGGCTACTGCTTCTAGGTCGCTATACTTTTCTAGGTCTTTTTTAGCCTGTATCAGCGAGGTTTGCTGTGCGTCGATGACTTGATTCTCTACCTTGAGTTCAATAAGTTTTTTCGACTGCTTTTTTAAAAATGAGTCCCCCAGTACTATCGATGAAATCGTTAATAGACTTAAGACTCCAATCAAGCCCACCATACCCATGAAAAACTTTTTATTCTTCATTGCTTTACACCTGCAGGAGGATTAATAAAACTAAATGAGTTGTTTTTTGCAAACAGCGCTCTTAGCTGGACATTGCATGGATATTTGTTTGCCAAGGCTGTAGCACCCGGCTTTGGGGCAGTACATTGGATATTTATAATATCAGCCTTTTCGAAGATTTTATTATTTGGATCTTGTAAATTAAGTTGTACCTGCGTAGCTGTTTGGTAGTCGGTGGCAGCTGTCCGTAAATCTATACCGCCCTGAACCTTATTTATACTGAGCTCTGTTAGCACCGAACCGCTCGGCAGCGCACTGCCAATTTGGGATAGCAACTTAGAAAATAGTATTTCCCGCTGCAGGACTTGGGTTACAAGCTTGAGACTAGTCGTCAAGTTCTGTACTCGCTTCTGAGTTTCTTCTAAGTTTTGTGTTTTAAAGGTTTCGCGGCCTTGTTCGGCTTGAGTAGTAAATGAGTTAATTGATTGCTGCAAATACAGATGCCCCGCCCCAACAATTCCAACAATTCCAACAATTCCAATTATCAACGCAATTGCCCATTGCCTAAGCCGTGTATTACGTCTAGCATACATAATATTTTCTCTAGTTTCTGGAGGTAGTAGATTGATCATGGGTTTCTCCTACGCAAATTTCGAAAGACTAATTGAGGAGTAGGGCAGTGGTTTTGTTGTGACGAAATGTAGCCAAAGCTACGCTGAGGAACAAAAAACCAGTGGCTTGCCCTCAAGTAGTGCTGCAGATTGTGAAAGAGGGATGCATGTTCAGTGATCATTAGGCAAAAACTTCCTTAGGATTTACCAATGCTAATCCAGATACGGTTACATACATGGATTTTTCGATGGTGTTAGGTGGCTGTAGTCCATCAAAATCAACATGTTGCCATGGGTCGCACATCCGTACTGGCAAACGTAGTAAGTTTGTCATGTGTTCCGATAAACCAGGCATATTAGCCCCTCCACCCATAGTCACCACCTGTCCAATTTTGCGCTGAGTGCCTGAGCGTTCTTCATAATAACGGATCATGCGGCGAATTTCTTTGAGCATTTGATCCAGGATAGGCGCAAGGCCTTGAGTAATCTCTTTTTGTTTTTTGCTCATGCCTAAACCATACTTGGTTTTAATAATATGGGCTTCTTCGCGAGTAACACCCAAGCTTGTGGCAATGGCACTAGTAAAACTGTCGCCACCTCCAGGTACTGTGCCAGTCACAATCAAGGCTTTATCGTAGATAGTAATATCAGACGATAGTGATCCCAGATCAATCAGTACCGTCGGCACGTCGCTTTGTTCTGCTTGTACAAATAAACGGCTAGCTGCGCCGATGCTTGTTTCAACGGCCACTACTTCCAGTCCAAGCAAACTAGTTAACTGAATATACGAATCGATAATTTTTTTAGGAACGGCTACTGCCAATATTTCTTGTTCTTTTTCCATGGTATTTATGATGTTGTAGTCAACGTAAAGTTCTTCTATCGGTACGGGCACGTACTGTTCTGTTTCCAAGCGGATGGCCTCGGCTAAATCGGTGGTCCCAAGGTTGGGCAGTGTAACTGTACGAGTAAATGTCCTAGCAGCCGGGACAGCAAGCGCTACACGGCGGGTGGTTATATTACCAATCATATGTTTATCAAAAAGTTCAACAGTGACTTTAGCGATTGCTTCTGGATCAACAATTATACCGTCTTTAATGGCAGCCGGATCAAAACCGGTAACACCATAGCCGCTCACGACATGGTGTTTATTATGTATATCAACCTGCATGACTTTCAGGCTCGAGAAGCCAATGTCGAGTCCAAAAACCGGTTTATCCTGGTAAAAAACGCTAGTATTATTCATTTATTATGCTTGCCCACAAAGCAAAAGAGCTTACGCTAACTATATCATACCTACCCCTATTGTAGGTATGATTATAAACGCTGATAACGCGCCGCCCGCCAGGCTAGGTCAATAGGGATTGAACCAATCGGAAAACCAGTATCAAGTCCCAGGTCAAATGGTGTACCTGAGTTTGTTGAAATGTACAGATTTTTACCGGATAAGCCCCCCAGTGCCGGAGTAACGCCAAATTTTGTTTTATCAAGACATAAGCCATTTTGAGCTAAAAGATATATAGCCGGTGCTTGGGTAGTTGCGTTGTTACCTAAATAGATTGAGCCACCTAAGGGGCAGTCAGCTGCTTTTGACGCAGGATCAGCTCCATATGTAATAAAAACCATTGGTCCGCTTCCAGGTGCGGTTAGAATACCATCAAAATTAATAGAACCTTCAATGAAAACATATTTTATGCCAGCCGCACCAGTATCGGGATTATAGAATGTCGGTGAGCACGCATTGGCCGCACACATATTGGCTCGCAAATGCACATGATCCCTAATATTGTATTGCCCACTGCCAAGTGCGAGATCGCCAGAAGTACCGCAAGAACTATTAATGCCATTGCCGCTATCCGGATAATGGGTTTTTTTGGTATTGCCTGTGCTTGGTATGTCGCGAGGAAAAGACCCGGTTGTCCAGTCATTGCAGCCGCCAGCGGAATTTTGGTATGAGTTGTCCATAAAATATGAAAAGGGTATATAAGTGGATTGAATTTTACCGATATTGGTTTGGTTGGGCAGTACGTCAAAATCTGCGTTAGAGGTGTTGCCTGGGGGGTTAATACAGTTATTGTAGGCCATCATTAGTTTGGTTTTGGTTTGTCCAGGGTTGGTGAATGTGGTTGGCTTTATTAAGTTTCCTGTGCCGCCAATGGAACAGTTGCTAGCACTGGTATTCTTGCCGGCAGCAGTTATATTCTCAGCAATTAGGTTCGTAACATTTTTGTTCATGGCTATATAACCGTTTAGGTATATATCCTTTGCTTTCAAGTCCTTGACACTGCTTGCTGTTTCAATGATATTACGGCTTAGCATTGAGCTGGTAGTGCTTGTAGAGCTGCGTTCTGCTACAACTTTTATGGTTCGGACAAATTGTGCCGTCGGTGCATTGGCGGGCACGTAAACTTTGCCAACGGCTGTTATGACCTTTTGTTTATTGTCGACTCCGGGTACAACCTCCATGGTGTATGTAGACTTATATTGTGCGCTTACTAGAACAGTAACAGGGGTTGACTCACCCGCGTAGAGATCATTGCCCGCATTTAGTTGGGCTATTGCGGCATCAGCGCCTGACTCTGCCGCATATTGGGATTGCAGTAAAAATATCCGGCTTCGTGCCCGTGTGAGATTGGCATTTGCTAAAACAATCAGACTGGTAATAATAACAGACAAGAACAAGGTAATAATGAGAATAGAAACAATAACAGAACCCTGCTCATTCTTTTTGCTGCGATGCAAACGTATCTTCATAATTACTTATTCCTTAAGGCTACGCGTATGATTGTAGTATTAAATGTTGCGTTTGCGGTTTGAAGAAGCGGCTTTTTGGTAAGGTTAAGCTTGAACTCAACTACTTCAGCGACAGGAAAGTCTGGCCCGGTGTACATGTTGGTGTCGGTATCGTAACTTGAAGTATAGTCAATTAAATTGCCGGTTTTGGAGAAATAACGCATTTCTAATGAACTGATATCACTTGCTACGGTACGGTCAGCGGGACAGGCCGTGGTAGCTATGGCCGGCGGACAACTGGTTTTTAGGCGGTTTCCAGGGGCTGACGGATTAGCCAGGCTACGGGACATAAGACTTTTTGTAGAGCCATCCATATAAAGTATGAATTCATCCTCATATGGCTGGATACCACTTAGGATAACTGCTCCACTGGTATTAATACTGGGACGCTTAAAATATGCAACGGAGGTGCTAGTTCCTGACGATCCCATAGGAATAACGCCGGGTATAGCATGGATTGGCAGCCAATAATAAGCTGGGGAAATAGCTGGGTCAGGATTTGAACTATTAGTGTCCTCAATACTGTTCTGAATTATCAGGCCGCTGGCGGGGTTCAGATTTTCACGCAGAAAATCCCCTGCATTTAAACGGGTAGTCAGCGTATCAAGATCTGACTCAAGCAGCAGTCCGTAACGCCAGTAACTAACCATGAAAAATAGCAGTAAACCAGAAAATAGACTACTCACAAAAAGCACAACCATAATTTCCGGGAGAGTAAAGCCCGTCTGGTCGTTTTCCCTCAATTGACATTTTTGGCGTATTTTCATTGCTGTCCGATCCCGCCTCTTGTTATGAGCATTCGTAGTTCAAGCTTGTTCGAAGGGTTGTTTAAAAAACCAACATCAATCTTGATAACCTTGGAATCTGGAATGGTTTTGAGCGGATCAGCGGCAGGCAGAGCACTGGTGTTGGTTACAGTAAGATTAGGGGTGTAAGTAATGGTGCCACCACCACCGCCCTCAGCCTGGAATATATTATTTGGGAAACAGTTGGTTGCACCTGAGACTGAATCATATTCCAGCGCACGGTCAATTTCCGGGCAGGCACTCAGTACGGCATACATTTCGTTTAGCTGCTTAGATATAGTGTATGACCGACGAATAGCGTCATAGCCCTGGGAAAGTCCAACTACAATTATAGGAAATATGGCACAAGCTAAAACCATCTCAACTATGGTGAACCCGCCCTGGCTATACTTTAGTTTGCTCTTTATCCTCATAATATACGCCGTTAATTGCCAATGTTTTTACTTAAGGAAGCTATGGGGCCCATAACGCTGGCCGCAATAACGCCTACCATGCTACCAAGCACCACAATCATTAGCGGCTCTATAAGTGCACTTAGACCATCTATCATAGTCTCAACCTCTTCTTCATAGAAATCGGCTACTTTGACAAGAATGGTATCAATTTGCCCGGTTTCTTCACCAATTGCCAGCATTTGCGGCACGATTGGCGGGAAATGCTTACTGCCCTGGAGAGGTTCGCTGAGCTGTTTACCGTTTTTTACTGCTTTGGACGCCTCTTTTAACTCTGCCTCAATTACCTTATTGCCGATGGCTCCGCCGGTAACTTCAAGCGAATCAAGCACACTAACGCCTGCCGACATCAGTGCTGCAAATGTACGTGCAAACCGGGCGATAGCAATTTTAGTAACAAGGCCTTTTATTATTGGCAACCGAAGCAACAGGGAGTGAAATTTGTATTTTCCACCAGGAGTTTTAATGTAGCGTCTCAGTAAATACACTCCCCCAAAGCCGACAACCGCAAGAATTAGAAAATTATCTTGCATAAAACCGCTCATGCTAAGCATTGCTCTGGTGTAAACGGGCAGCTCAGCGTCCGGACCGCCAATATCAATCAAAATTTTACCAATCTTGGGTATTACCAGGATCATGATTCCGAAAAAGGCCACAATAGTAATTCCAAAAATAACCATTGGATACATCATGGCGCTTTTAATTTTTTTGCGCATGCTGGCTTCTTGCTCTACCTGGGCTGCCAGCCGTTTCAGTATTTCGTCTAGTATTCCGCCAGCCTCACCAGCCTTGACCATATTTATGTAGATTTCTGAAAAGACGTTTGGATATTTCGCGAACGCGTCGCCAAGTGCCATACCGCCCTCGATGTCTTTTGTGACACCGCCCACAACCTCTTTAAAATATTTGCTTTCAGTCTGGCTCTGCATGGTAGAAAGGGAGCGGGTTAGCGGAACGCCCGCGGAAATCATGGTAGACAACTGACGGGTAAATATAACTAACTCTTTGAGTCTAACTTTTTTGCCATGTTTTTTCTTTCCGGTTGTGGCGCCGGCTAGCTTAATAACAACTGGTCTGAGACCCTGTTTATTGAGTGTTACAACTAAGCTATTGCGATCTGTTGCCTCGGCTTCGCCTTGGACGGTTTTGCCTTCATTGGTGGTAGCTGTATATGAAAACCTCATCTTTGGCCTCCGGCCAAAGCGTAGACAGTAGACAGTAAACAGCCAACAGCCAAAAACATCGAAAAATAATCCAATGGCCTTTGAGCTGTAAACTGTAAACTGTAAACTGTTGACTCATTTTCCATGTTATTTCTCACTCGTTACGCGCAGAATTTCTTCTACGGTTGTTTGCCCGCGGAGGGCTTTAATAAATCCATCAACTTGCATTGTAATCATACCGTCTTTTATGGCTTGGTTCTGGATATCATCGCTCGTGCTATTGCCTACGATCAGCTTTTGAAGGGTGACAGAGTTACCAAGTACTTCATAAATTCCCATTCGACCTTTATAGCCGCTGTGTCCGCAGGTTTCACAACCCTCATCGTGAGCTTTGTATAGACGGTTTATCTTGGTATCGGTTGTTGACAGCTCGGAAGTGTTAACATCGCTCTTACCGGCGTTTGCTTTACCAATGCCTCCGTCTAGAGCTTGCTGTTCAAGCTGGTGAACTCGCTTCATAACGGCGCTGTTATCGGTACCGTAAATTTCTGCCAGCTGTTTAAGGGTTGGAGCATCTGGCGTCATAACTTCGCGGCAATCAACGCAAAGGCGGCGAACCAGTCGCTGCCCCACCACGGCACGTACCGTACTGGCTATCAGAAAAGGCTCAATGCCCATATCCAAAAGCCGTGGAAGCGTAGTGGAGGAGTTGTTGGTGTGTAGCGTGGCGAAAACTAAATGTCCAGTCAAGGCAGCCTGTACCGCGATATCAGCAGTTTCACTGTCACGAATCTCGCCAACCATTATTACGTTTGGGTCCTGGCGCATGAGCGCTCGCAAACCACTGGCAAAAGTCATGCCTGCTTTTGGGTTGAGCTGTACCTGATTTGCGCCCGGGATGCGGTATTCTACCGGATCCTCTACGGTAGATATATTGATACTCGGTTTATTTAGCAAACTTAAAATACTGAAGAGGCTGGTTGATTTTCCTGATCCTGTAGGGCCGGTTACCAGGACCATGCCATGAGGCTGCAAGATAGCTTTATTAATTGTATCCAGGCTTATTCCCCAGTAGCCAAGCTCTTCCAGCGTGGCTGCTTTGGAAGATTCGTTCAGGATACGCATTACTACTTTTTCGCCTTCGGTGATGGGTAGAGTAGAAACACGCAAAGCGTACATGCCACCACCAAGTTCAATTTTGAAGCGGCCATCTTGCGGAGCACGCTTTTCGTCAATTTTTAAGTTAGAAAGGATCTTAATACGGGATACCAAAGCTCCGTGAACTTTTTTGGGAAGCTTGTTAGCCTCGCGCAAGATACCGTCTATTCGGTAGCGCACACTTATATAGTTTTCGCGCGGTTCAATATGTACATCACTGGCGCCAGAACGGATCGCGTATTCGATTAACAAATTAACAGTTTGAGCTACAGGAGAATCCTCTGCTAGATCCTCCTCGTCTATTTCTTCCTCTTCATCATCAGTTGACTCGTCTGGAGAAATAACTTTGGTCAGCTCATTACCAATATTGCCACGGTATTGATCCAGGGCAGCTTGAATATTACTGCTAGTTGCTACCGAGACCTTGATCTGACCACCAAGCTGTTTTTGCAAAAAACTAACTGCCTGGATGTCATCGGGATCATCCATCGCCAGTAAGTTACTACCGTTTTCTTCGACGCCAAAAAGCACTACGTTGTATTGTCTGGCAATACGCTCTGGCACAAGCCTAAGAACTTCATGCTTAATTTCTTTGGCGTTGAGTTCTACGAAAGGTAGGTCAATTTCGGCGGCGTATAGCTTGGTCAGGTCCTTTTCAGTAACGATACTATTTTGGATAACCAGGTCTTGCAATGGCTTTTTTTGAGCCTCTTTTTGGTCGCGCAAATCTTTCAGTTGATCGGCAGTAATCTTGCCTACCCCTGTTAAAAGTTTTTCTACCAGCGCGTCGGATATACGCATTGATACACATTATAAAGTAACCCGCTTAAGCTTGATAGTATGGCTTTCATAAAACCGCACTATTTTACAAAACCACTTTGCTATACTAATTGCGACAGGGTGGTCTAATCAGGAGGGTAATACTATGGCGGCAGGCAAGGATAAAAAAGACAACCAAACATCCAGTAGTGAAGAAACGGGCAAGTCCAAGGCGCTCGGTTTGGCACTAGAATCTATCGAAAAACAGTTTGGTAAGGGCTCTATCATGAAGCTTGGCGAGGCCTACAAAACCGCGGTCGAGACAACATCAACGGGTTCGGTAAGCCTTGATTTAGCACTTGGCGGAGGTATTCCTAAAGGCCGTGTCATAGAAGTGTATGGTCCGGAAAGTTCAGGCAAAACCACACTAACTCTTCATGCGATTGCGGAAGTCCAAAGGCTAGGAGGCACAGCCGCGTTTATTGACGCTGAGCATGCCTTAGATCCGGCTTATGCGCAGCGGATTGGGGTAGATACCGGTAACTTATTGCTGAGCCAGCCGGATAACGGTGAACAGGCGTTGGAAATTGTTGAGACATTGGTACGCAGTAACGCAGTGGATCTCATCGTTGTTGACTCAGTGGCGGCATTGGTTCCAAGAGCTGAGATAGAGGGTGATATGGGCGATAGTCACATGGGCTTGCAAGCAAGGCTTATGAGCCAGGCGTTGCGCAAGCTAACGGGTATAATAAGTCGCTCCAAGGCTACCGTTATTTTTATCAATCAAATTCGTATGAAGATTGGCGTTATGTTTGGTAACCCGGAAACAACTACTGGCGGTAATGCGCTCAAGTTCTACGCCAGCGTGCGCATGGACATCCGCCGGATTGCTCAAATTAAACAGGGCGAAGAAATTATTGGCAACCGAACCCGGGTAAAGGTGGTCAAAAATAAGATTGCTCCACCTTTCCGCCAAGCCGAGTTTGACATCATGTACAACCAGGGTATTTCACGCTCTGGTGATGTTCTGGATCTGGCAGTAGAGCGCGACATAGTTGAGAAATCAGGTGCCTGGTTTGCCTACAAAGGCGAAAAAATCTCCCAGGGCCGCGAAGCTGCCAAAAAATACCTAGAAGAAAACCCCAAAATCTTAGAAGAAATTGCCCAAAAAGTAACCGCGGCAGCCCTTAAGGAGGAATAATAATGGCAAAAAAAGGAGAAAATATTGTAAGCGGAGACTCATCTGAGCCGGATGATGGTATCGAAACAGCAGGTGATGGTGTAGGGGAGCAGGGAGATGATTTAGGGGTTACAGCTTTTACGAAAGGCGGCAGTAGATGGGTAAATGTTCGTCATGTTAGCGCAAACACTGCCGATGAACTTGGCTTGCATGCAATTGGTGATTCTGGGATTCCAGTAGAAGTTAAACCTGGCGAAGAGCCGCCAGATGATATTATCTCAAGGCCATGCTAAGACTTACAGAAAAATGAAACGGAATTTACGAATTTTACTGATTTGCGTTGTCATCGGAGCGATTCTAGGTATTGGACAAATGTTGATCAGTTTCAACAAGCAAACTGGCGAAACAAGTTATTACGCTGACCTGTGTCAGTCGACAGAAGGTTGTTGTCCAGGTGAGCGTGAAATTACTGCAGATGGGTCTGTTTGTCCGAGGAAACAAGCAGTCAGAGGGTTTCCGATAATGGTGAATCCCAGCCAGAATCAAAATCTGCTGCTCCTAAATGTTGCAATTTGGGTTATTGTTATTCCGGCACTTGGTTTAACTATGGTTCGTCTCAGGTCAAAATTTCCTAAAAAAGCCAAGTGATGAAACGAGCGGTAATTCTACATTGTTTTCAGGGGACTTCCGCTTCACATTGGTACCCCTGGCTTAAGCAGCAGCTGGAAAATTATGGTTACGAAGTTTGGGCACCGGATATGCCGCATAATCACCAACCAAATGCAAGGGAAACTACAGATTTTCTACTGGCGAATAAAGAATGGGATTTTAATGATAACTTGCTGATTGGCCATTCCTGGGGAGCGGTCCAAGCCATGCATTTGCTCCAAAACTTGCCCCATACTCAGCAGGTTAAAACGGCAGTGCTCGTCAGTGCGTTTACAAGTGAGCTTCCTGATAAGTTTGAATGGTCGCACCCCTTAGCGGGACTTTTTAATGAACCATTTGACTATGGCGTGATCAAATCTAAAGCTCGTAAACTATTATTTATCCACGGCGATAATGATTCAGTCTGCGATCCCAAACGAGCTGAATGGCTGGCTCAACAGGTAGGAGGAGAATATACAGAGGTACCCGGCGGTAAACATTTTAGTACGTCAGGTGACCCAAGTTATTCAGAATTTCCCGCACTAATAAAAATACTTAAAGACAGAGACTTATTATGAGCACAAAGTATATTCTCCATGGGGGTGCTATCCGGGCGTCGCAAGATAAAGGCAAAGCCTATTTTGAAGAAATTGTTAAGAATTTAGGCGATAACCCCCGTCTATTACTTTGTTTCTTTGCGCAACCCGAAGAAGAGTGGGGGGCAAAATATCAGGAATGGAAAGAACGTATAACAGCAGCTCTTGCAAGTATAAAGCCTCAATTTGAAATGGCTGATAGAATAACTTATCGCCAACAAGCCGAGCGAAATGACGTACTGTTTATATTCGGTGGAGACGATGATTTATTGTTGGATGTTGCCAAAAAAACCGAGGGTTTTATAGCTTCTCTGGCTAATCTAAGGGTTGTAACCGGGTCTTCGGCAGGAGCGATACTGCTTTCAGATTATTCCTGGTGTTGTGACTTGCGTAAGGTTACTAGAGGTCTAGGCATTGTGCCTGCTAATGTTCTTGTGCACTTTGGTAGTTCTTCTTACGGCAGCGATGATCCTCGTGGGCCAATAGACTGGGAAAAAGTCGAGCAAGAACTTAAGAATGCAGTAAGTAACAAATACTCTATTATGCGGCTCCATGAAGGCCAATTTGAGATTATAGAACAGTGAAAATTACAGATATAAAACAGCAGGTTAAACGTGCGGATAGGTACTCTATATTTATTGATGGAAAATATGTGTTTTCATTTTCTGAAAATGAGCTTTTGAATACCGGCCTGCGGATTGGGCAGGAATATACGGAGACGGAGCTTGACGAGCTAAAGAATAAAGCAGTGGTGGATAAAGCCTATGACCGTTCTCTGAATCTTATTATGCGCCGTTCCAGAAGTGAGTGGGAGCTGCGCGATTACTTAAAAAGAAAAGAATATGAAACAGAGATAATTGATAAAATACTTAACAAGTTAAGTGAAAGGGGACATGTAAATGACGAGGACTTTGCCTGTCGTTGGGTAGAAAACCGCCGGCTCCTTAAAGCAACCAGTAAGCGACGGCTCATGCAAGAACTGCGGCAAAAACGTGTCAGCGATGACATTATTCAGGCGGTTCTGGAGGCTGACGAAACGGACGAACAATCAGTCCTGCTTGAACTGATTGTAAGAAAGCGCAAACAAACCAAATATCAAGACGACCTAAAACTTACGCAGTACCTAGTGCGCCAAGGCTACAGTTACAACGACGTCAAAGAAGTCATGGCAACACTTAGAGATTAGAAGCGAGTTCTTAAGAAATAACTGCGGATGGTGCCGGAGCTGTACTTTTAACGCCCTTTAGAGGATCCAGGACAACAATTTTACGATCAGTAATCTCAGTAATTTGGCTGCGGTCAATACTTAAATTGCCGCCAGCAAAACTTTTTAATAAACCTTGCCCAACGTATATTTTCTGAACGTAAAAAGCGGTGTCATCAACCGCGTAATCATTCACTTTACCAAGTTTTTGTTTGTTAACTGTTACAACAGGCTTACCAATCAATTGGAAATCTAGCTTTAATACTGATTCCAGACGAACCAACTCCTCGGGCTCCACCAGCACTTCATGGTCATTAATCACAAAGCCCTGCTCTACGCGGTCCCGTATATCTTGGGTTAGCAAGATGAGCTGTTTTTTGTCAAAACGGTCGTCGCAGTAGAAGCCTTCAATTTTCAAATTATTAGGATTGATAATTGGTATCATGGCAGTAGCTACTTGCCCGCCCGTACGAAGAGATAATACGGTCTGATTGATGAGTGTAGCGCTTAATCGAAGCATATCTTCAAGTATACCTGAGGCCTATCTAAAAGCTACACATCCTTCTGACCCACAGTCACTTTTTCGCTCTCAGGGGCGCTTCACGCAGTGTAAATTTGCTTGATGCCAAATTTACTCTGGTTGCACTCAGCAATAACCCCTTCGATCAAAAAAGTGACTGTGGGTCAGACATATCCTTATAGCGCATAATATTTGCGATTCCTGTGGAAAAGTGTTTGCTATAGTATTGTGGCAGTGTACACTCATGGAGTAATGAAGCGTCTGTCTTATCTTTCCCTGCTGTTACTACTAACTTCCACCCTGCCACTTACAAATGTCGCGGCTGTCTTTGCCGATACGCCAAGCCTGATAATTACTGAAGTCAAAGTTCGCAATGACACGGCTGGACTTGATGAATTTATCGAACTTTATAATCCGGGTCTTGAGTCCGTTTCCCTGAGCGAATACTTAATTGGTTACATAAATACGCCAACTCCAACACCGGATCAACAGTTTACAGAAGCCGTTATTGCAGCCGGGCTGTTGCCAGCAGGAGAAAGTTTTGTTTTGGCCAAAAACGAGCTTGATTTAGACTTACAAGGGTCCAAAAAATCACCCTTTAGCAGTCTGTCAGATAGTGGTGGCACATTAATAATTAAAGACAATAACGCTAACGTGATAGACAAATTTGCCTGGAGTAGCACTGAGAGTGTGGCCTTGCCCCCAATAGTTCATCAATGCACAAATTCCAATGTTAGCTGCAATCTGAACAGAACACAAAGCTTTAGCCGCTCCAAGGATCTAGAAGAAAATTATGAGCTAGACTTTCCTAGCTGGCAGTTAGGAGAGCCAACTCCAGAAAGTGCCACTCTGTTGCCACTGCCAGTTCCTGACCCAGAACCCGAGCCGGAACCTGAACCGGAACCCACACCAGACCCAACACCCGATCCCACCGAAGCCCCGCCAGAAACTTTACCTATTGAAACACAGCCTCCAGAGCCAGATACTGACACTACGCCAGATGTACCTACTAATCTATTACCACTACAGATCACGGAACTTTTACCAAACCCTGCCCCGCCCGCCAGCGACAGTAAAGATGAATTCATTGAGCTTTATAATCCTAACGATCAGGCACTGAACTTAGTCGGCTACAAGTTGCAGTCCGGCAGTACTTTTAGCTATAGCCATACATTTGGCGCAACTAGCCTCGCGGCTCATGAATACAGGGCTTTTATGGTCACAGAAACAGGGAATATATTATCCAATAGCGGTGGCCAAGTTCGTTTGCTTGATCCGGATGGTGTGGTGGTTGCCCAGACCAATGCGTATGATGATGCCAATGATGGGGACGCTTGGGCTATGGTGAGTGGGGCGTGGCAGTGGACCACTACGTCTACGCCACATGCTGTCAACGCGTTAACCCTGCCGATCCTCAAAGTTGCAGCGACAAAAGCGCCGGCCCAGAAGAAAACAACTGCTAAAGCTGCAAGTACCAAAAAAGCGGCAACGCCCAAGGCTTCCACAGCAAAAGCTAAAGTCGCGTCCACCAAAACCACAAAGCCAAAGACTACTGCCGAGCGGCAAGCTTATGAAGAGCCGGAAGCTGGCCCACAGTCTATTCACCCGGGCATACTTGCCGGCGTAGGCGTTATCACGCTAGTATATGCAGCATATGAGTACAGGCAGGACGCTATCAATCGATTGCACCAGTTCAGACGCTACCGAAGCCTTCGGCGAGAAGCTAGGGCAGCGTCTGCGGGGCGGTGAAGTCATAGAATTAGTCAGCGATCTTGGCGGCGGTAAAACCACACTGGTTCGTGGCATATCCCGCGGCGCAGGCAGCAGTGATGTTGTGGGCAGTCCAACGTTTATGATTAGTAAAGTTTATAAAACTCAAAAGTTTTATATCCATCACTTTGATTTTTATCGTTTGAATGAAGCCGGTGTTATGGAATATGAACTGCAAAATGTCTTAAATGACCCAAAAGCTATAGTTATTATTGAGTGGGGCGAAGTTGTAGCCCATGTTCTACCCGCTAATCGCCTTACAATTAATATACGTAAAACAAGTGACGAAACTAGGCAATTAAGCTGTGCCTATCCATCGGAGCTAGCATATTTGGTAAGTGCGGCATGATTATACTGAGCATTAGGACAGATAAGCCTGAAGCGGAAATTGGTTTGTTCGACGATCATAAAAAGCTTGCTTACCATACATGGCAAGCCCATCGTGAACTAGCGGAAACACTTCACATACAAATTGCAAAAAATTTGCAATCTGCAAGTAAAGACTGGGCTGATATAGAAGGAATAATTGCTTATAAAGGGCCGGGTAGTTTTACGGGACTTAGAATTGGCTTGTCTGTAGCTAACGCCCTGGCCTACTCGTTTGACTGCCCGATTGTCGCTACAACTGGTGACGAGTGGATTAAACAAGGTATAACGGCGCTTAAAGACGGTGAATCAAACCAAATTGCCCTGCCGGAATACGGGTCGGCTGTGAATATCACAAAACCAAAAAAATGACTTATTCCAGGCTCTTGACGACAATTTCCGTTACACCCAGTTCAAGCATGGTCTGGTCGTTGGTGTAGAACACCGTTGCTCCATGCTCAATAGCAGCAGCCAAATGTATGGCGTCATAGCCTTTTAGCTGCCTGCCGTACTTGGCTGTTAGCTCAACGGCTCGTTCGACAATTGCTAACGTTACGGGTACAAACTTGGTGTTTTCAAAGTGTTGCAGTATGTCGCGCATTTTTCGTGCTACGGCCTTGCCTTGCAGCGCCGCGCCAGTCAGCACTTCCTGCTTGATCAGTACGGATAATGCGGCAGTCTCTTGCTCGCCGGATGATACTATACGGCGCGACTGTCCGGACCACTTTGTGTCGGATTCAAACGCGTAAATTAAAACGTTGGCATCGTAGGATATCATTGGCCAAGCAACTTATCGCGGTGGCGCTGATTATCGTTCCGCATTTCGCGAACAAATTCGGCGGCATCTTTGCCACCGGTTATGCCACGTCCCATGGTACCAAAGTATTTTTCTATCGGTAGTTTGGCACTTACCTGTAGCTTGTTGTCCTCAGATGCCTGGACAGTCACCGGGGAACCAGGACGAACCCGTAGCTGTTCCCGAAGCTTTTTTGGCAGTGTAATCTGTCCCTGGGATGATATTTTTATAACATATTGCGTAGAACTCATATACACAGGATAGCACATCCGTAGTTAAAAGTAAAAAGTAAAGAGATAAGTTTTAATTTTAATCTAGGATTCAAGCTGATTTGCATAAAACCCCGTAAATAGTTGTGGAATAGTCAACATATAGTTTATTAAGTACTTGACAAACCATAAGGGGCATATATAGTTAGTTTTGTCATATAAATTTACAACAAAAAATAAGTAAAAAAAGGAAATAAAAATGAAAATCAAACGCATAGGTTCTTTTTGCTCAACACTATTTCTGAGTTTATCGTCACTGTTGATAATTTCAGTACCAAAAGCTTTGGCCGCAACGGTAACCTGGGATGGCGAAGGAGTAGACAATAGCTTTAGTACTGCCGCAAACTGGTCTGGTGATGTAGTGCCCAGCAGTGGTGACGTCATTGTATTTCCTACTAGTGTTGACTCGGATGCGACAGATGGTGACGACAGAGATCTAAATAATGACATTAGTGTCCCATTTGCTGGTATACAAGTAACCGGAACTTATCCAATGGGTGATTACGATTATTACACAATAACTGGTAATGCCTTGTCCGTATCAGGAAATATTTCTGGTAATGGCGGGACTGATCCCTACCAGTCGTTGCGTCTTGAAGTTGCTTTGACCGCCACAAGTGCCATCACCATTTTTGCGGTGAGTTCAACAAGCTCACTGAGCATTGGTGCAAATAACGTAACGACAAGTGGTGCATACTTTGGCGGCAGCGTAACGGGGAGTGGTAATTTGATCCTGGAGAATGCGCCTGATGGTGCCGGTGGTGGCTGTCCACCAACTGCTTTACCATCTCCATTTGCTGGCGATAGCTCAGGTTTTAGCGGATCTCTTACAATTCAAAACAACGGCATCTTGACAATAACAAAACAATCAAATGATATTGCCCGTTCTGCAAGTGCTATAACCAAAGAGAGTACAGGTGATCTTAACTTTATATTAGATAATGGTCAAGATATGACCTTTGCAAAGCCAATTACCTTAAAAGGCTCAGAAGTATTTGTTTCGCAACTGCGTACAAATGATTGCGTGCAAACGGCAGTAAAAACAATAACCATAAGCAGCAATGTCACACTTACAGCGGATACAACGTTTAACTTAATCAGCGCAAATCTTAAATTTACCGGCACTGTAACCGGTAAGGAGTTTGTAAAATTAGCCTCAAGCTCCAGCGGTACAATCACCTTACCTGATAATTCAGTACTTACTCCGGAACCAAAGACAACTGAATATAAGGACAGTAGTCCGTCAACAGCTATTACGGTAGCAAACAATGAAACTGCTATTGTGACAGGAACATATAGCAACGTATTTGTGGGCGCGGGTGGTACGTTGAAGGGTACAGGTACAGTGGGGGTAGTCACACTATACGGTAAGCTAGCGCCGGGATTAAGCCCCGGATGTCTAAACACTGGTAATCTGGTTTTCCAAAACGGTTCAAGCTACGAGTTTGAGGTTGGCGGTACAACTGTTTGTACAGAGTATGACCAGACCAAAGTAACCGGTACGGTAACGCTTGGCAATGGAACACTCAGCACGCTCCTAGTCAATAACTTCAAACCAGTGGCTAACCAGAGCTACATGATCATTGAAAACGATGGTACAGATGCAGTGACGGGTACGTTTAATGGGCTGGCTGAGGGTGCAACCTTTACGGTCAGTGGCTATGTTCTGAAAGTTAGTTATGTTGGGGGAACAGGCAATGATGTTGTTCTGACCGTCCAGTCAGTTCCGGCGGTACCAGATACTGGGTTCCAATTGCTTACTAGCAATCCAATAGCTGCGCTGATAGCATCAACCTCAATGGCAGGATGTATCTTACTCATTGCCCGCAAGTACGCCAAAGTAACAGTACGTAAATAACAAAACTAAAAACAAAAAGCAGTATATGGAAAGAAAGTCGCGTATAAGCCTGGACAATCCAGCATTTCGGGGACGCCTAAGAATCCCCCGGGATGCTGTTAGGCATACCAGCACTCCAGTTCAAACTGCAAAAGCAAGTACAGCCACATATGCTCGCCAACCTATTGCTTCGCAACAAACCATTGGACCGGCAAAAGTTACACAGACCGTAACAGCGCCTGTGCTATCGTATCCAAGATTACCAAGACAGTCGCGTACCAGCGTCCTGAATCGACAGCTGCTGCCCGCAAAAGTATCCCATAAAAAGTCTAGATGGCGTTCTCATATGCCCAAAGTTTTGACTTCCATGGCAGTAATGCTTTTTATAGGTGGTATTTTAATTTTTGTTAGCAGCATAAGAACTGACCAGACTGTTAAAGCCCAAGTCAAACAGCTGAGTAGTCAGGCTGAAAATAGTGAAGATGGCGTGACAGATGCAGTCCCGTCAGAGGATGATCCACCCGCTAACGTCGGTGCTTACAGCGTTGCTAAAGATTTGCCAAGACTATTAACAATTGAAAAAATTGGCCTCAGTGCTCGAGTTCGACGTGTCGGAATAGGGCCTAATAACACCATGAAAGCTCCAGCCAGTATTTTTGACGCGGGATGGTATGAGGGTGGCGCTAAACCCGGAGAAAACGGCACGGTTGTTTTGGATGGGCATGTATCCGGGCCAACTAAGCGCGGAGTGTTCTATGGATTGAAAACTCTGCAGGCCGGCGATAAAATTAAGTTAGAACGAGGTGACGGAGAAATATTTAGCTACACGGTAGTCGAGCTTGAAACAATTGACGAAGACAAAGTCGACATGTCAAAAGTTCTGACTTCTAGTGTAGCCGGAAAGCCAGGGCTCAACCTTATTACTTGCAGTGGTAAGTTTAATGCTGCTACAAACCAGTACGCTCAGCGCACAGTCGCATATAGCGTTCAGGATTAGCAACAGGAGTACTAATTATTGTCATAAAAGTTTATTTGGCGTATATTTATAGCAGGATTACCGCTATTACAGAGCAGTCCGTATTATTTAAACAAGTTCGATTTTCAGATTAATCCTGTGAGCTAATGAAGTGATAGTGAATGCTGGCAGGGTTGGTCTGCAACGATAGGAAGGAAGTGACATGGATCCATTGACCATTGTGCTGGCACTTGCTGGTATTGCTCTTGGTTTTGGCGCGAACACGGCCGTAGCTAAGAAAAAACTGGGGAGTGCCGAGGAAGATGCCAAAAAAGAACTAGCCAAAGCCAAAAAAGAGGCCGGTAAGCTTATAGATGAAGCCCGCGAAGAAGCTTTGCGTGCCGCCGAAGAATCGCGTAAAGATGAACAAACCCGCCGCAAAGAAACTAAAGATATTGAACAGCGGTTGTTGTCCAGAGAAGAATCGTTAGATAAAAAACTGGATGATATTGACAAACGCACTGAGCATCTTCGCAAAGGCGAGGATGAGGTAGAAGCGCTTAAAAACGAAATCCGAGATATTCGTGGCCGGCAACAGGAAAAGCTGGAAAAGATCGCCAAGCTTAGCAAGTCCGATGCCGCCGAAAAACTCATGCAGATGACGGAAAAAGACATCCGCGATGACTTAAAAGGACTAGTTAATAAATTACAAAATGAAGCAAAAGAATTAGCCGAAGAAAAAGCCGGAGCGGTTATCGTGGGTGCTATGGAGCGCATGGCAAGTGAAGTTACGGCTGAACGTACTATTACTTCTGTCAAACTGGAAGACGAGGAAATGAAAGGCCGGATTATCGGCAAAGAAGGCCGCAATATTCAGGCCTTGCAGCGTGCGACTGGCGTAGACATTATGGTTGATGACACACCAGGGTATATTGTACTTAGTAGCTTTGACCCCGTCAGACGTGAAGTTGCCAGACAGGCTTTAGAGATGCTGCTTAAAGACGGACGGGTACATCCTGGCAGAATTGAAGAAATTGTTGAAAAGGCTCAAAAGAATGTTCAGAAAGAAGTAGTACATGCCGGTGAAGACGCTGCCCGTGAAGTCGGGGTTATCGGAATTCCTAAAGAAGTTTTACAATTGCTTGGTGAGCTTAAGTACCGCACCAGCTACGGCCAAAATGTACTAAAACATAGCACCGAAATGGCCCATATTGCCGGTATCATTGCCGAAGAAGTTGGTGCCAATGTCAAAACTACTAAATATGCCGCCCTAGTACATGATCTTGGCAAAGCACTTACTCATAAAGTGGAGGGTAAACACCACCACATCAGTGGCGAAGTGCTGCGCAAATACGGTGCGCCTGAAGAAGTTGCTTTGGCTGCCGAACAACATCATGATGACGTGGAGGCTACCAGCACGGAAGCACTGATTGTCCGCGTCGTAGACGCTATAAGCGCTTCACGTCCTGGTGCACGCAATATTAGTGCCGAAAACTTTGCTGAGCGCATGAAAGATCTGGAAAATATTGCCAACAGCTTTGACGGTATAGAAAAATCCTATGCAATTAGCGCTGGCCGTGAAGTCCGTGTATTTGTCCGCCCTGGTCAGATTGATGATCTGAGCGCCATTAAGCTGGCTCGCGATATAGCCAACAAAATCGAGTCAACCATGCAGTACCCAGGAACCATTAAGGTTAATGTTATCCGCGAAACCAGAGCCATAGAATTCGCCAAATAGTCTAGAATAGAAGCATATGATAACAATTGTATTTGAACCCCACAGTACGACTTTTGACAACGAGAATAATGTTGCTTCTGGCTGGTTTGACGATCGTTTATCACCAGCCGGCGCCGAACAAGCCAAAGAAATGGGCAGACGATATGCAGACAACCCGTTTGACGCGATCTTTTGCTCGGACTTGAAGCGGGCCTACCAAACAGCCACTATAGCTTTTGATTTTAATCCAAGGCTGATATTTTCTGATTGGCGGCTACGCGAATGTGATTACGGGCAGTACACACAAGCCTCTAAACAAGAAGTGAATGGATTAAGATCTCAACATATTAGTGAGCCTTTTATAGACGGTGAAAGCTACAACCAGGTTGTGGATCGTGTAGCTAGCTTCCTTGCTGATTTAAAAAAGCGCTGGGATGGCAAGCGCGTGCTAATAATTGGGCATCGTGGGACTCATTACGGCTTAGATTTTCTAATCAATAATAAACCACTGGAACAGTCTTTAGCAGAAACTTTCACCTGGCAGCCAGGTTGGCAGTACACACTTCAATAAAATTATGGAGCCAAAAAACGAAGACCCTAACCGCTTAAGATTTCCAGAATTTTTTTTACTATCGGCATTAGTTTTGGTGGTTATCGGGATTATTGTATTCTTATTTTTCCAGGTGATAGCCGGAATTATTATCGGTTTGTTGGGTGTAATTTTTGGCTTAGGCGCTAAAGTTGCTAACGACAACAAACTAAAGTAACCATGAATATCCTTTACATAGGTGACATAATGGGTGAACCTGGTGTCAAAGTAGTGCAACAGGTTTTACCGGACCTTAAAGCCAAACACAATATAGATCTGGTTATTGCGCAGGCAGAGAATGTTACCGAAGGCAAAGGGCTATCTAAGGCGGACTTCGTAAGGCTTAGAAACATAGGCATAGATTTTTGTACAGGAGGCAATTGGTCTGGACACCGCAGTGAAATACATGACTATTTAAGCGATCCTCAGCAGCCAGTAATTCGCCCTGCGAATTACCCCATAGGAACGCCAGGGAAAGGCTGGAAATATATTCAAACAAAACAAGGCCCGGTGTTAGTTATTAGTTTGCTTGGTCAAATCGTAGGCAAAGACTCAGCCAACCTTATGGATAATCCGCTCCATGTAGTTGATCAAATTTTAGAAGAAAATAAGCTAATTGACCGTGTCGCTACAATTGTAAATTTCCATGGTGATTACAGCAGCGAAAAAAGAGTGATTGGTTACTATCTGGACGGACGTGTCACGGCAGTACTAGGCGATCACTGGCATGTTCCCACGGCCGACGCCATGGTTCTGCCAAAAGGGACTGCTCATATTACGGATGTGGGCATGTGCGGAAGCCTGCACAGCAGCCTGGGCGTAAAGCTGGACATAATAATTTCACGATGGAAAGATAGCAAAAAAAGCAAAAACGAACTGGAATTTAATGGCCCGCTCCAGTTCAACGCAGTTATAGTAGAAGTTAATTCGCAAACCAATCTTGCCAGCAAAATTGAACAAATAAACAAGATTAAACACCTATAGAAGACGTACTTTATATCTCTTTCTTGCCAGAGAATCCTATTGAGGCAATGATAACGGTCACAAACATATCAATGATTACAATTTTTATGCCTGGTAGGCCTTCGCTTAGAGCCATTAATATGGCGCTTCCGAGCCAAATCGTCGCTATTACGCCGGCTGTATAGGGGTACTTAATAAATAGTATAAATTCTTTCATGCTTTAACCTCTTCCTCTACTTTTATATCCTCAATAATCGCGCCGTTCCCTGGGCTTTCTGCTGCCGGTTGAGGACGGGCTTTCCTTAGTTTAATACGTCTGGTAAGTTGCATAAATAGGGCAGGGTCACGTTCCGCGACGCGCTCCAGCCAATTGCTGACTGTCTGCAAAGCATGTGACACACTCATGCCGTCATCTTGAGTGTGCTGAAGCTCCGGGTATTTGGCACTAACATTATTCACCACTTGTTCAAACACCTTAGGCAATACAACTCCGCGCCGTCCGAGTGATTCCACGAGAGTTATGTAGGTTGTTGCTGCCCGCAAAATTTCACTGGATTCAAGTTTAATCACTAATCCAAACCGATTATCTTTATTGACCATCTGGTTGACGAGTTGCAGTACGCGTCCATCGGCCAGTAAAGGATCAATATCCCTTACGCCAGTTAGTTGGCTAAATGTTTCTTGGGCAACCTTTCCTACCTCACCGGTAAAGTTATTTCCCTCCGCAGTTGTTGACGGCGAAAAACTGCTAAGGCGTTTCAGAGCGCGGTAAAGGTCACTTACAAAAAACCGCATAAACTGCTCGAACAAGTTGCTAATATTACGTCCATCACCAAAAAGTCGATGCCATTCCTGAAGTAAACCAAAAAACGCCGCTTTATTGACAGGTGACGCAGCACTTATGCCAAAGTCTATGATCCCAACTTTATTATCTTTCATGAGCCTAATATTTCCGGGGTGTGGATCCCCCTGTATACGCCGTAAATCAAAAGCCCCCATAAGTGACTCATAACCAAGCGTAATCAGCTGAGTATCAAGGTCAGATCCTAATTGTTCGGCAACGTATTCCTTAGGATCAACGCCCTGCTCGTGCAGTTTGACTATTGACGCGACTGATATACCGTCTACGTATTCCTGTACGATAATATTCTTGGTACACAGTTCTGTAAATGTCTCTGGAATTATAAATGTGGAGTGATTTTTATAGGCGGCGTGTAGCTCGGCTGCAAATTCAGCCTCTGCGATATAATCGGTCTCCCTGAGCGTAGAAATTTGAAATTCTTTGACGGCTTCATTTAGGTTCATGTCTACATTGCCTTTATGCATTTTACGCAAAAACTTCTTAGAAAACATACTAAGCAGCCTTAGGTCGTAACGTAATAGATCTCGAACCATTGGGCGGAGCACTTTAATAATAATCTGCTGGCCGGTGGCAAGCTGTCCGTAGTAAACTTGGCCAAAACTGCCGGCAGCAAAAGGTTGAGGTTGTATGTTGGCGATTTGGGTTAATTTATCCGCGGGGATCTCTGTTTGGAGAATTTTTACAATATCCAATGGCTCGCTGTGCAAATTTTCAAAAATATTTAGCTTATCTGGGCTGCTCCAGTGCTTCAGAGCCTGGCTTCTGAGCAAAACTCCTTGCAGGAATTTGACATAAACACCTCCAAAACGCACAAATTCATCACAAACTAAGGTGTAGACTTCGGCTTTTTTACCACGACGATGCAGATACAGTGAACGGGTTAGCAATTTTGCTATACGAGCGGTGCGGTTGCGCTTAATAGCGGCTATCTGCTTAGACATGCTGAAGCTCCAGCCTAAAGGCTATTGATGAGTGATGAGTGATGAGTGATGAGAAAAAGCCAAAAATATTAGAATTGCAATGCTTAGTAATGTATTCGTTTCCTATCTCAGATCTCATAACTCACCATCACTCATGTCTCTTTTTATTTCTTGGCAAAACCAATTAAAAAGAGAGCAAGGGTACAAACTATGACCGCAAGATAGAGCTGAAAAATTTCGTGGCTATTACGCCGTGTGAGTGCCATCAATATGACTGCAATCCAGACAAGCAGTATAGTTGCGAACATAGAGGCGTACTTCATATAGCAATTATATCATAAATAACTACAGTTAACCATGTAACACATGGTATATACCGTGCTACAATACTGTATATGCATTTGGATACGCTTCGCACAATTGGAATTAGTATTTGGTGGTCAGAAGGTACAAAATCCCGCAGAGACATAAGGTGGAGGAACGCTCGCTCCTATCCAGTCGAAGTTACCAACACAAACCCTCAGATCATTAAAGTATTTTTGCTTTTTTTAAGGCTCATTCTTAAGATTCCTGAAAATAAGTTAATGCTACAATTACAGATTCACGAGGGAGATGATCAAGATAAATTAGAAAAATACTGGTCACGCATAACGCAAATACCTAAGACTAGATTCAACAAGACAATTGTGAGACCTGTGGGGAAAAAGATTGGCAAAAGCTTAGGAACTTGTAAAGTTCGCTTTGCCGATAAAGCTACCTACCTGAAGTTAGATTCGATGCTTCTAAATGAGCTTGCTAGGATTACGGTTTTACAACACGGGATATTATTAACTAGTAACAGGGGTATTGATCTGCTAGAATAGGCAAATGTCACGGGGTGTGGCGCAGTCTGGTAGCGCGGGCGGTTTGGGACCGTCAGGTCGAAGGTTCGAATCCTTTCACCCCGACCAAATAAAACGTCCATCTAAGTGATGGGCTTTTTATTTGGCATGGCTGAAAGAATTCGAACCGGTAGGCTTAAATAGCCTGATGGCTGTTTAAGTTTTCCTTGCTTGGCCATTTCTGGAGGCTTTAGCCGAAGAAATGCAGATGTGGCGAGTCCTTTCACCCCGACCATGTAAAGTGCCCGGTCTATTTGACCGGGCTTTTTATACGGAGTTGCCCAGAACGGATAACACCATAAAATTTATATAGCAAAATACATATTTCGATAGTTGTAATGACCAATACCACCAAAATAAGTAAAGAGCCCACCACAGAATAATTAGAGGGTGCTTCGTCGGATGCGCATTGTTGATACACGGTTGGGCAGTCCATGTCTCCTAGGTACATCAGGTAAAATGATAAACCACCAAATAATAAAAGACTTAACAGCATAAGAAGATGCTTCTTCTTCATATAATTATTATACTCTGTGATCAGCTCATAGGGAGTTGTGAGTTGTTATTTGGAGTCAAGTTTGACGGTGCCGGTGAGGCCGTTTATGTGGGTGGTTATTTGGCGGTACAGTTCGTAATCGTTATTACCTATGCGTTCTAGCCATTCATATAGGGTTTCTATGGCTTCACTTAGGGCAAGGGTGGTCTCTGGCTCGTATTCCAGCTCCGGCATATTTGTACGGGCATAGGCTATAACCCGCTCATAAACTTCAGGTACAATTGAGCGGTATCCTAGGACAGTTATTAAGCTGTTGTATGTTACGAGTGAGCGGAGCAGGGGGCCGTCTTTGATCTTGGCGACTATGCCAAAGCGGTTATCGGCGTTAATTACCCTGACTACAGAGTTACTTCCGGCGCCTTTGCCCTCGCGCATATCACTGATGCTTTTTTTAAGTTCCTGGTCACTGACCTTTTGGCGAAAGTAATTATTTCCAAGCTGAGCAATATAGTCGTCTAGTTTTATTGGTTTTCCAAGCCGTTTGCTGGCGTATTCAGATATAACTCGCATGCTTTCGTATAACCGCTCAGAGTAAAAGCGGATGTATGACACAAACACAGCTCCCGGGTCTGGCTCCTCGGCGTACTCCACCCGCCACCATTCTTTGACCATCAGGTAGTAAGCACGCGATGACACGGAGGGACGCGCCCGGATTCCATAATCCAATAGCCCCACTTTATTATCAGGCAACAATCTAATATTTCCCGGGTGAGGATCGCCGTGCAGTGGCCGGCCCAGCAGGGTACTGACATAAAGTTCAGTGCCCAGATCCGAAAGTTGTTTATGCAAATCTGAGCCGGTAGTTTCACGTACGATTGCCGCATAGGCTTCTGCCGTTTTTTCTATATTTGGATTGCGGAGTATCTGAGCTATTGAAACGCCGCCAATGTACTCCTGGGTGATAATATTTGGAGAACATAGCTCAGTGTAGGTTTTGGGTACAACTATTGTGGGGCTGTTTTTGTGGATTTCATAGAACTCTAAGGCAAATTTTACCTCGGCTTTATAGTCTACCTCATTCATGGTCGATGCCACAAACTCGCTTGTTAAGGCTTTGAGGTTGAGGTTGAAGCTACTCATGCTGCTACCCAATAGACGGGCGACAAATTTAAGCAGTTTCAAGTCTTTTTGAAGTGCGCCGCGGGCTTCCGGACGCAGTACTTTGATTACAACTTGTTCGCCCCCTATGAGCTTTGCCAGGTAAACTTGCCCAAAGCTACCAGCTGCGAAAGGCGTCGGGTTAATGCTGTGAATCTTAGATACTATATCTTTAGGAAAGGTACCTAGCAGCAGTCTTTTGACATCTAATGGCTCTGGTTCCACGTCTTCATAGACGTCAAAGCGTTTATCATTTTTCCACTGCCGCATAGCAGGCAGTTGAAGCAAAACTCCTTGCAGAAACTTTACGTAGACGCCGCCTAGGCGCATAAAACCATCGGCCACCTCTGTCATCATGGCTGTCTCGTCGCCTTTCATCTTGTGTCTGCCGGCACGCGTCAACAACTTAACGATAAAACGTCTTCTAGCTGTGATGGTTGGTGTTTTTGCAGTAGCCACAACTATATTATACCTCTGTTGGCCAGAGAGAGAAATTAAAGACTTATCTAACAACCATTTGATACAATACTTGCATATGAATTCGGGATTATTGTTAAGCGCTCTTTGTGGCGGGCTGCTAGTCTTAGCGGCTGAATATTTACGCAGGCAAAAAAAGATCAATAACGAGACTACCAGAAAGATTATCCATATTGCCCATGCGCTAACGGTGGCGACGTGGCCATTTTTTACAAGCTATGGATTTATTATTGCTGCTGAAGCAATTTTCATTGCTGTCGTGATACTGGCACGCCAGTGGGGCATTTTGCAGGCTTTAAGAAATGTTAAAAGAAAATCATGGGGGGAAGTATTTTTTGGTCTGGCAGTCATAGCTTTGGCGCTAATAAAACCGGGACCAGAAATATTTTTAGCTGCTGTGCTGCACCTGGGGCTGGCTGATGGAATGGCTACAATTGTTGGCCAGCGTGTAAAGTCAAAAGCTTATTTTGTATTTGGCCAACGCAAAACTGTGGCGGGCACGGCGGCTTTTGCCTTAACATCAATAACTATAATTGCTTCACTGGCCATATTTAGTGAGCTGGCTTTTACGACCAATTCATATTTATTGAGTTTACTGGTTTTCCCCATAGTGACTGCTTTGGCAGAAAACACATCACCGTATGGAAGCGACAATTTAAGCGTCCCGTTATTAGTACTGGGAATATTTACGATTTTAGGGCTCTAATTTTACGTTTACGGAAGCTACCGTGAGCTCTAAGAGCGTTGAATATAACAACTACATCTACGAGTTCTTGAATAGCGGCACCATGAATTGGCTTAAAGCGTCCCGTAGAAAACACTACCATCAATCCCAAGCTCATAATAATGCCTCCCAATATACTCTGTTTAGCTATAAAGAACGTACGCTTAGCAATTACTGCGCCGGTGGCTACTTTGCTAATATCGTCCTGCATAATCACTATGTCAGCAGATTCACTAGCCGCGGTTGATCCGCGTGCTCCCAATGCAATTCCAACGTCAGCCGCAGTCAAAACAGGCGCATCATTAACGCCGTCCCCAATAAATGCGACTGGCCTGTTCATAGCGCTTTCCAGTGCTCTGATTTTGTCGCCGGGCAGACAATCGGCTATGACTTTTTCTATGCCGAGTTGTTTAGCGACTTTATTAGCAGCAGCCAGATTATCTCCGGTTACCATCAGAGTATGTCGAATGCCCAGGCCTTTTAGCTGCTTGAGCATGTCTTTGCTCTCTGGGCGAATTTCGTCTACAAAGGTGATAACTCCTGCCAGCTGCCCATTTACGGATATATAAGAAGCAGTTTGATTAGATGACTCTTGCTTAACGGAAGCGGGTATTTTAACTTGGGACTCTTGTAAATAAGATAATCTGCCAACTAGAACAGTCTTGCCTTGAATGCGTCCGCTCAGTCCCTGTCCAGAAGTTTCATTAACATGCTTAGCTCCGTTTAGTTTGGATTTATGCTTTTTGGCTTCTTCTACAATTGCCTGTCCTAGAATATGATTAGAGCTTTGCTCCAGCTCCGCGGCGTAAACCAGAACATCCTGTTTGCTAAATCCATTGTAGGATTGAATGACATCAACGGAAGGACTACCTTTGGTAAGGGTGCCGGTTTTATCAAATGCTACGGTTTGTACAAGCGCTAGACGTTCCAGCGCGCCACCTGTTTTGACTATGATACCGTGTTTTGCGGCTCTGCTCATGCCACTAATTAACGCGATTGGTGCGCCAAGCAACAACGGGCATGGCGTGGCTACGACAATAACTTCCAAAAACCTGATAGCGTCACCAGTTACTGCCCAAACAGATCCGGCAATCAAATAAGCAAGAATGGTAAAAGGGATGCTATAACGGTCCGCTAACCTTATAAATGGCGCTTGTGATGAAGCGGCTGTTTTAATAAGCTTGATAATTTGCTCGTACTGGCTGTCGGCAGCTGAGTGCAAGGCTCTTACAGTAACGGCACTTTCCATGTTTACCGTCCCACTTAATACCTGATCACCGACTTGCTTAGTAATTGGTAAGCTCTCGCCGGTGAGATCTGATTCGTCAAAAGATGATACGCCATCTATAATTTCACCATCAACTGCTACTACTTCGCCAGGTTTTACGACTACTTTGTCACCAACTGTTATTTCACTAACTTTGACTTCAATTATCTTGGTACCCTTAAGCAAATGGGCTTTTTTTGGTTTGCGGGCAAGTAAGCTACTCAGTTCTTTTTTGGCGCGGTGCTCCGCGTAATCTTCCAGTGCCTCACCACCAGTCAGCATAAGCACAATGACCATGCCAGCCCAATACTCGCCTAAAATAACAGATGTAATAATAGCCGTAGCCGCCAGGATATCGACACCGTATTTACCGCTACGCAAGTCTTCTATCATGCCCCAAAGCAAAGGTATTACGTTGATGGTTGCACTAAGGCCAAGCACCCAGTGCGCAGCTGTATCATGCCCGGTTAAATCAAGTATCAAGCCAGCAACTATGCTTATTAATACAAAACCGAACTGCCTGTAGTGTTTAAAAAAATTTATGATTTTTTTCAATGGGTTAACCTCGTTTTATGCAAACAGTATACTAGACTTCTTCGGAAATAACTCTCCAGCCAAAAAACGCCCTTTTTGCCCCAAAACTTCCAAAAATTTTTGACCGTATCCAGATACGCTAAAAAATTTGTTGAAACTTTTGGAACAAAAATCATCGTTTTTTCATCTGGGTTCTTATTTCCGAAGAAATCTACTGGATTTACGCAAAATCACCCGTTTTCAGGATTGCCAATTAATCTGCAGGCGGATAAGCTTGCTCCGAAATTTACGTTACTCATTAGCGAATGGTTTAGTCTTTAATGAAACAATTGTAATGGCAATAATCCACACATGAAACCCAATGGCTGGCAAAGCTTCTCCTAATGGCGCAACGCCCTCTGTAAAAGTAAACAAGCCTATGCCGACAATAAATGTTAGTTGCTCCAACCTAAGTAGCCTTTTATACAAAACAAAATGGGAACTGTTTTTTTGAGCGTAAGCAAACGCGTTGATAAGTAGTGGGAGAGAAAAAGCTAGGGTAAAGGCGGCGATGGTGTGTACTAGCTTATAGTTGCTGGCTTTGCCAAAAGGCGTAACGGCGGCAATTATTTGCCCAGCTTGCCCGATGAGAAAATACAGCAGAAATCTGTTTTTAAGTTTGTAGGTATGTCTCACATAAAAAGCAAAGTGTATAAACAAAAATGCGCTTAGTAGCAACGAAAAACTAAATAGTTGTGAGGTCAAAGGATCAACACCAAGGTAGCTAATTGGACGTGAATCAACCAACCCCAGACCGGCGCGTCGCATAGCAGTTGTTATTCCTGCCCATAGAACAATTACTCCAATAACTCCGCTGCAGCACTGGAATACTACAGATGCCTTTTTAAGCATTTATATTTTGTCTATCTCGTCAGTGGAATATTAAATACGCTGCTTCCACCCAGATACTGAGGCATCTTGCCGTCCCACTTGTCGATAGCATATTTCTGGAGTAGTTCGGGGCTTAAGCTTGTCTTTTGGGCATTCTGTGCCTGTGCATCCAGATTAGCCCTCTCAAGATTAAAGTTAGCCCGCTCTGCTTCCTGCGCCGCCACTTGCTTGGCTTCAATAGCGTTTGTAAATTCGGGGCTGAAACTAAAGTCGGTAATAGAAAGATCCTGTACCACAATCCCATAGCGTTCCAGCCGTTTCACCAGCTCATTAAATGCGTCGGCTTTAACAGCTGGACGGTCAGTGATTAGCTGCGTAGCATCAAACTTTGCCGTAGCGCCTTTAAATACTTCCTGAACTGCTGGGTCAATCAACTTTTCTTTGTAGAACACGCCTACAGTTCTGTGAATCTCGCTTACCTTTCCAGCCTCAAGCCGATAGTTAATAACCAAGGTGGACCTGACATCTTGAAGATCTTTTGAAGCAGCTGCGGCTTGAGTTTCTTCCTTTAAGACTTTAATGTCATAGCCATTAGCCTTGTCTACTGGATTTTTAAAGTGAAAGCCCTCTCCTAATTCCTGCCCGGTCACTTTTCCAAACCGTGTCATGACAGCAATTTTACCCGTCCCAATCGTAGCCGTAGACGCAAAAAACAGCCAGATCAAAAGAATTAATAATGCAACCCCAATCACCACCTTTTTTACCAACTTGTCAGATATTGTACCTGGATTCATAGTTCCTCACTTTCTGAAATCTACTATAAACCACTTTGATCGAAGTGAGAATTAATTCAAGGCTTTATCGAATACTTTTTGCTACTAACTAATAGCATTGCTTGAAGCAGATTGCAAAAAACATGGCAATAAATCTAATCATACCAACCAAACCTACTATCAACAGCCCAGCAGTAAATAAAAACTTACGAGAGGTACTTTGATGGCTTAATTTTTCTCGCGGTTTCCAGATGGAGCATATTCCATAAATGAATACAGCCAAAAGTGTAATTCCCAAAAACATAAATATTTCATCAAGATATTTATACAAGTCCATAAGGTCATCGTACCACATTAAATTAAAAGGCATTTAATAATGCCTTTGGTCATATATCTAGTAGGTCGAACGACTGGGATAGCATATCCGCTTTTTACTATAAAACTTGGGGTGTCCGAAGGGAATCGAACCCTCGTGATCACCTCCACAAGGTGACGTTCTACCATTGAACTACGGACACCAAATTATTTCGCTTCGTTTTGACCAACTGTCTATCGGCCAAAGCTTTGCAACAGCGGAAGCTACGTCCGCCTTAGAACAGGGGTGATTATACGTGTTCCAAATCTTTTTTACCAGAGCTCTTTGCAATGATTAAAAGCAGAGCTAAATCAAGAGCTCTATTTCTTTTAAATGGAGCACAAAAAACTCTGTCTCTTCTTTCCGGCTCAAAATGTCCGGGACCTCAGAGAGATTTACCCATTCGGCAGATAGAACATCGTCCGCTACTGGGCTTAACTTTTCTTGCCTAGTAGTACACAAAAACATATGAATGTGTTTAGTGACAGATGGAGTATGAGAATTCTCGGCGGTGTAACCAGGTCGAATCAGGACGCCGAGCTCCTTGTGTATTTCAAATTCAGTAAGACCGCTCTCTTCAGTTATTTCTCGTCGTGCTGTATCAATAGGTTGTTCGCCAGCTTTCTGGGATCCCTTTGGAAAAGTTATGGATCCAATCTCATTAGTAACGACTAAAATTTTACCCAAAGAACTAATGACAATTCCGCCCGCAGAGTTAGTACGCTTCATAAGTGAGTGTTTATCTATTGATTGTACGTGGTACCCCGGACAGGATTCGAACCTGTGACCTTAGGCTTAGAAGTCCTCTGCTCTGTCCAGCTGAGCTACCGGGGCTTGGTGCGGGATACCAGAGTCGAACTGGTCTCCGTAGTTTGGAAAACTACTATATTAGCCGATATACGAATCCCGCTTATTATCTGAGCTTGTCGAAGGAGTGCGCTTAAGCTTTCACGGGTATACCCGCTTAACTTAACAGGGGCGATTATACCACACCTGCCACAGCGATAGAGATTAGTAATAGGATGCAGCTAAAAGGGAAAAAAGCAGCCCGAGAGTTCGGGTTTCCCGAACCCCGGCGCGATGAGAAAAACCGTAGGCCTGCCTGCCGGTAGGCAGGTTTGTCTCATGGTTTACAGCTCGTGCATAACACTGATTTGGGCGCCAAGGCTGTTGAGGCGTTCGGCAAAATCTTCGTAGCCGCGATTGATTGAATAGACATTTCTAAGGGTTGACACGCCAGGTGCCGCCAGCATTCCTAGTAGCAGCAAAATGGCCGGGCGCAGAGCAGGCGGGCAGACAATATCAGCCGCGCTAAATTTAGTTGGGCCGTCAATGTAAGCGCGGTGCGGATCGGCCAAAGTTACGTTTGCGTTGAGTTTGCGCAGCTCCGTGTAGTAAAGCGCCCGTTCTTCATAAACCCAGTCATGTATTAGCGTACGGCCCTTGCAAGCAGCAGCAATGACTACAAATAGCGGCAAATTATCAATGTTTAAGCCAGGATATGGGCGGGCATATATTTTTTCTTCAAGGGCGGTGAGCTTGCCGTCATGTTTATGAACCGTTATGTCCGACAAATTGGTATAGCCATTCTCCGCCTTATAGTAAGGGGTTACATCAGTTGTGAGCCCCATCTTTTTAAGTTTCAACAGCTCTAGCTCAAGGAATTCAATTGGTGCGCGGGTGATAGTTATCTTGGAGTTTGTGGTTACCGCCGCAGCGATAAATGTCATGGCTTCAATAGGGTCTTCACTTGGACTATAAGTAACATTTTTCTTAATCTCTTTCACCCCGCGAACCCGCAGCGTGCTTGTGCCTATACCTTCGATCTTTACACCAAGCTTTTTAAGGAAATAGCAAAGGTCTTGCACCATGTAATTGGCGCTGGCCATTTTGATAACAATTTCTTCCTCGAATTTGCTGACTGCCATGAGCACGTTTTCTGTCGTAGTATCACCGGATTCATATAAAACAATTTGCGGGGCGGCGTGTTTATTGACTTTTACGTCATAGAATCCACTTTTGGCTACAATATCTACGCCCAGCTCCTCTAGCGCGAACAAGTGAGGCTGGACGGTTCGGCTACCAAGCTTGCAGCCACCCGCATAAGGAATCTTGAACTCCTTGAAAAGATGCATAAGTGGGCCTAGCAACATTAGTACGCTGCGAGTTTTACGGGCGGCGTTGCCATCCATTTTGTCGAGTTGGAGCGTAGCTGGTGGCTTTATCTCCAGATCATTTCCAGGTAACCAACGAATATGTACGCCAATGCTAATGAGCACCTCAACTAACCGGTTTACTTCTTCTATTCGTGGCATGTGCTTAAGTTTAGTTGTGCCTTTATTGAGCAGGGAAGCCATTAATAAACACACTGCGGCGTTTTTAGAAGTTTTTGTTTCTATAGTGCCTTTCAGCTCATGCCCGCCCTCTACTTTAAGGTTAACCGCCCCACCACTTATGCTAATCAACGGCTTTTTTAATACATCGCTAATACGGCCAAGTGTTTCAAGGCTAAGGTTTTGGTGTCCATGTTCGATTCGGTTTACGGCACTCTGGCTTGTACCAAGCTTGCGGGCAAAGGCTGCTTGGGTAAGGCCTCTCTCTTGTCTTATCTGGTAAATTAAATGGCCAATTTTCTCGTTTGTTGTTTGCATTATCATAATAGTATATCTCACAGGGTATAATAATCAAATCAACATATTCCAAGGCCGGGCCTTGGAATACTTGGCGCAATTTATTTAAATGGGATAGAATACATGGATGATTTAGCGAAATACTTGTTTACAGAACTTTATTAACAAGTATTTTAGGAGTTTATTATGAACGATACAGAAATTGAAGAATTGATAGCATCAGAAGTACGGCGCCAAAGCGAGGGGCTAGAAATGATCCCAAGTGAAAACCATACATCGGCGGATGTGCTAGCGGCATTAGGATCCCGCCTAACTGATAAGTATTCAGAAGGCTATCCGGGCATGCGCTATTACGGCGGTTGTGAGTTTGTGGATAAGGTAGAAAACGTAGCGCGTGATCGAGCTAAAGCATTATTTGGCGTAGATCACGTCAATGTGCAGGGATATTCTGGCTCGCCAGCTAACCAGGCCATATATTTTGCGCTAGTTGATCCTGGAGATACCGTAATGGGACTTCATTTATACTACGGTGGTCATATGACACATGGGCTAAAAGTTAACTTTTCAGGAGTTTATTACAATTCTGTTCAGTATCATACTGGCAAAGACGGTTACCTTGATTACACGGAAATGGAAAAAATGGTCAAAGCCGAAAAGCCAAAATTACTAATGGTTGGAGCGACAGCATATCCTAGGATTTTTGATTGGCAACGTTTGCGTGCGATTGCTGATTTATGCGGGGCGTGGCTGGTAGCCGATATTTCACATATATCCGGCTTGATTGTAGCTGGGGCACATCCCTCCCCGGTAGGCATTGCTGATGTAGTTATGACTACTACACATAAAACACTGCGTGGTCCACGCGGTGCATTGATAATGTGTAATGGTAATCTTTCTAATCCACTCAAAAAGCCGGAAAGAACAAAAGAAAACCTACCATCTCTAATAGACCGGGCTATAATACCGGGCTTGCAGGGTGGTCCACACAATCACCAAACTGCGGCTATTGCAGTGGCACTTAAGGAGGCTTCTACGCCTGAGTTTAAGACTTATGGTCAACAGATCGTCAAAAACGCCAAGAAGCTTGCCGAGGGGCTATTATCAAAAGACTATAATTTAGTAACCGGCGGGACCGATAATCACTTGATATTAATCGATCTGACTAATAAAGATATCAGCGGCAAGGAAGCCGAGAACGCGTTGAGCCTGGCAGGCATTACGGCAAATAAAAATACGGTACCGTTTGATCCAAGGTCTCCATTTGACCCATCTGGCCTAAGGCTGGGCACTCCAGCATTAACCACGCGTGGAATGAAAGAAGCAGAGATGGAGCAAATTGCTAAATGGATTGACCAAGCAGTGAGCAATCGTACTAATGAAAGCTTGTTAGGTAAGATACACATGGAAATCACTGAGTTTACTAAACAGTACCCTCTTCCTAGAAATACTTAACACGTTAAGTATAGCAACTATCTTAAGCTAATCCATAGCGCTCAGATTCAAATAATACTTAACGTGTTAAGTATTATGCATACGCAAAGACTTTAATCCATCAAGTACTTTATTTTACGAAAGTCCTTTAAGGTAGTAGTTCGGGCTCCTGCTCAAGGGTTATATCAAACTTTGCTTGAACTGCTTCAACAATTTTCTGCTTATATGCCAAGAGATCAGCTGTTCTTTTAGCATGTTCATTCACTAACACGAGCGGTTGTTTTGGCCATGTTCCCATACCTGTTTGTTCGTCATGATTGTCTTTGAATCCTGTTTGTTCCAGCAGCCAGGCAGCAGAAACTTTCACCTGATTGTTATCCAGGTGCCAGTATTTGATCTCAGGGTAATCACCTAACAACAAGAAAAAACGGTCATTGTCTATGATGGGGTTTGAAAAAAACGAACCGTTATTAGCCACCACGGCTGGATCGGGCAACTTTGCCATGCGAATTGCTAATACTGCTGCGCGGATATCACTAACTGTAGGTTGGGAAATGCCATGGTCGTTAAAATATCCCTGCACAGAATCATAATATGGCGGATTGGGCTTATTTTTGGTCAGTAACATTGTGATTGCAGTAATTAAAAACTTTCTCTTATCGTTAGTTTTGAAACGACTGGTACGATAGCCGAACTCACAATCAGAAGCCGGCATGGTCATAAACTTGTCCTCACTAATGTCATAGGCTTCTAAGGTTACAAGCGTATCACTTAACTCTCTTCCATACGCGCCAACATTTTGGACTGGCGTAGCGCCAGTGGTTCCAGGGATAAGCGAAAGCTCAGCTATGCCATTAAATCCCATCTCAACGCTTCGTTCAACAACGCTATCCCAATTTTCTCCGCTACCGGCGGTCAGATACAATGTATTTTCGTCAGGATTATAGGTTTCAAAACGTAATAGTCGATTGACAATAACTAATCCCGGAAAGCCTTCGTCGCGCCAAACTATATTAGTGCCCTCACCAACAACTATAATTGGCAGCTGCCGTTGCTTTGCCCAGGCTACTAGTTCTGGCACTTCACTGTGCTCGTTAACCTCACTTAAATAGGCAGCAGTACCCCCTAAGCGCATTGAGCTATAGGCCTGTAATGTAACATTATCTTGGATGTACATACCGTCATTATATAGTAGTCTCTTTTATAAATATTCTTGGGTCACTTAATGGGCTAGAATTTTTACTTGTCTAAGGGCGTATCGGGGCGTAACATGTGTAGTACATGAGTAAACGAAGTACAAACTATCCATTCCAGCCTCTCGGCAAGCAGCTTAAACAGCTTCGCGTTAAGCGCCAGGAAAGCTTAGCTGAAGTATCAGGTGCGGTGGAAATTGAGCCGGAGGCACTCGGTGCTATGGAAGACGGAGTTCAGCGTCCCAGCGAAGACATTTTATTTTTGCTTATAAACCACTTTGCAGCTAAAGATGAAGTAGCCAACAAATTATGGGAACTAGCAGGCTATAGGCAAGATGCTCAGCCAGAAGAACATGACACAAGTGGCAATAAAAAGCATACTCAGCACAATGTAGTTGCCATGCCTGGTGATCTAAGAATAGTTTATACAGACATGGTACATGTTATGGTCAACGATTTTGGACTTGTCATGAATTTCATGCAAACTGCCGGGCTAGGTGGTCACCCATTGGCTATTGCCAGGGTAGGCATGAGCCGTGAACATGCCCAGAGTGTCCTGGACATACTCCAAAAAACCCTCGCTATGCATCCAAAAACACTACCAGAGGGTAAAACTCCTCCTAAGACCCCAGAGTCTAGCAAATAAGACTCATTTAGCTACAGCTTTAGAAGAATTCAAAGGTTTTGAAAGTTTTGACGTTGCCACTTCTTGAGCATCGCGGGCAATCAGGTATATAGCACCTGCAAGTATAAGCGCGCCCACGATTTGGGTAAGTGTTAAACTTTGTTCTAAAAATGCGTAACCGACAAAAACCGCTGAAAGCGGCCAGGCAAGTTCTAGCATCTCAGAGCGTGAAGCCGGAATTCGTTTTAACCCAAAATAATATATGGCCATTGCGACCAAGCCGGCCGAAAACGTGATGGCTACGATATATTTAAGCTGCGTGCCCGTAAGTGCAGTCAACGAGCCAGTACTGCCAGACAAAACTACAAACATCAATGCGAAGATAGGTGTAATACCAAAACGTGCCGCTGTAATATGCAGCGATGATGTGTCTTTGAGGGCATATTTAGAAAAAGCCGTAGATGTGCCCCAGCAAGCAGCCGCGCCAAGCGCAAACAAAGCCGCCACAAGCGTGCCATTACCTGTTGAAAAATTAACCGTAAATCCTGGGAAAGATACAATATAAGCGCCCACCATTGCTACGGCTGCTAAGCCAAAGAACTTTTTAGTAAGTGGTTCGTGGAGTAATAGACCAGCCGTAATAACTGCGAAGATTGGATTGAGCAGCTGCAACAAAACGACAACAGAGAAAGGAATATACTGGATTTTCCCCAGAGCTGCGGTATATAGAATCGTTCCAAGCGCACCAGACAGGAAAGAAACTCCTGTGATTGCCACCCATTGTTTACGGGTCAGTTTTTTAAAGGCTTTTAAAGATGAAAGTATGATTGGAGTGATTAGTGCCAACCCAAAAATGTGCTCCCAAAACACCACGACAGATGGCGGTAGGCTATATAAATTACGCCTAAGGACTCCGTCCAGACTCCATAACAATGCTGCTATGATTACAGCCCCGGAGCCATATTTAATATACTTCAAAACGATTTCCCCTTTCTGTTGCGTTAGCAACATCCGCCGTTAAAGCGAATCCCGACTATACGGTCGGCCCATGAGTCTCACATGGTCATCCACTGCCAAAGGGCAATGGTCGACGGCTATACGTCCGATTGGCGAATTTCACGCCACCCAAGGAATTAATTTGTGAATGCATTTATAGTACCACAACCAAAAACATTTCATTAGAATCGGTTGAATAAAATTTAACTATCTGGGTGAGGCGTTGTACGCACTGGTGCTTTTGCTGCGATCATTAAAATAATCCTTATAGTAATTACTAAGTTCTGGACTTATTGATCCAAGCTCTGATCCAATAAAAGAATGAGATTCATTGAAGTAGTCTTCAGGAGGATAATCTTTTAATTTCTTGATAATATTTGCTGCTTGCGGTTTGTCTAGTTCGGCTTTTAATAATGGTTGCAGCATTTCCTTTTGGGCCGGTTTTAGGCGGCTAAAAGCTACATGCAGCATTTCATGGGCAGCCGTGACGGTACTCTGGTTGTATTCTTCGTTATTAATATATTGGAGTATGTAAATATTCCTACCCTCAGCACAACCAAGTTTTTCAATATCACAGTAGCTGTCCAGATCTTGTTGTCCCACCAACTGTGGCGAAAAACGAAAAAACAACTGCTTTCCCTTATTGCTCATCCCTGCATCATCGGCTAGTTTTGAGATTTCTTGGGGTGGTGAATATTGCTGTGAATGCCACCAATCGCCTATTAAACGAGCATTCCTAACTGCGAAAAAGCCAGTCATCAATACTAACAATAAAATGAAGAGGTCAATCTTCCGGCGCATACGCTCAACAGGCCCTAATAGGCTTGGATATTCTTTAGTAAATCCGCGGTGTCATTTAGCTCAGGACATGCTTTCTCAAGATAAATAAATAGTTCTTTTCCATTATTTAGACGAACGGTATGTTTCAACTCGTTTTGCGTGTTATCTGGAGGAAACTTATTGCTTACAAGCTTAACCCCTCTTGAGCAGGCTTGAAGCTTCGGCACGGCTTCAAATAAATGTTCAACGTCTCTTACCATATACAGGGTGTGAGTACCTCTAACGGGGTATGTGCTTATGCTTAGCTCTGCCTGTGAGTTTGTCACATCACTATTATCTATTAAATATGTTAAGGGCAAAGCTATATCGGGATTGGGCAAATATAGCCTGCTTTCAGGAAAATAGACATCACCTGTACGAGGCTCTACCGGCGCGTCTTTTTTTAGCCCTCTTACAGCCAACAATGTCAGTTCTCTTACATTCACAAGTCCTGCCTGATTTGCTACATCATCATAGTAGTGGACTTTTGGTATTACATAGTAGAAACTTCCAAAAATAATCAAACCTGCTGCAGTAACAAATACGGCTATCTTCTTTTTGTCCCAACTTTTGTTTTTCTTTAATGGTTTTTTCATATTAATCCTTAACTTATACATTGGATTATACCGAAATTATCAAAAAAGAATATAAACACAATCGTAATGATACGGCACTCTCGTCAAAACAATAATCGAGCATCTAAAGTTCAACTCCCGGAGTTAAGAGCAGAAGAGCTACCAGTAAATATAAATAAAAGAAAAGCAGAGTAGTAAAAGTTATCAGTATTTTGAAGCGAAATGATTTCCTGCTATTTATTATGGCCCAAATGGTAATAAAAAATGGGATAAAAACAGCAAAAATGATAGCAGGAGTAAACAATTGATCTAAATATACCAACCCGAACTGCTTTTTGGAATGGCCACTCAATATTGGGTAAAAATTTTCTACTAAGGATCCAACTACGAGACTGACTGCTGCACATGTTGCAATTTGAGTACGTTGCTCCACTCCATAACGCAAGGCTGTAAATGCCACTATTGCTGCAAACAGAGAAACTAACCACATGTATAAGATTATACTTCAAAATGCTTATTCCTGTGTGGCTCGGTACGAGGTTAGGACAAAATTCAACCATGTTGACGCTATGACGTCATAGCGTTATAATGTAGAATATGAGCACTCTAAGTGAAAAGACTACAATATATCTCGATCCTACTGTTAAGAAGTTTCTACAGCATAAAGCCATTGCTGAGGGTCGTTCACTCTCTGATGTAATCAATGAACAGTTCGCGGATATGCTAGAAGATCTTAGCGACATAAAAGAAATAGAAAAACGGCGTGGTGAGCAAACGATACCGTTTGAAAAAGTTCTCAAAGATCTGGGCTTAACTTATGACCAGCTACGAAGTTGAATTTGTTAAAAGTGCCCAAAAAGAGCTAAACAAGCTACCCCAACAACTTAGCCTACGAATAGCTAAAGCGATATACAAATTGAGTGCAGATCCAAGGAAAGGTAACGTACGACCTATGGTTGGGACAAAAAGCTGGCGGCTTCGCGTTGGCGACTATCGAGTCGTTTACGACATTCTAGATAACAAACTGATTATCCTAGTAATCCGTGTTCGACATCGCAAAGAAGCGTATAGAGATTAATATCGAAAACATAGATTAGAAATAACCTCTGTGTTACATAGAATTGGTGCAGCAACATTGCTGAGGTCAGAACGACGCTACAGTCTGTTCTAGTCAAACGCTCTTACTTATATGCCGAAAATCATAATACCAATCATTGCAATGAGTATGTAGACCCCAAAAGCTATAAGTGCAGAAGCAACGACTGCTGATATGATTGAAGACAAATGTTTATCGGACAAATTTCTATTTTTATTAACCCAAAGTGCTAGAGAGCCAATAAATGCAGTCCCAAAAACTATCCAAAATAAAAGTATATTGCCCGCTTCATCGTGCACCAAGTAATCAATCACACTTTCATCATAGCACAGGGTTATTAGTAGTTTATTTCTAAAATATGGTGCACCCGGTAGGATTCGAACCTACGACCTTTGGTACCGGAAACCAACGCCCCGCCTGTCTGGCCAATTAACAATATGATGGTGGGACCGGCAGGACTTGAACCTGCGACCTTCAGTTTCGGAAACTGACGTTCTATCCAACTGAACTACGATCCCTTGTTTGGGTATAGCACCACATTTAGAGTCAATGCCTCATTTTGAAGGACAGACGGGCGGACAGGTCTATCCACTGAGCTACGGGTGCGTATGTTTGAGCATAACATAGAAGTTACATTACTATTCTGTATGATTAATAGACCTCTCCCACCACCCAGCCTGTTGGCGAGAGCGGATTCCAGGAGTGAGCTAGTTCTTTTTTGGTTCAAATAGTAGCCAAAGCTACTTTTTGAGACATAAAAATGCTGGATTATCCTGTAATATGGTGTCGGTAAGGATGAGTGGCGTGAGAGGTCTAAAGTATGGCTGAACCAAAAACTGAAGAACGTGACGGCAAAATTATACATTTTTCTGTAGGGGCGCTTATTGTCAGGGACAATAAAATCCTGCTGATGGACAGAAAGAAACCTCCATTTGGTTTTGCGGGGCCTGCCGGGCATATTGATGAAAATGAAGATGTTGTGACAGCACTAAAGCGCGAGGTCAGGGAAGAAACAGGGCTGACTATCAAAAAATACCAGCTGGCAGACGAAGAATTTATCCCCTGGAATACCTGTAGCCGGGGAATAGAAGGCCACTATATTTATGTTTACCGCTGCGAAACTGAAGGCCAAATCCGAAGCAATAGCAGCGAAATGAAAAGTCTAAAGTGGTATGATTTATCGGAGCTAGACAAGCTAAAGCTAGAGCCAGTCTGGGATTATTGGCTGAGGAAACTAAAGGTTATATGACAAAAAAATCCGTTATAGCTATCTGTGCCAGCGCTGATTTTTATCGCCAGGTGGTAGACATTGACACTAAACTTTCTGAGCTTGGGTTTAAAGTAATTATTCCAGCGACTGCCAGTAAGATGAAAGAAACTGGAGATTTTGCGGTAAGCCACTACAAAACCTGGTTCGCGCAGCCGGGGGATTATCACAAAAAAGCTGCTCTCATGCGTGAGCATTTTGAAGAAATAGCTAATGCCGACGCCATATTAGTAGTCAATAACGAAAAACATGGTAAGCCCAACTATATTGGCGGCAATGTACTCATGGAAATGGGTTTGGCTTTCTACCTAAAAAAGAAAATTTTTATTCTAAATGATATTCCCGAAGATTCACCCTTTGAAGAAGAAATCCGGGGCTTTGAACCAATAGTCTTAAAAGGCGCATTAGAAAAAATAATAGTATAGTTCTTGTTTGCAATGAGAGCATATTTGTGTTATTATACGCTATATGAGATTTTATACTGGTGAATATTCGAATTCTGTGCCGGGTTGGGGCAATGCAGGATGGAGTAGCCACGGAACTTGGGGGCCAAAATCAGTACCTTTAAAAGAGACTATTCTGAGACCACAGCCTGAACGTACCACTCCGGCGGCTGAGTTTGAGCAAAAAAGGGTACTTACAGCTCGTGCTGTTGAAACAGCGATGGCTAAAATTGCTGAATTATATGCTGAGCAAGACATGATTATGCCAAATTTTGGAATTTTGATCATTGAGGCAGATAAACTTTTGGCATTATCTGTGAACACAGGTTGGGAAAAAAGACATTTCGTTGAGCCCTCGGCTACCTATACGGGCTGTTTTGGACCAACTTACATGGAAGATAATCAAGCAGAAGAACTAATCCATCAAGCTTTGATACAGTCTCGAGCTCCTGCATTAAATTCGGCTGGCAATCCGAAAATAATTGAACCAGGAGCTCATTTCGGCTCGTATAGAATGGAACAAATGGATTGGGAAAATATGCGGGACGGCGCAGTATTAGACAGCAGAAATAATACTGTTTACTCCGTATCTGGCGGTGAGGATGTAGCCAATCTGTATGTGGCAACAACTATTGCTGGGTATATAGCTATTGGAAAAGCATATGCTCAAGGTGTTATTGAGAGTACGTTAACCTAAAACTTCGAAAATCCGAAAGTTTTCTCCTGGTGCCCGCGGAGGGATTCGAACCCCCGACTTTCGCGTCCGAAGCGCGACGCTCTAATCCACTGAGCTACGCGAGCAGGTAAATACCCTACAAGTTTAACAGTTTATATGTAGAATATGTATCTATGGTAGAGATCGAAACAATTGATGAAGCCAATGAAGTGCTGGCAAGTTATGTGCCACTGGCTAAGGATTTGCTTGGCAAGGATATTACGCTTGAGCGCATGTGGCCACTCATGGAGCGCTTAGGGAACCCTCAGAACAGTTTGAAAGTTGTGCATTTGGCGGGTACATCTGGCAAATCATCAACTGCGTATTATGTGGCGAGTTTGCTGCAACAGGCTGGGCAAAAGGTTGGGCTAACAATTTCGCCTCATATGGATTCAGTGGCTGAGCGTATCCAGATTGATTTGCATCCACTTGGGGAAAAGCAGTTTTGCCGTGCTTTAAGTGAGTTTCTGGGACTAACCCAAGGCTTTGAACCTCGACCAAGCTACTTTGAGCTTATGATTGGCTTTGTACTCTGGTTTTTTGCCAAAAATAAAGTGGATTACGCCGTAGTAGAAACAGGCTTAGGCGGTTTGCATGATGCCACAAATGTCACTAATCTGCCTAACAAAGTGTGTATTATTACCGACATAGGTTTTGACCACATGCATGTGCTGGGTAATACCATTAGTGAGATTGCTGCCCAAAAAGCTGGGATTATACACCCAGGAAATCAGGTATTTATGTTTAGCCAGAGCAACGAAATTAATAACGTTATTGGTAGTTACGCCAGCCAACAAAACGCCCCACTTACTATCAAGCAAGAGCAACTTGCGCGCAAAGAATTAGAAAGCCCCCCCTTGCTTCAACAACTTCCTTTATATCAACAGCGTAACTGGCTACTGGCATATAAAGCCTTTAATTTTATTACCAATCGTGACGGATTGCCTGGACTTAGCCAGCAAGAGCTTGCCAGCAGCATAGCAACTAAAGTGCCTGGACGCATGGAAATAGCAAATATCAATGGCAGTACCATCATTATGGATGGCGCGCACAACGCTCCCAAAATGGAAGCGTTTATTAAGAGTTTTCAGGCTAAGTTTCCTGGCCAAAAAGCAGCTATACTTTTAAGTTTGAAGCAGGGCAAAGAATTCCAGGAAGTCTTACCGCTACTTCGGCCAATTGCCGCGCATCTAATACTCACCACATTTAGCTCCAGCCAAGATTTACCCACTGGTCCGATTGAACCTGAGATTTTGGCCAAGACTGCTGAAAAAGCAGGTATACCTAATATAAATATTGAGCCTGACCAGAAACTCGCCTATCAACAACTAATGGACACGCCTGAAGATATTAAAATAATAACCGGATCATTCTACCTGCTCAGCCAGATTCGTCGCATCGCATTTAGCGCATATTGAGCTGAGGGACAAATATAACCAAGTTATAGCTGATTTCTTGAACAAAGTTTAAATTATTGCCGAAAACTTGCCGATGCGGCCGCATATAGTTCAGCATGAAAATCAGCCGGCGGATTAATAAGATCAACGTCTTTCTGATTTTCGGGATTATAATTTGGAAATCCAAGTGCTCCAAAAACTGCCCCATCTGATATAACGAAGTGAGTTATTCCAGGTGGGATTAATTCTATATCACCTTTTTTCATAGGAATTTCTTCTAAACCCCTTGCAAGCACAGCTTCACCTTCTAGAAGGATGACCGAATCCCACTCATCATCATCGTGATAGTGGGCGGTGCTGACTGGTGTTGCACGGGCATCAACAATCGCAAGATCACCGATAAACTCATCAGATGGCTCGACCAGGTAAATATCTCCATCAGGCGTAACTTCATCCGGGTCTCTTTGAAGTACACTGGCAAGATCCAGTTCAGCCAACCTAGCTGCAGCTGCGTTTACGGCAGCTTCTGCTAGGATTCGATCATTAGAAGTGGCTTCTGGTTTGGGAGCTCGGTGGTGAAAAGCGGGCATGTGAGTATATTACCATACAAACTGATTTATTGGGCAATTATACCCTCAGACCATAATGAAACAGCCTGTCAGTAAGCTATACTTAAACGATGGATAAGAAACTTCCGAAACCAAAGAAAAAAGATCGTGATTGGCAAGCCAAAATAGCTAGAAACATAGAAAATGAGAAAGTGCGACTTGACGATCCTTTGGGTAAGGAACAATTCAAGAAAGTCATCAGTAAAATTTCTAAAAAGAATAGTTAACCAGATTCTTAGTCTTGGTTTTTAAACTGATATAATCGTGCCATGGCTAAGACCAAACAAAAGCAAAAAAGTCAAAAAAAGTTTGTGCTTAATCGTACTGCGTTAATAGCTGGTTCAGTATTGCTTATCTTGGCATTATCGCTAGCTGTCTATATAGGCCGACATTCCAAAACCTCAGTTACAAACGAGCAATCTGCACCTACTAACATTAAAGAGAGTACGAACACAAGTCTGACAAATCCTGCCGTAGCAGAAGCAAAAGCTAAGGCTGATGAGTATTTTGAAGCTGCAAGCAATTGTGATTTAGAAAGAGCAAACTCACTTCGACTCTTGCCAAAGAACATTACCCTGAGCAAGGAAGAATGTCAGAAAGAGTGCCCCGGTGGGTTAACATACAAGTACCTGAAACCTGTTTCATACAACAGTTCAGAGTCTGGCGGCGTGACCACAGAGTTTGCAGCATTTGATTACGTCTTTGGATGTGGTGATAAAACGTATCCAACGCTTATGCAGATGGTTCGTTCCTCAGACGATAAGAGTTGGCTTGTGTTTAATAGTTTCTGATAAGATAGAGTCATGAAAAATCAAGAAGGATTTAGTGCAGTAGCTGTTGTTTTAGCATTGATTCTTCTGAGTGCAGTTGGTTTCGCAGGATGGCGCATTTATAAAACGACTGCTCAGAATCAGCGAGAAACACCTACAAATAATCAACGCACTTCAGCTTACGTATTTGAACCTGTAAAGCTTGATACAAGTAAGTGGTTAGGTTACGAACCATTTCAAGGCTTTACCCTCAAATACCCTAGTGATTGGAACGTTAAAGACACCGGAGAGTTTGACACAACCCAGATGCGTACATCTGGGCTAATATCTGATACAAGCACAGTCTCCGTGACCTCAAAAGCCACATATTTTTTCTCTAAAGATCTTGAAATCACTGCGGATGAGAATGGATATAGACAAGCGAAAGAAACCGGAGAAGTTAGTAAAGGCTCTAGGATTAGTTTAAATATTAGGTCACGTGGTGCAGACAAGACTGATCCAAGTGCTGAAAAAACCTGTTCAGCATATCCACATCAACAAACTGAGATTTTGAATTTTAACACCTACAAAGTTTGCCAAGTCCAAATTGCTAACGATAATAAAACAGAAGTTTACGGCTATGATCTAATAACTGGCACCAGTAAAGTGTCATATTATCTAGCAATTAGCTTTAACCCTAAATCGACATCTGAGGAAAAGAATTATTTTGTCTCAGTTGCTCGTGAGGTTGTTGCCAGTTATAAACTATACTAACTAGCCAACTCCCAACCGGTAAGCCGTTTACGGAGTTACGAATAGGGATTTAAGTGTCTCTTTAATCGGATCGTCATACGGATCAACCTTGAGCCATAGCTTTTCAGTAGGTTTGGTGGCTGCCACAAACTGTTCGCAGGTAGTGGTAGCACACACGACCTCATAGACGCCGTATTCGTCTAGCATGCGCTTCATGTGGCGGTTGAGTTTCTTCTGTGTTCTGTCGGTTTCGCAAATAGCTAAAACGGCTGGAAAGTCAGTATCTTCTAACCAATCCCCGCTCTCGCTGAACTTTAGGTAATTGCTAGCTTTACGAATACTCACAAAAAATGGCTTGGTGCTGTCCCATATGTCCAGGAAATAACCATGTGGTTGCTCTTGGCCACTTACAGGCAATGTCAGGTACAAATCAGGCGTCCAGGTTGGGTAGTTGTTGTACTGCACCATGTAACTCTTGGTATAGACGCTGAGCTTATCTCCATATAGGGATTTCAGCTGTAGAATCGTTTCAGTAACTTTTAAACAATGATCTAAGAAATCCTGGGATACTCGCTTGTTCTTGTAAAGTGACCGAATAGCCCATGCATTGGTAGATTTTGGTTTCAATTCCTCGAGTTTGCGAGCACCTTTTGGTGTTAGGTAGTACTCGGCCGGTCGGGCTGGTAGCTTGTAAGACTTATCGTAGCGTTTACTAATGAAGCCTTGTTCTTCAAGTATTCTCATCTTGGTATAGATAACGTTAAGACTGTCTCTACGTAAATAGCTACCGACTTGCTGACAGGTACTGAACCGAACGTTGTATAGCCAATTCAGCACGCTTACTTGCTCAGTATTCAATGGTCTACGGTACTTAACTGTTGCTTTACTTATAGTTTGCATAGACTAAAACCTAAACACATATCTAATCTATCTACATTCCAAACATAACACCAAACTCACCACTAACCATGTGCACTATGCTGATTCAAATCTTCTTCTCTATATTTATATAGAAAAAGGAGAGGAAGAGAAAAGAAGAAAATATAGAGGTAGTATAGATGAGATAGATAGGATTACGGTGGAATAGCCTGCAATTAGGACGAAAGTAGTCGTTTGAGCACTAGGTTGAACATAGGTATGTCATTTTTACGATTGCTGTAGCGGAAAGCATATTCATTTGCATAGTGTTGCAAGTAGGCAGGATCACAGTGCCGGTAGACACCGTACATGCCTCGCTTAAACTGGCTCCAGAAGTTTTCAACATTCTGGGTGTGTACTCTGCCAACTACAAACTTCTTCAGGCTATGATTAATGGTCTCGTGCTGGTAGCCTCTGCGTCCAAGCATTCTATATGCACCATGCTCGTCACTATAGATGGTGGCTGCTTGGCCAATATTCTTTTGGATTTCCGGAATCAGAATGCGTACACCAGAGCTTTTAACGTGCTTAATCCTAGCCCTGCCGCCACGTTCAACCATACCAAAAATTACTTGGCTGTTGTGGGGCTTTGCGGTGCTCCGTCTTTGTGGATTGGGATGCATGTAGGCTTCGTCTACTTCAACGTCATTATTGAGTAATTCATTGTCGTCTCCCATCATGAGACGAACTTGTTTGAAGATCCGCCAAGCAGTTTTGTAGGTGACGCCACTGATACGTTGGAATTGCAGAGCAGACATGCCGGAACGGGTATTTGTCATGAAGAAGATAGCTAAGAACCAAGTTCGTAAGTCAGTCGTAGATTTATGAAATGGGGTGTTTGCTAATGGGTAGATCTGAGCGCCACACTGGCATTGGTAGGCTGGTCGGTTTGGTAGCTTATGAAAGCCATCTATGAGGCCACAGGTCATACAGGGCTTGGCGCTGTAGTGCATTTGCCATAAGTAGTCTAAACAGTGGTCACTGGTGGGAAACTGTTCGTTAAACTGCGTCATGGTGAACTTCATATCTACAGTCTACACCGATGTTATTATGGTGTCAAGGGATAATTGCCATTTATTGCAAGGGTTTTGCAAAAAACTCTGGTATATATTTAGCAATAGGTTTATAACTATTGATGTAAAGTAACTTCAAAGAAAAATGGTTTTTTCGATAGAAACAGTTACAGCAGTAGGGACCCATCTTGAATGGTGGATACAATTTCAAGAGAGGTTGGGCAATAATGAAGTGGCTGATGCTGCAAGAGAATTTCTAGCTTCTTTAGGGGCGCTAAGTATTGTGGCGTCTGAGTCAGAAACTATACCTAGAGCAGTGCAGGAAGCAGGAGTGCTTACATTTAGTACTGCGGAACATCCCACACTGTCAGCGGCCTGAAAACTACTGCAACGGCAATTCATCGCTCAGTTCTAATAATCTGCCAGTTTTTGATTTAGAAAGAAACGGTGTATACCCGCTGTTACATTCAATCGACCCGTAACATGGGGGGGACCAAAGAGGCCAGTCTAATGGTATCCCACAACTACATGTATAGTAAGCCGAATAGCAAGTTGATAACGGAAACAATATTTTACACCGCTTTTCCCAGAGCAGATCAGTTGAAACTCATCTGATGCGGTAACCTTTACGCATTAGCCAAAAAAAGGCTCTTTCCGGAAGGAGTTTGCGCAAGCTTAATAGCAGAGGAGCAGGTGAACCAACAACATAACGTAGCTTTGTGCTGTTGTCGTTAGCAGCCTTTAAAATAGTCTTGGCTACAAGCTCTGGTGCTTCACCTGTGGCACCAGAACTTTTTGATGTTGATTCGACTTGGCTTATAAAAGCATTATAGCCAAGGCTTTGGGGAGGCTTAACGTTAGTGCCACTTTTGCCGTAAAATTCCGTTTTAATTACGCCCGGCTCGATTATTTTGATGCGGATTCCAAATTGTTCCAACTCATATTGTAACGATTCAGAAAAACCTTCAACCGCCCATTTGCTGGCGTGGTATGCGCTGTATAAAGGAAAAGTCAGACGCCCACCCATAGAAGCCACTTGTATAATTGTCCCGTGTTTTGCTGGGCGCATAACTTTGATTGCCTCACGAGTTACGCTCATGAGCCCAAATACATTAGTATCAAACTGCTGGCGAATTTGTTGCTCGCTCGTCGCTTCAAATACACCATCCAGGGCATAGCCAGCATTGTTTGCCACTACGTCTATCGCCTTAAAATCTCGCATAACGGCTGTAAACGAACTCTCAATACTTTTTTTATTTGTAACGTCCAATTTATAGACCTTAACGTTTGGCCATTTACTGAACACATTCGGATCACCACTCCTTGATGTTGCGGCTACTTGCCAGCCTGCCTGGGCAAATGCTTCTACTGTAGCCTTGCCTATACCGCCGGAAGACCCTGTAACTAGAACTGTTTTTGCCATTGCTTCACTATAACAGAACAACTTAGGAGACATTCCGAAATAAGTAGAGCTGTCCAAAAGTGCTGTTTTTTGGATGTCTCCTAAAGCTACGTCACAAGTACTTGTGATAGCAGCCACAGCGTCATGATAGTGTAGCCTAACATTAGAATTACCATTGGATACTGGCTTCTGTTAACATCTCGTTCGGTTTTAAATGTACGCAAGGCTATAACATGCGCAAACCAAACTCCAACTACATGCGCCAGCACAACAAAGCTTATTTCAATAAACCATACGGTTTTAGCCCCAAGCAGAAGAGGAGTTTTAGCTAGTGAGGTTGTTCCAAACAAGTTCCACCCCCATCCGAACGGATCGGATAAAACAGCCAACATGGCAGGGAGGCTTGTTATAAAAAGAGAGAAATTGTGTGCCAGCGTATATCCAAACGCAATCGGCAAAAGTGACCACGCAAAACGCCGAGCAAGTATTTGCCAGCTATAAGTACTGCCAGTTAGCTTTTGCATTATTCTTATTGCAATCACAAAGCTGATCAAAAACGGCAATGGCGCAATTATGATTCCAGCGGTATTTGCCAATGTCATACCAGTGTTGCTGTTTATTCCTATAACTCTTAATATATTTGACCATAGCACTGTTTCGCGGACACTATCAAAGCTGGCACCGGCAAGTAGCACGCTTGCAAGTAGCAAAGTTGCCTTAGAAGCCGGCTTATTAGCTACTTTTCGCGCGGGCTTGGCTATAATAAGTGTTTTGGCATCTTTGCCAATGTTGATATAAGCCAGCTTGCCAACAGTATTAAACAAGGCAGCAAACACCTCACCTTTGCTCAGCCAGTCTTTGTAAACGGTTGCAAGATAAGGATTTAGTAGGCTATAGACTAGCAACACTCCACCGACGTACATAGGCACATACGAAACGCCAGATATTAATTCCCACCAAAACAACAACAGCAATAATGTGGCGGGCAGCCACCATGGAATAGTTTTGATTGGGCCTTTTGGACCAGCCTTTAATTTTAATAAATTGCTTATGGTTTTAAACGGGCTAATATATTGCCAGCTATTGCCAACCAGGATGCTAAGTAGCGAAAAGCCAATCAGAAAAAACACCCAGAAATAGACTGGCCCAAAGTTTGTGGATACTTGCTGTTCACCAAATATTCCAGCAGTGACTATTAGCAGTAAAAGCCCTAAAGTCAGAGCCTTTAAGGTAAGTAGAGCCTTGGGTAGCCAAGCGGCATTTATACGCCGCTCAACGTTTTTAAGGTCGCCTCGTTTGTTTAGAAACAGGGCAAACAAAAAGAATGAAACTGCAACTGCTATAGCTGAGCCTAACAAGTAATACTGGATAGGCACCGGCAGGGCATAATATTCGCCAATACCATGGGCATATGCGTGACCGCTCATCATAAACCAAACTCCGCTAGTAATAGCTAGCAAATATCTTTTCACTAAGGATAAACCTCAAATATAGCCAGTTGTTGTTCGGCTGTTTCTGTCTCTAGCTCAAAACGGCCTGTTTTGTCTGCCGTAAACTCTAAAGTAGCTACTTTACCAGCCTCTAGATCCGTAAGGATGTCGTAACCATGCAAATGGGCTTGGTCATTTACTTGACTGGTAAGTTTGACTATAACTTTTCGGTATTGCTTAACACGAATAGTTTTAATTTCTGTACTTGGTACTGCAATATCAACTTCTATAGTTTCCACAGAGCCGTTTGTGCTTGCAGGTGAGGCTGAGTCGCTGGTAGGTTTACTGTCCGATCTGCTGATGCTGATGAAAGCAAAATAGCCAATTGCTAATACTACGGCACCGGCCAGAACTAATATAATAGATTGTTTTTTCATGATTTCCTTATTGTTCCGTGCGAATTATAACAAAAAGATGCTATCGCGATTACTATTCGGGTAAATCGATTACCTCTAAGTTACCATTCACCAGAAACGCAAAGGATATTTCTTTCGCTGTCATTGAACCAAGCAACCTTGTTCGCACCGAACTTATAAATACCATTTCCTAGATCACTATATCCGGGCATGTTGTATCGGTCGAACTTAACCCCATTGGCTAGTAGTTCAGCCGTTGTTTTATCAAAATCCACCACAGTAAACCAGGCCACTGTGTGATCGCTATTAGTCCTTGGCCGAAGATATAAAGCCACGGCTTTTTTGGAACCTGCCTCCATTCTGATACCGTTAGGAAATGGTTTGCCACGTTTAAGACCGAGTACGTTTGCGTAGAAATTAGTTGCACGGTTCAAGTTATCTACAGGAATTGTAGCCATTACCATTCCTTTGCCAAACATAGTACCCTCCTCACAGCTTTCCAGCTTAAGCGTAGCATAAATGGCTTATGTTCGCCATTGATGTCTTTCAAGATGGAAAAACTTCGATTGAAAAATAACAGGCTATATACAAACTTCACCTCATTTGTAAAATTAATCATTAGGCGTGGTTATAGCGTTTATTATTGGAGGGCCATGTTGTCGCTATCACAGCTAAAATTATGGTTGACGTCTAGACGTTAAAGCGCTAAACTGTTTATTATGAGTATAAATGATTCAAAAACCACATTATATTTAAGTCCGAGTGTCCGCAGAGCACTAAAGAAGAGGGTTGTAGATACTAATCAGACTATGTCCGAATATGTAGATCGCGCAGTTGCTTATGCCATAGCCGAAGACCTTGAAGATATCGAGGCTCTCGAAGAACGCCGAAATGAACCAACGGAATCATTGGATGATTTCTTAAAGGCTATTAAAGCTGATGGCCTTATATAAAGTAGAGATTACTAAAAAAGTACGTAAAAAAGATCTACCAGCAATACCGCCCAAAGATGTTAGCCGAATTGTTGAAAGAATAAAGAAACTAGCTGACAATCTTTACCCTGCAGATTCCACAAGGTTTAAAGGACGATTAGAATATAGGATCAGACAGGGTGATTACAGAATTCTGTATTTAGTAGAAGAAGAAATTATAACTGTTTTCGTAATAAAAGTTGGTCATAGAAAGACAAAGAAGACTACTTAATGTCGACTGTTACCTAACGCCTCTATTTTTACTCGTCTTTTACCGGCTACTGCCCACCAACTTTAATTCTTTCCCAAGTATGCTTGCCACGCGGTTAACCGTACTAACAGTGGGGTTTGCCTCTCCACTTTCAAGGCGCGCAACTACTGTTTGACTGACCCCGGCTTTTTCAGCCAGCTGTTGTTGGGTGAGTTTATGATCAATCCGGGCTTGTATAAGACTGCCTGCTAATTTGAACTCTGGTTCGAGGGCCTCATAGGCTTTCTTGAAGGACGGGTCTTTGAAAGCTTCTTTTTTGTACTCTTTCCAAGTGTTGACTGTTTTCATAATGGCTTACTCCTACGTAAAGCTATGAATTATTACCTTTGAATTATAACTTATATGTACTAATTATGTCAATGACATTATTACAAATATGCTATAATTTCTCAACTTCAGCTTTACGCTTATGGGCAATATCTATTTCTCGCTTCGGTGTCGTTTGCCGCTTTTTTACAAAGCCATGCAGCAACCGCATCTCTCGCACTATAGCCCGGACTGAGAACGCCATGATACCGAGTCCAAGCAGCACCGACATCCAAACCGGTGCTGGGTAGCCTGTCAGGTAATGTCGAATCGTTTCCGGTTTAACGACCCACCAGAGACCGACTCCGAAAGAAGCCACCGAGACCAGAACCACGAGTGCAGCGCGGCCTTTTGATTCGATCGTTCGATCCATTGTGATTCCCATCATACCAAAGACCCGCCACATCTCAAAGTTGCAGGATCTCAATCAAACCTACCACCATCTACGAATCGCGTCCTTGAATCGATCCCGTCCATGGTACAAGTAGAGAATGCCTCCGGTCGCACCACCTGCAACGGTGAATACTCCCGAGCAGATAGGTGCTCCTGGGCCACAAACAAGCCCGTCCTTACAAAATTTTTCGAGTTGCGACCAGTAGTATTGAGTAAGTCCAATATCCATGAATTTTTTCTTGTCAGCCTTACTCTTGAATACAATATTTAAGCCAAAACACTATATTGCTAGACAATATAGTGTAACCCCACAGTCCAAAGGACTGTGGGGTATTATTAGTGCAGCTACAACTTCAAGCTTCTTCCCAAATAATCCCAGTAACTCCGTGTAGCCCGAGCTTGTCGAAGGTGGCAAAGCGTATATGGATTGTAGTAGTGTCCGCGATGTCATCTAGCAGCCCACGGCTAAGTCGTTTAGCATAAGTGTAGTGGAGGGCCAGGAGGGACTCGAACCCTCGACATTCTGCTTAAGAGGCAGACGCTCTAACCGGCTGAGCTACTGGCCCGGCTTCCCTGCGGGAGGCCGGGCTGGCCCCTTATCCACATAGGGTATTCTTAGTCTTTTGTGTAACTGCTTTCTAATGCTGCCACTCAATTTAACTTGTTGTTCACGAAGTCTTGCGTTATGCAAACCTTCGTATGCCTCATAGTATACCAATCGTAACGGTCTTCGGTAACTTGTTGCAGTTACTTTACCTTTTGCATGCTCTTCTACGCGTCTTTTCAAATTAGTTGTTGAGCCGTAATAGTATTCGCTATCTTTAGCGGATAGAAGCATGTAGAAGTAATACATACTAATAATGCTATCACTTAGCAGATAGAGTAACAGGGGAACTTTAGCAAATTACCCCTGTTATTGCAAGATATACCCATACAACCCAGCTTTCCGAATTTATAACCCGTCTTTTCCGGCTGCAACTGACTAAAAATCCTGGGTTCTAATTTTTAGAAAGTTGGGTTGTAGGGGCATAATAAAAACAGAGGTTGCTGTTGCAACCTCTGTTTTCGCTCTACTGCTAAGAGCAGGAAACTCTAGTGGGTGCCGGTTGAAGCGGCCTTTCGATGTGCGCCACTTGCCTTGCCGCCCTTACTGGCGATTTCCTTTTGCTTAGCTTTGCTCATTGCGGCAAAACCGCGTTTAGCTTGTGCCATATATAATAACCTCCTTGTTTAACTTGGCTTGCTTATGCTAAACCATTGTTTGTACTGTAGCTATGAAATAACGTACAGACGAACCATGCATGGAAACATTAACTATTTACAAGTGTGTGTTATTTTTCAAAATTTCAAAAATATTAGGCGGCATTTTATGGTTGCTTAAACTGCGGTAATCGTAAGTTCCCGGTAGTTCAAACACATATTTATTTAGTTCTGAATATTGTTGTTGGGCTATACGCATGGCTGCTCGAGATTCTTTGATTTCCCCAACGCACTCGAGGGGTTTGTTGCCCTGCATGCCTAGGAGCTGTTGATATGTTGGTACCAAAGCTGGATCAAGTAGTAGGTTTTTGCCCCCAAATAATTTCTCAAGTTTATCCCGGTCAACAAAGGGCGTAAGCGCTAGGAAAACAAACGCACACTTGGGACAGGTTCCGTCCCAAAACATGTGGTCGCTGGCAAGAGTAAATGCGCTGTTGCATGAGCTAAAAACAGCCTGATATTTTACAAAGCTGGTGCGTGCAAACAGCTCGCTTATGTGCAGTTCGGTGAGTGGCCGCAAAAATGAGTAGTATCGGACAGCATCGCTTAAAAGATGATTCATAACTGCCTGAAAATCTTCTTCAAACGCTATTGACTTGGAGTACTGATGATTAATGGCCACGCCTTTGTAGTCAAGGTTTGGCTCACTTGCTGAGCTTTCATTGGATACCACGCTGTCGTGGTATCCGCTTAGTAGGGCAACAATTACGCCAACGGCCGCAAAGATAGCTGAAATAGGGACATGGCCATTGTAAGCATCCGGGCTATCCTTAAGCTCAATTAGATGCGGGTCAATCTCTCTTTCGACCCAGAAATGTGGCAAACCAATGCGCCGAATCAGCGGCTCAAGTTGTGGGCGGTGATTAAGGCTCCAGGTTGCTACTTTTGGCTGGTTGTGTAGTAGTTCCACGCTTACCAGTGAATCTTTACCACCACCAATGCCTATCATCAGGCCGTCACCAGGAGGCGGCTTGATGGGTAAGCTGCTTATTTGGGCAGGAAAGGCAATCGGCGTAAGTGGATCCAACTGATTAATATAGAAAAACTCACCTAAACCGTTTTGGTAGGTACGGCTTAAAAATTCAGCAACTTCATTATCAATTGGCTTGGCTTCTATAACAATTTCGGGGGGAATAAAAGTTTTATAATAGGAAACGCCAGCAATCATGAACAAAAGCTGGAAAGCTCTATCCAAGGCTTGCTCGTCAATGGAATCAACAAAATCAAAATCAAAACGGTAGGTTTCCTGGAATTTAAACGCGTCATCAATCCCATAGTTAAGTGTGAGTGTTTTTTGATCACGGTCAAAGACGAACGATTTAAAAATAAACTGATTATAACTTTTCATATAAGGCTATTCACGTATTCTTTAAAAAGTAATCCGCGTTCCTCAAAATTATTAAACATGTCAAAGCTAGCAAAACCAGGTGAAAATACGACCGAATCACCGCCATGGGCGCTTTGTCTGGCATGGTTAATAATTTCTTTCAAGTCTTTGCTTTTTAACAGGTCATAATTATTAAATCCATGCGCCAGCAACTCTTTTTCCAGTCTTGCGGCCGATGCTCCAATCAGGATAACACGTCGCAAATCGTCCTGGTGCTTTACGAAAGTCCGGGCAAGTTCTGTCAGGTCCAACCCTCTATCAAAACCACCCACGATCATTATTTTTTTACCCGGAATAGCCGTTAGGGCCGCAGTAGCAGCCCCGGGACCAGTAGCGAAGGAGTCATTATAATAACGGACTCCATCAACTTCTCTAACAAACTCTATGCGGTGAGGTAAACCGGCAAAACTTGTGATGGCTTTCTTGATGGCTTTGGGGTTATGAGTTATTTGCCAAGCAACCGTGACGGCCGCGCAAACATTTTGCCAATTGTGTTTGCCAAGCAGGCGGACATCACTTACTTTACAGATTTCTGTGTCTTCAATAACAACAGTCTCTTCCTCGATAACATCTGCTCCCGGCGCGGCCATGTAAGGCATTAATATGCCAGGGCTAGCTTCAGCGATTGAAAGTGAATAGCGATTATTCGCGTAGTAAACAGCCAGATCATTCTCTGCCTGGTGCCGGAACAATTGCCGTTTTGCTTCCAGGTATTCATCAATATTCGTATGCCAGTTTAGATGCTCCGGCTCAACCATAAGACAAACACCAATTGCCGGGGGATACTTAAGGTCAATCAACTGAAAGTTCGATAATTCTAATACCACCCAGTCGTTAGCCTGAATATTATTCTTGAGCATATCAAGAGGTGGGATGCCAATATTGCCTCCCAAATGAACTCGCTTGCCGGATGCTTCCAGCATTTTAGTTAATAGCGTGCTAGTTGTACCTTTGCCTTTGGTGCCTGTTACGGCAATAACATTTTTGCTAGGCAAAACACGCATAAACTCATTGGTTCCGGTAGTGACTTTCCTGAGGATTGCGGTAGATTCCGGATTGGCGACAACAATGTCTTTCGGGTGTAAGGAAGGAGTTCTCACTAACAGGTCAAATCTGTCCAGGTTTTTCAAGTAATTCTTGCCAAGCTGTGTCTTGGCGTTTTTGGGAGCATTAATTTTAACGTCAAGATCACAAACAGTTATGTCATTTCCACCTTTGTCCCAATATTCAAAAGCCGCATGTCCTTCGCCTGCAAACCCCAAAATAGCAATCTTCATGAAGTTATTGTACCAGTCGCCAGAGCATTAAAAAATTGATGCTCTAGCCGACTCTTACATATGGTTTTGATCTTGGAATATTTCAGACACTGAACCTTCAACAACAATCTCCCGGAGTGCATGAGCGATCATGCCTGATACTGACACGACTTGCAACTGGCTCCCAAGCTCTTCCTGAGCCGTGTCAACAGGCATGGTATCCGTAATGAATATCTCATCAATAGGGGAGTTTTTGAGCCGCTCTATAGCTGGATCCGAAAACCATCCGTGCGTGGCTGCTGTAACAATGCGGCTTGCGCCTGAATTATGTAAACTTTCCGCAGCGGACTGCAGAGTGCCGGCAGTGTCCAGGATGTCATCTATTATAAAACATGTTCGGCCATTAACTCCGTGTACTTTGCTTTGCCTTATAATTTTAGTTGAATCGTGGGGATCCCTTGTTTTGGTCATATGTATTACCTCAACACCCAGCGCTTGCGCATGATGTTCAGCCATTTTAGAATGGCCTATATCAGGCGATACTACCACATACCCCGCAGGGTCGCCGACAATTCTGGTTCTTACGCTTTCACGAAGCAAAGGTTGCGCGGTTAAATGGTCACAGGGCCCATCAAACACAGGAAGCGTTTGGGGCGAATGTAGATCTACCGTTACTACTCTTGAAGCGCCTGCCAATTTAAGCATGAGCAAAGTGAGGGCAATAGATACGGACTCCCTCCCTTTTGACTGTCTGTCCTGACGTGCCCCGGCAAGATTAGGAGCAACGGCGGTTATTTGAGCTGCGGACGCCAACTTTGCTGCATAGATCATTTCCAGATGTTGATGCAAAGCGTCACTAACTGAACGATCTTTAGTACGGGCGTGTGGTTGTATGGCCATTACGTGCTTACCGCGTACAGATTCCTCGTAACGTACATACTGTTCGGTATTAGGATGAGTACGGAGGATAACTCCACCGAGTTTAAGCCCCATTGCATCGGCTATACGCATAGATAGGCCAGAGTGAGTTTCGCCACTGGCTAGAAATAATTTTTCCCGGTACTGGCTAGGTAGTGTTGTGTCTATCATATATTCCTCTGACGTGTAGAGTTTTTCTCTACAATGCCATTGATTACTTAATTTTAACACATAATATTGATGTTGTCTATACACCCCACTCTATAGAAAGCTTAAAAAGCCATCAGTCTGACTTCAGGCTGCTATTAGATCATAAAAAAGGGTGTACTAGCAGATTCCCAAGTATATTTGTTACACTAGTCACTAATGCGTGAGCTAAAACTGTTAGCTGGTCGGTCACATCCTAAATTAGCGAAAGAAATCGCTAAGTGCTTAGATATCGCGCTATGCGACGTGATGCTCAGTAATTCTGCCAGCGGTGAAATAATCTGTAGTATTAATGAGTCCTTGCGTGGAAATGACGTGTTTATTTTACAAAGTCACGGTAGCGACATAAACAGCACCATAATGGAACAGGCAATTATGATTGATGCCGCTAAACGTGCGTCAGCCAGCTCAATCACTGCTGTATGTCCTATACTTGGATATGCGCGGCAGGATCGCAAATCAGGTGGCCGTGAACCAATCACCGGCCATCTAATCGTAGATATTCTTGCCAAGGCCGGAGCTGACCGAATTGTGAGTGTTGATCTACACTCTGGCCAGACACAAGGCTTTTTCGACGGGCCTTTTGACCATCTAATAGCTAGGCCAATTCTCGTGGAATACCTTAAGGATGAGCTAAAGGACGAGGATCTAATAATTGTCGCTCCGGACGCTGGACGGGGCAAAAGCGCCGAGCGATTCAGTGATGACCTATACTGCGGAATGGCCATTATTCACAAACATCGCTCAACCACCAATCATAATACCGTTGAAGCCCGCTATTTAATGGGCGATGTCGCGGGCAAAACCTGTATTGTCATTGACGATATGATAGATACTGCCGGTACGCTCTGTGCAGCGGCTGACCTATTGATGGAAAAAGGAGCAAAGCAAGTTTATGGTTTAGCCACTCACGATATATTATCTGACCCGGCAATGGAGCGAATAGACAACTCGGCATTTAAGAAAATTTTTATTACCAATACCATTCCACTTGCTAAAAACTATTCTAAAAAACTTATTGTTGTGTCCATTGCGCCACTACTAGCTGACGCAATTCGCGCAATCTACGAGCGAAGCTCAGTTTCTACGCTCTTTGGCGGCGAAAATCAAATGTAGTACCTGGCCTGCAAGATCTTTAACCTGATTATCCTGTAGTCGTGTTGCGAAGCTTCACTATAGAAGCTTCGGTTCTCTCAAGGAGTATGTCTAGAATAGCGGGGCTATATGTGCCGCTGCCGGTTGCGCCGTTAGGTCGTAAACTAAAGTTTTGCCTGGCAACTTGGCGATGAGCATATCTGAATTTCCGCATTTTTTTCAGTATTCCCGTGGCAACTTCAATTGAATCAGGAAAATCAACAAGCTTTTCGCTAAGCAGGCCAACAATACTTCGGCCTCCGTTGTGTTTTAGAAATATATCTAAGGTGTCTTTTTGCACCGGCGTAAGATAGGGATAGTTTTCCTCAAAGTACACTTGGTAGGCAGGATCATCATCATCACAGCCCCATAGCATGCGATCCAATGCCAAAAATTGCATCTGGGCTCCGCTTGCCGCCGGAATAGTTTGTTCCCCAATCACGAGTGGCTCAAAGTATGGACGGATTTGAAAAGTAAAAAGTTGAGGCATTATTTTACGTTTTACCTCTATTATTGAATCAATCATCACATCTACTGTCTGACTCGCTATGCCCAGCGTGCCTTGTAAATTACCATCGCTATAAAAATTAGCCTGGGCCATGTTTTCGACCGTACCATCAAGAGCTACAACACTCCTTGCGAGTGAATCAATAAAAACAGTCTCCTCCTCAGTACCTGTAAACGAGCGACGTCGCTCGCCTTCAGGGTTAGCGACTGTATACGTAAATAATGTCATGCGTGGTGGGGTATTCGCGGACTCACCCATTCGTAAAAGTTGAGCTTCCAGCCCGGGTACTATTTCTAGTGGTTGCTGGCCATGCCTTAAAATCGAACTTGATAAAAAATCCAAGTCTCTTAAGGCAGCTAATGCTAATGCTGGCGTTAGTGTTGGTAGAGCCTCGGCTCTAGTGACTGCGTCCGCAGCCCCTTCCCAAATAGCCTCAACGTCCGCCCGGCTGTTGAGACCAGGCAAATGTCTCATTTGCTGGTCCAGTTCTAGCGGATCAATAGACGCGACATCTTCGTAAGAAGTATATCCGTGCCTAGGTTCCGGCCTGGGGTCTAAACCACTTGAATGGAAAACTTCGGTTAGCATTTTAAGCTACCCACGCTATATTACGAATTAGTCCGTTGGCAGGATCGAAAAAAATCTGCATACCCGTGCGTAGCATTGAAGTATCTATGCCCGATAGACCGCCCACTCCAATCTCTCTGGCTCGTTGGGCGCCGTGCGATACTAAACCAGCTCGCTCCAAAATGAGTCCCGAGGCTTTATTTATATAGGGATCATGCGTCAGGTTTATAACACGAGCAACCAAAATAACATGCTCACCGTTATTGTAAAGATTATTCAGTAAGTCCATCAATAAGCTTCCACTCTTGCTGTTATCAAACTCATCCATATTTACCACCGTACCGTTTACTGCTTTACCAGATGATATGGATTGTCCGGTAGCCTGCGTGAACACTTTATTCGTTGCTAGGGTTTGGGTAATTTTTTCAACGGTGTCATGGCGTAGTAATGATGGCATATGAATTTTTTGATACAAAGCATATTCTTGGGCCCGCGCTTTCACTAGATGCTTAACACGGCCGTGATTATTAATTAACAAGGAGATTTCGGCGGGCTTAAGGTGGAATATCATACCCTTCTTTATTTCGGCACGTTTTTCTATCTCGACAAGTCTTTGTCGCAACAACATATATTCTTGCGTAAACTGATCCTTTATAGTTTCCCGTAGTGCCAGGTATTTTTGAGCATTCCCCATAACATATAAAAATTTAGGGTGTTCCAGTTCAGGCATGTCCGTAAGTAAACGTTCTTGTTCTACAAGGCGCTTTTTCTTTTGGTTGGCAAACTTAGTTGCATAATTATCCCCACTTCTGAGCGCTTTGACATATTCGTTTAGGAGTTTGGGATGGTCTTGCATACGAGGATTATGAATCTCAAGAATTTCCCCCGTAGTCGGGTAATGGGAAATTCGTTCTGCTGCTATCTTGCGAGCCTCGTCATCGCTGGGCGCCTTGCAAATATCTATGTTTGCTTCGGTTACACTACTGCCATCGAGCCCCTGGATAAGCAGTAAAAGTATCTTATCCGCCTGATCAGCCGTTACTGCGAAGTGCTTCATAAGCAATTGTTTCAGTTGTTCGGTGAAATAAAATCCTAAATGGGCGGCAGTATCAAAATCTACAGCTGATTCCGTTCGAAGATGCTCCAGAATTTCGTTATAAGAAAAAAGCAGGTCGTGGTTGTTAAACTTCGAAATAATATCTAATTTTTTTTCAGCGATAAAAGCTTCATTCCGGGCATATCGTGTGGTTGGAAAATCTTGCAAGAAGTTGTCCGCTACAGTATTTATCTTGGTTTGAAATGCCTTAACAATATCCATAAATTGTATGGACCGTTGCGGTCCGAATCGCTTTCTTAGGTCCTGCATGGTTGGGTTGCGTAGGAATAAACCCAATCCGGGATAAGATGCGCGGGATGGATAAGCATATACTAAGTCCAGGTATTCATACACCAAAGTAGCAAAGTATTCTTCTGCGGTTTCTGGGAAACCACAGTAGTAGTTACCAGCGTAAACCGCCAGGCTTTCATATGCTCGGCCTCCAATATAATGAACGTACCCAATAGCTGTGTTGTTCGTGGAGTAACCCATGCGTCGCCTGCTCAACTGGGCAGCCCCCTCCATGCCATTATGGCCGCTGAAAACGTGCTGAAAGATACCAATGTCCATATGCGTAGGCCTTGGAAGTAACTCAGCAATATTGTTTAAATGGAGTATAGCTTTGGTTGTGCCCAGTCTATTCATCTCGTCACCAATTATCCTGTTTGCAAGTTCTTGCGTTGCCTGTGCTATTTCATACGGGGTTGGTCGCAGCTTGATGTGAGCCAGTTTTCTAGTGAGTGTGCGTGCTTGCACTATGTAAAGCCTATCGTTCTCGCTAACCGCAAACTCAATATCTTGTTCCGGATTCCCAAATAGCGCAGTAATATTGTTGCTTTGTGCGGCAAGCTCCCTGGTAATAGACTCCGACATCGGGTTGTTGTCAAAATTAAGTGAGCTTTCAATAAGCCCGTTGCCTTTATTGATTACCACTGTTGTGCCGTTCTTTTCTCCGTCTACGAGCGCTTGTCCATATGTATCTATATACTGCACCATCAGTTTGTCTGAACTGGAGGTGGAATAAAGTACGCCGGCACACTTTACCCGAACGAGCTTCTGAACGATTAATCCGAGCTTTATATCTTGGTTTGCAAAGCCATACATGCTAGAGACATGTCGAACCTTTGATGACCTGGCTTGCCGGTATGCCTGACGGATAAGATCTCGAACCGTATTTCGATTGGCATTAATGACATAGTGGGTCTCAAATACTCCGGCCATACTAACATTTTCGCCATCTTCAACGGTGGCTGAACTTCGCAAGGCAACCCTGCCTCCAAGCTCATCAATAGCATGCATGACCTCATCCAGATATATTTTGGGAAGTATTGCGGTTTTTCCTGCTATGTCAAAGGCATCAGTGGAAAGCACGTAACCCATAGGGACAGGCAGATTATTTTGTATCATTTTGGCTAGATTTGCTGCCTTGTTGCCCATCTTTGTGACATTCGCAGGATCCATATTCATTAGAGAAACGAGATAATGGTACCCCGTAGTGGTTTTAGCAGGTTCTGTATCAAGTTGCTTTAGTTTCATAGAACCCTACTGACCCACTTAATTTATTCTCTCAGCGTTCATTAGTAGTACTATTAATACCATATACACATAGTATCGGCAACTTTATTATACTGCAAGTGATTTCCTAATCTTATTTATAGCTTAGCCTGTCTATTAAGATACGTATAAAACTCAGGAGCTTTGCAACATGTCAGCGGGCACCTTGTACTGCAGA
>JAZKJC010000002.1:0-86228 GCA_040384565.1 Patescibacteria group bacterium
CTTGTTAGGTTGACACTACAAGTTTACGAGTTGTTCCGTTTTAGTTTAACGAGCCCGAATGTTTTATGGTTTAGGGGAGAGCAACCCGAGAGTTCGGGTTTCCCGAACCCCGGCGCGATGAGAAGAGATGTTCCCCTCATTACCCTCTAGCGTTTGGTGAACTGGCGTTGTTTGCGGGCGCCTTTGAGGCCGAATTTCTTGCGCTCTTTTTCTCTTGGGTCACGTCCTAGCATGTCAGCTCGGCGCAAAGTAGATTTAAGATCCTCGTTCATGACTGCGAGGGCTTTAGAGATACCTAGTCTGATAGCGTCTACCTGGCTTGCATGGCCACCGCCTGACACGACAGCGCTAACATCATACTTATTCTCGATCTCTAGGGCTATAAAGGGTTTTGCTAGGTCGTGTAAAAGTGCCTTGCTGTCTGCAAGATATTCTGTGGATGGCTTATTATTAATCGTAATCAGGCCTTTGCCGTTAATCAAACGTACTCGTGCGGTTGAGCTCTTGCGTCTACCTAGAGCATAGAAGTAGTTTTTTGCTTTTTCAGCCATCTAAAAGGCTCCTTTCAGTCGCGAGGTATGAGGTATGAGGTATGGGGTATGAGCGAAAGCATTGCTGCCAATCATTTCTCTCAACTCATGACTCATTACTCTAAAATGTAATGACATTTTATTTAGCTCCTTTTACTGATAATATTTCTGGCTTCTGGGGAGCATGATCGTGTTCCGAACCGGCATAAATCTTCAGACGCTTCAGACGTCCGTCCCTAAGCTTGTTCACTGGTAACATACCTCTGACAGCTTTAAATAGAGGTATCGTAGGATCTTTTTCCATTTGGTCTTTAAGTACGATAGTCGTCAAACCACTTGGATAACCACTGTATCTGTAATATTTTTTGTCTTCTAGTTTATTACCAGTAACTACTAAATTAGCTGCGTTTATAATTACTACAAAATCACCACAGTCAATATGATGTGTAAATTGCGGCTTACCTTTGCCTGTTAGTAAAGTTGCAACTACTGTTGCTACACGCCCTAACGGCGCTTCGGCAGCGTCAACTAAGTACCATTTGCGTACTACATCAGTTGGTTTGGCGCTAAAAGTCTTCATTATTCTACCACTTTCTTAGCAGCGACTGCTTTTGTTGCAGTTTTGCTGTCAGCTGTCAGCTGTTTACTGTTAGCTGGTTTTGAAACAGGAGCTTCCTTAAGATCATCCACGAAGCTAACGCGCGCCATCTGGGCATTATCACCGCGCCGCAGAATTGTGCGCTCAATTCTTAAGTGACCACTGTTTCTGGCTGTTAATTTAGGAGCAATTTCATCAACAAGCTTATGAGCCACGCCAACTGTTTGCAACTGGCTTACAATTTGTCTACGGTTATGCAGATCACCTTTCTTTGCCTTGGTAATAAGCTTTTCCAGGTAAGGCACAATCTCCTTGGCCTTAGGCAGGGTTGTCTCGATTGATTCGTACTTAATCAGTGACTCTGCAAGTCCTTGCATCAAGGCTTCGCGTTGATCACGCTCGCGATTGAATTTACGACCTTGGTAGCCGTGCCTATGCATTTTTGCCTCCGGCAAAAGTAGACAGTAGACAGTAGACAGTAGACAGTTTAGCTGCCGCTGCTAACTGTGAGCTGTGAGCTGTATACTGTATACTCATTTAGATTTCCAGCTCCGCCATTTTTTCTTTGACTTCGTCTAGAGCTTTGCTGCCAAAGCCCTTAAGTTCGCGTAACTCTCCGTCACTTAGTGCAAATAAGTCCTTTAGAGTGTGAATGTCGTTATTAATAAGTGCGTTAGTTGTACGAGCTGACAAGTTCAGGTCTTCAATAGGAGTCATTAGCTCGGCAGGCTCATCGTTTTCCTTAATATCACCGGCTTCCCCGGACATTGATAGTGGAGCCGAGGCTTCAATACGAGTTTGACCTGCTAATGCAGTGTACTGGTTTACTAATATAGCTGCTGCCTCTTCAAACGCATCTCTAGGCGTGATTGAACCATCTGTGTCGACGCTGATTAAAAGTTTATCCAGGTCCGTCATTTGTCCAACACGGGTGTTTTCTACCTTGTAACGTACACGCAGAACAGGGCTATAAATAGCATCCAAGGCAACGTGATCGCTTGGTTTTTTAGCAGTACCTTCGTCAATAGTACGGTAGCCACGGCCTGTTTCTACTACTAAATCGGCGACAAATTTTGCCTTGTCATCATCAATTGTGGCAATAACATGGCTTGGGTTAACTATTTCTACGTCAGCATTTGTCTCAATATCTCCTGCTGTTACTACGCCTTTGCCTTGCTTGGATATACGTAATGTCTGTACTTCATCACCAAAAACGCGGAATCGTACTGATTTAAGATTCATCATAATGTCAACGGCGTCTTCTTTGACGCCCTTTACGGTGGTAAATTCATGAGTAACGCCCTCAATTTTGAAAGAGGTAATAGCCGCGCCAGAAATAGACGAAAGTAATACCCTCCGCAAGGAGTTACCCAGTGTCATACCATAACCTGAGTGCAATGGCTCAATAGTGAATGTAGCACTGGTGGCACCTTGATCGTCGACTCTTACGACTCCTGGTGTGTGAATAATCTTTGACATATATGTTTCGCCTCCTTCAGCTTAGCGTGAGTAGTACTCTACTATTAATTGTTCGTTGATATCGGGTTCTGCTTCTTCGCGAGTAGGCAAGCCAGTAATTGTAACTACCAGCTTCTTTCTGTCCGCTTTCAACCAAGCCGGTAGGCTGGTTGGAGCCGGACTAATGTCATCCAATCGTTTGAAGTACTCACTCTGTTTGCTATGATCACGAACCACCAGTTCGTCTCCTGCAGATAATCTCATTGATGGTATATCAACCCGTCTTCCATTAAGCATAAAATGACCATGGGTAACTAGCTGGCGAGCCGCGCGGCGCGATGGTGCTAAACCTGCCCTGTAAACCGCATTATCGGCACGCTGTTCTAGTAGTTGCAGTAACATTTCACCAGATTGGCCGTCTCTTCTGGAAGCCTCTTTCATAAGATTACTAAACTGGCGTTCAAGTAGGCCATAGAGACGTTTGACTTTCTGCTTCTCACGCAACTGCAAAGAGTATTGGCTGGCTTTAGCTCTATAGCCACGGCCGGTGTTTTGCTGGCCAGGTGTCGCTGTGCGCTTAACTAATGCCTTGTGGGCTTTAGGATGGAGAGCATAGCCCTCGCGGCGGCTCATTTTAACAATTGATTGCGTGTCTCGGGCCATTATGCGCTCCCTCCGGTCGCTTCAATTATCAATTTACAATTTTCAATTTTCAATGATGGAACATGCTTCGCATGTGTATTATCGAAGAGAAAAGATATTAATGATACTTGTTCAATGTTAGCTGTTATGTAAGGCATAGCGACTAGACCCTTCTGGCTTTCCGTGGACGCACTCCACCGTGAGCCACACCAGTTACATCCCGAATGCTATCAACACGTATATCCAAGTTCTGTAGGCTCCTGATGGCGGCTTCACGGCCGAGACCTATGCCTTTGACGTAAACGTCCACTTTGCTAAGTCCAAAAGATTGTTTAACAAGCTGGCCGGCTTTTTCTGCAGCGACTTGGGCAGCATACGCAGTGCCTTTTTTTGAACCACGGAACCCGCAGGCACCCGCGCTACTCGCTGCTAGAACTCCTCCACTGGTGTCAGTGAATGTAACGATGGTATTATTGAATGTTGCTAGAACATGCAAATGTCCAGCTGACACCGAACGCTTGATCTTTTTCTTTTTGGTAGGCTTAGCAGAAGTCGTTTCATCTGTTTGAACCGCTGTCGATTCTTGAGTGAGCTCTGCAGCTGGTTCCTTGATTTCTTCAGGTGTATTAGGATTGTCATCAGCCATGTTATTGCTCCTCTCCATAATGAATTTGGTCGTTTATAATCTGCATAATGTTACGTCTTTGAAGCCGATTTAGGTTGAGCTCCACCAATAGCAGTCCTTTTGCCTCGTCTAGTCCTGGCATTTGTGCGGGTTCGTTGGCCCTTAGAAGGTAAGCCAATTTTATGTCGGATCCCACGGTAGCTATTGATATCTTTAAGACGCTTTATGTTGGTAGAAACAACGCGCTGCAACTCACCTTCTACCATGTAATGCTCATTGATAACGTCTTGGATGCGTGAAATTTCGGAATCAGTCAGGTTCTTAACTCTGGTTGTGACCTCTACGTTGGCCGACTTTAACACTTCGCCGCTAACTTTTGGTCCAATGCCATAGACATAGGTAAGAGCAATTTGCACTTGTTTGGCGTCAGGAATGGTAACTCCGGAAATTCTCGCCATTACGCTCTCCCTCCGGTCACTTCAATTTTCAGTTCACAATTTTCAGTTTTCAATGATGGAAAGTGCGCTGCACTTGTTTTTTCATTGGAAATTGGAAACTGATAATTGATTGTAAATTGGTAATTGGTAAATGGTAAATTGAGCATAGCGACGTTAACCTTGCCTTTGCTTATGCTTAGGTTTAAGTTTGTTGATAACATAAATACGCCCTTTGCGGCGTACGATAATATCGTCAGGACTAATCTTTTTAACACTTGCACGCACTTTCATGCGGATCATTCCCCTTTATATAAGTGTGAATGACACACTGCTTAATTTATTATGTTTTGCGGTACGTTATCCGACCCTTCGTAAGATCGTAAGGGGTCAATTCTACCGTAACGCTGTCCCCCGGCACAAGGCGAATGTAGTGTTTCCGCATCTTGCCGGCGACATGAGCTATAATCTTATGGCCGTTCTCGAGTTCAACACGGAACTGAGTACCTGGTAAGGCCTCTACTACTGTTCCTGCTAGTTCGATAACCTCTTTATTCGCCATAGATGTATAACAAGGCTCAAGTATATCAGACCTGTCAAGACTTTGCAAAGAAGTTTTTCAGATTGATTTTATTGTTGTTTATTTCGCTTTCGTCTTGGCAGGAAACGGAGACGTCTTGCACCTGTAGCTGCTTCTGCAGCTGACTGTTGATCGTAGAAGAAGTCCGGCTGTTCATACTGATCATAGGTGACCATAAGTGCCCGCGATTCGATAGCTCGCAGTGTCTCAAGCGCCACTGACACCAAGATAAGGATACTCGTTCCACCGATTGCAATATTGGTTGATAAAAATCTCTGGCCAATAATTGGCAGAAGTGCTAAGAAGCCCAGACTTATAGCTCCAAACAGCGTTAGCCGATTCACAATTTTACTGAGGTATTTTTCTGTTTGGACACCTGATCTGACATCTGCTATAAAGCCACCTTGCTTCTGTAAATTCTCGGCTATTTCCTTGGCATTGAACGTAATGCTTGTATAGAAGAATGTAAACACAAAAACAAGAAAGAAATAAACAGCTGGGTAAATGTAGGGTATTAAACCAGGTGTCTGGAATGTTTCCTGGCTGGGTGTCGCAAACCATAGCACCAATTTGTCACCAATAGCTTGCAAGTTTGCGCTGCTAGCAGTGGTCATTAATTGACCGGCAAAGCTTGGAACACTCAAAAATGCTACCGCAAATATAATCGGTATCACACCGGCAGTAATAAGCTTTATAGGTAGTGTCGTGGTAACGCCGCCATAAGCTCTGTTACCCTGAACGCGCTTAGCATAATTGATAGTTATTTGTCTGGCTGCTTCGTTTAATTTGACTATAAACACAGTCACAGCCACGACAATGGCAAGCATAAGCGCGCCAAATATTAGCCCTTTCCCATTGATAGGTAAGGTTTTCCCAAACACAACAAACTTGCTACTTTGATCAATAATTGAAGTAAGGATAGAATTTACGGTGCTAGGCAAGCTGCTTATAATACCCACGGTAATAATCAGCGAAATACCATTTCCCACGCTTTGCTCCGTCATAAGCTCGCCCAGCCACATTAGTATCATAGCACCACCCGTTAGAGCACCGACCATAAGCACCCACTGCATAATACCCGCACCCGCCGTAATATCCCCAATTCCGCCAATTTGCTGAGCTTGAGTGCGGACCAAGTAAATTGCTCCAATAGACTGGATAATCGCCAACGGGAAAGTTAGCATACGGGTATACTGATTGATTTTTTTCCGGCCATACTCGCCCTCTTTATTAAGGTTTTCAAGCCTTGGGATGGCTTTAGTTAGAAGCTGCACAATAATAGAAGCATTAATATATGGTCCAAGCCCAACCAACATTATTGAAAAGTTGGCTAACGCTCCACCGGAGAGAACATCTAAAAAGCTAAGTAATTGAGGCGTGTCACTACTGGTAAATAGGTTTTGTAAGACTTGCTTTAGAGTTTCGGGATTACTCAATGGAATTGGAATATGAGCCAATACACGGAAAACAAGCAGCATGCCCAGCACCGCCAAAATACGCTTGCGCATATCGCTACTTTTTAGTGATGTCCATATAACTTTCCAGCTCATTTACTCACCAAACCTTTATGTGTCATGATTTACTTATGTGCAGTATATCGTATTTAGTTATTGCGACCAAAACTTTGAATTTCAGTCTATTTTTTTGGTTTATCCTGCTTCTGACGTTTGACTTGGGGTGTTACGTCAAAGCTTCCGCCTTGCTTCTGTATGGCGGCTATTGCAGTTACGCTAGCTGCTTGTAGCTTTACAGTTACTTTCTTTGTAACTTCACCTTTTGTTATCAATTTTACTTGTACATAGGGGCTGGAGATAAGTCCTGCCGAGGCAAGTGTAAAATTGTCAACCGTGCCACTGAATTGGCCCAATTGTCCGGTATATAAGGCTTCCATTTTTACTCGTATACTCCGGAAACCACGCAGCTTTGGTAGGCGCTGCATCAAAGGGTTTTGGCCACCCTCAAATCCAGGACGACGCCCATTGCCAGTACGTGAGTTTTGGCCTTTGGTACCGCGGCCTGCGGTTTTACCACGGCCTGCCGAAATACCGCGGCCTACTCGCCGTGCTTTTTCATTTGCGGTAACATTTAATTCATGAAATTTCATGTTTTTACCTCAACCAGCTTTGCTGCCTTAGATTCAACTTTAGGGCTGCTAGTGACCTTGGTCTTTTTAGGATTATTTTTCTTGGTGAGCCATTTATCAGGGTGTTCAACAGCTTCCAGTGCTGCCAATGTCGCATAAGCCGTGTTGATTTTATTGGTTGATCCTAAAGATTTTGAAAGTATATTTGTTATACCCGCTACCTCAACTACTGTACGAACAACACCACCGGCTATCAATCCCGTACCAGGGGCTGCAGGCTTAATCAAAATCCTAGAGCCACCAATCTTAACTTCAGAATCGTGAGGAATTGTTCCATTTACAATAGAAATAGTCACGAAGTGTTTCTTTGCGACCTCGACCGCTTTTGTTACCGCGGTTGTAACATCAGCACCCTTGGATATACCAATACCAACTTTGCCTTTATGATCACCTACTACTACTAGTGCCCGAAAACGGAATCTTCGTCCACCCTTAACTACTCTTGCGACACGGTCAATATGTACGACACGCTCATCAAACTGCTTTTCCTCAGCCGGTCCGTTGCGATCATTCCTGTTAGGGCGGTTGCTTCTATCTTGTCCAAATTCAGCCATTAGAATTTCAATCCTCCTGCTCGGGCAGCATCTGCCAGAGCTTTAATACGTCCATGGTACAGTCGACCATTGCGATCAAACACTACTTGATTAATCTTAGCCGCTTTTGCTTTCTTGGCAATTTCTGTACCCATTATCGCAGCATTCTCTGTCATGGTGCCTTTAGCCTTGCTGCCAGCAGTCGTAACATAAGCAAGCGTTTTGCCCTTAGAATCATCAACAATCTGTGCAGTTACATGCTGATTGCTAATATAAACAGTCAGTCTAGGCCGAGTAGTGCTACCGACAATTTTGGAGCGAACTCGCTTTTTACGGAGAGTTAAGTTATGTATTTTGTGTTCTAATCGTTCCATTATTTATCCTTACCTGACTTACCGCTCTTGCGGATAATACGTTCACCAACATACTTTAGACCCTTACCCTTATAAGGTTCGGGCTTTTTAAGCGCCCTTATTTCTGCAGCTACTTGGCCAACCTGCTGTTTACTAATGCCGCTAATAGTGATTATATTCTGTTCAACTGTGGCGGTAACACCGGCTGGCAAGGGGTGATTAATGTCGTGTGAAAAACCAAGATTAAGTTTTAAGCCTTGTCCGGCTAAAGCTACACGGTAACCCACACCATTCAGTTCAAGTTGTTTGCTAAAGCCCGTCGATACGCCTATTACCATGTTATTTACTAACGCCCTCATCAAACCATGTTTTGCCCGGTTAGGCGCCTCGTCATTATCACGCAAAACTAGGATTTGGCTGTCTTGCTGTTTAACCTGCACCCCAGGCATCGTAAATTGTGTTAACGTTCCCTTAGTTCCACTCACAGTAATAGTATCCGGGTCGACAGTGATTGTCACGCCAGACGGAATGTCTATTGGCAGTTTTCCTATGCGACTCATTTCATTATTCCTTTATATACTCGTATTAGTCCGTTAATAAACTTTACAAATTAATTCACCGCCAACGGCTTGCTTCTTGGCTTCAAAACCGGTCATGATTCCCTTGCTTGTACTGACAATTACAATACCCCGTCCTTGTTTGACTTTTGGCATTTTGTCGGCAGATGTATACAGTCTTCGCCCAGGCTTGCTTAGTCTCTTTATCTCCGTTATACGTGGATTACTATCCTCGCTGTGAAGCTTCAGGATTAAGGACTTACCAATGCTTACGTCGCTGACCTTTACCTCATCGATATAGTGATTAGATTGTAACAATCGTGCCACCGACTCTTTAACCTTGGAGTGCGGTAGGACAATCTCTGACTTATGTACCGCTAATGCGTTACGAATACGGGTTAGCATGTCAGCTAATGGATCGGTTGATACTAAAGACATTGTGAAACCTCCGGTTTCATGAGCAGTGATGAAGCCCCATTCATTGCTCTTTGCTCATTGCTCTTTGCTCGTTTTAGATGTGAAATGAAATGTAACATCATATATTACCAGCTTGCCTTTGTTACGCCAGGTATTTCACCTTTGCTTGCATGTTCCCGGAATGATATGCGGCTTAGGCCAAACTGCCTCATAAACGCTCTAGGCCGTCCTGTTTCTAGGCAACGGTTTTTTAGCCTGGTTGGTGAAGAATTTTTAGGTAATCTATGCAAACCTTCACGATCCCCAAGTTCCTTTAGCTCAGCACGTTTAGCTGCGTACTGAATTATCATACGGCGTCTTTTTAAGTCTCTTGCGATATTTGATTTCCTAGCCATTACTTACTCTCCTCTTCCGTTACCGGGCCCTTAACTTCTTCCTCACTTGTCTCTAAAATTGGTTCGTCCACAGACTTTGCTTCTTGCTTCTCTACCGGTTTTGGTTCAGCCTTATGATCAGACTTTTCAACCGGCTTAACCAAAGGTTTTTCAAATGGCATACCAAATTTTTCCAGTAACGTTTTAGCATGAGAAGCTTCTTGTGCGCGGATTACAAAAACTGCCTGTAAGCCATGGGTGGTTGTAGTTTCTTCAAACGTAAGCTCTGGGAAAACTGACTGATCGTTTATGCCAATACTAAAGTTACCAGATTTATCAAAGGCCTTTAATTTGACTCCGTGAAAATCCCTAAGTCTTGGCAAAACAATATTTATTAATCGATCCATAAATTCATACATCTTATCGCCACGTAAAGTAACCTTTAGACCGATCTTATTACCTTCACGTAGCTTAAAGCCGGCTATCGATGTCTTTGCGATAGTTTCTATAGGCTTTTGGCCAGTTATCTTAGTTAAAGTATTATGCGCTGTTTCAATAATTTTCTTATCGTCTTTTGCCTTGCCTAAACCCACATTGACTACAATTTTTTCAAGACGAGGGGCTTGATTGACATTTGCAAGACCAAGCTCTTTCTGAAGTTCGGCTATAAGCTTTGCACGATAAAGTTCCTTAAGCCGTGGGAATACAATATTTTGCGTACCCATTACTTTATCTCCTTGTTAGTGGTTTTGTAGATACGGGTTTTTGATCCGTCTTTAGCTACGTTATAACCAATTCGAGATGGTATTTTCTTGACAGGTTCGTATGCAGCTACTTTGCTAGTCCATATTGGCTTAGTCAAATCAATAATGCCGCCTTGTGGATAAGCTTTATTAGGCTTCTGGTGCTTTTTGACAATATTAATTCCCTCGACAGTAACCTTGTTTTCCTGGGGGTGAGTATTAAGAATCTTGCCAGTTTTGCCTTTGTACTTTCCGGAAAGTACTATCACAGTGTCGCCCTTATTCAATCGAATCTTAAAGACTTTGCTCATTGCTCTTTGCTCATTGCTCATATCAGAGTACCTCCGGTGCAAGGCTGATGATCTTGGCGTAACCTTGATCGCGTAATTCTCTGGGAACAGGCCCGAAAATACGTGTTGCCTTAGGCAATTTATCTTCACCAACAATTACCGCCGCGTTATCATCAAAGCGAATTATTGAGCCATCTTTACGCTTAATAGCATCACGGGTGCGGACAATAACTGCACGAACAACTGACTTGCGTTTGACCGCGCCACTTGGGTTTGCGGTTTTAACGGTTGCAACTATAACATCACCAACTCTTGCATAGCGACGCCGTGTTCCACCAAGCACACGTATACAGAGGATTTCCTTAGCTCCACTGTTGTCACATACTAGTAATCGGGATTCTTGCTGAATCATTTAGGCTCTCCCGTGGTTTCTTTTTCAGCTAAAGCTTCTACTTTTTTCTTGGTAGCAAGGGTTTTTTCTGTCACGACAGCTTCTTCGTGCCGGATAACAGCCTGGTTTAAGACCTTAGTGAGCGTGTAGTGCTTGTGCTTGGATATTGGACGCGTTTCACTTATTAACACCTTATCGCCAAGTTTGGCTTCGTTCTTTTCGTCATGAGCCATAACTTTTTTGCTTACTGTGTATTGCTTTTTATACAAAGGATGAGTTTTGCGTGAGCGGGCAGTAACAACAATTGTCTTGTCGCTCTTATTGGATGATACGATTCCCGTTACAGTTTTAGCCATCAGACATTCCCTCCGGTCATATTTTCCATTTTCCATTTATCATTTATCATTAATTTGTCAGTTAACATTTCACAGACGAAGCCATCACATGCAGATTGTCTGGCAAATGAGAATTGAGAATTAATTGGTAAATGAGAATTGGTAAATGAGAAATTGGTCATACTGTCTCCTTGATAAGTTGCTCGGATAAAACGGTTAACATACGCGCCAAGTCTTTGCGCTTGTTACGCAATTGCCGGACATTGGTTGACTCACCCATATGAACTCGGCGGCGGATTTCTGCAATCTCAGCACGAAGTTTTGTGCTTTCAGTAGCCAAATCATCAGTTTTAAGTTTGCGGATTTCAACTATTTTCATAATATTCAAGCCTCATCCTTCACCAAAAACTTGGTCTTTAGTGGCAGCTTGTGGGACGCCAGGCGCATTGCCTCACGGGCCACTTCTTCTGTAACACCCTGCATTTCGAACAATACGGTTCCAGGACGGACTTTGGCTACGTAAAACTCCGGATTGCCTTTGCCACTGCCCATTTTGACGTCCTGTGGCTTACGACTAACTGGAGTATGTGGGAATATTCGGATCCAGATTTTACCACCACGCTTAACATAACGTGTCATAGATTGACGTGCAGATTCGATTTGTCTTGATGTAATACGTTCATGCCCCTGAGCCTGCAAAGCATATTGGCCAAAAGAGATTTCGTTGCCCACGGTTGCAACACCACGAATCTTACCTTTAAACACCTTTCGGTGTTTTTGTCGCTTGGGCATCAACATGAGGAAGCTCCTTTCAGTCGCGAGGAATGAGATATGAGATATGAGATATGAGCAAAAATGTCTTCACTCATGACTCCTAACTCATGACTCATGACTCTAAAATGTTTCGACATTTTAAGTAACCTCCCCTTTGTAGATCCATACTTTGATGCCGATTAGGCCTGAGCCAGGATATGCTGCGGTAGTTTTATGGAAATCAATGTCAGCGCGGATAGTGTGCAGCGGCACACTACCTTCTACAGTTTTCTCGCGTCGGGACATTTCAGCACCACCAAGACGGCCGGCTATCTCTATACGAATACCCTTAGCGCCAGCACGCATAGTTGCGGCAGCAGATGATTTGACGGCACGCCTAAAGGCGATACGTCGCTCTAGCTGATGCGCAATGTTCTCAGCAACCAACTTAGCGTATAGTTCAGGTTTCTTGATTTCTTCAATGTTTACTCTGGTTGGAACACCGTAAATTTTTTCTATAGCAGCTTTGAGTTCTTGCGCGCCAGTTCCACCACGACCTATCACAACGCCTGCTTTGGCTGTACTGATTGTGACTGACACCAAATTAGGTGAGCGCTCTATATCAACTTTATTGACTGAGCCACGGCTTCCCACTTTAGTCTGGATTAGACGGCGCACTGTCAGGTCTTGGGTCAGAAATGTAGCGTAATCACGTTTACTGGCGAACCAACGGCTGCGCCAATCTTTGTTAACCTGCAAACGCATTGAGATTGGATTAACTTTTTGTCCCATTACTTTGCCTCTTTCTTGGTAATCGGTTTTTTGGCAATGCGCTGTTCGCCATCAACTGCTACAAAAATATGCGAACTACGGCGCTGAAAGGGTAATGCGCGTCCCATAGCAGCTGGTCGGTAACGTTTAAGACTAGGACCAGTACTAACATGGATAGAAGTAATCTGTAATGTATCCGGTTTAAAATTATGATTGTGGTCTGCGTTAGCTTTAGCGCTTTCTATAACTTTACGCACAACCAGTGCCGAACGCCTAGGCGTATGGTTCAAAATAGTAATTGCGTCTTCGACACTGCGGCCACGAACCAAAGCAGCTACAACGGCAACTTTGCGAGGACTCATGCGAACACCTTTAACCGATGCGTGGACTGACATCTTAGCTGCCTCCCTTTGCTAATTTGCCGCCATGCTTACGAAATTTGCGAGTTGGGCTGAATTCACCAAGTTTATGGCCAACCATGTTTTCAGTAACAAATACCGGGATATGAATTTTGCCGTTGTGTACGGCTATAGTCTTGCCAACAAAATCAGGGCTAATAGTACTGGCACGCGCCCAGGTCTTGATTATGGTACGATCCTCAGAACCTAGTGCAGCCACTTTCTTAGCAAGCTTAGGGTCGATAAATGGTCCTTTTTTTAGCGATCTACTCATTGACTTTCTCCTGTATAGCCTTTTATAGCTGCTGATGCAGCTTGCATTATTAGAAACACTTCTGATCCGGGTTGCACACCATTGTTTATTACATTGCTATGCCATTCGATTGGTAATCCATATGGATTTTCAAATGCTGCTACTCCTAGGTCTAAAGCTACCGACTCATTTGTATCCGAAGCTTTCACCTGCCCTTCCACAACAAGTCTCCAATAAGCATCTAATGCCGTACCAGGAAATGCTGCCACTCGTTTAACGTCAGCAAATGCAGGTCCTTCGCCCTTTTTAGGAAAGTCTAATAAAGGTTTTCCTACACTAATTTGTTTAAATCCGAGTTCTGGGAATAAATCCCTAAAAAATCCCATAATTATTTCCTCTTCGCCGCATGGCGGGATTTAACAATAAACTGATTATTAGCTTTACGGCTGCGTGTTTTATACCCCAATGTCTTCTGGCCCCAAGGCGTACGTGGATCTTTGCCCATACCATGGCGGCCACCATCACCCCCACCGTGGGGGTGATCTGCCGCATTCATAACCACACCGCGGACGGTTGGGCGGATGCCTTTGTGACGATTACGTCCGGCCTTACCAATCTTCATGTTCTGGTGCTGCTCATTGCCAATTACGCCAATACTGGCACTGCATTCAACATGTACCATCCGGACTTCGCCGCTGGGTAGTTTGACCTGCGCGTAATCATTTTCCTTAGCTACCAGTTGCGCGCCAGTGCCGGCTGAACGTACCATCTGAGCACCTTTGCCAGCTTGCAACTCGATGGCATGAATTATGCTACCAACAGGGATAGATTTGAGTGACATGCGGTTGCCGCTATCAATGGCGGCTTCATCTCCGCTATGAACTTTTTGGCCTACGACCATGCTGTTTGTAGCCAGAATATAGTGGTATGTATTGGTACTATCCTTGATGCGGGCAATACGGGCACTGCGGTTCGGGTCGTATTCTATCTGCTCAATAACCGCCTCTGTGCCGGGTGCTAAACGGAAGTTTAATAGTCTGTAGAATTTACGGACGCCGCCGCCGCGGTGTCTTGTAGTAATACGTCCTTGGTTATTGCGGCCAGAATTCTTTTTCTTAATTACAATGAGGGATTTTAGTGGTTTACGAGTTGTGATTGCAGACAAATCCTGATTTGTCATTCCACGTCGGCCAGGAGTTGTCGGATTATAAAGTTTTAGGCTCATTTTTTGGCTTCTTTGGATTTAGATTTAGCTGGTTTGGTGTCTTCTTCACTCGCAAATACTGGTAAACTGTCGCCCTTTTTGAGCGTCACGAATGCTTTCTTCATGTCAGCGCGCTTGCCAAACTTTTGTTTGCCGCCTTTGCGTACAGTACGTTTAACCTTGCCAGGAATATTAGCAATATTAACGCTAGTAACGGTAACGTCGAACTGGGCCTGAACCGCATTAGTAACGGTCAGTTTGTTAGCGTCGCCAGGAACCTGAATAACATATACACCTGCGGTTTGGCTCAACCCATAGGCTTTTTCGCTCACTCGCGGCTTGAGTGTCATTGACTTATCCATTATTTGACCTCGGCTTTCGCGGCCTTAATTTTTGGAGTAAGCCAGGCGGTTACAAGTGCAAGGGCATCCTTGGTGATGGTAATATTATCGGCATTCATAACGTCATAAACATTGATATATGTGGCTTGTATAAGTTTGATGTTCTGGAGGTTTTTTGTAACACGGACTATATCTTCCGTTTTATCAGCAACAACCAGAAGGGTAGTCTTGTTGGCACCTATTTTAGTAAGTAGCCCGACAATTTCGCTTGTCTTAACTGTTTTGAGCGTAATATCTTCTAACACAATAAGCTTGTTTTCTGCGGCGGCAATACTTAGGGATTGCCTTATTGCTTGGCGCTTGGCGCTAATATTAAGTTTGTGGCTATAATTTTCCAGCCCGGTAGGTCCAAAGGCAATACCACCACCACGCCAAATAGGGTTACGAGAAGAACCAAATCGTGCGCGCCCTGTGCCTTTTTGCTTCCACGGTTTGCGTCCACCTCCACTAACTAAACCACGGGTTTTGGTTTTTGCAGCGCTAGTGCGTCCATTGGCCAAGTAAGCAACGTAGGCAGTTTTGAGCAACTCGTGGTTTTTAGGGACAATACCAAATATTGCCTTATCTAACTTGGCAGGTACTGTAGCTTTTGTGCCGGCCTTAGTAAATGTAGCAACCGACATCAGGCGCTCCCTCTGGTCGCTTCAATCATCAATTTACAATTATCAATTTCCAATGGGGCTACACTAGCTGCATTGGGTATTGATGTTTGATCCTTGAATGAAAATTGAAAATTGAAAATTGAAAATTTCATGACTCTTTACCCCGCACGAGTACAATGGCTTTTTTAGGTCCGGGTATGGCACCAGTTACACCTATTACGCCGAGCTCAAGATCAACTAATGCGACTTTGAGGTTGCGTACCGTAACTTTTTCATCGCCCATTTGCCCGGCCATCTTCTTGCCTTTAAAAATCTTCTGGGGATACATGGAACCTATTGAACCAGGACGTCGATAGGAGCCACCGCCATGTGTCTTGCGTCCACGGTGAAAGTTGTGGCGCTTAATTGTGCCAGCCCAGCCTTTGCCCTTACTGGTACCAGTAACGTGGACGATGTCGCCTATACTAAAAACGTCGGCTGCAAATTGCGAGCCGACGCTTAGTTCTTCTGGCAGTTCTGTAATGCGGAATTCACGCACAAGCTTGGACTGCATCTTTGAGGGTTTAAAGTGCCCCGCAAGTGCTTTGCCCATCTTTGACACTGTTTCGGTACCTAGCTGCACGGCTTGATAGCCGTCGGTTTCTGTGTTCTTGATCTGGGTAACAACATTAGGCTTAACTGAAAGTAAGGTAATAGCAACAACCACACCATCATCCGCAATAGTGCTTGTCATACCGACTTTTCTGGTAATTAATGCTTTCACTTACGCCCTTCTTAAATTTTATGCCCAAACATAAACATAAAAATGCTCGGCTATGACTGGTTTTCACCCCTGTTATGGCAGTGAACCTTGCTCATAAACCAAGAAATTTATTTAGATACCATAACAGATTAGCAGAGAACCTCCGTATCTGTCAACCCGTTGTTTATTCCACACTGCTAAGAGTGTGCTACAGAATATTAATAAATAGGCCAGTTTGAGACCAAAAACCTACAAAACTGGCGATAATTATGATCGCATACTCGATTTTGCGATCAATTTTAAAATGGTCATGAGCCGCGAATATTATTCCAACTATTAGCCCAAGCGGTATAGGAATTTGTTTTGTAAGCCCAGGGTCAACAAAACGCACCCACTGTGAGCCGACTATTAGGTACATAACTATTTTCAGCACATATACACCGTCTAGTTCTGTCGGCTCGCCTTTTGGTTGTCTTTTTCTTTTAGTTTTGGCCATAAGCACATTAAAGCATATCCAAAATTAAAAATAAATCCTTCGACTTCGCTCAGGATGATCTATAGCCATCCCCAAAGCAAAATCTGTTTCCTGAGGTGATGGCTTAGTGTGTCAAAAACTTTTATCTCCGACTAAGACATATCGGTTGATACGTCGCAGGAGGAATGGAAGTTTTTGGCCGCTAAGGTGCGGCTCAGGATGCGGGTTATGTTTTGGGATGGCTAAAGGATCACATTTTGATTTCGGCATCGCAGCCAGCTGGAAGCGAGAGATTCATCAAGCTGTCTATTGTCTTTGGTGTTGGATCAAATACGTCAATTAAGCGCTTGTGAACACGCATCTCAAACTGCTCACGACCCTTTTTGTAAACATGGGGACTTTTAACTACTGTGTATGTGGTCTTTTTAGTTGGAAGTGGAATTGGCCCGGCAATAGTCGCTCCGGTACGGAGCGCAGTATCAACAATTTGTTTAGTTGAAAGGTCAATTACCTTGTGATCATAAGCCTTTAAGCGAATTCGTATCCGCTGCTTGGTACTAGCTTCCGGCTTACCGCCTGTTTGCTTAGCAGGCTTTGAAGCAGGTGTTGTAGGCTTAGCTTCTGCTACTGGCTCAGCCGCAACATCAGGTGCAACTACTTTTTCAGCCTTAAGTTTTGTATCTTCTGTTTTTTCTGCAACTTTAGCAGTGCTTTTCTTTTTAGCGTCGGCCATTATGAACTCCTTGTGATGTAACATCTTTACAGTTGTTATGTGGAACATCTGCAACGACTTTTAGTCACCACGATTAATTTACTTTTATAACTTTACTATATTCGCCTACTGTTGTAAAACGTTTGTAAATAATGTTTTAAGAACACCTCTAGCTAGTAGCCCATAGGACTTAGTAGGCGCATTTACAAGTAGTCTGCCGGAATCAGCCAAGGCTCGCAGACCCAATCCACTCCGTTCACTTAAAGTGGGTTTAACACCAAGATGCCCTGACGCAAAGTCTTTGCGGGCGTCAAGAACTGTATCAGCCAGGTAACCTGTTTTGGCAAACAAGCGCAGCCATTTGTTAAAACGTATGCGGTTGTTATCATACGGATCCAAGTATAATATATCGCCAAACATTTCAGCTTCAGCTAGATTAATTTCAACTACTTGACGGAGGCTATGAGATTTTAATCTCTTATCAGCAAAGCCTGTTAATGCTAGAAAGGTATTTATAAGCAACTGCTGCCTGTGAGGAACTTGCTGCAAGTACATATCCCTGAAAGCTTCAGCTTCCTTGCCCGTCATACCAGCGACTGGCTGGCCCCGTAATAGTTCAGCAACACTCCACTCCAACAAAGCCGGATCTTGTTCATCAACAAGATTATCTAAACAACGAGCTGCAAGCAGAGTAGCTCGCCAACATTCATGTTCTTCATCAGTAACCTGAACACCGAAACCCTCGGCCACTGCATGGAACATAGCCGCACCACTTTCTCCCCGCAAGTGTTCTTCTTCAGATGTTCCATTGCGAACAGTATTATATGCAGCCCTAGCAGTTGCCAGAATTATATCCATATCGCCGCGAAAGCTTGCTGTCTCGGCGTACTCAATGTCTAACAGAGCCCGTGTTCTTACCCAATCATCTGAACTTTCCGGACTATAGCCGTTCGTATGTTGGGATAATTGGAATTTTCCAAAAACTGCTGGTTTAGTTGTGTATCTTGAATATATCCACAACTTTTGTTCTGACGGGCTCAAAACATCCAGTGTTTCAACCACATCCTGCATTATTAATGGCCGAGGCCCAACCATAGACATGGTGCCATTGTAGATATTGAGAGTCTGGGGCATTTCATCCAGATGTTTAGAACTTAATCGTGCGCCGAGCTGAGTTCTTCGACTATCGTTAGATCCTTCAGATGCTGTTTCCGGAGTACCTGGAGGCATGGTTTGGAATTTATAAAAAGTGAACGGCTCAAATCCTAGCCCGTAACGAGTCTGTTTAAAAATCGGATTCATGCCATCACTATGCTGAATTGCTGCAGCAATTGCGGCGCTACCCGGTACAAACAAAGGCATTAAAGCAGTAATGCCAATCAAATCTAGCGCCCGTTTATGTGGACTCAACGTCCAGTCTTCACCAATTTTCTCTGCCATAAGTTTGATTATAATAACACATAGTAATGAATTCAGCAAAATTGTGCATACTAAACTTCGTTATATTCAGTCCGGGCGTGTATTGTATTTCAGCTTGTTAACAAGCCGAGTCACAAAGTTCAAGCAATCGAGATAAAAATGTGCTAATAACAAAACATCCAGCAGTGCATAACTCGCTACTGGAGGTTTTGTATCGCACGCTGTTCGCTGCTATTTGTTGATCTTAGTCACAACACCGGCACCAACTGTGCGGCCACCTTCGCGAATTGCGAAGCGCAGACCTTGTTCCATGGCAATTGGAGCTAACAGTTTAACCTTGAAAGTTATTGTGTCGCCTGGCATGACCATTTCTTTGTCAGCTGGCAATTCAACCTCACCGGTTACGTCGGTTGTACGGAAATAAAACTGAGGCTTGTAGCCTTTAAAGAATGGAGTGTGACGTCCACCCTCTTCTTTGGTAAGTACATATACTTCTGAATCAAATTCTGTGTGTGGAGTGATGGAACCTGGCTTGCAAAGCACTTGACCGCGCTCAATGTCATCACGCTCAATACCACGCAGCAAAACACCTACATTGTCACCAGCTTGACCTTGGTCAAGGTTCTTTTTGAACATTTCAACACCTGTCACCACAACTTTTTTGGTTGGGCGAATACCAACGATTTCAACTTCTTCGTTGATCTTTACAACACCTTGCTCGACACGGCCAGTAGCAACCGTGCCCCGGCCTTTGATAGAGAATACATCTTCAATAGGCATCAGGAATGGCTTTTCAAGTTCACGCTTTGGTTGCGGGATAAAATCATCCATAGCCTTAACAAGTTCCATGATCGCGTCTTCGTCAGCAGCAGAACCCTCTAAAGCTTTTGTAGCTGAGCCTTTAATGATTGGAGCGTCTTCGTCAAAGTCATTCTTGGCAAGAAGTTCACGAATATCCATTTCAACTAGTTCAACTAATTCAGGATCAGCTAGGTCCATCTTGTTCATAAAGACCAATATCTTAGGTACGCCAACTTGTTTTGCCAGCAATACGTGTTCGCGGGTTTGAGGCATAGGACCATCAGCGGCAGAAACAACCAAAACAGCGCCGTCAATTTGAGCAGCACCTGTAATCATGTTCTTGATATAGTCAGCGTGACCAGGCATATCAACGTGAGCGTAGTGGCGTTTTTCTGACTCGTATTCCTGGTGAGACGTAGCAATGGTTATACCACGGGCTTTTTCTTCTGGAGCATTGTCAATTTCGTCATATTTAATTGGTTTGTTGACGTCGCTTGGAAGCTTTTTAGCAAGCACGGTAGTAATAGCGGCTGTCAAAGTAGTTTTACCATGGTCAACGTGACCCATAGTACCAACGTTTACGTGCGGTTTACTTCTGTCAAAATCTGCCATTGATGATCTCCTTTACCCTGAACTAATCAGGAGTAATTTAGTATTATTTAGCATGAGCTAAAACAACTCACACGAGTTACCAAACAATAGTACCCGACCTCAAGAAGTTTGTAAATAGCTGAGGTTGTTATTTTGCGTAATCCTTTAAGGCTGTAACTTTTGTGTTGGTAGCTTTGCCTTGGTGTTTTACATTATCGGTAACTAACTGGGCGTCATATTGTTTCGCCAAGACTATAAAAGCCGCGTCGTAATAAGTTATTCCTAAACTCTCGGCGAGCAGAAAGGTCTTTTGCGCACTCGTACTGGTTTCACTGGAATAAATTATGGGTAAGCTATACAAGGCTTCCAAGCAAACCTTGGCTTGCTTCATTGTCAATTGCTTGCCCTTAAGCAGGACGTTTCCAGTTTCATATTTTAGTAGCTCCGGTGCCATAAGCATGACCTTGCCAACCTCAGCATCTTGTAAAATTAGATCGGCTTGATCCAGGTCCTGCTCATTGTCTTTATTCAGCCATTTTATAACTACTGAAGTGTCGACTACCAGCCAACTCATATCCGACTTCGGTCTTGCTCCAAAAATTCAGCCGCACTTTTGCTGCCTTTTCCGGATATAGCTCGTGATTTTTGAATGTTGCGTTTGATTTGAACCCAATCCGTAGGTAATTGGTGGGGGCGTATAACAATTTCATCAGGATTAACAACAGATATAGAGACAGCCGAAAAGGGTGCGACCCAGCTTAACTGCTTGCGGACTTGATCGGGTATTGTTAACTGTCCTCTGTTTCTAATAATACTAATATTTTTCATATAATCAGATTATCAAATAATCAGAATTATGTCAAAGACCGTTGGAGTTCATGGTCAGCATATTTTAATTTGCTATTTGCTATTTTTGGCGATGATGGCTTCGGCTACATTGCTTGGCACATCTGCGTAATGGTCAAGTTCCATGCTGGAGCTTGCTCGGCCCTGGGTGCTACTGCGTAGGTTAGTTGTGTAGCCAAACATTTCGCCTAGCGGCACAAAAGATGTGATTTCTTTGATACCGGCGCTTAGATCTTCCATAGATTCTATGCGGCCACGCTTTGAGTTTAGATCACCTATAACGTCACCCATGAATTCTTCCGGTGTTACTACTACTACTTTCATAACTGGTTCAAGCAGGACTGGACTGGCTTTTTTGACACCGCTTTGCAGGGCCATTGAGCCGGCAATTTTGAAAGCCATTTCGTTACTGTCTACATCGTGGTATGAACCGTCATACAGTTCTGCTTTAACATCAACTACCGGGTAACCGGCTAAGACACCGTTATTCAGCGCTTCAATAATGCCTTGTTCTACGGGTTTAATGTACTCGCTCGGAACAACACCACCCTTGATGGAGTTAATAAACTCAAAGCCTTTGCCTTGCTCGTTTTGGCTCAGACGGATCCAGACATCACCGTATTGGCCACGGCCACCGGATTGCCGTATAAACTTGCCTTGGGCCTCTATGCCGTCTTTGCGGATAGTTTCGCGGTATGCAACCTGCGGCTGGCCAATGTTGGCTTCTACCGAAAACTCGCGCTTCATACGATCAACAATAATTTCCAGGTGTAGCTCTCCCATTCCACTGATGATGGTTTGGCCGGTTTCTTCGTCTACCTTAATCCGGAAAGTTGGATCTTCTTCTGCTAAGCGTTGCATGGCAATGCCCATTTTTTCCTGGTCAGCTTTGGTTTTTGGCTCAATAGCAATAGATACGGGCGGTTCAGGGAATGTAATGCTTTCCAGGACAATTGGGCTGTTTGGATCGCAAAGCGTGTTGCCAGTCGTGGTGCCCTTAAGACCTACAATTGCGGCGATATCACCAGCTTCTACATCTGTCACGTCTTCACGTTTATCGGCTTGCATACGTACAATACGGCCAACACGCTCTTTTTCTCCTGTGGAACTATTCAGTACGTATGAACCAGCGGTAAGCTTACCGGAATATACCCGGAAATAGGCTAATTTGCCTACAAATGGATCGGTTGCAATCTTAAAGGCTAGTCCTGCAAATGGCTCGTCGGCGCTAACTTTGCGTTCTATTTCGTCACCGGTTTTAGGGTGTGTTCCCCAAGTACTGCCACGGTTGAGCGGGCTCGGCAGTAAATCAACCACTAAATCCAGAACTTTTTCTACAATAACACCGCGGCCATCACCACCAGTTACGACAAAGAAATTTCCTGCCAATAGCGCGGAGCGAATCGCGTGTCGGATTTCGTCTTCACTTAAACCGTCTTCGCCGACCTCAAAGTATTTCTCTAGGGTTTTTTCGTCTTCCGCAACGGCGTTTTCAACCAAGAGGCTACGGTATTTTTTGACCTTATCCAACATGTCCGCGGGAATCTCTGTCTCAACCAGCTCTTTATCAGTAAAATCTTTATAGGTGTAGGCTTTCATGGCAATCAAGTCAACGACTCCATTGATTGCTTGCTCAAAACCTATTGGCAAATGGATAGGGAAAGCGCGTTTATTAAGACGGGCGTGGATGGTATCGAGCGATTTGTAGAAGTCGCCGCCGGTTTGGTTGATCTTATTAATAAAGCAAATACGTGGCACATTGTACTTGTCAGCCTGGCGCCAAACGGTTTCAGATTGAGATTCCACACCCATTTTGCCATCAAACACAACAACTGCACCATCAAGCACGCGGAGCGAACGCTCTACCTCAACCGTAAAGTCAATGTGTCCTGGCGTGTCAATAATGTTAATCTGGTGGTCTTTCCAGTAGCAAGTTACAGCGGCCGAGACAATGGTAATACCCCGCTCGCGCTCTTGTGCCATCCAGTCTGTCGTTGTCTCACCATCATGTACGGCACCAATTTTGTGCTTAAGCCCTGTGCGGAAAAGAATCCCCTCAGTAGTAGTAGTCTTCCCAGCATCAATATGGGCAATAATCCCAATATTCCGAATCTTATCCAACGCATATTTCTTAGCCGCCATTTATTGTCTCCGATTTCTTATATTTGTTACAACTCCACGAGCAAAGCCTACAAGTGTTCTACGTATAGGCTGGACATCCATTCTGTCCCTTGTGGGACATAACGAATTATCTGGACCAGCACAATTATCCAGTCTAGCCGTTGCATTAATCTCCAATAAGCGCAATCTTAGTTTTGGCCCATCTAAAGTGGGTAAGCAATTGTCAGGCATACCGTCCGTGGCATTGCCTGGTATATCCATAGTATACAACTCAACACTGCGCGCTTTCGCTGGGCAGACTATGCCTGTAGTAGGACACAAAATATCAGGATCTGCCGTGCCACTTTGTCCAGAAAATATTGCCTCAGTCATTATGTTCGGCGTGTCTTAAGGTTGCTGTATGAAGAGGCAGTACAAGGAAGCCGTGAAGCACGGAGCGAACCGTACTTTGCGGTACGGTGAGTGAGTACTGGAGCAGCTGACGCAGTAATGTGCTTCATACAGTGGCCGTTAAAACCTGGCGAAGTGGGCAAAGGCCCTATTAGCTTCTGCCATTTTGTGAGTATCTTCTTTTTTCTTTACTGCTGATCCGGCGCTGTTGTATGCGTCTACTAGCTCTAGTGCCAGGCGGTCTTCCATGCTCATTCCCTTGCGGCTGCGAGCGGCGGCCACAAACCACATCATTGTCAGGTGGTTTTGGCGCTGACCTTTGACCTCAAATGGGATCTGATAGTTGGCGCCTCCAACACGGCGGGAACGAGTTTCCATGTGGGGCTGGACATTCTTCATAGCTTGATCAAACACTTCCAGCGGGTTCTGTACTTTTAGTTTGTCGGCAGCTTTTTGCAAACCGCCATAGACCAAACGCTCAGCAAGCTGTTTCTTGCCGTTTAGCATGACACGGTTAATCAAACGCTGCACGCCCACACTATTATAGATTCGATCTGGCGGAATAACCCTAACCAGTGATTTGGTTACTTTACGCGGCATAGAATTCACCTCCTTCGCTGAACTTATCAGGACAAGCTGCCATCAAGTCTTGCCAGTCTTCAGGCCCAAGCGTGGATGGATCTTGTCGAGCATCCCGGATAAGCCCATCGATGGCTTCAGGCGCAAGTGGTGATGTGGAGGTTGCTTCGGAAGCACTCTGCAATCCAGCTTCCCCGCTAACCATATCAAGATTACTGCGTGCTCTGCCTAAAGCCAGGAGTAGAGCATATCCAGCACCGGCACCAACAATGTATGGTAGAGTAGGTGGGTTAATCCCATCAGATGGTTGATTAGTTTCAGCAGCCATTATTTACTATCTTTCTTTGAGCCATATTTAGAACGGCCGTTTTTACGGTTAGCTACACCCTGGAGATCCAAAGTACCTCGTACAACATGGTAGCGGACACCAGGAAGATCCTTTACGCGGCCACCACGAATCATGACAACGGCGTGTTCCTGCAAGTTGTGGCCTTCACCACCAATGTACGCCCAGACTTCATGGCCGTTGGTTAGTCGCACGCGGGCAACCTTACGTAGGGCTGAGTTTGGCTTTTTAGGAGTTTTGGTAGTTACCTTGATACAGACTCCCCGCTTAAAAGGCGCGGGTTTTTCGTAGTTTCTGGTCTTTAGGTTGTTTGTAACACGGTGCAAATGCGGCGAACTAGACTTCTTTTGTTTAGAAGCGCGTGGTTTACGTACTAATTGGTTAATAGTTGGCATTTATACTCCTTTAGATGTGCAATCTACTGCTGCAAGCGAATGCCATACGCCAGGCTCAGATTGCTTAGTGAACTTGTCAACATTAACAGATGTATTGGAATATTTCAACTCTAATTGTCTTCCAATACAATTTTTTGGTCCAAATCATGGGTTGGATTGTAGCCAGTTCCGACTGGAATTCGTCGTCCCAAGATGACATTTTCTTTAAGTCCATACAGTTTGTCTATCTTGCCGCTGGTGGCAGCCGCAATCAGTACGCGGGTGGTGTCCTGGAATGACGCGGCGCTCAGGAATGAATCGGTTGATAGGCTAGCTTTGGTAATACCGAGTAGAAGCTGAGTAACTTTAGCTGGCTGTTTATTTTCAGCAACCAGGTTTTCGTTGGCTTCAACTACTGCTAGCTTGCTTACTATATCTCCAGTAACAAAGTCACTATTGCCAGCTTCTTCTACTTGTACGCGGCTGAACATCTGGCGCACAATGATTTCAAGGTGTTTATCGGCTATATTTTGGCCTTGTCCCGCAAAAATCCGTAGGATTTCGTTCATTATATAGCGCTGTGTTGGCTCGACACCCTGCAAGCGCATTAGTTCATGAAGATTTATTGAGCCGTTGGTCAGCCGCTGTCCAGCAACAACTTTGTCGCCATCTTTAATGTACAGCTGTTTGAAGCCTGGTATTTCGTAACGAATCAGGCTTTTGCTGGTTGGGACAATAACGACATGCTTGTCAGTTACTTCAGCTTTTCCGGCCATTGGGGAAATCAGTGGGTTGCTGTTATCTTCTTCTGCAGCAACGACGTCGCCAATGGCAACTTCTGTGCCGTTGGCAATATGCGCCTTGCGGCCAGCTAATACTAGCTTGACCTTTTCCTGATCATCGGCTGTAACCTGAACAATGTAATGGTCGTTTTCTTCCCAAGCCGCAGCTGTGCCGGCAATGTCAGACAAATATGCTTGTCCTTTAGGCGTACGCACCTCGAACAGTTCCTCTACACGTGACAACCCTTGTGCGGTGTCATCTGCAACCACACCACCTGAACGGTGTTTTGAGTCAAGGCTTAACTGCGTGCCGGGTTCGCCAATACTTTGGGCTGCGATTACTCCAATTGGATGATGTGCTGCAACCAAATTACCGGTAGCAGGATCTACGCCATATGACCTTTGTGGCACACCATGTACGGAAGTGCATGAAAGCGCGCTCATAATCTTTATGCCATCAAGCTTGGCGTCCGCGTCAATTTTGGCAGCGACTTCTTTGCTGACCTGTTCGCCGGCTTTGATGTAGCCCTTGATGTCCTCGGCAACAAAACGGCCCTCCAGCCTGGATGCATAGCTTACGCCAATTTCTGTGGCATCAGCTCGCAGTAATGCGAAACCGGGGTCACCACTGTCCATTGGATCATCTTTGTCTATGGTGAAGACATCCTGGCCAACATCTACCAGTCGACGCGTCAGATAACCGGCATCCGCAGTTTTAAGGGCAATGTCTATCAAAGCCTTCCGGGTGCCACGCGTACCGGTAAAGTACTCTAGTGGAGTTAGGCCCTTAACGTAACCTGACTTAATAGGCAGCTCAATTGCGCTTCCGGTAGCATCCTGAAGCACACCGAGCATACCAACAGCGGAATTCATTTGGGAAATATTGCCACGAGCACCGGAGTTTATGGCAATAGCGGTAGAAGAAATTTGCCCAACCATCTGTTCGGAAAGCATTGCCTGAACCTTGCTATCAATTTTAGTCCAGGTATCAACCGTCAAACGATAGCGCTCTTCCTCTGTAATGAAGCCTTGATCGTACTGGTCTGCAATTGCAGCGGTGCGTTCCTCACCAGCATCAACCACTTTCTGCATTCCCTTAATTTCCACAAAGTCACTCATACCAATACTTAAACCGGAACGAGTCGCGTAGCGAAAACCCATATCCTTAAGTTCATCAGCTATCTCAGCGGTTTTTTCCTGACCGTACTTTTGATATATGCGGCTCATGACTCCAGTCAATTTTTTCTTAGTCATCGGTTCGTCTTGGAAAGGAAAATCATCGGGGAATATTTCGTTAAAGATTAGTCTACCTAGGGTTGTAACTATGATTTCATTGCGGAAAGGTACCCGAACATAGTCTTGTAGCGTAAGACTGCCGGAATCGTAAGCCATAATGGCTTCGTCAATACTCGTGAATGTCTGTGGTTTAGCTTTATTGCTTTCGCGCTCAAAGGTCAAGTAGTAACAACCGAGCACAATGTCTTGTTCGATGTGCAAAATTGGCGAACCGTCAGCAGGCTTCAGCAGGTTTTTATTGCTGGCCATGATATCACGGGCTTCGTTTTGAGCAGCATCAGATAATGGCAGGTGGACAGCCATTTGGTCTCCGTCAAAGTCGGCGTTAAAGCCTTTACATACAAGTGGATGCAACTGAATGGCGCGGCCCTCAATTAGCACAGGCTGGAATGCCTGAATAGACAAGCGGTGCAATGACGGTGCCCGGTTGAGAAGCACATATTTGCCCTTAATAACTTCGTCAAGTGCGTCCCACACTGCCGTTTCACCAGTTTCGATCATGCGGGTTGCGGAACGAATGTTATGAGCAAAGTCGTTACGTATCAACCAACCAATTACAAAAGGCTTAAACAACTCTAAAGCCATCATTTTAGGTAGTCCACACTGGAACATTTTTAGTTCCGGTCCGGCAACAATTACAGATCGTCCTGAGTAGTCAACGCGTTTACCAAGCAAGTTCTGACGGAAGCGGCCTTGTTTGCCCTTAAGCATATCACTTAGGCTCTTCAGTCGGCGGCGCTGACCAGTAGCAGCTACGGCACGTCCAGAGCGAGCGTTGTTGTTGTCAATTAACGCGTCAACAGCTTCTTGAAGCATACGTTGTTCATTGCGGCGAATAACTTCAGGAGCGTTGAGTTCAATTAATTTCTTAAGGCGATTATTACGGTTAATAACGCGGCGGTAAAGGTCGTTCAGATCGCTGGTAGCAAAACGGCCACCAGTTAGCTGAACCATTGGGCGAAGATCCGGAGGAATAACTGGCAACACACTGACACACATGCTGCTTGGCTTAATTCCGGCCCGCAGCATGCTTTCAAGCAGTCTCAGCCGTTTCATTAGCTTCTTCTTGCGTTGACCTTTGGCTTCCTCAGCCTCTTTGGTTAATTCCGCAATCAGTGTATCGAGGTTTACGTCAACCAGCAGATCACGGAGCGATGATCCGCCCATACCTACCTCAATAATATCACTCAACTCATCCGGTAAGGCTCGATAATCGGTTTCGCTAATTAGGTTCAGCTTAGCTAGAGATGTAAGCTGAGCTTTAAACAGATCAAACTCTTCCTGGACCTCTTCCAGCTCTTTGGTCTGCAGTTCAGCTAATGCTTTCAAATTAGATCCTTCAGCGCTAGCTTCCTTTTCGTAGCGAAGCTTCACTGCTTCTTTCGCGGCAGCAAACTCTGCTTCTTTGTCAGCAAGAATTTGGTCACGCTTAGCGGTATCTACTTTCTTGATGATGTAGCTGGCAAAATACGCGACGCGCTCCAGGCTTTTAACAGTCATGCCAAGCAGCAGTCCAATGGCGCTAGGTGTCCCACGCAGGAACCAAATGTGGGCTACAGGACTAGCCAGGTTGATATGGCCCATGCGTTCCCGCCTGACGATAGATTTAGTCACAATCTCGCCGTTTTTATCAACAGCTGCTTCGCGTGATCTAACGCCCTTATATTTAGCGTCATGTGGATTAATATCTTTTACGGGTCCAAAAATACGCTCACAAAATAATCCGTCGCGCTCTGGCTTCTGGGTTCGGTAGTTAATGGTTTCTGGCTTAACAACTTCTCCGTAGCTCCATTCCAGGATGTCTTCTGGGCTGGCTACAGCAAGTCTTACGGCGTCAAAATCAGCTATATCAGTTCCGCTATTGTAACGCTTCATCGTCCGCTCCTCTCGCTCAAAATCTGAAATTTGAATATCGAAATATGAAACAAATTAGAAATTTGAAATCCTAAATCTGAAACGTTTCGAACTTGGAAACTTCGTGCTTGTTTCTGGCTTCGTGCTTCTTGCTTCGTGCTTAACATTTACGCCTCCTCCTCATTAACGTCGTCATCTGCGGCAACTAGTGTTGAATCGTCATCGTCCGCTAAGGTGGTGTCATCAGTAATCACGGTGGTGGCTGGCATATCATCTTCCATTTCCATGACAACAAAATCATCGCCAGGAACTTCCTCGGTAACATCTATATCGGAAATACTAGGCATAGGAACGTCTACTTGAGGTAGATTTTCTGATTCTTCCTTGATGTTTTCCGCTAGAATTTCTTCTGCGTCTATAACCTTGCTCTGCACAATTAAATCAATCTTTAGACACAGGCCTTGCAATTCTTTGACCAACACATTGAAGCTCTCTGGAACTTTTGGCCCGACAATTTCGGTACCCTTAATGATTGACTCGTAGGCTTTGGATCGTCCGTAAACATCGTCAGATTTAATTGTCAACATTTCTTGAAGCGTATTGGAGGCACCGTAAGCTTCTAACGCCCAGACTTCCATCTCTCCAAATCTTTGGCCACCATTTTGGGCTTTTCCACCCAAAGGTTGCTGCGTCACCATAGTGTACGGTCCGGTGCTTCGGGCATGAATCTTATCCGCAATCATATGGTTCAGCTTGATCATATACATTGACCCAACGGTAGTCTTTTCCTTATAAGCATCTCCGGTGCGGCCATCAAACAGCTGTTGTTTTCCGTCTTCAGGGAAGCCAGCCTCTTTTAATAGTCCCCGGATTTTAGTTGGGGTCACGCCGTCAAATGCCGGACTGGCGACCGTGATGCCCAATGCCCGCGCCGCCATACCAAGGTGAGTTTCAAACAACTGCCCAATGTTCATACGGGATGGTACACCGAGCGGGTTCACAATGATGTCAACGGGCTTACCATCAGCCATAAATGGCATGTCCTCAACTGGCAGGATTCGGGCAATAACGCCTTTGTTACCATGGCGTCCACCTAATTTGTCGCCAACGCTAATTTTGCGCATTTGAGCAACAAAAACTTGAATCTGCATTAACACGCCTGCCTTAAGCTCATGACCATTGGCTCGACTAAATACTTTGACACCCACGACTTTGCCGTGTTTGCCATTACTCATCCGCTGTGAAGTATCACGGACTTCTTTGGCTTTTTCGCCAAATATAGCTCTAAGCAACCGCTCTTCAGAAGAAAGCTCTTGCTCTCCCTTAGGTGTAATCTTACCGACTAAAATGTCTCCAGGGTGGACTTCTGCGCCAATACGTACAATGCCTTCTTCGTCCAGATGGCGTAGGGCTTCTTCTGACACGTTAGGAATATCACGCGTGACAATTTCTGGCCCAAGTTTGGTTTCACGAACTTCTACCATGTAGTCAACAATATGAATAGACGTCAGGGTGTCATCTTCTACCAACTTGCGACTGATGATAATAGCATCTTCAAAGTTGTATCCACTCCATGGCATGAAAGCTACAATCAGGTCTTTTCCAAGCGCTAACTCGCCGTTGGAAATTGACATTCCCTCAATCAGCGGATCACCGGCTTTTACTTTATCGCCACTGCTAACAACAACTTTTTGGTTGATGCTAGTACCCTCGTTACTACGAATAAAATGTAGCGGATTGTAGGTAGTGGTTCCAGCTTTATATTTAACTACGACTTGCTCGCCTGTGGCCTGAAGTACTTCACCATCCGCGTCAGCTACTATTAACTGGCCGGTATTTCGCGCGGCTGGTGCTTCCATGCCCGTACCTATAATTGGTGCCTGCGGAATCACCAGTGGCACAGCTTGGCGTTGCTGGTTACTACCCATAAGGCTTCTATAAACATAGTTTTTCTCAATAAAGGGAATCAGTCCAGCACTTGAGCCAATAATTTGCTTACGTGACGCATCCATATGTGTAACGTCGTTGGCGTCAACTTCTCCGGCCTTTAGATTACGCCGGGCACTGACACGATCGTTAACAAAAAAGCCGTTTGAGTCAGTCTCCTCGCCGGCGCTTGCAATAACAGCCTGTTCTTCCTGGCTAGCATCTAAATACGAGACTTCACTGGTTACGACTGCTTTAACCGGCCAGGTAACCTTGCCTTTTACGGCAGCTAATTTTTTGGCATTATCAGCCGTGATCTTTGCCCCGGCTTTAACAATAACCTTACTTTTATCGTCTACTAAATCTTCAGCAGCAATGTGGCCGGGAGCATCTTTAGCGGTTGCAGAACTAATGACTTTTCGGTAAGGCGTTTCAATAAAACCGTATTCATTAATACGGGCGTAGGAAGCCAAGTTAAGCACCAACCCAATATTAGCGCCTTCAGGAGTTTCCACTGCGCAGATGCGTCCGTAGTGAGTCGCATGGGCATCACGGACTTCAAAGCCAGCCCGTTCACGCGATAATCCGCCAGGGCCCATCGAGCTAAGTCGTCTTTTATGAGCCAGTTCGCTTAGTGGATTAATCTGGTCCATAAACTGTGAAAGCTGAGAGCTTGCAAAGAACTCACGCACTGCCGCTACCACTGGTCTAGCATTAATCAGCTGAGCTGGTGTAACTGTCTCGATCTCACTCATACTCATACGGTCTTTGGTGTTACGCTCCATACGCAGTAGTCCAATGCGGAACTGTCTTTGGACAAGCTCACCTACTAATTTGACACGGCGGTTTGCCAAACTATCAATATCGTCTACTGGATCTTGAGTATTATTTAAGCGAATTATCTCGGCTACAATTGCAATAAGATCTTCTAGCCGCATAATACGGTTTTCGGCAGTATTGGGTACATCTAGGTTTAGACGTTTGTTAATTTTATAGCGGCCAACCCGTGAAAAGTCAAAGCGCTTATAGTTGTAGAACATGTTTTCAATAAGGCCTCGGGCGTTATCAACTGTAGCTAAATCTCCAGGGCGGAGACGGCGATAAACCTCAATCAAGGCTTCGTTTGAGCCCTTTGTAGGATCTTTCTCTAAGGTTGCATCAAGATAATTTATTTTGCCTTGATCGACATGCTTAAAGGCTTCTTTCATGGTAGCTTCGTTCATGCTGAGCGCGCGCAGCAGAGTAGTAACTGCCATCTTGCGCTTACGGTCAATTTTTACATAAAGGGCGCCGTTAACAGCTGTCTCAAATTCGAGCCAAGCGCCTCGTCCTGGTATAACTTTGGCACCGTAGTAGCCTTGTGTGCCATGGGCTTCAGCCGTGAAGAAAACTCCAGCTGAACGAATCAGCTGAGATACAACGACACGCTCAGCTCCATTAATAACAAAGGTTCCCCGCGTAGTCATCCAGGGGTAATCGCCTAGATAAATTTCCTGCTCTTTAATTTCGCCCGTGACTTTGTTTGTCAGCTCTACAGTTGCTTTCAGAGGAGCGTCATATGACACATTGTTTTCGCGGGCTGCTGCTTCGCTAGTTTTAGGAGCTTCAAAACGATAATCTTTGAAGCTAAGTGATAGTTTGGTGCCGGTGTAGTCATCTATCGGGCTTATTTCTGCTAGCAGTTCGCCTAGACCTTCTTCAATAAACCACTGGAATGACCGGTTTTGGTGGTCAACCAAATTAGGTAGGTTTAGAGCGTCGTCGTCTTGGGTAAAATATGTTCGCGTCTGTCTATCGGTTTTTGGATTTTTTGTCTGCTTAATTGATGCGGTGCCTTTAGCCATATATTGCAATACTCCCAGGTTATTTTAGTAACGAATAACGTAGCAACTAGAAACACTGACTGTGAATAAAATTGAATTACAGCAAATACTGTTTACATATTTGCTGCTTTCTAATTTCTAATTGCTTTTAGTTTGGTGTTTCGCGCGAAGATTACTACCCAGGATTTTGGTGCTTACTTCTTAAATAAAAGCACAGTCCGTACGTACACTACTTCTTACCATATAGAATATAGAGTCACAGCCTACGAGTCAATAGTCATTCGCAGAATTATCAAGCATCTGATTAGTTCAGCTTTTCCTAAAAGTCTTCCAATAGTACCAAATTGCCTGCCCATTTGTTTGAATAAGCGCGGATCGTCTGAATTTGTAGCAATATTAGCAGCAACTCGCCTTGCGCTTCTGTGTTTGTGGCGACGTTGCTCAACCTCAACATTATTATGGTAAGGGTGAATTGGTTGTCCATCACCACTATCATCGGGCATACCAATCCTAGTGAAGAATCGTGCCCCACCAGCACTTTCAGCTGGGTGAGTGTAAGCTGAGGCAGGCTGTAATGGCCGTGCCTGGCGCAAAGACAAGTACGCAAGCATCCGACCCACACCGCGTCTCTGAAAGTTTGGATCTACGGCGATTTTTTCTACCCATCGCCATCTATTTAGTAATGTTACATATTTTAGGCCACGTTCAATTTCTGTTTCAGCTGTTACAGAGTCTGCGCTATAGGCAAACCCTATAATATTTTTATACTTTTTGGTCCCGGAATACGCCACCGCTAAAGACGGCCTAGAAATGCGTTGTAGGTTTAGACGTCCCTGTTCCACCATTGTTTGCGGATCGCGGTGATCATCCGTAAAGCCTGCCAAATCACCAAAAAAGGCACGGATTTCTTCTTCCGTTCGGCGCCCGCGCAACGCTTGTCTGAACGCAACAAGCCCTACGGCATGGCAGCTTTCCCATAAATCCGGCGATACAGTTGGTTGGGTTGGATCAATTACATCAAACTGTACGCCTCTGAGATCAATTTCTGAAGCAATCACTTAAAATCTTTTCATACACTTCAGATCATATCATCTGATAACACAATAACCATAAGAAATTTAACTGTCTATATTTTGGGTGGGGAGGTTATAACTTTGTCTACTACACCGTACTTTTGGGCTTCCGGGGCTGTTAACCAGAAATCCCGTTCCATATCTACATGGATTTTAGAAAGCTTCTGGCCTGTGTTTTTGGCCATTATTTCTTCTAATAGCTTTTTTACTCGTAATGATTCACGCAGATCAATTTCCTGATCTGTAACTTTTCCTCTTGTTCCGCTACTGGGTTGGTGAATCATAACTGTCGCATTAGGCAATAGGAATCTCTTACCCTTGGTGCCGGCGCTAAGCAGAAACGCGGCGGCACTGGCCTGTACTCCAATACCCACAGTCTGAATATCATTTTTGACGTATTGCATCGTGTCATAGATAGCCAACGCATCATAAACACTTCCACCGGGACTATTAATGTACAGAAATATATCCTTTTTAGCGTCTTCTGACTGCAGAAATAGCATCTGGGCAATAATCAAGTTGGCAGTAGTTTCGTTTACAGCCGTACCCAAAAATATAATCCGATCTTTTAAAAGCCGGGAATATATGTCGTAAGCTCGCTCATAACGGCCTTCACTTTCAATAACTGTTGGAACTAATACACTCATATTCCTATCCTTAGCTTTACCGCTACAGACTTAGCAATTCTCTAACATCTATAAGAAATTGTACACAACTGGCACTCCCGAGTCAAGAGTGCTAATTGGCACTTATACCCCCAGTGTAGGTAACTAAGTTTTATCTCCGTTTGCCGTATAATAAATGTATGGACAAGCCCGCTAAAAAGAATATCGAGCTTCTCACCAAGGATGGATTCCTAAAAGTTTTGAAAAAAGTTAGTAAGAAATTGCCTAAAAATTCAAACAATGCATCCAAAAAGAAACGTAATGAATAAGAGCAACCGCTGGTCAACGCCACTTTTTCATAGCCAATTCTTTGGATATGTACAAAGAATCTTATTAGTGTGGTATTGTCCTCTCGGGCTAGCGGCGGGTCTTGGTATTAGTGTCTATGAAATTGGGTTTGACTTAGCGGTTTTAATGTATGGATTCATTGGAGTGATTGTCATGTATTTTTTTGGTTGGATCCTTTATATATCTGCAGAGCTTAGCCGCAACTTAACCGCACGATTCACATCGGTTTACCTGCTTTTGGACACTAGGCTTGAGATACCCCGATATCTTAGTGACGCTAAGCTGTTGCACTACGACTTAAAATTAAGCCCTGATCGAATTAAAAATAAAAATCTTCGTGCATCTTGGCTCCAAACTCTCGTTGCTTTTATTATCTTTGGGCTTCTTTTTTTTACCCTAGCGTTCTCGCTCATGCTAAGTAGCGCATTCTTGGTACAAGCTATATATCCAGGTGTATTAGAATTCAAGCTTCCTTCTACTCAGGCGTAAAGGTAATAAACATTTGTCTGCAAACACAAAATTACATCTAGTTTGTCGTATTGAGCATTATAAAATGATGGTTACCTATAGAACTCAAGTATGCTCAATTAACAGATTAATTTACTTGTTCTGACTATCTCGTTGCCTTAGAACTTACAAACGTGTCAGTAAAGGTAAGTAATTAACTTACTGCTCACTGAAGAATGAATTATTATTTTGGGTGACTGGATAAGTAACTGAGCTAATATTTTCTTTAGCCCGCTACACTAGCAGGCTTACTATGTTGGGATAATGCTACAATACAAGGACTATGAAAAACGTAAAACCACTCAACAGCATGTTTGTTCTAATCCAATCGTTACAGGTAGGATTGTTAGTTGCTCAAGGGCTCCTTCTCCTATTGCGTGGAGTTAACGAGCTTTCGCTGCCAATCTGGTTTATGCTTTGCCTAGCTGCGGCAGCACAATCTGTAGTTGCACTTAATATGCCCAAGAAAGTGGACATGAGTGCTCTGGTTGACCGGTCGGCTATAGTAAAGTTACGATTGTTCGCTATCGCCCCCTACGCTTTGATCGTTGCGGGTATACTATACTCTCAGCAATAAGGCTTAACTGTATTCATTAATCTCCAACACACAGCAGTTTTACAGACTAAGGAACTTTATTTCTTCATCTTCTTCCTCATATATTCCCCGCCAAACTTTAGTGTCTGTGCCTTTGCTTGTTAGTGCCTCATGAGTCACCACAAAAGTCCCCGTCTTATCCTCATCCACAAAGTACCGGTCATAACCGTACTCGGCTTCTTTCAGAACTCTGGCTTGGACTTTTTCATTCGGCGTCACGAACAGCAGTGATGGGTAGCCATCACTGGAGACCGCATCCCACTCACCAGAATCAATGTGCTCCATGTAGGTTTTAATGCGTTTGCGCCTCAGCCAGTACAAGGTATCTTCATGGAAGATATCCAGCATGTAGTTATTGAACTTGGTTTGACTTGGCTTGCTCCGCTTCAAGTACAGGTCTGGTAGTGGTCTAGGGAAAAAGTCATAGTCACTGAGTTCAAACTTGGTGTAGATTTCGAATGTATTGGGATAGTGCTGCTGCAGCGCATTGTAGACCCGTATAATGCTCAGGCAATGGGCTACATAGGCTTCATTGGTTGCTAGATTCTTATTCTCTTGTACATATTACGCAGCGATTTCTCACTTAGGTCGTCATACTTACGTAGTAAGCCGATTGCTTGAGGCGTCAGAAAATAGCTGGCAGGCTTGCCAGCTAACCTGTATGTTTTATCGTACCGTTTGGCTACAAATCCTTGCTTCTCTAAAACATACAGGCATTCGTAAACAGTTGATCTGTCTCTACTTTCTGCTTCAGCTAGTAAGTCTGTACTAACAAACCTGAACTTATAAACTAACTTCAATAACCCAATTTGCTTAACACTTAACTGCCTTCTATACTTCGGACTTTTCTCTAACACTGACTATCTGCTACCAATCTCCCACACTACCAACGGATCACTCCACTAAACTACTTAGTAGCTCTATATGTATATATTATATAAAGAGAGAATAAAAGAAAGAGGATTACAGAGTAAATTGGTAGCAAAATGGTGTTATCGGTAGTGGGGTTATGTTTGTAATACTAGGCACTCAGATTGGACTTCGTAACCCTATTGAGAATTGCCCAGAACATTGACGCACTGTTTCTGTGGGAATACCTAAAAGCATATTCATTGGCATAGGCTTGGAGGTACTTAGCGTCCACGTGCCGATAGACACCCCGAATACCTCGTTTCATGTTAGACCATAGGTTTTCAACGTTCTGGGTATGGACATTGCCACGAACAAATTCATCCCGACGGTGATTGGTAGTTAAATGGGGATAGCCCATTCGTTCCAGTTTGATGTAGGAACTCCATTCATCACTATAGACGGTACTGCCCTCAGTAACATTTTGCTCAATCTCTGGCAATAAAACCCTAGCGCCACTGCTTTTTACGTGTCTGACTTTAGCTTTACCACCTCGTTCAACCATACCAAAGATAGTTTGTGAATTATCTGAATAATTACTGCCCATGCCACGAGTCGGATTGAGTTTCTTTTTCATGAAAGGTCTGGGCTGAAGATAAGTTTCGTCAACTTCTACTTCGCCCGTTAAGTTGTCATTTTCATGATCAGCCATCATGCTCCTAATTTGGTGGAACATGCGCCAGGCAGTTTTGTAGGTTACACCAAGTTCTCGCTCTAGTTGTTTGGCGGATATACCAGCTCTAGTGCTGGCCATAAGGTAAATTGCATAGAACCAGAGCGTTAGTGGTGTAGCTGACTTATGAAAGATCGTGTCAGCCGTGGGGTGGATATGGTGGCCGCACAGTTCGCAGGAGTAGGACTTACGGGTTTTCATGCGGTGGTGGGGCGTAATCTTTTGATCTATAGGGCAGAAGATACCATCGGGATAGAGATAGTCTTTTAACCAATCAAGGCAGGCTTCATCGTCGGGGAAGTCTCCCTGTAAGTCCTTGATGGTGTATTTCATATTTACATTGTACACCTCTGTTTACCTACTGTCAAGGGATAAGTGCCTGCTAATTACCAGGTGTAGCTGTCTAAACTTCCCTTGGGTCACGCAGCTCCAGCACTAGAGCAACAGCTGCCACACAACCCATAGCCAGCCGTCCAGGAGAGCCCCATGTTTCTTGAGCCGCTCGAATTCCAAGGTAACCTATTAGCATTAGGCCAGGCACTGCCAAGCTCATACTACCTTCTTCGCCGCGATTTAGATTGTGGGGCTGAGGATTTCTAGAACCTACTAACAATTCGTAAACAGTAGGATTTCTGTTGTCAAAGTCTTTAATGGTTTGAATTTTAACCCCACCGTAAGTTTGGCTTGACTGACTTCCATCAATTGGTTGTTCCTGTCTTCCAAATCGTTTCCAACTAGACATAACGCTATACTGACACTATTTGGTGCTTATTGCAACCAGTTTTTCTAGAGTCTTCTCTGTGAGGATACGTCCGGCAATGTCACGGCGGGCTTCTGGTTTGTCCAGTTCAGTCTGCATTTGTGGGTCCTTGTATTGGTCTCTCAGCAACTGCATGCGGACATCCAGCTCATCCTCTGTGACCTTAAGTTGCTCTTGTTCAGCTATTTCAGCCAAAACTAAGCTAGCTTTTATGCGCTCCTCAGCTTGTGGCCGCTTTTGCTCTTTGTGTTGGTCTTCATTTACGCCCTCATCTTTGAGATGCTCTTCCCAAGTCTGCCCCCTATAAGTCAAATTCTGGCGCTCTTCTTGCTCCATGCGTTCAATTTGGTCATCAACTAATGGTTTTGGTATATCAACTACACTTTTATCACTGATTTGTTTAATTAGTTCGTTTTCATAGACTCTGTCGGCTTCACGTTGGCGTTCAATGATAAGTTGTTTTTTGATGTCTGACTTAAGTTCCGCAAGTGACTTAAATGGTCCTATTTTTGTAGCAAAATCATCATCTACCTTTGGTTCTTTTAGTTCCTGAACCTTAGTAACATTGACTTTAAAGGTAACTTTCTTACTGGCTAAAGCCTTAACGTCATAATCCTTAGGAAAAGCCAGCGTAAATGTCTTTTCGGTATTGGCTTTCATGCCAATAAGGTTTTCCTCAAACCCGGGTATAAAGGCGTTGCTACCTATAATAAGAGGATAGTCAGCGCCCTCAGCGCCTTGAACTGGCGCGCCTTTCGTGTCAACACCCTTAAAGTCAATCCAAGCTTGATCGCCTTGACCAGCAGCCCGGTCTACATCTACTTTCTCGGCTGCTCTTGTCCGCAGCGACGCGATAACTTCTTCTATATCTTTAGCGACTATTGTGACCTTTGGTTTAGTTTTTTTTATTTTTTTATAATCACCGAGCTTGATAGCACCCAAGGTTGCGAATGCCGCTTCAAATTCCAATACAGAATAAGGCACAAATTTCTTAACGGTTATATTTGGCTGCCCAACTGGTCGGAGGTTTTGGGATTGTAAGGCTTGGGAAAACAGTTGCTCAATTGCTTCTTGCAAAAACTGCGACTGCAGACTGGTTGCATTAACGTGTTTCTCGAGAATATTAGACGGAATTTTACCCGGGCGAAACCCCGGCACTTTTACGCTGTCCTGGAAATGAGCTAAGACGTGCTCCTTTATAGCATCAATCTCAGCTTCGGAGGGAATAATAGTTACTATAGCCTCTGTTGAAGATGGATGAGTCGCCTGTACTTTCATCCGATTAATCTACCAGGTTTAGGTAATTTTTACCAGTAATATTAACCCCGCAATCACCCAGACAGCCTCAAAAGGCCAGTTCTTGGCTTTCTCAGCCCATTGGATATTGCCGTGGAATCGTTCAACGGCATTATTGTGAGGCCGCTTAGCACGTCCCAGCATTTCACGCAGCCAATTTGATAACCACATTAGGTCAGGGCTTGCAGCTGCCAAACCACAGGCTACAGCTAATGCCCAGTATGCTGGTTGCGTTATGGCAAACATTAATAGTACTAAAGTTATGCACACAGCATCGAGCCCTAAGATTGTCAGAAATTTTCTGCCTGTATGGTTACCCTCTCCAAAATGGGGCAAAGCGTCTAATACAAAATGCGACCCAAAAGCTAGCACAATAGCCAGCACAGGCTGATGTACGGTCAATCCAACTAGGCTCCCCGTCAGGAAATGATTAGTGCCTGTCACTGCTTTCGATAGTCCTTAATAATGCTGACTATTCTCTCTAAGGAATGCGCCTCTTCTTCTTTTGAGTGCAAATTTTTAAGCATAAACTTAGACTCTTCTAATTCTCTTTCGCCTATAAACAGCACGTAGCCTATGCCTTTCTTTACCGCTGTTTTGATCTGTGATTCTGGCTTGCGGCCGGTTTGATCAACCGCGACATTCAGGCCCATCTCGCGTAATTGCTTAATAGGTGCTTGGGCTTTATCCGCAACTTCACCAATAAGCACTATATAAATGTCCGTTTCCGGCATAAGCGCCGGCATAAGCCCATGTGCTTCCAAAAACAGCTTCAACGTAATATCGCCCATGGCAAATCCTACGGCCGGAATAGGCTCAACCCCAAACATGCTGACCAATCCATCATACCGGCCACCGCCAAACATACTTCTGTTATTTTCCGGATCGGTGTCAAAGACTTCAAATGCGATGTCAGTGTAGTAGTCAAAACCCCGCATGAGCGTCGGATCAAACTGGGCATTAGTAACACCATTATTGCCTAGCTTTTCTAGTAATAGCTTCAGTTCAGCAACTGACTCATTGCCAAGTAGTTCTTCTGGGATTTCATTTAGAGTTGGCGTCTCTAGGAACTGCAGCAAGCGACTACCAACACCGTTTTCCCGCTGTGATGGGCTTATAATCGCGTCAAGTTGGGCCACAAAAGCTGGCTGATCCATCTTGCGCATGCGGTCAATCAATCGCCTAGCAGTGTCGGCTTGAGTTTGATCGAGTCCTAAATTGCCAGTCAGAAAACTGTCAACCAGTTTACGGCTATTGACTTTAATAGCGTACGTTTCCCGTTTAGCGCCAAACGCCTGCATGACTGCGTCCGCCATATCTATAATTTCCAGGTCAGCCGCTAGGTCAGCGATACCAAATATATCAGCGTTTAACTGGTAAAATTCCCGTCCACGGCCCCGCTGCATGCGCTCATATCTCCAAAACTGCGGGATCGAATACCACCGGGCAGGGTAGGCTAATTCCTGACGTTTACCAGCTATCATACGGCTAACGGTAGGGGTCATTTCTGTTCTCAAAGTCATGCTCCGCCCGCCCCTGTCTTCAAATGTGTAGGTTTGATCGTTTATGATTTCCTGGTTGCCCTTGCTTAGGTAAAGTTCGGTGGGTTCCAATATGGGCGCATCATATTCTTCGTAGCCATAGCGTTCGCAAACTTCACGCCACTTAGCATAAATATACTTCTGCAAACGCATATCCTCCGGATAGAAATCCCGCGCCCCTTTAACCGGTTGTGTAGATAGTGCCATGATTTCCTCCATTATAGCTTATTGTTAAAACGTATGTTCACGGCATTTGCGTGGGCCTGAAGACCTTCCGCTTCAGCCATTGTCGTAATGGTTTGGCTCAACCGCTTAAGACCTAGTTTGCTTAAAGACTGGAACGTCACTTTTTTTACAAAACTATCCAGCGATAGTCCTCCATAACTACGTGCCCAGCCATTTGTTGGTAAGGTGTGGTTTGTCCCGGACGCATAATCACCAGCACTTTCTGGTGAGTAGTTGCCCAGAAAAACCGAACCAGCACTTGAGACCCCAGCCGCCAACTGTTCTGGATTTTTCACGCTCAAGATAAGGTGTTCTGGGGCGTAACTATTCACAAACTCAATAGCACGCTTCAGGTTATCAAAAACTACACTAAATGAGTTTTTGAGAGCTTCGGCAGCAATTTCTTTACGGGGTAAGTTCGCTAATTGGAGCTTTAGCTCTTTCTCAATCAGCGGTACTAGCTGATTTTGCGTGGTAACCAAAACCACCTGGCTATCCGAACCGTGTTCAGCCTGACCCAACAGATCAGCCGCCACGAATGCCGGGTTGGCAGAAGCGTCAGCTAGAACCATAACTTCTGAGGGACCAGCTGGCATATCAATCGTTAGACCGTATTTCACGGCGTATTGCTTAGCAGCCATCACATACTGATTGCCTGGGCCAAAGATCTTATCAACCTTTGGCACCGACTTCGTACCAAACGTCATAGCTGCAATTGCTTGTGCCCCGCCTACAGTGTAGATTTTATCAATTCCACACAATTGAGCTGCGTAGCAGATAGCTGGCTCAACTGAGACATCTTTGTTTGGCGGCGTACACAATACCACTTCTTGACAACCAGCAATCTGCGCTGGTACGCCGAGCATCAGCACTGTTGAAGTCAGCGGCGCACTGCCGCCAGGTACATATAGCCCGACCCGCTCAATCGGTCGGCTTTCCCGCCAGCACATTACGCCTGGCATTGTTTCTAGGCGTTCACGCTGAACATCAAGCACCTGAAGCTCGTGAAATGAATGAATATTCCGGAAAGCTGTGTCAATCGCTCGCTGTAGTTTTATGGGAACCTTTCGTGCTTGGGCTTTTACCTCTTGCTGGGACAAAACCAACAACGACAGTTTCACTCCATCAAAACGCTCAGTTAATTGTCTGAGCGCGTTGTCACCGCCTTTTTCTACCTCTGTGAATATTGACTGGACCACTTCATCTAGCCCCGATTGCTCCATCTTAGGTCTACGGCAAAGTTTCTGCCGCAACAACTGATAAGGATTTTTATATGTTTTCATCGGTCTGACCTCCACCTGGCGCTACAAGCACCGGGAACACATCCAGCAAATTTTCAATCACCACAAAATTGTTTTGCTTAACCGTATTTGCTTCGTTACTTACCAAGTCCACCGCTGGAAGACCAATGGCCTCTGCCACACCCTCGACACCACCGTTTAATGCAACCTGACAGAGAATGTTAAAGCGCTCCATGATACCAAGTCCATTGACTATGCCAGGATATGCGGTAATCACACCTAATGGATATGTACCGCTCCGAAGCCTGCTTTTAATCCGTGCTATTTCTGCCGTTTCAGGCGCTATCAAAGCTATTCTACCCATACGTTTTTGCGTCATTTTGCCCATGACAGTGGTAGTTCTGCGCTGATTACAAGCATATTCCATACACCATTCACTGCCAGTTAGACCAACGACACCATCCATTTCAGCACCTGCAAGTTCAACCACTTGCGGCACGTCACGGCCACGAACCCACCAATACGTTCGGCCGTTGGATTCGACTTTTGCCTTTCGGTCGTCCTGCTTAGGTATTTCTTCTCCTATAAGCTCCTGAAAGGCAGCTACGAACACTTTTTGATAGCGATTAGGTACGAATACTTGTTTTGCCTCATCAGCCACTTCTGCTACTGCAATATTGTTTAAATTTTTCATTTCATTTCTCCTAAACAAATTAATTAACAAACAAAAACGCCAGCTTGGTGCTGGCGTTTGTTATTTGAAATAAATAACTAGTTAGACAGCACGTGCTGGCGGGATATGATTGTGGTGAGTTGATAGTTTAGTCAAAACGGGTTCGTAGCCACCACAGCCGTTTTGCATCCAATCACTTATCCTGGCAACTGTGCGGCTACTCAGCTTTGTTTTGGCCACAATTTCGATATATTTACTGCCTGTTTTCAGCATCCGGGCAGCTTCTAACCGGGCGCTAACTTCAATGATTTCTTTCTCTGTCATAACGTCACGCAAAAAGTTTTGCATATCAGAGCCTGAGTTAATAGACAGCAGAGCCTCAACTAGTTGCTGGGCGGATTCAGATTGCCAAATTGTGGTCTTGCTATCAGACATACCCAGTACTTTACCAAAGTAAAGTGTTTTTGTCAACAGTTAATTTTTATTACATTATTTTTATTTCTTGCTGGTGTCCTACTTCATTTCCGCATTTGGGCAACTTACTGTAATTAGGCGATGTTGCCTCTACTTTCGCGGCTGTGCCAGACACGGATTATTACGACCGTATCCCCGTCTGCATACATATATCTCAGCACATAGGCTCCTGCGCCGTAGGCCATAAACAGCTCACGCCTGCCAGTTTCATCTGGCATTGGACGACCTAGCCTGGGCGTAGTTTTAAGTAATTCCACTCCGCGCAAGATAGTTTCCGCAGCCCTATTAGCTGATGCGGGACTTTTGCCGTTTAAAAATGCATAAAGTCGTTCAACGCCACTAACAGCTTCTGGCAACCATCTAAGGGGCCTACCCATGATAACCTTTCAAGATAGAGGAGATGATCTTCGAGTTAAAACTGCTTATGGAGAAAGAAGCATACCTTTGGTACGTTGGACTGAGACAGAAGTAGTTTTGGCCGGAAAGGGCTGGTCTAGTTTGGGAGGTTATTATGGGTAGGACCCTTTCAATGTGGGGCACGGTTTGATGCCTTGCCACTCGCGAGCCCCTCAAGCCACCGCTCTACTTTATCGCCATCTATCGCGTTACCAGTAAGAACGTAGTGTTCCCAGCGCTCTAGATCTTCACTCTTTTCCTGCTCGTAGCGTTCTTCGCGCTCCAAATAATCTTCTACAGCCGTCCGCATCAGCCAATGAGGTGAACGTTTACGCTTCGCGCCCAAAGCCTTAAGCCGACTCTGAGTTTGATCATCCAATTTGATACCCTGCGTTGTAGCCATAAAATTATGGTAGCACTAGGTGCAACCTTTTACAACCACTACATAAACCTAAAATACCAGAGGCAAGAATTAATAACAGCGGCAGCTAAAGCTATGTTAAAATATTTCTATGGCTAAAGATAATAATTACGTTGGCGTATTGCTGGAAGATATCGAATCAAAATTGAAAGGTATTGCTGAAGCGGTTGCCGATTTAAACAAGAAAGCTATTCAAGCAGACCAAAGACTAAATAAAATTGAAGAAAACACCAACCTGATTCCAGCTGTTCAAGCAGCAATTAAAGACCAGACCAAACAGCTTAATACTCAAGGATTGCGAATCGCAGACCTAGAAACAGCCCGGTAACGGTAGTGAGGGGGTAATTAGGCCAGGCTTCATTGCTCTAGAACTCCGCGCTTAGGTGCTAACTATGGTTCGGTACAGCATGGTTAACTGGATTTGCTAAGTTTTCATATGCAAAAATTGATTGCGGCCGACTGGCAGGCTATTCAAGAATTTATTGACCGCAACGTGAATCTGCTAAAATACCTGAGCTGGCCAAGAAAGTAATCTTGCTGCGGTCAGCCACAACTCTCAACTAAATGAATAACAAAACTAAATTTTTTGATTCAAGATTAAAGTGGCTATTAACCGCATTAGCTGTCAACATCGTTTTATTTATTTGGCTACAAACAACTTCTGGCCATTCAAGTGCCGTTTGTAGTCCAACCCTTGCAAGTAATCTCCATATATTCTTTGTAGTCTTAATGATGGGCTTAACTTCGTCATACTGGTTTGTAAGGTTTATATTTTGGCCAAACGGCCCAAAAAATCAGCTGTCTTATAAATTAGGTTGGATAATGGGAGCTTTTATAGGTTTGTTTTTTGCAGGCGTATTATATTTTGGCCTTGGAATTATTGCGTGGGGAACATGCTTCTAAAGCACCTCAATAATGAACAATCTAGTAAATTTTATGAAAAGGGTTTGGCCCTTAACTAGGGAAGATGTGTTCACTTTTGAACTTTATCTTTTTTGGTGCCCTTGAAGCACTTTCATGCGAACTCCTTTTGGCTTGGCTTGACCAATTTATAAAGTCTTTTAGCCAGTATTAATACTACAAATTTAACAGCTTAGAGGATACTTCTATCGAAGATTCAGGGGCAGTAGCACCCAACAAAACTGCAAATGCCTCTCCGGTTGGTTGGTTAGTGCACGCGCAAGGTTTGGAAAATATTTGTTGGTAATTTTAAACCTACTTACAGCAGTGTTCCTACAAAGCTACTGAGACGCTATTGGATGACGGTGAATCGTTCTTTGCCGCGTCGTAAGCTACTACGTAATACGAATAAGTAGTGCCGGCTGTAAGCCCGGTATCGGTGAAATTCAGGCTAAAGGAATAGCCTGCTAGGCTAGTACTGGTGATTGTTTTACCCTTTGAGGTGGTGGAGGTACTGCGATAAATCTTATAGCCTGCTACGCCAACATTGTCTGTAGCGGCCGTCCAATTTAATGAAACCGAGTTGCTGGTTTTTGCGCCAACAACCAAATTCGTAGGTAGTGCTGGCGGTGTTATGTCATCATTTACCACCATAATGCTCTGGCACGGGGCACCAAACCACTCGTCCTGGCTTTTTTGATGCATCCGCCAGTCGAATTCATAACTGCCGGGAAGACTGGGTGCTGTCAAAGTAGCCGAAACAGTTGCTGACGCTCCAGTTGCTACATCGCCGTTTAGCGCAATACTGGCGGTTCCCCAAGTATTGCTGCTCGTCTGAGCATATACACCGCTTGACCAGGGATGTGGCACGACTTCGACCGAAGCAAGGTCATAATCGGCCGCTTTCCAGGCTTTGCTACCGGTATTTTTGATAACCATATTTGTAGTGAAACTCGACCCGGGCTTGACAGCCATGGGGGTGTTTTGCAAGCTACAGGCGGCATTGTTTGTACTAACAGATCTGCCATTGAATGCTACCCGCACCACTGCTTCGCCAGGGGTAATTGATACAGCGGTTATGCTGATCCCACTAATCGGATCAGTAAAGGTCTTGCCTGTTTTCAGGCCAGCGTCGCGTGAACCACCCGGACCCAGTGTAGTTGGCGTGGTATCAATAATGTAGGTAGCCGCTGAACTCGTACAGTCAGCCGCTTGGCGTATGAGCACACCGTAATATTGTGATCGTTCAGGCTCAGTAGCGCTAGTGCGGCCATCAATAACCCCATACGGCTGGCGCAGCTCGACACAGTAATTAGGGTAATAGGTTTTACCTTTTGCAGGCTGAATAATCTTTAGCTGTTTGACGCTGCTATCGCCATTTTCCAGTGGAGTTAAGCTGTAATCACCCGTCGCAGTTACGGTTTGAGTATTGGACGGTTGAAGCCATCCAAGCACTGACTTGTGCGTCGCGTTCATTTGTAAGTAATTACTATTGCCCATGACGTTATAGGCGTCTTGATATTCTATGTCCTTGCAGTTGGCCGACATTGCTACCGGCAAATTATTTGTATCGTAGCAAAATCTGCCATTGGCATGCCTAGCACCGAAGTTGTGTCCCAATTCATGAGCAAGTACCCATGGGTATATACCTCTGGAGTTGACAATACCCGCATAGGCAGTATTACCGCCCACTTGAGCTATCCCGCTAAAACCGCAATTCGTTGCGGCGTAATTGCCGTCGGGCCAAAGGTAAACAAAATTGTCGTAACCGGAAAGATCATGGCCTTCAGCAGTAGCCATCTCATATGCTTCTGTCCTCCAGTAGCCATAAAAACAGTTCTTGGAAGTGGTTGGCACGGCGTACCAGCCGAATACGTCTCCATCCGGGTTAATTTTGCCAGTGAGGCTGCGCTCGTTATATGACGTTTCGCGGTAGTAGAGATTAACTGGTGGTTCCTCCGACCCAGGATTCAACCATTCTGTGCCAAATATTTGACGTTTAATAGTAGCGACGTCGACTGGTTTAACGGGGTTGTCTGCCCATGTGATCAAAATAACGGCGGTTTTGCGCGGGCTGTGATGGGGCAAGGCTTTGTAGGTTACTTCAAAATCGCTGCCACCCCTGGAAGCCAACTTAATGGTGCTCCCATCCTTGCGGCCACGGATGTTAACTTTTGAGCCGGTAAGTAGTTCTGGTTCGGGCCCAGCGAATTCCAACCGGTATTTTTGACCGTCAGCTGCCTTTAGATTAAATTCTTCATGGTGTTCCCATTTTGAAACGTCAGGCTCTGGTTTGCCATCTTTGTCTAGTTTGAAGTTATCAAAACCCAGAACTTCAAGCTCACCAGATAGACTGACTAGTTGGGAAGAGTTGGGTATAGGCGCTGCAAACGACCTATATAGTGCGTATGTTCCAATAGCTGCGAACAACAGCACAAACAATAGCAGGTGAGTGCGCTGGAGATTATGCGCCCTTTGAAGTACGAATTGCTTTATGCGCAAAAAACGAGAGCCAGATGCTGGGTGTGTTTGTTGTGGTTGTTTGTCTTCTTTATGGTCGGTCATTTTTAATATGTTAAATCACTCTTTATTAATAGCAAAACTGCTTTTATTGTTCATGGTGTTGTAGGGCACTCTGTTGCATTTTGGGCGCACACGCGGAAACTTACGCTGGCAAGTATGGTATCACGCTGTTTAGTGCGCGGAGCATCCCCCCATTTGACGTCAGCCGTACAGTCAGCAGCTCCGCTGACCCAAGCCGGACTGGCAAGACCAAACACACCGTCGTCCAATACCCCAGCAAAATAACCTTCGGTACCTTGCGAAACAAGTACACCGTTCTGGTAGCATTTGAGATTGACAAACGGCTTAGCCGTCTGAGTGCTTGAGACATTAAAACGTATTTTATCGTTCCAGTTTAAAACCCCATTGCTATCTTTGTCAGTTACCAATATTGGCTGGCTGATGGTTGTAGTGCCAGCTGGACCACCACCTCCACCTCTGGGTGCTGCAAAACCCTGCAAGAGGGTAAATGCGGCCATAGCGCCAAACAGCAAGGCGAAAATAGTAATTTGCAAACCCGAGAAGCTTTTGCGGCGCTGTAAAACGTTTGTTTTCTTGAGTTTTTTGATTGCCATGGTTATAAAGCTATCCTATTAAGTTTAGTCTGCTTTGAAATAAACATAGCACTATCAATATGGGTTGTCAATAACACATAAGCAACATGGTAGCGGGGGCAGGACCAGATGGTTAATAAGGTTTAACGTCCTGCTGGCTTTTTCAAAGTAAAGAATTAAAAAATAGGGTGTCCAGATTGGTGCACTTGAAACACTTTCATACGAACACCTTTTGGCCTGGCTAGACCAAATTATGAAAGCATTCAATAGTAGTAATGATACAGATTTAACAGATTAAAACAAGTCTAGGGATTTGATCTTCAGCACTCTCATGATGCTTTGTAGCTTTTCAAACGACGGATTTTCCTGGCCGCGCTCAATCCGTGCGTAGTAGTTGACATGCATATTCGCTTTGTCTGCGACGTCTTGTTGCTTCAAACCAGCTTTCTCACGAGCTTGTCGAAAGGTTTCGCCCAAGGCTTTATGTGTTCTGTCATATTCACCACTAGTCATATACGGATACTATACCATCCTATTCTGGAGTAAGACTATTGTCTTTTTTGGGCTCGTTAAGCGCTAGTGCTTGCAATAGTGGAATCTTAAAGTACACTTATGTAATATATGAGTAGAATTGCCAACACAGACTATGGTCATCTAGTGGCTCGACTCGCAGAGCCTGAGTATTTTGACCCCAGTAATATGCCTACAGGACGTGAGTACTTACATAGTGAGGCAGAAGTGGTGTTTGATGCAATGATGTCTATTGCTGTTTTGCCAATTACGAGCTTGCCGACTATAGCCGGTGCTGCTGCAATAAGACTTATTGATCATGAGCACCCCATCTTTACTCAAGCTCGGATTGGCTACATGAGCAAGCCTTTTACAATTTTCAAGCTTACCACGATGCCGGGTGTACCAGAGAATACTCACAGTAATGGGCGATATAATGATCCGCGCAGAAGCCAGCTAGGCCGACTTTTAAGCCTTTTAAGAATTGATGAGTCACCACAGCTGCTTAACGTAGCCCGCAGAGAGATGTCTATTATTGGACCACGTCCCTTACTTGGATCAATATTGGATCAGGCTCGTTATTTTGTTGGCCCAAAAAAAGCAGATGAATGGGTTAAGGTCCGCTCACTGGCATTGCCTGGAATTTTTGATGACTTTAGCAATCAACATCACGGCTATAAGTTAAGCGAAGATGAGGGTGAATTATGGCGTCAGAGGATTGCCATAGAGGAGGCTTATATTTTAGAGAAAGCCTCTTTTCAAGAGGATTTGCGGATAGTACTTGCTACTGTAAAGTTATTTGGAACTACAGCCATAAAACATTCCGGAAAGCTGCTCCATGGTGTACGGTCTCGGGCTAGAAAGGCTAAGAAATAAAATATGGTAGATATTGCTAGGTCGGAATGTACTCGTACGCATACATATAGTAGAGGTGCAGAAATATTTAGACTTGCTGCCGAAAGTTTTGGAGTAACACTTCCGAGCGAACAGTTAGGAGAATGGCAATTCCTAATAAAAGCAGCGTTTACTCTCGATAATATTTTAGATAGTGATATGCCGTTATCTGAGCGTGAAAAAGCTTTTGACGAAGGCGTAGAAGCACTGTTGTATCCCTTAGCTGAACAATGGGATGATCGGAAGATCAATAGGGTCGTCAGTGCTGCGGATCGTGTCAAAAACATTGCTGCTGAAAAACGTGAGGCCGTTTCTGCGAGACTGCTTGGTAAGTTAGCCGTACATGAGGGTGAAGAAACGGCACGCTTCTTACAGTTAGATAATCCAGCTGGTAGCAATGCCGATGACTTCAATACATGGTTAAAATATCTACTTAGATTTGGCGTACCAATTGATACCGCTGTGGATTTACGAGAAGACTATGGGCATAACCTTACACAAGTTACACCTACACGCCTAAACAGTGCCGTTATTGCTTCATTTGCCATGCCGTGGGCTAGGCAGTTATTAACTAGAACACCTAGTCGCTTATACCGTCCGCTATTTGCAGCTGCTCGAGCAGTTACGCAAGACACGGCTAAGGATACTGTACTCCAATCTACTCCTTAGTTTGTGTACCAATGCTAGGTATCTGACCAGTCCCGGACAGGTTGGTCAAACAACGATTATAATATTGCGGCCGGATCTTCACCTTGCACAGTTGTTTCTTTAAGCGCCGCGGCCAGTTCTTTGCCTGTTATCTCTTGGCACCGTTGCCAAATTTCTTGTTTCAAAAGTTCAATATCACTCGTATTTGAATATTCGACATACCCGTAATAGACCCCGGCAGCAAGTGGTGAACCAACTTTCATATCAATGGATCTTGCGCGTCGATTTGTACGAGGTATAACGTAGGCGCTGGATTGACTATCAAAGTAGAGGTTAAAGCTAAGCCCTAGTCTTAATAATTCATCTAGAATAGCCGTTGTTCGGTCTAGTTTTGCACCTTTAGACTCGCCGTCTATCTTATAGCAGACTGAAGGGTGCTCTGTTGATGCTGACACCACAACACCGTCTTTTTCTTTAAGCGGCCGATATTCAGATGAGAATATAGGTAATACTTCATCAAAAAGAGAGATATGTGCATGTTCAGGTATTGTGGCGCCGCTGCCATGAAGCTGGATTGCCGCACCGGCAAATTTAGTTCGTTCCATAAAGTCAAAGATTAGACCGTACTGGTTGCGTGTAAATAGTTCCCTATGCTGTCTTACGGTCAAAAGTAATTGCCCGTCAAAATATGGAAAGTTGTTAAAGCCAAGAGCGAATGAGTCATTAAATTTGTCCATAAAGTCACTGTCAGCATCTTTATCGGGTAGGGTGATCACATTATCTCGAGATTCTAACACTCCGCACAATGAGCATGGGCAGGCAGGTCGCTGGTCATATACCGCTTTACGGTATGCGAAAGTGGGAATATAGCGCACTTTTCCTGCAAGTCCATCAATATCTACTGGTCGATCAACAATTTCATCACGATTCCAATACACATGCCCCCCCAAACGGGCTTCTTCCAAACGGGCAAGCAATACATGTTTTAGTCCTTGCAATGCTGTTGCGGCATGGGGAGGTATACCTTCGGACAACCTATCTGATGTTGTGAAGGGATCTAGAATTTCAAACGTATCAGGCTTTAATTGCTCCGTCATAAGTAATAATTACTATACAAATGCCATTTAATCAAATATTACGAATGTGAAGTTAAAAACTATCATTCTTCAGCTGCAAGCTTCTTAATGTAACCAGTTCTAGACTCTTCGACCAGTGCAGTGTAGTGGTCAAGAGCAGCATCGGTGACAGATACTACACCCGCGATTTCACCTAATGAGCGATAAAAGTGTCTCGCACCTGGTGACATAACATCTGTTGAAGGAGTTTTATGATTTGTGTTTAATCCTTCTGCTTCTTGATGAACCCTATCTACGTCTTCAAAACTGCCAGCACCAATAAGTATCGGCTCACCGCCGTGAAGACCATAGTATATTTCGACCTGGTTGGCTACCATATAATTATGTTAACATATTTGTTAATGGACGTCAAAGTTCAGGTGTCATTTACTGGGCTGGTTAAGTGCGAAGTCAGGAGGCTAGTTCGTTTGGCTCTTTCATCTTGCTATCAGGATTTTATCTATCGCAAACAGAGCTCAAGCCTCCTCCCAAATCTCCCCTCTAACCCCCAGTGCTCTTAATTTGTCTACGGTTGCAAACCGTACATGTGGCCTGTCATCATCGTCATGCTCCCATATATCCGCCAGCAGGCTTCTAGTACGGCGCTTGGCATAGATTAAGTCAGTTGTCCTTGGGCATACAAACAGGATTATTGGTAATGCTACGTTGGTTTCACTCTCCCAATCACCATCTTCCAGGTATTCCACGTAATCTTTAAGCCGTTTCTTTATACGGTAACGAGGCAGTGTTGGATCAAATACTTCCAGTAGGTAGCTGTTGGTAGTGGTTTCTTCTCCAGTGGAGCTATCTAACTCCTCTTTGGAAAAACAAAGATGCGGATGCACCAGTTCACTATCAGCTAGAAAGTGGAAGTAATTGTCCTGAAGGTAGTTGGCTTCAGTCTCGTAGTAGTAGCGAGCAGTATCTGTTCTGCCCTTTTCTAGCGTAATGCAGCAATCGGCAATGAGCATACACCGGTCAATAAATGTTTGGCTGCGAGATGGTTCACGGTAGCGTTTACGAACTTCGTGGATTGGATGCTTATCCCCTGTTTTTAGGAAGCGTACGCCATTAATGTTGATGTAGTAGATAGCGGGCTTGGTTTTCTCGGCGAAGTCGGTAGAGTAGATCCAAGCTACGTATTGTTTTTCTCGGAGATCTTTTAGCCAGACGTTTATTCTTTTATAGTCACTATGGTTCATTAGTGTTTGAATTTGGATTCTATTTAAGAATCTATGGGTATAAAGAAGTTTTAGGATTGTTTGTTGCTTAATAGTTATGCTAGGTAGTTTCATTGAATGTATAGTTATATGGTGATAGTTTGTTTAGTATCTATTTTGGAGCTGCTTTCATTTGCCAAACCCTCCTACACCGTATACTTGCAAGGGTAGAAAACACAATGAGTTTACAATAACTCTTTAGATATTGCTACTTTTTGTCCTAGCAGACTAGGACAATATAAAATCGTCAGAAAGCTGGGGATAACCGCTTGCAATACACATTATATGGATAGTATACTATCCATATAATGTTAGTGGAGGGTATCCATGCAGCGGTCAAACCAAGTAATTGAACCGACAAAATTCACCGGCTTAGCTGATGCTCTTCAGCCTATTGATGATGCTTTGCGACGCATATTCAGCACCTCGGAAGAGGAAACTAGGTTGCAGCGAACCCGCAGGATTATGGGTAGCGCGATTGACGATGTTTCTGACGAAGATCTGGAAATCTATATAACAGAAATTCAGTATCTGATTGATGCTTGGTTTGATGAGTTTGAACGTCAGGCTTTTGACGGCGTAACCTTAAAGCAATTGATCCAGGAATAGCGACATGGAAAACGCTGCTTTCACTCCTAAAGTTACAGCAAAGCAGTGTGCAGTTATTTACCTGCGTGTATCAACCGAGGAACAAGTAGATAACTATTCGCTAGATACTCAGGCTGATCTTTGCCGTAAAGAAGCAGAGCGCCGGGGCTTAACAGTTATGGAGATTTTTCGGGAGGAAGGACGGTCTGCTAAAACAATTCGTGAGCGACCCACTTTAATTGAGCTTTTAGGGTATTGTCGAAAGAACCGGAAAGACATTGCTGCTGTTATCGTCTACCGATTAGACCGCATATCTCGTCAAACAGCCGATTACTTAGCCATTCGCAAAAAGCTAGTTGAATCAGACATTACGCTTATCTCTGCTAGCGAGCCAACTGGAGACACACCCACAGAACGTTTTGTCGAAACAATGCTGGCAGGTTTTGCCCAAATGGATAACGACGTCCGTGGTGAACGTTCTAGAAACGGTATGAAGGCACGATTTATGAGTGGCCTACCTAATGGAAGCCCCTCACTCGGTTATTTAAAAGAGAATGGTTACGCCGTCAAAGACCCTGAAACATTTAGTGCTTTGCAAGTCGCCTGGCAACTTATGGAAACCGGCACAAAAAGCCTGCGGGAAATGGCTAAGATTCTGAATGATCAGGGCATTACTGATAGGCGTAAGGGCTATAAAGATTCGCCAATACGAGCCCAAACTTTGAGTGGTATCTTTCGTAATAAGTTTTACGCTGGCAAGGTAGTATCCAAGAAGTATGGGCTGGAAGTTCAAGGCCAGCATACTCCTATGGTCACCGAAGAAATGTTTTACCGCGTACAGGCGATCCTAGACGGTAGAAACCGCAATGCATCACCTACGCTTGCCAGACGCAGCCTGGAAAGCCCTGACTTCCCATTAAGACGTATAATTATCTGCAATAACTGCGATCATTCATTCAGCGGAGCATGGAGCAAAGGGAAACGACAGAAATATGCATACTATTTCTGCGTGAAGCGCTGTAGCTCGTCGGTAACGATCAGTGACATAGAAACTACCACCGATGAACTGTTAAGGGATATAACGCTTAAAGATGAGTCTGTGAAGCTTATTAACGCCTTCTTGCGCCGTACGTACTATTTGCAGATTGACTCGCTGAAACAAAAACGTGACCATGCGGACATTGAACTGCAGAAGATCTACGAAACCCGCCAGGCACTCATACAGAAGAATTTGGATGGTGTCTACTCTGACGACATCTTCAAAGAGCAGAATAAAGTCCTGGAAGAAAAGATCAAAGCTATCCAAGCGGCTAAGAATGATACGGTGATAGAGAAATACAACCTAGAAGCTATTAGCAAGTTTATCCAGGAGAAGTTTACTAACCTTAATGAAACCTTTTCCACCTCTGAGCTGACACTTAAACGCGTCCTCATGTGTTCACTATTCCCCAAAGGATTACGTTGGGGCTATCCGGGGTATGTGAACACCCAAATCAGTCCATTCTACCGAAGTTTTCTGGCTCTTCAAGGACGTCAAGTCCAGATTGGTGCGGATGAAAGGACTTGAACCTTCACGCCTTACGGCACCAGCTCCTAAAACTGGCGTGTCTACCATTCCACCACATCCGCATACTGAGATATTTTACGAGATTCTACGGTAAAAGACTAGCTGAGCGTCGCCGTAGCTTTTGACTTTGATTTGTTCAAAGCCTACAAGTTCCTCTGCTTTTAGATGCCCGGGCCACGACATGACCAATAGACCTCCGGCTTTTACATGAACTGATAACTTTTGGATATCTCTGATAAGTAGGCGGTCATATGGGGGATCACATAGCACCAAGTCAAATAATTGTTTGCTAAATCTGGAGGACCAACGCAAACAATTTCCGGAAACAAGTGTTACCTGACCGGACAAATGAAGAAGCTGAATATTACCCTGTATCAACTTCTGGGCACCTTTGTCGAGCTCAATCGCAATAGCAGAGCTGGCTCCTCTACTAATAGCCTCAAAGCTGAGTGCGCCGCTGCCGGCAAAAGGATCAAGGACAGTTAAGCCAGAAACGTCGCCCAGCATATTAAATAGTGCGCCACGTACTTTGTCCGCCATTGGGTGTGTGCGGTGACCAGTGGGAGCCGTGAATTCTCTGCCACCTAGTTCTCCAGAAATAACCCTCATTTTTTAACTAAACCTGCGTCAAATAGCGCGCAGTACCATGCAAGCGTAACAGTGTGTACCAGAGTAGGACCTAGACGATGACGCACTTGCCATGCCATTCTAGGAGTCCAACCTTTTTGGCGATAATTTTTGTACATGTCTAGTACGGCTATTTCACGAGCTGCTTGATTGAACTGCTTAACAGCACCAATTTCAACGGCTTTTGTTAGTTGGGCTTGCGATGGTAATGATTCTTTGAAAGTCAGCGGAGCGATTAGAGTAGCCACACCAAGTTCGAACGAACTGTGGGTAGTAAATAAACCGCCAGCTCCCCACATTTTCCAATTATTTTGAACTTTATGACGCGCAGTCAGACCTGGCATTATAAGTTTTTTCCTAAAATTGGTTCGCGTCTCAATGCCCTCACCACCCATAAGTTTACTAAGCTCTTCTTCATAGGGGTAGTGATGAGCTGGAGTTAGCCCATCAACCAAAGCGTGGGCAAGCCATGCGGCCTCAAATGCCGCACGTTCAGTTTTACCTTTTTTAAGTTCACTAACAAGTCCATTGTAATGATCTTGTATGATACCTGGCAAGTGATCGTCTTTCTCGTCAAAAGGATTGAAATAGTGCCATGGTTCATCCTTGGCAGGACTTTTACGCTTAATACCATCAGGACCGTTTAACCCCTCAAAATGCAGTATGTCTTTTATTAGCGGAAAGCTGCCTGAGCTGCCAGGCAGCCTTTCAAGTTGCTTGCGCGATACCCGATCAATCTTTTGATGAGCACCTAATAGGGCACCAGAATGTTTTGAAAATACAATCAATCCGGAATACATGTCGTTTAGCAACGGTAGAAAGGAGAAAGGAGAAAGGAGAAAGGAGAATTGCCGCTCCCTCACTCCTCACTCCATACTCCTCACTCCGGTCAAATCTCCTTAATTTAGGTTTGTTACTAATCTTGCCGATTTGACCCTTGCGGCCAGCTCAGGGTATTTTAGCAAATTTTCTTTCTTATCTATAAATTCCTGAGCGCTATGACGGGCTTCTGATATTAGTTTCGTATCTGTCAATTTTGCAATCCTAAGGTCTAATTGACCATGCTGCAGTGTGCCGTAAATTGCACCCGGACCACGTAGTTCCAAATCGTACTCTGCGAGTTTAAATCCATCTGAAGAATGTTCGAGCGCACGTAAACGTGGTGATGGTGGCTGGCTGTCACTAATTAGCAAGTAGCAGTAGCCCTGGTGCTCACTACGACCTACCCTGCCACGCAGTTGATGTATTTGAGCCAAGCCAAACCGTTCTGGATTTTCGATTAGCATAACAGTGGCGTTGGGCACATCAACACCGACTTCTATTACTGTAGTTGAAATAAGTATGTCCAGCTCGTGTTTTACAAACGCCTGCATAATAGCGTCTTTCTGTGCTGGTTTTAGCTTGCCATGCAGCAAGCTAACTCTGCGGTGCTTAAACACGCCATTAGTAAGTTCCGCATAGATTTGTTCCACAGATTTTGCCGGCATAAGCTCGGAATCGCTAATTAGCGGGCAGACTACAAACACCTGACGCCCGGCTGAGATTTCTACATCTATTTTCTCATATACTTTTGATCGCTCGTTAAGTGTAATCAGATCAGTTTTAATTTGTTTACGGTTAGCGGGTTTACTGCCAATGACAGAAATATCTAGCTCGCCATAAAGCGTCAGTGCCAGGCTGCGCGGAATAGGCGTAGCTGTCATAGACAGCACATGGGGCATGTGACCGGCCTTAGCCTGTAGCTTTTTACGCTGATCCACGCCAAAACGGTGTTGCTCATCAATTATTACAAAACCGAGTTTGTGCATATCTACTTTTTCCTGGAGCAGGGCGTTGGTGCCAATCATAAAACGTATATCGCCGTTGGCAATACGTTTATGTGCCTCATGCTTTTGGGATGGCTTAAGTCCGCCCACTAGCAGACCTACCTCGCCCGCCATAGCTACTGGCTCCAAAAGCTTATGTACAGTCTCGGCGTGTTGCCGGGCCAATAGTTCGGTCGGTGCCATTAGAGCCACCTGATAACCCTGTTTGATCGCCATTAGTGCTGCCATTGCTGCCACTACAGTTTTGCCCGACCCGACATCACCCTCAATTAACCGGTTCATCGGTTGAGAACGTTGCATATCCTGATAGATTTGCCAGACAACCCGTTTTTGGTCAGGTGTTAGGTGAAATGGCAAATGCTTAACAAAGCTCCTGGCTAGCTTTTCGTCAAACGGGATAGAAACGGTATGTTCTTGTTGTAGCTCATATTTGTTTAGCAATGCTGCCAGAGTAAGCTCAAATACTTCCTCAAAGCCTAATCGTTTTTTAGCAGCTAACAAATCCTGTTGACTACTAGGAAAATGTATTTGCTCGACCGCATCACTCCTACTGTACAAGGACAGTCCTTGTACAAGCCATTTAGGGAGAGTTTCGGGTAAATCTTGAATCAAAGGCAAAACTTCACGAATAGTTTTTCTGATCTGAGTAGATGTTAGCCCTTTTGTTTCTTTATATATTGGCACAATCCTCGCAGTACTAACTGGGAAGCTGCTAACAAGTTCTATTGATGGGTTCTGAATACTAAGTCGCTGGCGCTTAAGACTAAAATCACCAGAAATATAGTATTCCTGATCACTCTTTATTGATGCCGCTCTGTAAGGCTGATTAAACCAGATAAGCCGCACGCTGCCGGTATCATCACTGGCAGCGGCTTCGGTTATATGCAATCCACGCCGGGCATATCGGCCTGATGATTGTTTTATAAAAGCTTTGATTGTGACATTGCCGGGCCGGATTTGGTTGATCAGTTGTACTTGTGAGTAGTCATCATATCGCCGCGGATAGTAATCAATCAATTGACCAATTGTTTTAATGCCTAAAATGGAGAATTTCTTTGCAAGCTCAACCCCAACACCTTTTACGTTAGTCAATGGGCTATGTAATGTCATGTGTTGTGTAGTATAAAACAATGCCACCAGATAATGAGATACTTGGGCTATTTCTACTCCACCACCACTGTCCCGTTAGTGGTCGGATTCAGGTGGTCGTGGTAGGTGTATTCGCCTGGCTGGTCAAAGGTGTAGCTGTAGGTACCACCTTCTATACCGATGATGTCTTTGCTGTCTAGCCCGGTTAGACCGGTATGTTCCGGGTGGGGATTGCTGGCAACATGGTGCACAACGGAGTCTTTGTTAGTCCAAGTGACGGTTGTACCTTTGGATATTTTCAGTGTCGCGGGGATGAAGCCCTCTTTGGTGATTTCTACTTGAGCAGCTGTTTGTTGACTAGCTCCCTGATCAGGTGATTGGTCGGTTTGTTTGTTAAGGTTGAGTGCCAGGCCAATGATGAGCACCAGCAGCAACGCACCGGTGATGACCAATACCTTGACCGTATTTCTGGGGTCATGGCTGGGGATTGGGTTTTCTTCGTCTGGGTTCATATAGCTCCTACTTTCTTGAATTAGTTAATTACTTCTTATTCGTACTTGCTACGACAGCCGTATTGCTGGCCGGCCCTTGACGGTTATTGGTATCTAGAGCTATGACGTAGTAACTGTAGCGGGTGTTGGGTTTGGCAGTAGCGTCACCGTAAATAGTGGCCGGTCCGTTGGTAGTGCCTAGTTCCGTGAATTGGCCAGTCGTGCCTACCTGACGGTAGATTTTGTAGCGGGCAATGTTGTCAGTGGCAGCGGTCCAACTTAAGTTAACTTGGTTGGAGCTAATAATAGTAGGTATTAGTTTGGTGGGCGCAGTTGGCGGGGTGGTGTCACCGCCGGTGGTAGGCGCAGCTGGAGTAGCGACGGTTTTGGTGGTGGTTGGGTCGGATAATAGGCTTGAGTTGTCCTTAGCTATTACGTAGTAGTAATAGGTCGTGCTGGCGCTGACTGAATCGGTGTAGCTGAGATTGGTTGTAGTGGCTATGTTCATGAATTGGCCAGTAGTACCGGTTTGGCGGTAGATTAAGTATTCCTTGATGCCGCTGGCGTCTGTGCTGGCTGTCCAGGTTAGTTTGGCCTGGGTAGCGCTCAAGGCAGTGGCGGCGAAGCTGCCAGGAGTTGAGGGCCGCGTTGTATCTGGAGGAGCCTGAGTAGTAGCAGTCGCAGTGGAGCTGAGACCGCTGGGGTTGCCGGCAGCGTCAAGGGCCTCAATAGCATAGCTGTAAGTCGTGCCACCAGTTACGGCGCTGTCACTAAAGCTGGTGCCAGTTATATTGTTGGTTAAGATGTCGGTTGGGGTACCGGTGCCTAGGCGTCGGTAGACCCGGTAGCTGATGACACCAACAACGTTATCTGTGCTGGCTGTCCAATTAACGTTTACGAGCGTAGGACTGGCAGCTGAGGCTGACACGTTATCAGGTATGGAAGGACGGGTGGTGTCGGTTGGAGGGGGTGGGGGCGGCGTGACTGTGCCAGCATCGCCCAGGAAGAGGCCGGCCAAAACGGCATTAGTGCTAGTGCCGGCATTGTTTTGGGTTGTAATTGTCAGTGTACCGCCCGCGGGGACATTGATCGGAGCGTTAATCCAAACACCTTGATTAAAGGATGAAGTAATACTAGCGGCCCTGGGGCCAGATCCGTCATTAACGGTGACGGTCTGGCGGCGGGCGATAGAGTCCTGATCCAGGGCGTAGAGGTGCAGATTGCCGCTGTAGGCTGAGCTGAAGTTCAGCTTGACGTCGAACTGGGTGCCGGCGTAGACCGCGGTAGACTTGCGGATGGTTTGGTCTGGGCTTTGCAAAGCTCGGGTTTCGGCACTGGACATAGTCCATTGGTGGCGTTGGGCGCCGTTGATAGTCATAGTAACGCCTGCCGGTAGTGATATGAGGTCGGTGTCACCGGCATTCCATTCGAATAATACATACCCATCCTTACCGTAAGTGCCGACCCAGTTGCCTTGGGGGGATTGGCTGGTAGTCAGGGCGGCGGCTGGTTGCGGGGTGGTTAGGGTGACGGTGTTGGAATTACTGGAGACATTGCCTGCCCCGTCACGGGCTTTGACATAGTAGCTGTAAGTAGTACCACCGGCCAGGCCGTTGGCGTCACCGTAACTGGTAACCAGGCCCACGGTAGCGATCTTGACGTTATTACGCCAGACTTCGTAGCCGGATAAGCCGGAGCCGCCAGTGTCGGTACTGGCTGTCCAGGACAGGTTGATCTGGGTGGCACTGACAGCCGAGCCGGATAGGGTTGGGGTGGATGGCGCGGTAGTGTCCGGAGCTTGAGGGGTGGTGATGGTCTTTACAGCAAAGTCCGAAAAGTTTCCGGCCGCATCCTTGGCTCGGACTGAGAAAGTGTAGGCAGTGTTGGCTGTAAGGCCGGTGTTGTTGTACGTGGTAGTCGGACTATTGACCGTAGCAATTAAGCCAGGCAGGCCACCGGAATTACGATAGACATAGTATTGGGTGACGCCCACATTGTCGGTGGAAGCGGACCAACTGAGGTTGACTTGAGTGGCACTGACGGCAGTGGCGTTGAAGTTGCCCGGTATTGTAGGCGGGGTGGTGTCGGCAGGAACTGGCGGGGTGACGCTTAGTGGTGTAGACTTGTCGGATTCAGCGCTGTCATAGTCTATAGCCGATACTTGATAGGTATAGGTATTTGGTGACGCAACAGCTGTGTCGGTATAGGTTAGCTGGGTGGTATAGGTGTAAAAATTGCCATTGCGGTAAATGCGGTATTCTTTCACGCCCTTGTCGTCCGTACTGGCGTTCCAGGCTAGGGCAATGGAGTTAGATGTCACACTGGTGGTGCGCAGATTAGCCGGAACTGTGGGCGCAGTATTTGGTGCAGCGATGGTTAGTGTCTTGCTTAACGAGTTGTTACTCTCGTTGCTTTCATTGGGGATAGCGTTTGAAGGGTCAACCACGGCCAGTACAGCATGCGACCCGGCAGTTGCCGTCCAGGTGCTAACACCACCCGGGCCATCTACGCTGGCCAAGGTACGGCTTTCGCCTGGAGCTAATGGCCAGCCGGCGTTACCATTCCAGCCTGCCGAAGTCCCGTCGACGCTGAACGCAATAACGAGACCCTCAGGCGTAGAAGCCGTGCCAACATTTTTAACGGTGGCACTGACGGTTACCAGGTTGCCGGACTGTGGTGAAGCAGGTGTCCAGGTGATGGAGTCCGGGACCACGATTAGGTCAGGCTGACTCGTAGGAGGGGGTGGGTCAGTGATCCCAATGGGAACAAGCCAGCATAAATAGTTGTCACCCCAACTATGCGGATCACTGGACTCAAATACTAGTACGCAGTCGGTATCTTCATTGTCAGGATTACCAGCATAACTCCAGTGAAGCCCTATATATGTATTAGAACAGAGCACATTATCGTTCCAGGTGTAAGGATCCGCGGGTTCAGTAATATTGGTACAGTTATACTCTACCGTTTTATCGGTCGGCCACGCGCTGGTAAACGTAAGACCAACATCAGGACTCGCGCATAAAACATTATCACCCCACCCATGCGGATCTGTTGTTTCGTTGATGTAAATACAACCGGGCTGAAGCGGTTTAATTGTTTCTACATACCTATTCCAACACAAGTAATTATCTTCCCAGCCGTAGCCGCCACCGTCCCAATCGGACGGTTCTTCGATCTTTACACAGCCGGTGTCAGCGTCTTCATATATATTACCTCTCCAGCTCCAATCGAAGTGGACGTTGGGATTAGAGGTACAGATAACGTTATCTCCCCAGGTGTCCGGGTCATCAGGTTCGTAGATACGGACACAGTTAGCTGGCAAATTGGTTGGGTCGGGGTGAGCGGTACTCCAAGTCAAACCAAGGTCGGGTGACATGCACAGGACATTGTCGTACCAGGGGGCAGTTTCAGATGTTTCGTTCATATTGATACAGCCGGCTGGCAGGGGCGCGCTTACCGAGCCAGGTTTATAGGTGTCCCAACACAAGAAGTTATCAGTCCAATAGTGGGGGTCTTCGGCTTCGTTCATTGATACGCAAGTTGTGTTGGTGTCAGAAATGTTGCCCCAGTAACTCCAGCGCAGATTTACATCTATTAGGGTACACAGTACGTTATCCCCCCAGGTATCCGGATCGCCTGGTTCGTACAACCCTACGCATTTGGGGGCAAGCGGATACTCGGGCGGCCAGGCACTGGTATAGCTCCAACCAAGGTCCTGGTTCGAACAAAGATGATTGTCCCCCCAGGCGTGTTCAGGCGGCTCGGATGATTCGTGAATTTGTACACAAGATCCGGGCAAACCATTACCATCGGAGGCGGTGTACCAGTTCATCTGGAGATCACGCGGAATACGTTCTTGGGGCCAGGCGGTAGTCCAGGAGGCGGTTATGTTGGTGGGAGTGTAGTCTTTTGGCCAGGAGTCAGTGTATGTCATTGATGTTTTGAAATCGGGAGGGACACCTTGGTTTGTCTGGGCCGGGAGACCTATGTAGCGTCCAAACAATTTTCTTTCTCCTGACGCCTGGATAATCGCATACGCGTCTGAACCAGCATTATCAACCATGTCTATGTAAGGGGTGGCCGATGAAGGGGTGGCCGCCGCAGAGCCGAAGTAGCGTGCATTGCCAAATGAAAATATTCCGCCGTCCCTGGCGACAAGCCAGTAGCCTTTGCTATCCACAGTAGCCTGCATGCCAATAATCGGCTGGTTTAATTTAATGGCGCCTGTCGATCCGTAAAAGCGCGCGTCTCCAAAGGCGAATACTCCACCGTCACTAGCAAACAGCCAATAACCACTATTTGTATCTGTCACTTCCATGCCGATAATCGGACTATTTAAAGTTTTACCTCCAAGTGAGCCGTATGATTTGGCAGCGCCATAAGCGAATATCCCACCGTCAGAGGCCACCAGCCAATAGCCCGTCTTGCCATCTACATAATCACTGCGCGAGGCCATCCCCACAATTGGTTTGTTTAAGGTAATGCTACTCGCGTCGCCATAATGTTTAGCGTCGCCATGGGCAGACACTTTGCCATTTTGTAGGGCTATGTAGTAACCTACATTTTTAGCCGAAATTGAAATAGCAGCTACCGGAGCTGACAAGGCCTTGCCAGCCAAGTCACTGTAAGTAGTGATGGACTCACCACAATTCGTAACCTTGCCGTCACTGGAAAGCACCCGGTATCCGGGCTTTTCGTTATTATATTGTTTGGGAGAATCAATGCTGACCCCGTTTGTGATCGGACAGGCTACTGCGGCGGTTATGCCAGTATTAAACCAAGCGCTTCTCTCATTCAGCACTTTGGCCTGGTTGTCATTGAGTGCGACATTTTCTAGCCCTGCTGCATAATTTTTATCATGTCCGCAACTACCCATAAGTGTAGCGTCACAAGTATGTGAGAGAGTAAAGCCATGTCCAATTTCGTGAGCTAATAGCGGCAGTTGCTGGGAACACTTACTATTAGCGCTATAGACACCAATACCGAGTTTTACGTTTGGCGCTTCATCAAAATCCTTATTCGGATCCTCTCCTGTATCGTCCTGGGTATCATTTCTTGCGCCGCCCCAACCCGTACAACCATCAGCATGCCAACTATAGAGTATAGCCGTATTACTATCGTAAGCTGCAAATTCTGCAGCTAAGTGTTGATACGTAAAAAAGGTCCTGTCTGGGTTGCTTGTGCCGCTACAAGTATAATAGCTTTCCGGACAGGCCTTATACTGTGCTTCGGTCAGCCGACCCTTTACAACCTTTACTTCACTGGTAATGAAAGGTTTTTTAACCCTATCAGCGTAAAAAGCGGCTATCCTATTCGCGGCGTCCGTTATCTTCGCCTGAGCGTCAGCGGGTTGCGCCTGGTCAGCTGGATAGACGTACAAAAACCGGACTTTTTTCTGTGCCTGCGCATAAACTTTACCCGACTCTGCGGCACTCGTAATCGTCCTGTCACCGTTAGTAAATTCCGGTACTTCTGGCAAGGTACGGATTTTTACAACTTTGCCATCATCGCCTTTATAAACTTTGGCTTCTTTTGACAGCTTGCCTTTTACTTCTTGAGCTTTGTCACCAAGTAGTTTGCTGGTTTTGGATTTTTTATCTTTGTCTAAATAGGCCTTGAATTCATCTGGCACTGGCTCGAGGTCTTGACCGGATTTGTTTTGCTGGACGGTCTGAACGTAAATGGTATCCGAGTCAAATGGCTTAGTAGCTTTGGCGCACTCACTTTCCAAATATTTCGTAATGTCTTCGAAACCATTTGGCCGTTCACCAGAATAAAGTTCTATACTGCGCTTACCACGATCTGTAAATAGGCTTACGCTTGGTTCAGCTCCAACCGGGGCTGGAATCCGATCCTTTGGCACTGTTCTGGCGCGGATCCTGTCAAAACCTTTTTCCCGTACTGTATTAAATAGAGTTTCGATCTCTTTTTCATTGAGTTTGCGTGTGCGAATTGACCACAATGAACTATTATCACTTTTGTTATGGGTAGCATGCGGGTCGCCACAGAGCATAGAACCGTCACCGTAAAGCAACATAGCGGGAGGACCGCCCTTGGGAAATTCATCTTCTATAACTTCATGGCTCATTGGTGTGTCGTAGCGGATAACAAGTTCGTCTGCACCTGTCGGAATGTTTCCATAATCATTCTGCGCATAATTTGTCACAAGAAAATATACACTCCCGAAAACTGCAAAAATACCTATAAAAGTCAGAACCTGTCCGTATTTTGAGAGGTTTAAAAAGCGATACGTCAGTATATTAATCCTTGAACGTAAAGATATTAAGCTTGTTTTTACGCCATGAAATATATTTTTGTGCAGTGACATGTTTTTGTGGCTAAGTACTCACACTATATAACTTATGATTAATTATTAGCAGACTTCTGCAACTAGCACAATCTTTTTTGAGTTAAACTCATATACCCTTGTATCCAGTTCTGCGGGAAACACTAAGCTTAATTAAGCTTATAAAGGCACACTACGGCCTATTTAGCTTTGCGGACGAGGAAAAAAATGCTGGGGCCGAAGTAGGTTTTGGCCAGCGTGGGCTGCATAAATTTTTCCAGACTAAGCATTATGCCACGCGGCAATAGTTTTTTTAGGCCTGGGCTGCGCAGGTTAGATACTGACAGGATCTTTTCTACCTTAAAACCAGCGTGGGCAAGTTGTTTGATTACTGTTCTGGGGTTATGGTTGACGAAAGCTATGTCGTCTTTGTTTGATTCAGATCTAATGTCAACCGGCTCGCTAGGCAGTCTTTGGAAACGGACTATGTGCTTAAGACGATTGCGTCCATGGGCATAGTTGGCTACTTCAAGTAGCAGGTAGCCCTCATCTGCAAGTACCCGGTGGAGCTCCTTAAACTCAGCTGCTGGATCAGGCAAGTGGTGCATAACACGAATCATTGTTATTAAATCTTGTGATTTATCGCCCAGCTTTATGTCATCTGCCTGGGTGAGTACCCTATTAATTTCCGGGTGATCCTTAAGAAAATCTTTAGCTATTATCATTTGTTGTTTGGATGGCTCGGCCAGTGTTACTTTGTCAACAAATTGCTCCAGAAATACACATAACCGCCCATAGCCGCCACCTATATCAGCCGCTGCTGCAAAGTGCTTGCCTTTGAGCAAACGCCGGATGGCCATTTCCTCGGCAGCATGTTCATAATCACGGCCTTCCCAATAATTCAGATAGTTATAATCACCCTCGTCGTACTGGTCAGCTTTTTTGTGAGTAGTTAGGGTTTTATTTGACATAAGTGTTTAGTATAGCAAATTAGTCTTAGACTATGTCAACGAGCGCGAATACGTTTTTGCCACGGCGTAGTAAGGCCGATCCGGCCACTTGACGATCTTGAGCTGAAAGCACTGCGCTTAAGTCAACCTTGTTATTATTCAGATATATACCGCCCTGCTCGATGAGCCGCTTGGCTTCACTGGCCGATGTTGCCAACCCAGCCGCCACAATTACATCTCTAAGGCTGTCTCCAGATGCACCTTGCACCGTGGGTAACTCTGACTTAAGCTGACTCACATCATTGCTGGTAATAGTGTCAAGGGGGGCACCGCTAAATAGCACAGCCGTAATTCTTTGGACTGACTTTACAGCTTCTTCTCCGTGAACTAGTTTGGTGACTTCGTAAGCCAATGTCTTCTGGGCTAGACGTTCCTGAGGATTTTTTTTGAAGTCCGCTAGTATTTGTTCGATCTCGGCATTACTAAGCAACGTATAAATCTTTATATAATCATTAGCGCCCTCATCATCAACATTGAGCCAAAACTGGTAAAATTTATAGACACTGGTAAGATCAGGATCAAGCCAAATAGCGCCTTCTTCTGATTTGCCAAATTTAGCACCAGTTGCTTTGTTTATTACCAAAGGGCTCGACCATACGTGAGCTTCACTGCCAGTTAAACGACGTATAAGGTCAACGCCAGCTATACTATTGCCCCATTGATCTGAGCCACAAAGCTGTAAGGTTACGCCCATTTCACGGTTCATATATAAGAAGTCATAAGCCTGGATTAAAACGTAACTAAATTCAGCATAACTAATACCCGCTCCACCCTCTTTTAACCGGTTCTGCACAAAATCTCTTGCCAGCATTTGACGCATAGGTACATGTTTGCCTAGTTCTCTTAAAAATTGCAGGTAACCCATATCCTTAAACCAGTCATAATTATCAACTAAGGTAAAGTTTTGACCGCCAAATACTTGCTGGTATTGCTTGGCTATGGCAGCTTTATTGTTTTGTATATCATCGATTGACATGAGGTTTCGTTCCTGGCTTTTGCCATCAGGATCTCCTACCATCCCAGTAGCTCCACCAACCAACAAGACGGCCTTATGGCCATAATCAATAAAATGTCTTACCATCATGGCAGCTGCCAGGTTACCAATAGTCATCGATGAGGCACTAGGATCAACTCCCCAGTAAAAAGTTATGGGCTCTCCATCTAATGATTTTATGTCTTTAAATGTGGTTTGGTTTACAAAGCCACGCCAAGCTAACTCTTCCGATAGGCTCATATCACTCATATCTGACAGTATAACTTAATTTGACCTCTTTCATAACCCCATCTGTTAGCGAAAGATATCTAATATGATTGGTTTAAGCATTATGGTTCAGTTTTGATATAATAGGTTCATTATCTATGGGAGTATGTAATTCAATATGACGGCAAACAAATCCGGCAGTAAGCGTCCCGGGGGTAATACTGGTAGGCGCAGCAAAAGTACATTTGTGACCAAAAGTGGTCAAACCATTAAGATTAACCGGTCTATCGGTGATAAAATCCGTGCCAAGCGGGCAACCTACGCCCAAAAACGAGCTGAAAGACTAATTGGCATGCCTAAGAGCCGGGTTAAGCGGTTCTTCTTCAGATTGCATCCCAAACGAATGTACAAATACTGGTTTAGCCGTGAGGGCGGTATTATGGCGCTTAAATTATTCGGTATTGGGTCACTGGCTGGTTTCTTAATGCTTGTAGGACTTTTTGCATATTTCCGCAAAGACTTGCCAAACATCCGTGACGTTTCCGGCAATAACATCGGTGGTAGCATCCAATACTATGACCGAACCGGCCAAACGCTTTTATGGGAAGATTACGACGCGGTTAAGCGCATACCTATAAAAGGCGAAGATATGTCAGAAAATATCAAGAAAGCCACTGTAGCCATAGAGGATAAAGATTTCTTTAAACATGGTGGTTTTGATGTCCGCGGTATCGTGCGTGCCGGATTTAATAATGCGTTCGGGAATGGCGGTACTCAAGGCGGTTCAACTATTACCCAGCAGCTCGTAAAGTTAACGCAGGACTGGAGCAAAGAGCGTACAGTTACACGGAAAGTTAAAGAGCTCATCCTATCCGTAGAACTGGAGCGAGAATACAGCAAGGCAGATATTTTGACTGGTTATCTTAATACCGCCCCATATGGCAGCATTGACTATGGAGTTGAGGCAGCCACCAGGGATTACTTTGACAAATCCGCCAAAGACCTGACTCTTGACGAGGCAGCCATGATGGCCGCCATTCCTAAATCACCCACGTTATACTCGCCGTTTAATAAAACTGGTTTTGATAAGGGGGCGTTAACTGGCCGGGCTCATTACATATTAGATTTGATGGCAGAGCAAGGCATGATAACAAACGAGCAACGCGATGAAGCCAAAAAAGTTGATTTCTTGGCCAAAATCAAAGAACGCAAACCGCGCTACGAAGCCATACAAGCGCCCTGGTTTGTGCTAACAGCCAAGGGTGAACTGGAACGACGCTTTGGCGACACCACAGTTAAAAGAGGTGGCTGGAAAGTTACTACAACTCTGGACTTAAATGCCCAAAAAATTGCCGAAGAACAGGTCCAAAAAGGTTTGGTGCAAGTTAGACGCCAGGGCGGTGAAACCGCGGGATTTGTGGCAGAAGACGTCACAACCGGTCAGGTTGTAGCACTTGTTGGTGGTGATGATTTTAAGAATCCGGATTATGGCCAAAATAATTACGGCCATGATCTGGAGCTGCCACCCGGCTCATCCTATAAGCCATATGACTACGCGGCGTTAATAGATACTCAAAAGAACGTTGGTGCCGGCTCAGTGCTTTATGACACCAAAGGTCCTGTGCCTGGTTACCCGTGCACCACAGGTGCCACCAGAACAGGAAACTGCTTAGTAGATTACGACTTACGTTACCCTGGACCCATGACAATCCGCTATGCTCTGGGTGGTTCCCGTAATGTGCCGGCAATCAAATCCATGCTAATAGCCGGTATTGATCAAACCAGGGATCTATCTCACAGACTAATGACCAATTATGGCGATGACGGCAAACCAGATCCTACTATTGGAAAGTATAAGTGCTACTATGATGAGCAAAACACCCAGGAAGCTCCTTGCTACGCCTCATCTGCTATCGGCGACGGCGCATACCTGAGGCTGGATGAGCATGTTCATGGCTATGCCACCTTGTCACGTAACGGGCTCAACATTCCACAGACTTATATTATGAAAGTTGTGGACGCGTCTAATAAGACAGTTGTGGAGTGGCAACCAAGTAAAGGTGTACAGGCCATACAGCCAGATACGGCTTATATAATTTCTGATATGCTCAGTGACCCTAACGCCAGTTATTTCCCTGCGGGCAACAAACCGCAGCGATACAAAGACTGGAAATTCTCGGCTAAAACCGGTACAACCAACGATTCCAAAGACGGATTAATGATGATGTACTCTACTAAGTACGCTGTAGGTGTCTGGGTGGGTGAACATAAACGCCAAAAAGTCATGAGCGGATTTATGGAGACTATGACCCAACCTATAGTCCAAGGCTGGATGAGACCAATGCACGATAACGTTAAGGCCGTGGAGCGAGTCAAGCCCGCCGGTATCCAAACCTTGCCTGCCTATGTGGTTAGAAGTCACGTTGGCGTAGGATCAGTCGAGCCTAGCCCCAGTAATGACCTCTACCCCTCATGGTACAAGGCGCCCGCCAAGGCCAATGCCAACACCAAAATAGACCAAGTCAGCAACAAGCTGGCAACCGAATGTACCCCACAAAGAGCTATAAAGAGCGGCACTGGTGGTGACAGTAATATATTCTCTGTAGATAAATTTGTTGGTGGAGGTGGTGGTAATACCAACACCAGCGACAAAGACGATGTCCACAAATGTGAAGACATTAAACCAACAATCAGCCTAAACAACAAAGACTTTACTTGCGCCGATGGCGGTTGCGTTATTAGCGCAACCGTTACACAAGGCACGCATCCAATATCATCCGCCCAGTTCCAGGGTACAGTTAATTTCTTAGTAGACGGTCAAGTTGTAAATACACAGAATATTGGCAGCGCTGGGGAGGTAAGCTTTACCTATACACCGAACTTTGATGGCGCCAAACCGCTAAGTGCCGAAGTTATTGACAGTGTCTTGTATGATGGCAAAGATTCAACAACTATTACCGCCACTGGAGGCGGCGGTGGACCGTCTTTAGTCCTACTGACTCCGGGGGCAACGGCCGCAACAAAAAGCGCCGTTAATTTCTCATGGAGCGATCTTGGTGATGACGTAAGTTATATAGTGTATTGGGGCTGTAACAGTGACACCAGTTACACTGATCAGGAGTCCAGAGATACAAATTCATATAATCCTGAGCCAGACTCTAGAATTTATTCGGGCAATGTCCCTAATGCAACGTGCATTTGGGAAGTTCAAGCTAACAATGGCCAAACAGCCAAAGGTTCTTTCACGCTTGTATCACCTTTGCCTTAAATTTAGTAATTATTAGTCTTTAGCCAAAAATGTATTTAGTGCAGTACGCACGTCACGAACACCAACGTATTTAGCGGGCTGTTTCCCCTTAATTACTGGTCCAATTGCCACCTCAAAACCGAGTTTTTGGGCTTCCGCGATACGCTTGTCTATAAATGGCACGTGACGTACCTCTCCGGATAGCCCGACTTCACCAAACACGACTGCGTTTTGCTTGAGCTGGAGTCCTTTGGCTGCCGTAGCAATTGCCATACAAATTGCCAAATCTGCCGCCGGCTCATTTAGCCGGATACCTCCAACGATATTTATATAGATATCCTGGTCAGCCAGGTTAAGTTTGGTTCTTTTTTCAAGCATAGCAACCAACAGATTAATGCGATTTAGGTCTATACCACTAGCCGTGCGCTTAGGATAGCCATAACTAGTCCGGTTCACCAGCGCCTGTACTTCTACCAATAGCGGCCTTGTGCCCTCCAGAGTAGCCAGAACAATCGAGCCGTCGCTGGCCTGTCTTTCCGCTAGCAAGGAAGCCGAGGGGTTTTCTACGGGCAAGAGCCCGGCATCTGTCATTTCAAAGATTCCGGCCTCATTAGTAGAGCCGTAGCGGTTTTTTACAGCCCGCAGCACCTTGAAGCCACCATAACGGTCACCCTCCAGCTGCAAGACAACATCTACAACGTGTTCAAGGACTTTTGGACCAGCAATTGAACCTTCTTTGGTTACATGGCCCACTAGTAACAGCGCGGTGTTGCTTTGCTTGGCAGCAGCCGTTAGTAGAGCTGTACTGTTAGTGATTTGACTTACACTGCCGGCGGCAGATGCAATATCGTTGCAACTTAAGGTTTGGATGGAATCTACTACTACGAGATCATACCCGGAATTGCTGATTGTATTGGCAATGTCGTCAGCAATTGTGCTGGTTGCCAACTGTAAGTTTTTGCCACTTGCACCCAACCGCTTGGCTCTAAGTCCTATTTGGTGGGCCGATTCTTCTCCGCTAACGTAAAGCACTTTGTATTTTGCGGCCAATGTATGTGCCAACTGTAACATTAAAGTACTTTTGCCAATACCTGGCTGCCCGGCAATCAAATTAACGCTGCCAGATACTATGCCACCGCCAAACACATTATCAATTTCATTTGTACCACTGGTTAGACGTTTATGGTCTTTTGCTAGCGAACCAGTCACAGTTTGCACATTGAGTGTGTGGCCTTTAGATGCAGTTGTTGCTTTAACGTTAAGCTGTTCTTGGAGCGTATTCCATTCACCACAGCTAAAACAGCGTCCGCTCCAGGTGGGGCTTAGTGCTCCGCAATTGCCGCAAACATATTGCACCCTGTCTTTTTTTGCCATACCAAACAGTTTACCATTTACTGTTCACCGTTTTCCATGCATTAACCGTTTTCCGTTCTCAGTGCGTTTTCTGTTCCCAATGGTAAACGGATCAAGGCAAATGCACGGAAAACGGTGAACAGTAAACGGTGAATGGTTTTATTGTGGCGGAATAGTGGCTGGGCGGCTATCTATAGCTTTTACAAGTTCACCTTCTTCTTCGGCAATCGCATTGCGCTCGGCAACCAGGCGATTGTGCTGGTCAATAAGCGCCCTAATGCGCCCAACTACACCGTTATAAGCATTGACTTGGGCATTAAACCCATTAACGCCTGCGTTATATCGTTCAAAATCCTTAACATTCAAAAGTCCGTCTAGTCGGCTACGCTCAGCCTGGATATCATTTTCGCGGTCATTTAGCTCAGCTTCAAGATTTTCTATTTGCTTCTTTATGCTATCAAGCTGGGCGTCATAAGCTTCAATTTTTTGTTTGCGCTCGGTAAAGGCCTTTTCATACTTTTCAGAATACTCCACAACCTTGAGCCGGCTAGTAAAGAATTGCTTATAATAATCTTCCAGTTCTGGCGGAAGTTCGCGAACTTCGGTGCCCATTATAGAATGCAGTTCATTGGCAATATCTGCGCCATTTTTGCGGTAGTCTTCAACAGTGTCACGTATTCTTTGGCTGCTTACTTTGGCGAAAGCCTCATCGACCAGTTTATTAATTCGTTGTTTTTCGCTTCCAGATAGCCTGTCATAGGCTGCATGCAGAGTTTCATGGGCGGCAGTAACCTGCACAATACCGTTAAGTCTTTGATCTGTAACGTCAAACAGATATATGCCAGCTCCGGAAACATAGCAGCCGAGCACAATCGTCCGTTCGCTAGAGTTACAACTATCGCTAAATGTTGACTTGTCTTTTAGCTCCGGATGATACACATAGAAAAGTCGTCGAGCCCGATCATTGAGTGTTGTGTCAGTAGCCAGCTGAGCAATAGCTGCCGGTGGCTCATAATCACGCAGTCGCCAAAAGTCGTAAATGTTCCAGCGCTGCGTCCAGATAACTAATGGTGCAGCCAACAACAAAATAAGTGCCGCAATTTTGGTGATTTTTCTGTATGCGCTAGACATGGTTAAAGTGTATCATGACAATACCATACCTGTATCTGTTATTACTCAGATACTGTTGAGTAAACGAGGTTCTTGTTTTTAGCAGTAACTTTAACGATATCCCCTTTATGGCTGTTATTATCCAGCAGCTCAGAAGCAATGTGGTCTTCCAGAGTCTCTTGTAGCAATCTTCTCATTGGCCTAACACCATTTTTGGCATCATAACCATGTTCTAGCAAATATTCTTTAGCACTAGTTGATAGCTCAAGTCCCAAACCATGTTTGACCATACGCTGACGCAGTTCAGCAAGTTGCAAGTCAAGAATGCTCAGAATGTCTTTCTTAGTAAGCGCGCGGAAAACAATTGTTTTATCGATGCGATTCATTAGTTCCGGACGCATCATTTTCTTAAGTGCATCTTGTACTTTATCTTTGTTGGCCTCATGCATACTGTCAAGGTCATCCATGGCTATACTTTCTTCGCCTACCCTAAAACCTAATGCGGCTTCTTTTTGCAAACGCTCGGCTCCAATATTGCTCGTCATTATTACTATTGTATTGCTAAAATCAATTTTGCGGCCTTTGGCATCAGTCAATACGCCGTCTTCTAAGACTTGAAGCAAGATATTAAACAAGTCGGGGTGAGCTTTTTCGATTTCGTCAAACAATACCAGACTGTAAGGTTGACGTCGGATCTTATCAGTTAACTGGCCGCCTGAATCATAGCCAACATAACCAGCCGGGGCGCCTACAAGCCTTGAAACATTATGATGTTCTGCAAATTCGCTCATGTCTATTTTGACTAGCGCGTCCTCTGAGCCAAAGAACTCGCGGGCTAATACGCGGGCCAGCTCTGTTTTGCCCACACCAGTTGGGCCTAAGAAGATAAAAGAACCGATGGGTCTACCGGCGGCACTTATGCCTGAACGATTACGCCGGACTGCTTTGGCAACCGCCTCAACAGCTTCGTCCTGACCAATTACAAATTTACTTAGCGTTTTTTCCAGGTTAAGCAGATACTTTGCTTCTGACTTTATGACTTTGTTTACGGGTACACCCGTCATTCTAGCGACAACATCCGCCACATCGTCACTGGTCATAATTAAACGTTTTACTGCCTTACCCTCGGATTCAAGTTTCTTCAACTCCTCGGTTATCTGGCTGGCGCGCTGCTTACACTTGGCTGCTTTTTCATAATCTTCGTTTTCCGCAGCCGCTTCACGGCGGGCATTAACCAATTTTAGTTCTTTCTGAAGTTTTCTCACTTCTGGAGGTGTCACGCCTTTATCTACCCGCAAATGCGCGGCAGTTTCGTCCAGCAAATCAATTGCCTTGTCCGGCATAAAACGATCATTAATGTATCTTTTAGACAGAGTTACGGTATCTTCTAGCACCTCATCGCTAACTTTAACGCCATGAAAAGCCTCATAGTGCTTGCGTAAGCCCTTAAGTATAGCCAAGGTCTCAGGTAAGGTAGTTTCAGGCACCTGTATTGGCTGAAAGCGCCTTTCCAAAGCTGCGTCTTTTTCTATATGTTTGGTGTATTCAGCAGTCGTAGTTGCGCCCACAACTTGGATCTTTCCCCGTGCTAAAGCTGGTTTGAGTATGTTACCAGCATCCATGGCACCCTCTGCGGCACCCGCGCCAACAATTAGATGCAGCTCATCAATAAACACAATGCTCTTTTTGTCCTGCTCAAGTTCTAGCATGACTTTTTTGAGCCGTTCTTCAAATTCGCCACGGTACTTGGTACCCGCAATCATACCCGCCAAATCCAACATAATAATCCGCTTATCGATTAAGCTGTCAGGAACATCTTCTGCAACTATTCTTTGCGCCAAGCCCTCAACAATAGCCGTTTTACCGACACCTGGCTCGCCAATTAGAACTGGGTTATTCTTGGTTCGACGGTTCAAAATGGTTACAACTCGTTTTATTTGGGCATCACGGCCGACAACAGGATCAAGCTTGCCCTGACGTGCCAAGTTAGTTAAATCCGATCCAAAAATATCTAGGGCAGTTTTACGCCGATTTTTCGTTCTGGGTCTACCTTGGGCAATACCTTGGCCATCTTCATCATATTGTTGACGATTCAGAAATTGCTCTAGCTCACCGTTCAGCCCGTCCACATTGACGTTCATATCGGCTAAAAGCTTAGTAGCCCGAGCGTTTTTTTGAGAAAGGATACTATATAGAATATGTTCAGTCCCCGTATATTCCTGGCCATACTCGCCTGCCACATCCTGCGCCATTTTTAGTGTCAGTTTGGCTGTTTCGCTTAATCCTTTGCCTCCTAAATTAATAACTAGAGTTTTGGGTGTAAGATTAAGCACCAAACGTGCGCGGTCAAGTGTTACACCGGAATCTGCCAAAATCTTTGCCCCCATACTACTATCTTGCGCCAATACGCCAAGCAATAAGTGCTCTGTTCCGACGTAAGCACTGCCAAAACTGCGAGCAATCGCGTCAGCATGCTTTAAGCTGCTGAGCGCATTGTCAGTTAAATGGTTCAAAAATTCCTGAAAATCTGGAGATGATGGAATCATATACCTTTAGTCCTTAGCTGTTAGCTTATAGCGAGCTGCAAACAACTGCTAACTTCTAGTATAGCAGTTGGCAGTCTAAGGTCAAGAGTGCTAATTTACTTCTTAATATGTCTTTTATACCGCGTTAATAGCTTGCCAATATCGCTGTGATAGGCATCCATACCCAAAACGGTATAAGCATATGTAACAATTAGAGCAAAGATGCTTACCTTTAAAAGTGTTTGAGTTGAAAACTCACCTAAAGTCAACCACAGGAAAGCCAAGCCAACAAAAAAAATAAAAAGTGTCAAATGGAGAGCCAAAGTTTTGACAAGAGAATCAATATTGATTGGCCATTTGCCGTGTGGCTTTTTATCCAACCGTGCGGCGAGCCAAGCGACTTTCTGCCTAATTCCCCATATCTCAAATATTATATGTATGAACTCGTTGATTGCTAGCGACGCTACCAGAGCAGCCAAAAGTTTTTCAGCCTCCATACCCCACCCCTGCCTAACTCATTGCTCTTTGCTCATTTTTCATTGCTCTCTGTCTCCGTGCCATGCTCTTCTATGGCTTCAAGCAGTGAGCTTTCCAGCTGTTCTTTTTTCTTAAGCTTTTGAGTAACTGGCTTACTGATCTCTACTGTTTCAGCTGTCTCGTTTGACCCTGCTTGATCGGAATTTATATCCAGTTCGTAACCAGTTAGCTTGCTGGCAAGCCGAACATTTTGACCACTCTTGCCAATTGCGATACTTAGCTGGTCTTCTGGCACGATAACACGGCCTTTTTTATTAGTTTCGTCTAGTTCAACTCTTGTAACCTTGGTTGGGCTAAGCGCATTAATAATGTATGTCTGCGGATCGTCATTATATACAACTATATCTATCTTTTCTTGCTCGCCAACTTCGCTCATGACAGCATTGACACGGGTTCCGTGACCACCTACGAACGTACCAACCGGATCAACCCCAGGCACTGTGCTGGCAACAGCAATTTTGCTTCTTACGCCTGCTTCGCGCGCAATATTTTTAATCTCAACTGCGCCGGTTTCCATTTCTGGGACTTCGCCGCGGAACAGCCATTCAATAAACTGATTACTACCCCGTGATACAACAAGCTGAGGACCGCGAAAACCACGCTCCACGTCTTTCAGAAATACTTTGAGTCGTTGCCCAGGATAGTATCGCTCGCCTTGGATTTGTTCGCTGCGGGGCATAATCCCTTGTGCTTTACCCAAGTCCACCCGGACAATGTTGCCCTCTACTCGATCAACAATACTGTTTACTACTGTGCCGATCTTATCTTCATATTCCACCATTATAATCTCGCGCTCTGCCTCACGCAGACGCTGTAAAATAACCTGCTTGGCGGTTTGAGCGGCTACACGGCCAAATGACTCTACTTTTTGAAATATCTCAATCGTGTCGCCGATAGCAGCATTTTTCTTCATGACTTGGGCATCCTTTAAGCTAATCTCAAAACTCTCGTCAGTAACTGTTTCTACAACTTCTTTACTTATATAGGCGTCTACATCGCCGTTGTTAAGGTTCATGCTTACACGAACTTCTTGCTCACGGTCGCCATAATCACGTCTGTAGGCTGCTGCGAGAGCTTGCTCGACTATTTCTTGTACTACATCTTCTGGTAAGTTTTTTTCTTCTGCAATTGTTTTTACTGCTAAGGCTAACTGTTTTATGTCTAAATCCATAGGTCGTTTCACTCCAATTTTCATTTATCAATTTACAATTTTCATTTGTGGACAGCCATAGGCTGTTTGCTTATGAAAAAAGCCGACCTGTTGGCCGACTCGTACAACAGGTATAGTAGCAGACCTGCTACCGCATGTCCATGCTAAAATGTCTGGATGAGCAAGACAGTCAAGAGACTTTTTCAACAATTCCAACCCAAAAAGTATGTCCTGGAAATTGCGGTTGACCGAGACAATATGACATTTGCCGGCAACGTAAAGATCAACGGCAATCGGGTTGCAAAACCTAGCCAGAGGCTGACATTTCATCAAAATGGTCTCAAGATTACGTCTGCTCGGCTTGTAAAACATAGTAAAACTGGTGACCAGACTATTAAAGTTGACCGAATTAATCATCACAATAAGTTCGACGAGGTAAGATTGCATACTAAGGAAATGCTTTATCCTGGCTCTTACTCCGTAGAACTTGATTTTGAAGGCACCATTACAAGGCCAATGAACGGCGTCTACCCATGTTTCTTTGAGCATGACGGCCAAAAAAAGAAAATCATTGCAACCCAGTTCGAAAGCCACCATGCGCGTGAAGTATTTCCATGCATAGACGAGCCAGAAGCTAAAGCCGTGTTTGAGTTATCTCTAACTCATCCCACCGGTGAAGTTGCTTTATCTAACACGCCTATCAAGCAGTCGACTGTTATTGCTGGGAATAAGCTACAGCTACAAAAAACGGTTTTTGAACCAACACCGCACATGAGCACTTATTTGTTGGCATTCATTTTTGGTGATTTAAAATACAAGGAAGCCAAAACCAAATCCGGAGTGCTGGTCCGGGCATATGCCACACCTGATAATGTCGACTATACCGAGTTTGCGCTTGGGGTAGCTGTCAAATGTCTCGAGTTTTATAATAACTATTTTGGAATTGAATATCCATTAGCCAAATGTGATTTTATAGCTTTACCAGACTTTGCGTCCGGTGCCATGGAGAACTGGGGCTGCATAACCTTCCGAGAACAAACCATGCTGGTTGATCCCAAGAACTCGTCCCTCTCCAATAAACAGTACGTTGCCCTAGTCGTTGCTCATGAGCTAACTCACCAGTGGTTTGGGAATCTTGTGACTATGCGGTGGTGGACAGATTTATGGCTAAATGAAGGTTTTGCCAGCTGGATGGAGTATCTAGCGGTTGATAGCATCTTTCCCGAATGGGAACTATGGACTCAGTTTGCGGTTGATGAGCAACAACAGGCGCTTAAGCTAGATGCGCTTGAACACACGCATCCTGTTGAGGTGGCCATTAATCATCCTGATGAAATTCGTACTATTTTTGATGCCATTAGCTACAGCAAAGGCGCCAGTGTTATTCATATGTTACATGAATACCTTGGGCATGAAGCCTTTCGTGATGGACTTAGACACTACCTAAATGCTCACAAATATGGCAATACCGATACAGTAGATTTGTGGAAGAGCCTTGAAATTGTATCAGGTAAACCAGTCAGCAGTTTTATGAACACGTGGACATCCCAGTCAGGGTTTCCAATAGTTAGCGCAACTGTTGATAAATATAGTGTGGAGTTGGAACAGTCAAGATTTTTCATAAATCCTAACCATGATAAGTTTGAGAAAACCCAATGGCCAATTCCTTTATTGAATACTGAGAGAAAGTCGGAAGCACTTGATTCTCAGAAGCAGGTTTTTAAAATCGGCAGCTCCGATAGCTTTAAGCTTAACGTTGGGCAAAGTGGCTTTTACCGTGTTGCTTACAATGCCGACCACGTAAAAAAACTAGGTAAACTTATTAACAATGGTAAGCTACAGCCTCTGGACCGACTGGGTATATTAACTGACCTGTTTGAAACATCCAAAGCTGGCCAAGCCAATACTGTTGATGCTCTAGAATTCCTAGCTAATTTCAAGAATGAAACAAACTATGCAGTATGGGATTCACTAGCTGCGGCTATTGGCAGTCTCCGTCATGTTATGGATGACGAAAATCTACGCGAAGAAATGAAGCCATACATAAGGCATCTTATCGCCAGCGAGCTTAAGCGTCTAGGATGGAATCGAAAAAAAGACGACAGCCACTTCGACCTCTTGCTGCGTCCAATAATTCTTGGCCTTGCCGCCAGTGCCGATGAACCAGCAATAGTCAAAAAATGCAAAGCACTATTTTCCCGGATTGATGACGTGGAGGACGTACCACCCGATCTTCGTGTAAACCCAGAAAGTCACCGCCTAAGACGGAGTATCGATATAGATCCGGATTTACGAGGCATGGTGTTTGGAACAGTCGCTCGCTTAGGGGGTGAAAAAGAATTTAATAAATTACTAGCGCTCCATAACTCATCCCAACTTAGCGAGGAGCGAACCACTATCGCGGCTGCACTGACCGGTTTTAGGCAGCCTAAGCTTAATACTCGTGCGCTTGATCTAATTGATACTGACACCGTCCGACTGCAGGATTGCGTTTATTGGATCGCGTATAGCCTTCTAAACCGCCATGCTAAACACACCACATGGGGCTGGATGAAACGCAACTGGCCATGGCTTCAGAAGAACCTTGGAACAGACCTAAGCTTTTATCGTATGCCCATCTACGCGGCACGTTCGTTTAGCGATGAATCATTCATAAACGAGTACGTCGCTTTTTTTAAACCAAAACTTTCGCCGGCTTTGGAACGCTCATACAAACAGGGCTTAGAGATGCTGGAATGGCAAACTGCCTGGAAAACCCGTGACCTAAAACAGATTAAAAAGTTTTTTAAGTCTAGTTAAAACATTTTCTTTTTGTGATTAATACAAACTAAGGGGTTTGTTCAGCAGCCTGCTCTTTGCTTAACATTGAATTTACTCGTGCCAACAACGTCAATCCATCTTGATCATAATATATTTGATAGTCTTTATCCGGATCATTACTACCAAGAGGCAGTGTTTCACATACTACATCCCCAGCATTATTAACAGGATCCCCATGCGTCCTGTTTTCTGCACTTTCTTTATTATGCGCTGTATCACGCATATTATTTAATAGGCTATGTTTGCCTTTTCCTTCTGGGTGTAACTGGCCTGCTATCTGAATAAGATATTCAGGTGATGTGCGTATACGGTCCTTAATGGTTTCAATATCCGGATTATCATCATTAAATTCTTGACCCAGCTTTACGGGTACATGATCATATACTTCTTCGGTGTCGCATTTTGCAAACCTATCAGTGGTGTTAAAATTACCATCATTTCCACATCCGGCCAGTGCAATTAAGCTGCATGCAGCTGTCGCAAAACTTCTTTGAATTAATAACATATTTGGTGATTTGAATGTATTCATAGTAAAAATATACTACATTGTTTTATCTTTTACAACTATATTGTTTAGGTTTTAAAGCTAGGTCCTAAAGTTCAGTTAAAAAATTTGTAACAGTATACCCCGAGCCCATCATTTCAATGGCTGCCAGTTGGTAATCGTTCTTCCAATTATGGTGGCTGACCCACATTTCGGCGGCAAATTTCATTTGGTTCAATTTCTTTTTGGTGATGTATTCAAACCCTGTTCCGAACCTTGTTGAGCTACGAGACTTTACTTCCACAAAATACACTCGTTTGTTTTTTTCAGCCACAATATCTATCTCGCAATATTTTGTACGCCAGTTTATTTCTAGAATTTTATAACCTAGATCCATCAAGTATCCGGCTGCAATTTTTTCGGCCGTGTGCCCCGAACTATAGTTAGACACTGGCAAGTGCCTTAATTGGTTTATAGCTGCGGCGATGAATGTCTGTGATGCCAAGAGAGCGAAGCGCTGCAAGGTGGCGTGCTGTCCCGTAGCCTACATGTGCTTCAAAACCATAGCCAGGATATTTGAGCGCTTGCTGAGCCATGTACTGATCGCGCGCAACTTTAGCAATAATGCTCGCCGCGCTCACTGCCGGCACCAAGCTGTCTGCCTTAACAAGCGCCCTGCAAGGACGGTTCTTGCAAAACGAAATAATGTTATATAAATAATTTCCGTCAATGATGACTTCGCCGTAATCATACATTGACAACGACTGAATGGCTGATTGCATCGCCACTTCAGTCGCCTTCGTAAGCCCAAGTTGATCTACTTCAGCCGGCCACACCCATCCGAGCCCATAGTTACTGGATAGAGTTATTTCTTTTGAGAGTTCAGCGCGTTTTTTTCTGCTAAGTAACTTAGAATCTGTCAAGCCAGGTATCGGCTGTTTTAGACAAACTGCCGCCGCGACGAGTGGCCCAGCCCAACAACCACGTCCCACTTCATCAATGCCGACAATAACACCCATATGCTTATCTTAACAAATAATCCGTCCGTAGTACTAAAGACCTGAGCCACATTCACTTTTTTGATCGAAAGGGTTATTGCTGAGTGCAGCCAGAGTAAATTTGGCATCAAGCAAATTTACTCTGAATGAAGCGCCCCTGATAGCGGAAAAGTGAGTGTGGGTCAGAAATCTCTGCTATGCGTCTTTGGCGGCAACTTCTTCGTGGGCTTTTAGGGCAGCCTGCGCTTTAGCCTCTTCTTCTGCTGCGGCTTCTGCTTTTTTGGCTACTTCGGCTTCATTTGCGGCGGCGGCCTTTTCTTTGGCTTCGGCTTTTTCTGCAGCGTCATCACGGACTGTATTGACTGAGTCTTTATCAAATTCCATGCCTGTCATACGGGCAGATTTGCCGGTACGATCCCGCATATAGGACAGATATTTGCGGCGCACCTTGCTCCGCTTAGTAACTTCAATCCTAACCACCAAAGGACTATGCAGTAAAAAGCTTTTTTCTACGCCTATACCGCTAGCAATTCGCCTTACGGTAATGCTGCTTGTATGGCTGTCTTTGCGATCAGTACGGATAACTAAACCCTGGAATATCTGGACACGTTCTTTATTGCCTTCACGTATTTTCTGATGAACTTTAACGGTATCACCAGAGCGTACGTCAACGACTTGTGACTTTTTGTACTTGGCTTCAATTTTGTGAATTACAGATTCCATATCCATAAACCTTACATTAATTAACTTCTTAGGTCAAGTTACTTATCAAGAGATTAAGCCGGAGCTGCGAGACTTGAAAAAAAGCTCAATCCTCGCATACCACCACCAGCGGCTCACTTAACCAACAACACGATAGATTTCTTCTAGTGTGGTTTGCCCATCAATTACTTTTAGAATTCCGTCCTGAAGCATTGTTTTCATGCCACTGGCTACAGCTGCCGCTTCAATATCCTGGGTCGATGCATGGCTGCCTTTGGTTAATAATTGCCCTATTTGACCAGACATCATAAACTGTTCACGCAAGGCTAGCTGACCCTTAAATCCATACGGATTATCGGCGGATGACCTTTGTTTAAATAGCTGCAAGCCTTGGAGCGGCGGCTTTTCAACGCCCTCAGGCAAGCCCGCAATGACTTTTTGAATGCTGCTTAGGGTCGCTTCATCGGGCGTATAAGATTCTTTGGTATCGTCATCTAAGCGCCTAACTAGACGTTGAGCCATAACTAAGCGGATGGCCGACACAAACAGAGGATTTTCCCCGATCAAATCCATAAGCCTAGTTAGCGCAGCGGCGGCCGAGCTAGCGTGAAAGGTAGATAGCACCAAATGCCCAGTAAGCGCTGCCTGCAAAGCTGTTTTGGCAGTGTCAGCGTCTCTTATCTCGCCAACCATCACAATATCTGGGTCAAGCCTTAGAACTGCCCGGAGCTTGTCGGCAAAATTTGTTTCCTGGGAGTTTTGAGAAGTCACAGATATTTGAGTAATACCGCTGAACTGATACTCAACCGGGTCTTCAATTGTAATAATTTTACGGTTTTCGCTGTTAAGATTGTTCAGCATTGAGTAAAGTGTCGTGGTTTTACCTGAACCTGTTGGACCGACAGCAAGCACTAATCCAGATGGTTTAGCTATTATGTCGTCAACTACTTGTCGCTCCTGGGCTGATAAGCCTAGCCGGTCCAGGCTGTACATAGATTGCTCCATATTGAACAGTCTCATAACTACATCAAGCCCATTAATTGTCTGGACTGTTTCAAGACGCACGTTTACATCAACACTAGAGCCGTCTGCCATCTCTACCGCTTGAGCAATATGGCCTTGTTGTGCATCCTGTGCCGCCGTAGATATATTACCGGCACTTGCAATTACGGAAATAAGAACGCGGTACTTTGCCGGATCTAGTTCGGCAATTCGGTGCAGAATACCGTCTATTCGGAAACGAACTCGCGCATGCTCTCGCTCAGTTTCAAGGTGAATATCTGATGCGCCCAAACGATGCGCTTGTTGCACAAGAAAAGCTAACATGTCAGTCGCCTTGACTTGCTCTAAGGTTAGCGAAACTTGCTGCACCTGATCGTCGCTGCCAGCTGTTGAAAGTGCAATATCGTGATACTCAACACTTTTAGGCGGATCATAAAGCTTCATATATTCACGGTAACCGCCATCTGAAATAAGCTTAAAACTTACCCGTTGATCCAAAAATCGTTGGCGGAGACTGGACATTGCTTGCTGAGAGGTTGTATTGGTCACGCCAAATGTTAAACCGTTATTGTTTAATGTCAAGGGAATAACCTTGAGGTCATATAGCTCCTGAACGCTCAATAAGTTCCCATAAAGCTGCTTAGGTTGATCACCAGATGTGTCTGCATACTGGAGATTAAGAATTTGCGACCGGCGCTGAGTATTTAGTTCTTCGTCATGTCTAGCGTCCTGGCTCATATACGTCCATTATAACCGCTCATGGTTAAATTATTAAGCTGGAATCATTTACCGTTAGCTCTTCCCCATGGAAAACCGAAAAAAGATAACGTATAGTAAACGGTTAATGGTAGCCAGTAAACGGGATATTGTCTTAATAGCGCACAACCTGCGTAGTTGCCACAATGTCGGCTCTTTACTACGCACTGCAGAAGGTTTGGGAGTTAAAAAAGTTTTTTTGACTGGCTATACACCTCATCCAATACTAGACAGCGATAGTCGCTTGCCACATATTGCCAACAAAATTCATGCTCAGATCAAAAAAACAGCTTTAGGAGCTGAGGAACTAATTGAATGGGTCTTTAATCCCGATATTTTCCGGGTTATTGATGATCTTCAAAAAGATCAATATATTGTATACGGCTTAGAACAAACACCGGGCGCTATAGACATATCAACTTGGAATCCAGATTCCAAAACAGCAATTATTATAGGCAGAGAAACCAAAGGGATTGAGCCAGAAGTACTTACTAAGTGCGATAAGCATATTGAGATTCCAATGTTCGGCAAAAAAGAATCTTTCAATGTTGTCCAGGCTGCCGCCATGGCTCTGTACCACAGCCAATTTTACAAGTCGTGCTAAAATTAATGCATGCCCCATAAGCCGCACAATTTTCGTGCGCTCAGCAAACCAAAACCAGTCCAAAAAAGCCATCACAAACATTACTGGCCCTATATCCCCTTGCTAATTATTGTAGCTGCCGCTTTTTTGGTTAGTTCAGGCTACTCTCCACAAAACCGTGGCGTACTGGCTTATGCGACAAATGTGAGTTCCGATGGACTACTTCAGGCTACCAACGGTCAACGAACGCAGTCTGGCGCTAACGGCTTGCAGCTCAACAGTGTGCTATCAGCAGCAGCTCAGGCAAAAGCCAATGATATGGTCGCGCGCAACTACTGGTCACACAATACCCCTGAAGGGCAAGAGCCTTGGGTGTTCATTAGCAATGCCGGCTACAAATATCAAAAAGCCGGCGAAAACCTGGCCTACGGATTTATTACAAGCAACGACACCGTAACCGGGTGGATGAATAGTGAACCGCACCGGGTAAATATGTTAGACGGAGCATATAGTGAAGTAGGCTTTGGTTTTGCTAACTCCGAAAGTTATAACAATAATGGCCAACAGACGGTCGTGGTGGCTATGTATGGAACCCCGCAGGTTCAGTCTGCAGTTGCCAATAACTCCCTACCGCCACCCGCTGCTTCTGCTCAACCAGCTATCCCAGCCCAACCAGTTCAGCAGAGTGCGCCAACTCCAACTCCAGCCGCATCTCCGGATAAGGCAGAACCAAGTCTTACGCCTGTTAACACCGATAGAGCCGTTGTAGAGCCGACTAGCCAGCCAGTTTCAAGAGTTCAAACACTCACAAAAGGTTATGCTCCCTGGACTTCCTTTGCTGTAGGACTTATGACAGGTCTTGCTGTTATGTTACTGCTCGTCAAACATGCCGCAGGGCTCAGACATCTCATAAGAGATAGTGAACGCTTCATACTGCACCATCCAATGTTGGATACTGTTTTAGTAAGCTTAGTGCTTCTAGGCAGCTTCCTGTCCCAAACAACCGGCTTTATCCGCTAGAAACTTTGAATCCACCAAGATCAATCTTTCTTGTAAATATTGTTCAGTTCTTAAGTCAAAATCTGTTCGATGCGAGGAGGCATAACTGTGGCTATGTGGACGAGTATCGGGCAGATTTTGGCCAAAAGTGAGTGATTTGGAGCCAGATGATGAGATTTTGGATAGATTATTGGCCATATTTCGAAACACAAAACTATCAAGAATTAACACCTATAGAAGAACGTCTTCTTTTCCTCGTGTAGATTTGCTATAGTTTCTTTTATGGCAAATTGTCCTACTGGTGCAACGAAGTTTAACTGTGCTTACTTTGCAGCAGCTGAACTTACAGATAATGAGTTAATAGACGTGGATTTTTCAGTGATTCCTCCTGATGCTGAAGTACGTTCTGGACTTATAAATCCTGAGGTATTCTTTGTCCTCCCTGTGGAATCAGAAGAGCTGGGTGAAGTTATGAGAATTGGCTGTGTTTCGTGCGGCAATTGTATACAAATAGTGGAAGATTGCAGCATCGGTGGACTTTATCCTAAAATAGGATAGCTCCACTACTGATTGCATAAAAAATTCGAACTAAAAATTAACTGATTACGGATATGATGTTATGGCTTAAGAACAAATTTGGACTGCTCCTCTAATCTGTTGTTCTAGAGAAGAAAC
>JAZKJC010000003.1:0-34630 GCA_040384565.1 Patescibacteria group bacterium
ACTTACAAGATAACAAAAACAGCGTGTTTTATCTTTTGGGGGAGGTTTCGAGATTCAGGTCAAAAAATTTGACTTGCATTAATTGAATGCTTATGCTATAATGAAGCTATGCCAAAACGAAACCACAATATTGCAGCCGGGCTTCTTACACTAGGCGCTAGTGTTGTAGGGCTACAGCATTTTTCTCCAAGTGGCGATAAGCCACCAACTACAGTGGAAGCATCTGCAGCTGGTTCCGAAACCGGAAATCAGAAGACAACTGAAGCTACAACTGGTGGACATAAAGTAATTAAACAGCTCGGTAGAGGTGCCACCTGGAGTTCTGTCGACCGGTCAAGTTCCAATGTGCTTCGTAAGCCAATTACTAGCATACCTCCTGCTATCACTACCGCTCCATCCACCAACAAAGCCAATACAGACAGTAGTACGGAAACACCTCTAACTACCTCGCCTGCTCCCAAAAAAACACCCAATCAACAAACTGCCGTACTGGCAGAAAACAGGCCATATACACCAGATGAACTTCAGCAAAACGCTGATAAAGAGCTTCAAGAGATTATGGCTGGCCCAGCAAACAGGACTATTGTAGGCAAATATGCTGAATATAGAAATATTGTGACGGGTGAAATAACCAAGTGCCCCGCTAGGTTGCTCTTAAGGTCTAATAATTACAACTTTGGACGTGACGAGGGAACACCTGCAGGATTTGTTAAAAATGATAAAGGTGTCTTATCTTTGGTAGCATTTACGCCAGATAAATACACGGCAACGGATCCTAGTCAAAATTCTGACGTATACCCTGGCGCTTTTGATGCAGTCATATCTGTAGATACTGTCGACAATACTCCAAATGTATCCGCAACATTTGGCGATACAAATATAAATATGCTTTGTAGCGTCTTAAACCCAGATCTATCTTCTACCCCTAATAACTAGTTAATCACCATTTTACAATTACTGATAGGAATTATATACATTATTGTGTTGGGGCGGCTTCTAGTGTTATTTTGATTTCTTGTTCTTTGCCGTCACGGCGTATCGTTAGAGTTACTTCATCACCAACTGATTTGCGGCCAACTAGCGAGGTTAAACTGTTTTTATCATTTACCCCTGTTCCGGCGATTTTTATTATGATGTCTTCTTTTTCTTTTAGAAAGGCCATGTCTAGCGAATAGTTTTCGCTAGTACGCCCAATAACTTTTATGTCTGTAAGTTCAGTCCCATCCAGAAAGTGTCAAGCTGACATCGGTTGTGCCGGTCGATTGCAGGTGCAGGTAGTAAAAAATTTTAACAAGCTAGGGGTACCAATCGCTATAGTTATGGCTAGTAGTTTGGCGTAATAATTATCATACCGTCTCCGCTTCTGTATCCTTGGGTGTGAGTGGTGGAAAATGTACCGGTGCCTGCATAAGATGATCCGCCCCACTGTCCCATTCACAGTAGGATTCAAATGATCAAGATAGGTGTGTTCAGCGGTCTCGTTGAAGCCAGATGATGTAGTAGAGTTTAAATTGAATGTGTAGCACAAGAAAACCAGCCAGCCCTGGCTTACGGTGATTACACTACAAAGGCGCCTGCCTCAGCAGTAAATTAGCTAGCAAGCATAAGTACACCAATTGGTATACCAATTGTATGGTGCGGACTCAGGTGAGTAATTACCTGCACTATCATAAGCCTTAACTGTATATGTATATCTTTCTTCATGAAGCCCCTCAAAGACTTGTTCTGGAGCCGGCTGGAATACATTTGGATCGTTAAAAGACGTGGAGTTGCTGTTGCCAATTTGAACGCCGTCGCGGTAAATCGTATAGCCTACGGCGTTAAAGTTTGTTGGAGCTTGCCATGCTACAAGTAGTGAACGCTTTTCGGTTGATGAATCGTATTTTTCTGTTACCAAAAGATTAGTAGGGATAACCGTACCTCGCCTGGTTATTTGGACAGTGGCACTGGTAGCTGATTGGCTTATGAGCTTTATGGTAACTTCGCCATCATCTATGAGAGTGCTTGGTGCTAACTGGGCGTCTTCAAAAGTATTTGTAGCTGGTGTAGCGTCTAAAAGCCTGGTCATAGGTCCTGCGGATGTTATGGGTGTCTGGAAAACATAATCGGCTCCTAGACGTACTGTTAGGCCACTGGCTGACGCGTCATCAAAGCCATATGGTTGGCGGTACTCAATATAATAGTATTGGGGATAGGATTGTGTAATCGGTCCTAGCTCTGGATAATCAGCCTTATACATAGCTGAGCGGGTTGGGACGCGTAACATTTGTATGCCCGTAGATAACTTTTCTAGCGGCACGATTGTATAGTCTCCGTCACCGGCAACCGTTTGAATATTAGTCAGCCACCCAAGCTGAGCTTTGTGGTAAGCATTGTAATGCCGTGGCAACCCATGACCACCCATGCTATCAAAGGGGTCATTGTATTCTTTTTCTACGCAAAATTTATAATCCAAGTTGATAGTAATTGGCACTACTGCGCCGGTCTCTACACATGAAAAGCTGTTGGCATGCGAAAGGCCTAGAGAGTGACCCAATTCATGGCTTGTTGTAAATGTAGTAAAAGCTTTGGGGCCGTTGACATGTACAAAATTATACGCCGGTACAAACTGACCATCGTAAGGACAGTCTGCTACAAAACTCGAGTAAACGAACATTATCGTGTCATAGCCCGACGTATCAACTCTTGCGGCCTTGGCCTTGTTAAGCGCTGACTTTGCCCAGTTATGTTCGTCACAGCTTGTATTATTGTAATCTACGGTGTACCAGCCCGCCACATCGCCGTCTACCCTGTCCCGGCCGGTAAGGCCCAGCTTGTTGTAACTGGTTTCTTTGAGGTATGCATTAGAAGAGTTGTTAGCGGTAAAAACCGTTTGCCGAGCTTGGGTAGTTGTAAATGGCTTAGTTCGGTCATTTTTAAAGTTAAACAGAATTACAAGTACTTTCTTAGAGCTAGCTGGCGGCGGTGTCGGAGGTGGAGTTGGTGGAGGTATAGGTTTTGCTGCCTCGGCCTTTGGGAATAATTGAGTTTGTAAAGATTGCGACTGGCTATCCGTTACGGCTTCTATTTTTGTTGGCTTTATTCGGTGACCTTCTTTGGTGGGAATACCCATTATCTTAACTCTTTGTTTTTCGTGAAGTTTTGAATAATCCGCTCCGCCTTGTTCGAGCTGGTAGTAAACGTCGTCTTTGGTTTTAATGTTGTACCTGGTAGTGCTTTTGCCGTGGGCAAAGTCATCTTCATGGCTCGTAAATACTTCGCCTTCTATGCTGATAGTGTTATTGCTAGGTGCTTGGGCGTGCGTCAAAAAAAGGGCGGCTGCCCCCATGACAGCAAAGGCAGCCACAAAAACCAGCGGCTGTAGCTTGTTGTTACCGCCAAGCTTAGCGTTAATAGGCTTGAGCAGAGATGCACCACGACTTTTAAGGCGCGACAACCTATTAGGCGTTTTTGGAAGCACGGACTGTATAGGAGGCTGTTGTTCCATGTGAGTTTTAGATAGGTGTATTAATTTAACAAGTAAACTGTCTTGCTAATGGTAAGCCCGTTAGCTAAGCTGTGTCAAGCATGCTATAGCCCGTTTTATAAGCCCAATGCATCCTTGAACCCTGAAGGGGGGCCCGTACAAACCTCACGACCTTTGCAACATCTCGACGGGCGTTCTGTACTGTAAGCTCAAGTGTACCCGCTCTTCGTTGTAGTAGTCTAGGTACTTAGTTAGTTTTGTTTGGATATGTTTGTTTGGTGTCTTGTACGTCAGGTACCGTCCTAAACACTCATCCTGGATTGTTCGGTTAAATCTCTCAATGTGGGCATTGTCGTTGGGTCTTCCCAGTCGGCTGTGCCGCACAGTAATGCTGTTGCTGTTAAGTACCTGAGCAAAGAAGCGGCCAAACTCTGGACCGTTGTCTGCTTGCACAAGCTGGAACGCAAAGCGAAAGTGTGTACTAGCTCTTGTTACTACACCTGCGGCTAGCCCGGGCAGAATGCGGCTGTGCACTTCCGCGTATGCCATGCGGGTATACAGGTCAATAACAGTGTAGACGTACCATCTCCGCTTCGTGAGTGGACATATGTAGTGGACAGTATCCGTTTGTACCAGCTCGCCAGGTTCGGTGACCACTGGTCGCCGCGGGTTATCTGGACGTACTCGCTTTTTGCGGGCGCCTAGAAAGCAACCACTACATTTCAATATGCGCCGCACACTACTCAGGCTAACCTGAATACCATCTTTGTGTACCGCGTGGTACCAAATGACCTCAGCGCAGCGCTTAAGTAACGCGCGCAGCTCAAGTATCCGGACAACAATGCGGTCACCAACTGCATGAGGACTCATGCGCGGCCGTGAAACCACTGTCGGTATATTCCAGGTGCAGGCAGTAAAGCGGAACGCTTTACCCGCAGCTCTTCCTGGACGGTAGTGGTTGGTGAGCTCAACATTCTCGTTGAGCTTGAGCCACTTACGCTTCCAGCGCCAGATGGTACTGCGGCTCACACCGCAGCGATTAGCCACCACCTGTAGTGGTAGGCCCTCACGCATGAGTAACTGCATGGCAATTGCTCTCGCTTTAGGGAGATTAGGGTTGGTAGAATAGGCCATGGTAGGCTCCTTCCTGTTAGATGTAATGGTCTTTACAGTTTAGGACGCCTACCTTTTTGGTTGCAAAGGTGGTGAGTTAGTACGGGGGCCTTGCATTAATTGAATGCTTATGCTATAGTGTTTAAGTTATGCCCGAAATATCCCGCACAAAAAAAATATTAGCAGCAGGTGTAGTGGCAGCTACTGCAACCACTTTTGCTATTTTAGATACTCTTAATAGTCCGGAACCAACTCCAGCCGTCAAACCTCATTCAGATGTTTTCCCTGCAATAGGCGGAACAGGCTTACAAAACACAGTAGCCGTTGAAGGAGTAACTACGACCTCAACACTAGTGAATGCTGGCCAACCTAACCCTAACACTGGCAATATTTCTCCTTTTACCACATTTACTATAGATCCATCCCCAATCACAACTACCCCAAAAGCCTAATACTGTATTTTATCTGTACATCTCACTACTTTGTCACTTTTTCTGTAGCTATGGCTACACAAAAAGCATCAAAGCAGCAATCTGTATCAGCTAAATTCATATTTACAGGTGTTGTTATGTCGAGCTCGGGCTATTTAGCCCTGCGGGGCTGCTTCTAGTTTTAGTTTTATTTCTTGTTCTTTGCCGTCTCGAAGTATGGTCAGGGTTACTTCGTCACCTACGGATTTACGGCCTATTAGTGAGGTAAGGCTGTTTTTTTCATCAAGCCCAGTGCCGTCTATTTTGGCTATGATATCCTTTTCTTTTAGACCGGCTTTTTCTGCGGGGCTGCCTGGCACAATGGAGGACCTTCCGGCCCGGCCAGGCAGAATGTAGGCACCACGTTTCACGCTCAAATTAAACTGGTAGGCGTAATCGTCTGTTATAGCAACATACCGGACACCTAGGTATGGGCGTTCCAGCTTGCCTTTTGTGAGAACGCTTTTGACTAGGCCCTGGACGTCATTTATGGGAATGGCAAATCCAATGTTTTCTGCAGGGCCGCCGGCTACCGCTGTGTTAATGCCGATTACTTCGCCACTTATATTCAGGAGGGGGCCTCCGGAATTGCCAGGATTTATGGCCGCGTCTGTCTGAAACAAGTTTTGCAGGCTCTCTACCCCATTGCCGTCACTTGCCTGCACGCTACGGCCAAAGCCGGACAAAATACCGGCTGTGACGGTGTTTTGGAATTGTCCCAGGGCATTGCCAATCGCGACGACTTTATCGCCTACCTTTACTTTTGAAGAATCTGCCAGCGTGGCTTTTTGTAACTTTTTGCCCTTTAAGTCTTTTATTTTAAGGAAAGCTATGTCCAGTGGGTCGCTATCGTTTGTGCGGCCAATAATTTCTACGCTGTCTAGCTCTGTCCCGTCAGATAACGTCACACTTACGTTTGACGCCCCAGCTGGTATGACATGCCGGTTGGTCACAATGTAGCCGTCGTCGCTGATAATAATGCCGGTGCCGGCGCTTTGAGATTCTGACGCCCCGCCACCAAAACCAAAAAAGTCTTCTGGACTGGCGTTTTGGCTAATAACGTTTACCGATACTACGCTGGGGGCTACGTTTGTAGCTATGGTGCTGATAAGCTCGCTCTCATTTAAAACGGCCTTTTGGTTTTCACGGCTTATACCGGTTGACGTAGTCTGCTGCTGTGGATAGTTTTTGGCCAACAAACCACCACCAAAACCGGCTGCAGAGCATATTAAAACCAAGAGCAATATGGCCGAGAGTTTGCGGCGAGGTTCAGGACTTAATAAAACTGGTTTGATAGATTTTTGCTGCAAATTAACTCCTTAAAGTGTTTTACTGCCCCACTCCGAGAACACCATAACAACCACGATGACTGCCACCATAATAAATACAATTTGGCGCCTTAGCAAGACAGATAAACGATCAGTTTCCTGAAGATAATAGAGACCGCCGAAACCAAAGCCCAGCACCGTTAATAGCAAAGTTGGCTGCGATATCAGCCCATAAAATAACAGCCAGTGAACACTGATCCAAGCCAGAGCAGCCGCAAAATAGCCCCATGTATGGGAATAAAGTGCCACGTACGGTTCTTCAAAACTGCTCAGGAAATGACGGGCAGATAGGTAACTTACTGCCCATGTCCCTAGTACAAGTACTGCGAGCGGCGAGCTGGGCCAAGCAATATACAAGGCCATTAGCCCATAAGTCTGACCAATTAGCGCCTGACCGGCTACACCAAGGGTATTACGGAGTGGCTTGATGGCTACCTGCCAAATTATATATAAGACTGTCCACATCAATTGAATAGATGCGCTATGAGAATGTGTCATAAACACGATTGTTGACAGACCCACCATGATATCGACGGCGTTAGCGCGAATGATTGCCAGCCAAAAACGTGGTCTAACTGCAAATATACGCCATTTGGTAATTAGCACAATTACCACCGCAGGCAGCACAAAATTGGTACGAACAAACACGTATACTAATGCAGGCATCAGCGCACTTAAAAAAATATGAAAGACATGCGCGTAACCTTTGGTCGGCTTAATTTTGCCGGCAATCGCTCTCAAAAACATACCCCTTTACATATTATTAGAGGGCTGGTTCAAAATAGCGTAGTTTGGTTGAAAACTGAGGATCGAAGCACAAGTTTTCGAGCAAAATGCGCATTTTGGGCCAGCACTTATTGCTGTCCAAGTATTATAACAAAGTCCGCATTCCCTGTGTTAGTAATACCTGCCGGCAAAGCCGTTACAGCAGTTACGCCAAGACGCTGCTCCAGGTAGTGTCTGGTATATTTTTTGTCTTCGCTTCTTAAATTAACCAATACATTCTGAGTGTAGGTTTTAGAGGGCGCGTCAGCCACAACACTTACGTTATACCCGTAGCTTTTCAGCTCGGTAGCTTTTTTGGTAGCAAGACCAGGAGTATCCGTACCGTTATAAACGGCTATGGTAGCGTTTTCATTAGCTATAAAGCCGTCTTTAAGCGCATTGCGTACGTAGCTCTGAATTTCTGAAAAATCTGTTAATCCTGCCCGCGGACGAACTATTGAAACCCCGCCAATGTTATCCGTTGTAACATAGTTGTTGGGTGGATCGGCCAGACCAACTGAAGCAACTTTATCACCACTGATATCTTTGCCAATATCGTAAAGCCTGAGGACTTCATTTTTATTGATATTAGTTTGGATATGGTTGCCAAAATCATCAATTAACTGGGACAGTTTGAGTGGATTGGCAAAAGTTCCAAGTGATAGCACCTTTTCTTTTAGGGCAAGTAGTAGCTTGCGCTGGCGTTCGGCTCGGTCAAAGTCGCCGCGAGGGCTTGTCTGGCGGGAGCGGGCATAAAAGAGTGCTCGGGTTCCATCAAAATGTTGCTTTCCCTCTTTTACATCCAGTGTGTACTGACGGCGGGTTGTGGCATCCCACAAGACTTCATAAACTGTGTTTTCGGCGTCAACATCTATATCTACTCCACCAACTGTCGATATAGCTTTTGTAAAGCCCTCAAAATCTATCATGACATTGTAATGAACTGGAATACCAATTTTGTCTTCTACTACTTTTTCTATGGCGTCCATACCGGCTTTTTCGGCATCTTCATCATTGGCGTTTCTATCTGAGGCTCCATATTTCGCGTCCGCGTAAACAGAGTTAATCTTTTTAATGCCGGAGTCCGCGATATTCAAGTCCCGCGGAATACTGAGCAAAGCAACCTGTTTTTGCACCGGATCAATGCTCGCTATCAAAATTGTATCTGTTAAGTCAGGAGCGGTATGACCCTCGCCGCCTTTCCCAAGCATTAGTATATTGACCCGGCCATCACCTTCTCCTCTCAATTTTGAAGGATCAACGTTTTCTTCTAGGGCGGCGGCACCACCACCACCTTTGAAGATTTGTCCGAGTTTTAGGTAGCCTTTAGCAAATAGAAATCCGCCCATAAGCACAATAACAGCCATGGAACCTGCCACACTACGCAAACTAAGTTTTTTCCAATTTCGTCTACGTTTTTTGTTTTTCGGAGCGCCTGGAGGCAAGGTAAGATCAATCGCTCCCTGGTTATCCCGCCTGGGTTGGCGATTAGAGTTAAGCGATTCACTTCCCCTTAAAACAGGTTGCTGTGAGGGATGAAATCCGTCAGCTTTTTTAAAATCATCAATTCGTCCTTGGGCTAGTGGCCTGTGGTTTTGTGTTTCGTCAGGGTGGGCAGGAACTGACCTCGGGCTCTCCGGAGAAGTCAGCATGCCGTCTACAGTATTATGGCCACGTTTGTTTTGGTTGCTATGAAAATTATCCATAAATATTTAAAAACGAATTCCTTAAGTATAACTCTTATACGATCATGGTGAAAGCAGAAAAATGAGTGAAATTTAGTTTATCAAGCCGCTTTTTGGCAAACCCGTATCGCCAGGAGCATTTCTGGTCAAAAAGGGCTGGTCAGAATTATGCAAGATTGTTTTAGGACTGGTCCTCAGGTATAGTGGTTCCCTGTAATGCAGCAGTATTCAAGTATACCAGTTACGCCTGGTGGCGCAACACCCGAACCCGCCCCAATTCAGGTCCAAAAGCCGTCGGGTGGGTTACGAAGTGTCTTATCTACACTGGCTATTTTACTAGCCGCACCAATTTTGGCACTACTTCTAACTGCTTTTATTTTTCAATCATATGAAGTTGAGGGGCGTAGTATGGAAACAACCTTGCAGAACAGTGACCGCCTGATTGTGTGGAAAGTGCCACGCACCCTGGCAAAACTTACCAAACACAAGTACATTCCTAAAAGGTCTGATGTTATTGTATTCGTAAAGCCTGGGCTCCGTGGTTTTGGCAGTTCTCAGGATAAGCAGCTTATCAAGCGAGTAATTGGACTGCCAGGCGAAAGAGTCGTTGTAAAAGACGGCAAGATTGCCGTATATAATAAAGACCACCCAGAAGGCTTTAACCCTGACTCCAATCACCCATTCTCGCAAAACATCGACACTCCGACAACCGGCGATAATGAGTGGGTAGTCCCCGAAGGGGAAGTTTTTGTATGCGGAGATAACCGCGGCGATTCACTCGATTCCCGCGCGTTTGGTCCCGTTCCAGTTAACGACATCGTAGGCAAAATGACCGTAAGAATCTTCCCCATAAACAAATTTAAAAACTTCATCTAGTTTTTGCTTTAGCTGCGGCCTTTCGCGTCTCTATTAGTCCTCTTTCACCCGTTACCGAAACTTTTTGTAATATCGACCTCAGTTCATATTTCCTCAGCAAGTTCAACTCATGGCGTGATAAAATTTGCTACTTAAGCACGAACGGTGTTTAATTGAACTAACATCAAACAAACTTATGAAGCATACTGTTATGGTTTTGTTCAGACGTTATAAACCTTTGGTTATCATATTTGTGCTTTTGTTTGGAGCCGTTGGCGCTTATCTGCTTTTTTACTCCTCGGCCAGTATTCGGCAACCTGAACCAAATATCGTAGATGGTTCGCCGACTTTCGCGGCCAACGAATTGTTGCTAAAAGTAACGCCCAAAGCTAAAGGTTTAATCAAAACTGACCGGAAGCCGGACGACACTGGCATAGCGGGATTTAATAACCTTAACCGCAATAATAAAGCGTCTAAAGTTGAGCAGCTAGCTGTTTCCGGCAAAAAATCTAAGGCTGATGCCGATATATTCCGGTGGTACAAGATTACTTTTGAACCAGCAGAGAATACTACAGATAAAGTGGTCAAGCAAGATAATGCAGAGGCTTTTGGACGGCTCAAACGGTTGCAAGGGCTGTACCAGACAGCTGATTTCGTAGAAAACACTGAACTTAATAGACAAGTCGAAGTGTTTGCGGTGCCTAATGACCCGTATTATGGTTCAAGCGGATCATGGGGCCAATCTTTTCAGGACTTGTGGGGATTACACACCATCAACGCGGCCGTGGCCTGGGATAGTACCACTGGCTCAGCCAGCGTGATTGTAGCCGATATCGATACTGGCGTAGACCGTACCCATCCGGACATAGCCACAAACATGTGGACTAACCAAGAGGAAACTCCCGGCAATGCAGTTGATGACGACACCAACGGTTATGTGGATGATTATTACGGTTGGGACTGGTTTAATAGCGACAATGATCCTATGGACGACCATGGCCACGGGACGCACACGGTTGGAACAATCGCCGCGACGGGAAATAATAATGCCGGTGTCGTAGGGGTTAACTGGACGAGCAAAATCATGGCTCTAAAATTCTTGAGCGCCGGAGGCAGCGGAACAGATAGCGGCGGCATACAGGCATTAGTCTACGCCGCCGATAATGGTGCCAAAGTTTCCAGCAACAGTTGGGGTGGTGCTGGCTCTTCGGCGGCCCTTGACGACGCTATCGCCTATGAACATGACCGGGGCATGGTGATTATAGCTGCTGCTGGCAACAATAACGGCGACGCGCTTGATTTTACACCCAGTTCAGCTGACCAGGCCATAACCGTGGCAGCCTCAAGTCCTACGGACACCAAAGCTTCATTTTCTAACTGGGGGGATAAAGTCGACGTTGCCGCACCCGGTGTTAGTACCCTATCGCTCAAGGCAGCCACATCACCAATGTGCAGCGGCGCAAGTGTCGTAGGTGGATCGTACTGTCTTGCCTCCGGTACTAGTATGGCCACGCCTCATGTGGCCGGTCTAGCGGCGCTGCTGCTCGCCAAAAATCCGGCTTTGACAAACGAGCAGCTACGGCAGATTATTCGCACGCAAGCAAATGATTTAGGCGCTGCTGGCAAAGACCGTGACTTTGGATATGGCCGTATCAATGCCGCGAATGCTATGTCTGCTGCCATGACGCCGCCGTTAACGCCCATAATTACCAGCCCGCGGAGCCGGGCTCTACTCACAGGACAAGCCGTAGCCATTACCGGCAGTGCCAATGGCCCTAATTTTGCTAATTATAAGGTGGAGATCGGAGCCGGACGGGCTCCTGCCAGCTGGACTACTCTAACTACTGCCACTGCCCCGGTAACCAATGCCGCACTGGCTACATTAAACACGACGACTTTTAGTGACGGCACGTATATAATTCGTGTCACGGCAACTGATACAAACGGCAAAACATACCAGTTTCAGGTTCACGATGTCCTGATTGACAATTTTGACAGCGCAATTTCCACGCCGTTTGAAATAGTGTCATCTGGCAATATCCAAATCAAAGGCTCGGCTAATGCTAAAAATGGCTTAACACTTGCTAGCTATAAACTGGAATGGGGTAGTGGCACCAATCCAACCAATTGGTCAAACAGTGGTATAAGCCTAGCGAATAACGGCATCCAGGCAGTGGCAAATGGCGCTCTGGGTACTTGGGACACTTCAGCCCTCGTACCAGACCAGACCTACAGTTTACGTTTAACCATAGATGCCACAAATGGCTCCAGTGACAGAACTGTCAATCTGGTAAAAGTTGATAAAGACCTGGTGGCTGGCTGGCCAAAAGCCATCACTGGCGGTGAGTGTACTGCGGTTTACTCTTATTGCGGGTTAGCTCCTGTTTTAGCGGACCTTGACGGCAACGGAACCAAAGAAATTATTATTACCGAAGGCACGAACCGTATCAGCGCTTTTAATCGTGACGGTTCAAATGTGCCGGGTTTCCCGGCCACCGTACCCCGCAGTGGATCAGCAACGTTCTTTTATGACAGCCCGGTAATCGCAGATTTGGACGGAGACGGCCGGCAGGAGATTGTCGCAAGCACGGTTAACTCTGAATCGGCATTAGTGCGCACAATCCATATAATTAGGAGTGATGGTACGCCCTACCCTAATTGGCCTAGGCCCAAATTCAGCTGGCGCTACACCGACCAGACCCCTGCACTGGCTGACCTTGATGGCGACGGCCTTAAGGAAATCATTTTGGTATCCCCGAATACTGGCAATACGGAGCGTTTAGATGGCCATGAGCTGCATGCCTGGCGCCTGAACGGAACCGAACTTACTGGTTTTCCGAAAGCACTTACCCTACAAAGTGATTACGTACCAACGGCGACTACCAATCGCGGAGCAAGCCGGGTAACTGTCAGGGACTTTGACGGGGATGCGCAGCCGGAGATTGCCTATAACTACTTTGACAGGATGTACCTCTTTAACAAAAGTGGAGAGGTTTTACCAGGTTGGCCAGTTTCGATTCCAGCCGATCCGAGCGGAATAAAGATGGGTATTTTGGGTACGCTCGGTACAGGTGATGTCAATGGGGATGGTCAAATCGAGGTAGTTGGGGTTGCCGAAGCTTTGCAACTTTGTGGCGGATGCGGACAAAAGCTGTACGGTTGGCAAAAAAGTGGCGGCCTTCTCCCTGGTTGGCCATTCATTGTGACAGCAAGTGGTAGTTATATGAACGGACCTTCGCTAGCAGATATTGACGCAGACAACAAGGACGAAGTAGTGGTTAGCTGGGATGCTTTTGACGAAACCGGCAAAAAATGGACATCAGTCGCTTCAAATCGGTTGGCGCCGGCCATTGGCAATCTGGACATTGACAATGAACCAGAAAGTGTTTCTGTCAACGGACGCAATTTGTCGATTGTTAATAATGACGGTAGCATTGGTTGGCAGCGTCAGCTAGACCGTTCGGACTCGCTATTTACGCCAGCCGTAGTAGCGGATATAAATGCCAACAACCGGAGCGAGCTGGCGGCAACTGCGGCATATCAACAATTGTCAGGCAGCCTAGGTCCAAATGATACTTTGGTGTACTTGTGGGAGCTTAGTGGGTCGGGTGCTGAGTGGCCAATGTTCCAGCACGATGCCGCCCGAACAGGACACGTCAGCCCCCCTGCTCCTTTGCCACCAGATACCGAACCACCAAGCAGTCCGGCGGGAGTTACAGCAGCCGCTTTGTCCCCCAGTGAAGTCCGGTTGAACTGGGCAGCTTCCAGCGATAACCGAGGAGTAGCTGGCTATTATGTTATCCGCTCTATGAATGGCGGGCCGTATCTTACGATTGCTCAACTTGGTCCAGCTACAACCTATATTGACGGCAGTGTTCTTGCCGCGACCGGTTACCAGTACCAGATTGTGGCTTACGACGCGGCGGACAATGTTTCAGCGCCCGCAACATCAAACCCAGTCACTACACCAGCACCGCCCGATACCACACCGCCTGCCGCACCGACTGGCTTAACTGCCAATCCAAGCTCCAGTTCCCAAATCGACCTTACATGGAATGCTGCCCAGGACAACCAGGGAGGCAGTGGGGCGGTAAGTTACGATGTGTATCGAAACAACGTCAAAGTAGCCAACATCAGTACCACCAGTTTCGGTGATACCGGCCTCAGCCCCAATACTGCTTATAGTTATTTTGTTCGGGCAATCGACGCGGTAGGCAATGTGAGCACGCCATCTTCCACTGTGACAGCAACTACCCAATCGCAGGCTACAACGGGGATAATAAGTGGCGTGGTTAGCGGAGGTGGGCAGCCGCTGTCTGGCGCCAAAGTAACCGTGACTATTGGCAAAACCAAGAAGACCTACACTACCGCCAGCAATGGATCCTACATTATTACTGGCCTAAACCCTGGCAGCTATAACCTGACCTACGCCGCCACAGGCTACGGCAGCCAGACCCTATCAGTTAGTGTTACCGCCGGAGGCACCACTACTAAAAACGTTACCTTACTGAAGAAAGGAAGATAAGCATGGAACCTCAAGCTGTTGTTTCGCCGGAAACGCCAAACCCCAAAAGCAAAAAGCTGCTGTTAATTATCATAGGTCTGGTAATCTTTACGGCAACAATCGGCTTACTGCTGGCTAATAACTCACGCTCTAACCCTCCAAACTCCAACACAGCGATTACCTTGTCCAAAGAAGAAGCCAAAGTCGACATTAAAGCCGACCAGTTTATACCTGGTACCATCAAGGTCAAACCCGGCACCACCGTCACCTGGGCCAACACCGATACCAAACCCCACCGCATAGCTGCTGACCCGCACCCTATGCATAGCAGCCTACCCGGCCTGCTCAGCGATGATTTGAATCAAGGCGATAGTTATAGCTATGTGTTTGAGAAACCCGGCACCTACACCTACCACGACGAACAGCAACCGCTGAGCGCGCGTGGGACGGTTATCGTTAGTGAGTAATCGAATTTTAACTACAGCCAGCTGATTACGGTAGCGTGAAGAGTTTACTTTGCTACTTCTACTTTAAAACTAAATCCATACGGGTTTAGATGATTATGAAAGGTGTAATTACCGATTTTTTCAAACTGAAAGCTTAAGCTTTCGCCCTGTTCCAAAACTACATCGTTGTTAAAATTTGGCAAACCGGCGTGGGTAGGATGAGGATCTGACGCTATTTGGTGCGGTTGGTTAGTTTTATTTGTCCAGGTTAGCAGCGTACCAGGTTTTACCCTAACAACCGCCGGCATAAAACCTTGGTCAGTGATACTGATTTCTGTTAATGACCCGGGTGCAGTTACTCTAGTTAGTTGGTTGGGTTTAGTGTCTTTACTTGTTGTAAAACTTAAGCCAATTACGACAGCTAAACCAATTACCAATAACAAAATCAGCACTATTTTGTATTTATTACCGGTTTGGGTCGATTGTGTCTCTGTTTTAGTGGTGTCAGATGGTAGTAAATTCATATTTCCTTCTAGCGTTTTTGTAATATTACGTTTTGCGAGGTAGTTAGGCCAGCCTGGATAATGACATTAAAGGATTTGGCTTGGTACAAACTGGCACTGTATTTTGCTGTATAGGTACCTGGCGGAATTGAGGCAATCGTATATGCGCCGCTTGAATTCGTTATTGCTGTACGTTTGAAACCCTTAGCAGTTAGGGCTACCGTAGCACCACTAATAGGACCACCGCTGCTACTGGAAACTGTGCCGCTAAGTACGCCCGTATTCGTCGGGGGCGTAGATGCCAAGGTTGTTGCTTGAGCTGTTGATGATGGCAACGAGCTATTACCGGCCGCATCACGAGCTATAACATAGTAGTTATAAGCAGTGCTGGCGCTTAGGCTACCGTCGCCGTAACTGGTGGCCGTGACAGTTGTAATTTTCGCGGCTGGGTTGGATCCTATTGAACGGTAAATATCATAACCGCTAACACCTACATTATCGCTTGATGCCGTCCAAGTCAGGTTAATTTGCGATGAACTAACCGTATTAGCATTCAAGCTAGCTGGTTGTGCCGGTGCTTGCGTGTCTGGTTCTGCTGGCGTTGTGGTGGTAGCTACAGCGGAAGGTGCTGAGACATTGCCTGCTGCGTCAAAAGCCAGTAACTGGTAGTCGTATTTATTAGAGGCTGTGACCGCATTGTCGTTATAGGAAACTACCTTGCCAACTTGCTGAATAGTGTTATATGGACCATCGTTAGTAGAACGAGTGACGTAATATCCCGCTAAATCACTGTCCGGGCTCGCCGTCCAGCTAATGTTCACTTGATTATGGGCGGTTGCAGTAGCTGTTACATTCGCGGGTGGCGCTGGTGGAATTGTGTCATTTTGGACATTGACCGTAACACTTGCCGTACTTTCATTGTTCGAGTTATCGGTAGCTTTAGCTGTAACTGTATGCTGGCCGTTGCTTAACTGTGATGTATCAATTTGGTGGGTCCAGTTATTCAGTCCATTGGCTAGATTAAAGCTAGCGCCATCAACTGCAACCTCCACTTTATTAAGCGCGGCGTTGTCAGATGCGGTTCCATTTATAGTTAAGTTACCTTGTACCGTGCTGTTCGCGGTGGGCGTTGTGATAACCACCGTTGGCGCGGTGGTGTCGGCCGGACCATTATTTGAGTTGACAATTACCAGGCTTGAGGACGTCAAATTCCCAGAAGAATCTTTGGCTTTAACAAAGATGCGATGCGAACCATTATAGGTAGCCGTCGTGTCCCAGCTAAATTTATACGGGCTAGTGCTGTCAGTTGACACCAGTTTGTCGTCAATCATAAATTGTACGTCACTGATGCTTATATTGTCGTTAGCTGTGGCCGTTAACTCGGTTATAGCGGATACATTAGCGCCATTTGATGGATTAATGAGCGCCACGTTCGATGGCGGCGTCGTATCACTAGTCGAGCGGGCGGAAATTGCCCACATTCCGGGTGATGGTGAAGACACATTAGCTTGGGCATCGAACGCTTTTACAAAATACTCGTAGCCGGTGCCGGGCAGCAGAGCGGTATCTGTAAAGTTATTGGTAGTAACGGTAGCATAAAGCCGATTGTTTTTATAGACATGGTAACCACTGACCCCATTGTCGTCAGTGCTGACGTCCCATGACAAATTAATAGCACCGTTGGTTATGCTGGAGGGCCGGAAATTGTTAGGCCTAGACGGTGGCTGTGTTCCAAGCTGACCAGTAGTAACTGTTAATTCGCTGCCGTAATAATCTGACGCATTCCCATCCGCGTCATATGCAATAAGGCGTAAATCATAAGTCTTATTTGTAGGTAAATTATCAAATGTGATGGAATTTGTACCAGCCGGTACTACCGGATTATTATTAATACCTAAGATGCTAAACCATCTTACGCCAACATTGTCCGGGCCTGGATTCCAGTTTAGGGTGACGCTGCGATCAGTTATATTAGTAGTTAAATTACCCGGGGCTTTAGGAGTCTCGGATTCAGCTTTAACCGGTACGTTTATAGACACATTTGCGGCCGGAGAAAAATTACGCCGCCGGTCAAAAGCTCTGATGGAATAATTGTGCAGGCCGCTGTCTCCAGGGTTATAGTCGTTAAAGTTCGGTGTGCTCGAAATAAATAATGAGCTGTCGTCGCGTATAATTTCGTAACCAATTACAGCGTTGTTATCGGTTGAAGCAGCCCAATTTAGCTGCACGAGGCTGGAACCAATCGCTTGTCCTGTTAGGCTGCTTGGGGTTGTGGGGGCAACTGTGTCTGTTTGCGCAGATAACTGATAAGTAATACTAGGCAATTGCACAGGCGCGATATCGAGCACATTTGACTGCAATGTAACTGGGGGATTAAGAAAGCTATAAGTTCCATGGGTAATAGTTCCGGGTGGTAATAACGTTAGACTTACGTTAGTTGTGGCTCCGGGTGCTAATGTAAAATCATCTGGGGCAGCCACTTCCCTAAAATCAGCTGAAGCGCCAGTTGCATTATAGGCGGTGGTTTGTCCGGGTCTAATCTTGAATTTGTTCGCCTGGCAGCCGTTTGAATCATTATTTTTTACTGAAAAATTGTACGTTTTTGGGTCGGGACTGGTAGCGACTTGATTGGCTGCAGAAGTCAAGGTAACGGTAGGTGCCACCCGGTTACATGACGCAACCGGTACATTCACTCTGACCGTCAAACCGTTTGTGTCTGCCGATAGCGTTTCAACCGAAATGCCATATTCACTATCAGTAAATGTTCTGCCAGGCAAAAGTACTCCATCGCGGTTATCTTGCTTTGGATAGTACTGCGAACTTAATATACTACCGGGAGTAGTATCAATGGCTTGTGTATCGCCACCCCCTCCGCTGCCGCTAGTACTGTGCATTAGATTGATCATCGCACCCTGCGTAACTTTGCACTGGCCTTTGCAAGCGGCTTGGTTAGACGAGTCCATCCAGGCGTCAAAACCCAACGGTTGTCGATATTCAACCGTGAAAGCAGTGCCGCTGTTGCCACGTGGAATTCTGATTGCTTGTGTACCTGTTGACGGTGATTCATAAGGCGCAAGCGTATAGGTATAGCTACCTGGGCTGTTGCTGACGGTCGGATAGTTCGCGGCACTAAACCAACCGGCGTTATTTTTGTGGTGTGCATTATGGTGCGGCATTAATCCAACATTTGGAGCTCCGCCGAGAATGTCAAATTCATTGCCATACTCCGCTGACTGGCAATTTTCGTCAAAACGCGACGGCGGTACAAAAACTTGCGGCAAACACACAAAGAAATTGGCATGATAATTACCCAGATTGTGCGAAAGTTCATGCGCATACACCCGAGGATCAGTGTAGTCAGGAGTACCGACCCAAATAGGTGCACCGGTAATTGTCCCGTCTGGGGTGCTAAATTGGAATTCGCCCAGACCGGTTGTTGCTCCGTACGTTCTGCAATTATAGACAAAAATGAAACGCCGATATTGAGTATAGTCTACGTCGGTGTTAGCCAGGTTCATTAGTTCACTATTTGGCAACAAACCACAGTTGCCACTGGGTGCGTTCCCGGACAATCTGTAAGGCCCAAAAAAAGACGGTTCAAGCGTTGACTTATTGTAAGACGCTTCTGCGAAAAAGCTTTTGACGTCGCCGCCAGGGTTACCTTCAAAGGCATTTCTAACGCCGTTAATATCCAATGAAGTCGTGCTGTCTGCAAAATCGGCAAAGATAACAACAGCCTTAATAGGCCCAAGGGTGGTGGCACCAAGGGTGTTTGCGCCTAATGTGCTAGAGGTTACTTCAATCTTAGCTGTTGATGACGAATCAGATGCCAATACAAAAATGCTTTTATCAAGCTGGTAACCTGTGAGTTTTACTTTACTATCAGATGCAATTGCAGGAATTTGACCGTTTGAGTAGAGAGTGTAGGTCGCATCAGCTGTTATAAGTTGGTGTGTATCTTCAACCGTATCGTCGGGCAGATGACGGTGGTTATAGGCATAAGTACCGCTTAACTCAACCTTTCGCTCAACTATGTCACCGGCAAAAGCCTGTAACTCCACCAGAGTTTCTTCAGGTAATAATAACCTGCCTGCTATATCTGGATTGGCCGTAAACAAACGCAACATAGCTTCTTTACGCTTCTCGGCAAAAGAAGTTAGGGGTGTTCTTGCGTTTGAGCTACGAGCCTTATCTTGGCGAACTGCTCGGCTTATAGCTGTGAGTTGAGAATTTGCCCTTTCGACTTCAATTATGTCGTTAATCGGTACACTGCTTGGTTTCTCTGGCAATTTATTAGGACTAGCTAGCGTAATCAAAACAAGTGCGACGCCAACACAAGCAAAACCCAAAGCAAATATAGCCATCCTGGTTTTGTTACTTCTATATCCAAATCTTGGATTCATTTTTTTCGCTTATGCCTTTTGGTAGGTTTGAGCATCGTAATTCATCACATAATAAACTTAAGTTTTATTGTACGTTTATGTAGCACGAAAGTCAAAAATGCGAAATGCTCCGGCAGACTAAAGGCCGACAGATAGATGTTACTTAGCTCTAGGTTAGTAAACCGAATTTTCAACAGGCAGCTGATTGCGGTAGCGTGAAAAAGTGCAGCTTGTTGTCGCTCATACGGCTGATAAACTCCGGTTTGCGAGGGCTATTGTTAAATATCTCATAGCCACCGGATAAGTCAGGCCTAGTTCGGTGGGACTACTCCAGCTGCCTTTGCCGTAGCTTAAGCGAGTAATGGCTGCTGCTGACAAGCTTGAGTTTAGTGGGTCTTTTTTGTTGGCTGGTTTCTTGGTGGGCATGGGGGTTTTCCTTTTAGCTTTCATGTTAGTTAGTACTTAAGCATTCTTTTACTTTCTCACCACCACCTGCGACGAGCCGGTATTACCGGCTGCGTCATAGGCTTTAACTAACACAGTGTGCTGCCCCCTGCTCAGTCTGCTGACATTCCAAGTGTAGCTAATGGAGGCGGTGGTGGTAATGCTCTTGAGAGCACCGTCTATGTAGACTTCCATCTTGGTCACACTGGTGTTGTCAGTGGCACCGGCGCCAATAGCTAATGTCTTAGCACCTTTGGGGACGGTGTAGTTGTTGGCGGGCGTAGAGATGGTCACGACTGGAGCAGTTGTGTCGCCTGAGGGCGGAGGTGGCGGAGGGGTAGTTGTACCCTTGGTGACATTAACCACTTGGGAGAGACCGACATTGCCTAGCCAGTCGGTAGCTGTGGCTGTAATTGTATGGGGGCCATTCGCCACAGTAGAATGGCCTGACATCCAGCTAAACGAATACGGGGCGTCAATGTCGGTACCGACTAGAACCCCGTCTACAAAGAAGTCTACCTTACGGACGCCAGTAGCATCAGAAGCGTTGGCACTCAGGGTGGTATTGAGGACAGAGGAGCTAATGGTGGTGCCGTTAGCCGGTGAGATGACATTGATCGTTGGCAAGACTGTCTCCGGTGTGTCGGTCTGGAAAGAGTAAAGCGTATTACCGACGACGTACTGGGGATAGTAAGGATCGTAGGCACCGTTGGTAGCGGAACTGGATAGCAGGCGGGGTGTGCCCCAAGATCCATTGCGGTAGACATTGGCGTAGACTTTGTTGAAGGTAAGATCAGTTTCGTTGATAGGATGGTAGGTTAGCCAGATTTCACCGGGACGGACGGTGAGGCCGAGGGTGCTGACGCGCTCGACGTAGACTGGCATATGCATGAAGCTGATGGTTTTTTCGGCTTTAATGCGGGCTATGGCGGGGTAGGAGCCAACAAGGTAATTGCTGCCAGCCACGTAGAAATCTTTACGTTCAGCACTTTCATAAGCCAAGACAATTTCCCCGGTTAACGGATCGGGAGAAATGGCCATATCGGGGTTCTCCGGATCAGAACCATAAATACCATGCCTGCTGTCATTGATATAGGCGGAGTCAGACCAATCCAGCACCAGGCTGTTGTCGCGCTCCACTAGGCGGGCGGCACCGATATTCCAGGCATCCGGGTTGCAAAATAACCAGATACTACCATCAGCCGGGTGCTGAGCCATAACTTGGTCACTCGAACCGGATGGCATGAACTTAAGCGCCGGTAACTCCGTCCAGGCACCAAGGGTACTGTGGTAAGCGAGGTACTGGGTTGATCCACCGCTCCCACTTGGCTCATTTTGCTGATGCCAAGCTACCACCATAGCCCCGCTCTCCAGCTGGATAATGCTGCCGGTGCGGCTTTCACTGTCACCAAAGGTGCGTTCCGAAACTAAAGCAGCGCTGGTAGGTAAGCCATTGCTGTCGATACCGCTTAGGGTAAACTGGCGCAAGTATAGTGGGCCACTGCCACCAGCGAACAACCACAGTTCATTGGTATTTGTCCAGATGCCCTGTATCTCCTGCCAGCCAACTCTGGTGTTGGTCGGCAGGTTAAAGTAACTGGTTTTGCCGGTAGAACGGTCAGTCACCAGAGCTTTAATTTGGTCAGGATTTAAATGTTGTTCAATGAGCAGAGTCCTGGTGCCATTAGTTATGAGCTGCTCATGATTGAGAACGCTGGCATTTAGTGTCATTTGCTGTACCTGGTAACCCTCAGTAGCAAAGGTCCGCCAGAGCATAACTGTCCCTACAACGGCGAACACCAATAGGAACGGTAGCATGCGTTTCAGTGAGTAACGGCTGTTACTGGCAAGCTTGAGTTTAGTGGGTTTTTTTCGGTTGCTGGGTTTCTTGGCTGACATGGGTTTCCTATTATTTTTAGGTTATTACTGGAGCGTATAGAAATGCAGCTTGTTGTCGCTCTTGCGGATGAGAAATTCGGGGCGTGAGATGGCGCTTGTCTGGATTTCAAATCTTCCTGGAAATGACAAATCTTTTGTATATATATCGCCCAGATCCACAGGTGATGACCACGCTCCGTTACTATATTTGCTGATTTGCAAACGTTTAAAGCTGTGGGGGCCATCGGGAAACCCATCAACAGGGTGGTAGGCCAACCAGTACGAACCATTACTAACAGCCAAGGCCAGTTTAGAAATGCGTTCTACGTAAACAGGTAGTTGAATGAACGTCTTGGTCTTGTCCGCTTTGATGTCGGCTATGACTGGATAGCTGGCGTAGGGCGAACCCTCAATTCCTGTAATAGTTGTGCGATATGAACTCTCATAGGCCAAGGAGATCGTGCCTTTGGCAGCATTAGGCACGGCAACAATATCGGGGTTTTCGGGGTCAGGTCCGTAGTCGTATGTTCCTAAAGTTTCATTATATGGCCCTTCATGCGCAATAAAATTTGCGTCCGTCCAATCAATTTTTAAGGTTCCTGCTACTTCCGTCAAATGGGCGGCACCGATTGCACCAAATGCATCGGGATCATTGAACAACCAAATGCTATCATCTGCCGGATGCTGGGCCATGGTAGATATGGTGGCAAACGTCGGCATGAACTGGAGAGACTGGGGTGTATTCCAAGCACCTGCTGCCGTTCGATAAGCTAACCAGTGCCCTTGGGGACCGGTTTGGCCTGACTGGTGCCATTGGGCCACCACGGCACCACTTTTCAGCGCTAGTAAATTGCCGGTCCGGCTGTCTGTATCTCCAAAAGTTTTCTTATCAATGGAGGTTAGGCTGGTTGGCAGTGTACTGGTACCGTTTACCTGATAACCATGGACAACAATGGGGCCTTTACCGCCCTCTAGCCAGATTTGGTTATTACCTGTCCAAGTTATCTTTGAGTCACCCCAGCCTCCATTTGTGCCATCACTTATCTCCAGGTGCGTAAAAGCGCCTGTCGTTGAATCACGGAAATAGAGCCAATGCCGACCCGGTGAGGTGAACTCTTCCCAGTAATGGGTAACCGTAACAGAACCACGGCTGGCCATAGGTCCAATAAGCATCTGCTGCAACCCAAAACTGGCCGTACAGTTAGTAATGACGGCATCGCTGCCGCTGGCCGTGCCGCTGTTGCTGCAGCCACTTGGCGGTGGAGGAGGAGTTGTAGTAGAGGTAACATTAGCGGCAGAGAGGGTGAACGACGTGCCTTTAGCAGTAAGTGCTTGAGTAGTACTGACTTGCAGCCGGTAAGTCCCCTGGCTGACCGGAACAGATAGGACTACGGGGCTAGTGCCGTTACTTGACCCAACCGATACCCCCGCAGAGCTAAAAACTGTCAAAGTCATAGAACCGGATCCCGCAAAGCTTAAAGTGTTGTCCAGACGTCCGCTTTGAGCGGTCAGGTTAAAGCTCCGGATAGGTGCTTTGCGCGTCAGCTTGCCATTAAAATTGGTCGTAGTAGTAGCCGCATGGCTAAAGAACAACAAATAGCTCCCAACCAAAGCAAAACCAACCACGAATACAATAAACGGCAATGCTTTTCTGTCCCGAAGTTTGGATGGTAGCTTGCTTATTAGTAAACGGGCTTGGGCAAACCGCCCCTTGCTGTTAGTGTTTTTGGTGCTGGGTTCCATGGTCTTACGTTTCCTTTTCATCTTTAGTTTAGTTTGTGCCATATTATCTACCTCCTCGTCTTCACACTTAGTAGCTTAACCAGTTACTTACTTAATTACTCCCACGCTGCTCTGACCGACATTACCTGCATCGTCATAGGCTTTAACGGTTATAGTGTGCGAACCTTTGCTGGCTTTACGCGAATTCCAGTTAGTGGAAATGGATCCGCCGGTAGAACTTGCCTTTAGAGCCCCATCGATATATATCTCCATTTTAGAGACCCCAACGTTATCGTTAGAACTAGCCGTGATAGTCGCCCTGGTTCCTATGCTTGATCCATCAGCCGGCGCACTAATTTGAACAGTTGGAGCAGTAGTGTCTCCTGATGGAGGAGGTACGGTACCGGTGCCTTGAATTAAGAATGCGCTGTTGGCTGTATTCCAGTGGTTAGTCAAATAGTTACCGCTAGGAGGGCTGGTATGGAAATAATCGTCGTGGTTACAGTCCAGGAGACGCTCGAAAGTCGTTGACGCACATGGATAAGTCATTACGACCCCGTAACCATCGTTATAGCACAATCGATCATAGTCGTCAGTGCAATGTCCACCACCACTAGTATGAGGGGCAGAGTACTGCACGGCACCTAAGGTATGAAATAGCTCGTGCAGTTCCACTGAATTAGATAGTCCCCAGCAGCCACTATCTACACGGGCATACATTGGGCCACTATTACTGGCGTTATTGCTACCCGCCCTGTCATCATCGTTAAAGTAGGCGATACCGCAATACATTGTGGCATCTGTCATCATCAGGTATTTGCGGTCAGTACGCCTGTAACCCAAATCGTAAATTTCACCGGCTGTATTGCCAATTGAGTCATCACCAGTCGTTGATATAGTAACGTTTCGTACGGCTACGGTGCAATCAGGGTTGGTCACAAAACGTATATTACGATTACCGCCCGTGGCTTGGGCACTTTCCACGACAGCACTATTCATATTAGCAGCCCATTGCTGGAGACTGGGAAGAAGTTCGGCATATCGGTCTGGTCTATCTGAAGCCCGAGCATATATGACCTCGACTCTTTTGCCTGTGACGCCGTCACCATCACACGGAACCGTGGCAGCAGAGGCTACAGTCAAACCATCTTCCCCTGTAGATAGTGGCTGTATGCTCCTACGCACATCCACGCTTTCTGGAGCAGGATCGGGCCCATGAGTGCAGCCTGTTGCATTGCCATCCCGCCCTATTACCTCCAGCAAATGCCCACCACATAGAGCGCTATTAGGATTTGCCCTAAGGCCAGCCCATATCAATCCGCGCTCCGGTTGGTTTACAAAACGCTGGGGTGGCTGGTTACTATTCATTGCGAACGACCGCCATAACATTACTGTCCCTACAACAGCAAAAATAAGTAGGAACGGCAGCATGCGTTTAAGCGAGTAGCGGCTGCTACTGGCAAGCTTAAGTTTAGCGGGGGTTTTTCGGTTGCTGGGTTTCTTGGCTGGCATGGGGGTTTTCCTTTTCTTCGTTTCTTTAATTTGTGCCATATTAGCTACCTTCTAGTCTTCACACTAAGGGTTTTACTAGGTAGGCTCTCATTCCCGGCTGCATCCACGGCTGTCACATAGAACGTATGGCTGGTGTTGGACTTTAATCCTGTAACAGTAAAGTTAGTACCGGTAGCGGTGCCTTTGAGTGAGGTCAGTGTCTTTCTGGTTCCGTCCTGGTAGATACGGTATTCTTTGACTCCTACGTTGTCAGTAGCGGCTAGCCATTGCAGAGAGATGGAGGTGGTGGTAGTACCGGTACTCATCAGTCCACTTGGAGCACTGGGTTTGGTGGTGTCGGGGTTGGGGGTGGTAACAGTAACAGTGTTTGATGCACTGCTGGTAGTAGTCCCGTCACTAGCTACCGCTTTGACGTAGTAACTGTACTGGGTGTTATAGGTAAGGTTAGAGCCATCGTAGTAGGTAGTACTAGGACTATTAACGTAACCTATCTTGGCAGGAGCGGTGCCGTTGGTACTACGGTAGATGTCATAGCGGGAGACAGTGCCAGTACTAGCTGTCCAGTTTAGTTGGACGGTGGGGCCTTCGGGGGAGAGGGTGCCAGTTCCGGTGAGGTTGGTGGGGGCAGAAAGGGTGCTGCTTGTGCCAGTCATGAACTCACCGGAGAGGTATTCGCGGAGGCCGGGGACTTGATCGGGTGAGGGGATATTACCATTATTCGCAATTGGTAACTCCAAAGCCCTATCTGAACCAAATAACTTTCGGTAATCTTCGGCGATCATCTCCTTGGGATCCCAGTACACGTTGGTGCCAATCCTTGGATCATCGGCTAATCCTCTGGCTTCCAAGTAGCTTGTCATAACTTCAGTTTGTTGAACCATGATTTGGTGATACAAACTCCAGGCGTGGCCGTATTCGTGGAACAATGTCGTATTGCCATTCGCCACCCAACCTAAGTAATCAGTATTAATTACTGCCGTGTAGCCACTATAAGTGCCTTGAGTTCCTGACCATGATGAATTTGTTACGTTAGCTGTGCCCAAGTCGAAATACACTTTAGTTGTTGCGGCTTCCTTGCCGATTAGTGTGCCGCTGTGCAATTCATCATAAATTTGCTGAGCCGTAACGACGTCGTTAAAACTCAATACTTTCATACCGTCCGGTCCGGTGACAGATGATATGGGCTGATCTACATTGGTCGAACGTACAATTTTTCTTATTCCAGAAGCCACATTAGCGGTGCCATTTAGCTGCACAACCCATTCCGGCTTAATAGAACCGCCGTTATTGGAAGGTACCCAGTCAGTCCATAATTCTTCCCACCAAGTCGGGGCAACCCATACCATATAGCTACCATCCTCAAGCCCCGAAAGCGAATAGCGCCCGTTATTGTCGGTTATGGCGTAACCGGCCTTTTCGCCAGTTGTTTTGTTAATCCAAAACTGCCTGTCGCCGAATCCCGTCTCACCGGCATCCTGCACCCCATTACGGTTAGCGTCATCGAACAGCACGCCGGAAATTGTACTGGTGCCGGCTGCGAATGACTGGAATAACATCACCACACCAACAATGGCAAACCCAAAAGCAAATAATACTAACGGCAAAGCTTTCTTGTTTTGCAGTTTGGCTGCTAAACGGTTAAGTAGACTTGGGGTTTTAGGTTTAGTGTTTGGTGGTGGCATGGGGTTCCTTTTCATATTTCATGGGTAAACTAGGAAACTGGTTGTGGCTAGCGTGCTGTTCCTTGATTGACTTTGCGAATAAAGTGTCGCCGTACAATTCGCGCTAGCTCCAGCCGTGTGATAGTTGTCCCACTGCAGGGTGAAGTTGCGCGTCCATGGCCAAGGGTAGCTATCGAAGAACCCGGCTGAACTGGACAGAGCCCAGACCCCGTTTTCGTAGCAATCCAATCGCACGAAGGGTTGGTCTGTAGCAGTTGTGGATACATTGAAGGTGACCTGTTGGCCGTAATGGGCTAGCCCGTCATTTGAGTTCAACAATACCAAGCTAATGGAGCCATTAGTTGATTTTCTTCCCTTGCTTGGTGCTGGTGCCGCATAAGTGCTTAAAAGCACGCTGATCCCCACGACGGCGAACGCAAGTACAAAGAGCAAAGCCTTTGAGTTTTGAAACACTGAACTACGGCTTATCTTATTAGTTTTTTGCTTGAGGTGCGATTTGGTTTTGTTTTTTGTTGTCGACATACTACTTAAGTCCTTATTGTTAGTTTATAACGAAAACTGGAATGGGTAATCCCTTTGGTAAGGCCGAGCTGATAAATCACACTCGTCAAGGGTAGGCTTAACGCCCCAAGGGATAGCTTCAATAACTCCGCCAATCCCTTTTATTTGCCGGGCTGTATTGTTGGCAAGCTTTAGCGTCGCGGTTGTCATTACTCCTTTGCCGCCATTAGAACCTGGTATTTCTACTATAGCGGGGTCTTGGAGGTCGGCCCTATAACCTACCCCTATACAACCACTATACCGATAGTAGCCTTTGGTTCCAGCAGGACGCGGCACCAGGGTAAAACATTTCCCTTGGGGAGAATAACACAGGGTAACTGTAAGGTTAGCCGAAGCGGCTGTTATGCTTGTCCCGATGGGTCGGGGGGCATTTGACCACCAAGCACTAATCCCATAATGCGTCGCGTATATGGGATCCGTTTCCGCTACCAAACAGGCTTGATGCTCCGCAGACTTACCTGGATCTAAATAGGCCCGAGTGCTAACAAATAGTTTCCAATGGTCGTCCGCGTCCCAGGTACAATCGGAAGTAGGGTTTACTACCCAATCGGAGGGGTCGTCTGACACCGGAGGAGTTTTGGTTGAGCCTGTCACCCAAGTGGTTTGCTGTTCAATAATGTGGTCTATTTGCGTATTACTTGGCGCGTAAAACGTTAGTGGCGTTGGTGAGGCGGCAAAGGTCTGCCAGAGCATCACTGTCCCCACCACCGCAAACACCAGCAGGAATGGCAGCATACGTTTAAGCGAGTAGCGGCTGCTGCTGGCAAGCTTGAGTTTAGTGGGTTTTTTTCGGTTGGTGGGTTTCCTGGTGGGCATGAGTTTCCTTTTAGCTTTTACTTTCATCTTCTAGTCTTCACACTCAGGGTTTTACTGGGTAGGCTCTCATTCCCAGCTGTGTCTACGGCTGTCACATAGAACGTATGGCTGGTGTTGGACTTTAATCCTGTAACAGTAAAGTTAGTACCGGTAGCGGTGCCTTTGAGTGAGGTCAGTGTCTTTCTGGTTCCGTCCTGGTAGATACGGTATTCTTTGACTCCTACGTTGTCAGTAGCGGCTAGCCATTGCAGAGAGATGGAGGTGGTGGTAGTACCGGTACTCATCAGTCCACTTGGAGCACTGGGTTTGGTGGTGTCGGGGGCTAAGGTGGTGACAGAGATATGACTGGAATCATTGCTTACCTGTCCCGTTGGACTTACGGCTTTGACGTAGTAGACGTACTTCTTGCCGAATTGCAGGTTAGCGCCGTCATAGTAGGTCGTACTCGGGCTGTTGACATAACCAATTTTATTAAACGTATCCAAGTTGTCACTGCGGTAGATGTCATAGCGGTCAACATTACCGCCACTGCTGGCAGTCCAGTTGAGCTGCACAGCCGGGCCTTCAGGGCTGGATGAGGCTGTGGCGGTCAGGTTGGTCGGCTGGGCAGGAGGTACATTAGTAGAGCGGGTAGTCATAAAGGCGCCGGAGAGGTATTCGCGGAGACCGGGAACGTCTTCTGGATTAGGCATGTTAAGAATGTTAGATATAGGTTGGGAAGCCGCAGTGCCCGTGCCAAACAGCTTCCGGTAATCTTCGGCAATCATCTCTTTGGGATCCCAAAGAACACTAGTACCAATCCTTGGATCATCAGCTAAGCCTCTGGCTTCCAAATAGCTTGTCATAATTTCAGTTTGTTGAATCATGATTTGGTGATACAAGCTCCAGGCGTGGCCGTACTCATGGAAGAGTCCACTGTTACCACCAACCAGCCAATTTCCGTAAGCAACGGAAATAGAGGCGTGGTAACCATTATAAGCGCCCTCTACGCCGTTCCAACTGGATTGGCACACACCGCCTACGTTCACATTCAAGTCAAAATTAATTGTAGTAACCGCAGCTTCGGCACCGCGCAAAGTGCCAGTGTGTATTTCATCATAAATCTGTTGAGCTGGTATTGCGTCGTTGAAGCTAGAAACCTTCATTCCATCAGGCCCAGTCACTGAAGTAATAGGATTATTGACGTCCGCGGAACGGACAATCTTCCGTATGCCAAGGTCTGCGGTGGCAGTGCCAGCTAACTGGACAGTCCATTCCGGCTGGAGTGAGCCTCCGTTATTGGATGGCACCCAATCGTTTCTGAGCACATCCCAATCATTTCCTGCCATAAAGATTTTGTAACCGCCATCTTCTATTCCTGACAATGAGTATCTGCCAGTGCTGTCAGTTGTAACACCTCCAGCGGTCGCTCCGGTAGCCTTGTGAATCCAAAAGTACTTGCCGGCAATTCCAACTTCGCCACTATCCTGCATCCCATTACGGTTAGCGTCATCGAACAACACGCCGGAAATTGTACTGGTCCCAGCCGCGAATGATTGGAATAACATCACTACACCAACGATGGCGAAGCCAAGAGCGAATAATACTAACGGCAAAGGCTTTCTGGTCTGTAGTTTGGCTGCTATACGGTTAAGTAGTCCGGTGCTTTTAGGTTTAGTGTTTGGTGGTGGCATGGGTTTTTTCCTTTTCATATTTTAGACTACGGGTCATTCCATTATTTTTATGGGTAAACCGGGAAACTTAGGGTTGCGAGGATGTTTATTCTTGAGCCGTCCACTGTCGTGTAGAGTTCGGCTTTGCAGTCGGCTGCCCCACCGGTCCAGCTTTGGGAGCTAAGTGTGTATTCTATGGAGTGATCTACTTTGGTTTTCACGGTCTTATTCTTTTGTGAGCCATTACATTCCTATTGTCAGGCTATTAATGCGCTCAAGAAGTTAAGGATTATCCTATAATTTGTATATTAAGTTTATTTATGGTATTCACTTCAAGCATACACCTAACCTAAAAAAACGCAACCATTTTAAAAACCTACAGTTTTGCTACTCTTGCCATAGGAGTAGTTTTAAAAATTCGCATAACGCCTAATAGAAGCTAAGAAGTTATTTATGAAATCTGCATTTTAATCATCTGTTAAAGAACAGTTCTCTTGCTCCCCTCCATCTGTTAAAGAACAGTTCTCTTGCTCCCCTCTTGCTCCCTCCTACGGCCGCGAGAATACGGTAGATGCTAGAAGCATTATTTTTATACTGGACCGAAAAAATATGACTGCTTCTTGAGCTTAGTGGATTTTGTTTTGGCACGGGTTATGTGTCTGTTTTTGTACTACTTAGTTTTTTACCACACTTGCACTGCTCTGACCGACATTCCCGGCCGCATCGTATGCCTTGATGGTGATACTATGTGAGCCATTCGATACTTTGCGAGTACTCCAGCGTTTAGTAATGGGACTTGTCGTAGAGCTGCCTAGTAATTTGCCATCGACAAATATCTCTATTTTTGTAAGTGCTCTATCATCGGTTGCCGTAGCAACAATATTAACGTTGCCGCTGACCGTACTATCGGCTGTGGGGTAAAGCAAGTTGGCTTGAGGAGCAGTTGTATCAGCGATATTACCGACTCCAACACCCGATATGTCTTGCTTGTACAACGTGGAGTCGGTGGTACCAACAAAGATTGTATTGTTCAAGATAGCGATGCTTCGACTTGTTGATGGTGCGCTGGCCACAGTCTGCCAATTAGCCAGATCGGTCGTACGATAGACAACTCCCGTGGACGAGAGCGCGTATAGATATGCTCCGTCAATCGTATAGTTATATATTGTTCCGTTAAAGATTTTTGTCGTCTTGGTGCCATTAAAAGCCATTAGGTCCGAAGCTTCTGAGGGTAACCGGCCTTGAAAAATCATTTGACCGTTAAATACTTCTGAGTGAAAGCCATAACCACCCAACGATATAATACTAGGGCCATCAGACCAAGCTGAGCCATCAAAGACCTTTGATTTAGTTTGGGCACCATTAAAGCTGTCATAAACCTGGACATACAGGCGATTATTGTAAACACCAGCAAAATAAAAGCCGTAGTAGCTAGTTGTGGTTGGCATACGCAAAGATTCCGCCCAAGTCGCACCATTGTCCGCGCTGCGCCACACTACCGCGTCACGGCCTTGCGAACCTACCACATACAGGTCTGTTCCGTTTAGTGTTCTTAGATCATACGCGTGCGAAACATCCAGGGGTGTATAATCTCTCCAGTTTTCATTGCCGCTATCTAAGGCACCTTTGGCATAATCCGTGGCGCCTTCACGGTCCATAGCAGGCGCAAAAAGGTTGCTGCCAATGGGGCGATAAAGATATAAAGCCGAAGTACCAGAGTTAATAAGCGGCGAGGATGAAAATGTATTGGTTGCGGGATCAAATGGGGTAATGGCCACACTTGGGATATTGGCGTACATATCTCCATAGCCGGCGTATAAATGGCCGTTCCATGCCTGTAAAGTTAACAAAGATTTGCCGAGAGCCGAAGACTGTTGGCTGGCTTGCGGGTGTGTACCCACAAGCGTGAACTCTGTTGCGGCATGGCTAAAAAATAATAGATAAGCACCTACGCTGGCGAACAACAGAACGAATGTCAAGGCTGCTAGTCTTGGTTTCCCAGTTAACCAGCTGTATACATTACGTTGGTTAAAACTCTTTTTAGAACGAGTAACTTTGATGTTTTTCTTTTTCTTGGTTGTCATTGAAGTACCTTATTATTAATGATTAAGCTTATTGTTGCATATCATTGGCCTATATTCAATACACGGATAACCAAGTTGTTTATTTAGCTTTCCGATGTACTTATGCGGCAATGTTCGAAACCAATCGAGTTTGGCGAATCACCGCCAGTGGAATTCCCGACCTTCCAGCTGGAGTTAATTTTATTGGCTTACCGCGAGCCAATATTTTTAAAACATTTAAGAAATCCGCATTTTCCCTCCCTGTTAGAGAACAGTTCTTTTTTTCCTTTTTCTTGCCATGCTACACTAAGGTCATGACACCTGTTAGGCTTACTGCTTTGTTTTTGTTATTTATAAGTATTTCACTTTGGTTTGTATTTGCTGCAGGTCCCACACTTGAGCCATCCGAAAGACCAATATCTATTTTTATTTGGGCTATTATCCTCGCTGCATTTTTTGCGGGCTTATTCTCAGGAGCCAAGGAAAGGACTATAGCCATAGCTCTTGCGTTACCTCCGCTTATCCTAGCTATTTGGACAGCTCCTAGAGGTGATGATGATGGACTTTGGATATTAATCTTTCCTTTTCTTTTGTTTAGCGGAGCCTTATGTTACTGCCTGGCACGACTAGGAGCAAATATTAGGAAAAGGCGTTTAGCTAAATAAAAAATACTTCAGTCCATGGGCTTTATCAGGATCTGGAAGCTCCTGATGAGTGAATGTCATAGTCACAAGTAGATGCGAGGAGTTGTTAAGCCATTTCCTACCCAAAATAATAAAAGAAATAGTGAGTTCTACGAGCCTTGTGTCTTTGACGATGAACTCCTCAAGAGCTGTAAGCCCTGTCGGCTTTTTCGGTTCCTTTTTGCCGACCAAAAAGGAACATGCCTGTCCAGCGAAACGGACCTTTAAATGTATTTATCCTAATTTTTTATAAAGCTTGTTTAGTTCTTCGTCGTTTTTGAAGTGGACTTCCAGACGGCCACCGCGGGCAGTGTGGTGGATGGTTACTTTTGTGCCTAATTTTTTGCCCAGGGTTTTGGTTTGGGGCGTTTCTTTGACTGCACGCTCATGTACGGCGCTGGAGGTTTTTAGGCCTTCTTTATGCGCGGTTACGAATTGTTCGGCTTGGCGGACGGACCAAGCTTGTGTCTGAATTAGTTCTAGCAAGCGTTTTTGTAAATCTGGTTGACCCTTGAGTGAAAGTATGGCGCGGGCATGGCCCTCACTAATTTTTCCCGAGCCCAATGCTTCACGTGCACTAGCGGGTAATTGTAATAGTCGCACAATATTATTCACAGTTGGTGCGGCCTTGCCTAGTTTTTGTGCGATTTGCTGGTAACTTAAATTAAATTGTTCGTGCAGGTGTTCAATGGATGCGGCTTGTTCTAGTGGTGATAGATCTACCCGCTGTACGTTTTCTATTAAGGCTATTTCCAACCGCTGAAGCTGTGCTTTTTCACGTACCACCGCCGGTATTGTTTTGTTACCAGCTAATTGTGAAGCTCGCCATCTACGCTCACCAGCTATCAACTCATAGGCCCCTTTGCCACTAGGCGATACTATAATTGGTTGTAACACACCGTGTTCTTTGATTGACTCTGATAATTCATATAAAGATTGTTCATCAAAGTTTTTACGGGGTTGATCGGGGTTAGACGTTATATCAGAAATGAACAAATTTTGTATACGCTCGTCAGTGCTGAGCAAGGTTTTATCAAAATCCGCCGGAAGCAAACTCTCAAGTCCCCTCCCCAACCGGTTTGGCAGGGTCATAGTTTTTCTCCAATCTTTAAGTAGGATGGGGGAAAAGGAAGAAGGACGCAGGAAGAAATAGACACGAGTAATAATTTGTTTACTGTTAGCTGTTTACTGTTAGCTGTTATCTCATGAGGCACGGTTCATGACCTCCTTACTAAATTGTTTATAAGCTCTGGCGCCCTTGGACCATTTATCGTGTTCACTGATGGGTTTACCATGGCTTGGAGCCTCTGCCAAACGGACATTGCGTGGGATGTGCGTTTTGAACACTGTTTCGCCAAAGTATTTCTGAAGCTCGGTGACAACTTGTTCAGCCAGACTGGTACGTTTGTCATACATAGTCACTAATACTCCCAGTAAATTTAAGTTTGGGTTCATGGTTTGCTTAACCCTTTGGAATACCTCCATCAGTTGTCCAAGCCCTTCCATAGCGTAATACTCCGCCTGTACTGGTACCAACAACCAGTTGGCTGCCACCAAGGCGTCAACAGTAAGCAAGCTGAGTGCCGGCGGGCAATCAATCAGGATATAGTCGTATTGCAGCCCGACCAAAGCTTTTTTAAGCCTGTTTTCTTTGTCTGATTGGTCCATGAGTTCGATTTCCGCGGCAGCCAGATTAGTATTAGCAGGCATTAGGGCAACACCTGCGAAAGCAGTTTCAAGGGTGGCATCTTCTGGGCTAACTAACCCCAACAGTACCTGATAGGTGGTCGCGTCATTCTGTTTTTCAAAGCCTAAGCCGCTGGTAGCATTACCTTGGGGATCAGAGTCTACTATAAGTACCGTCTTGCCGAACTTTGCCAGATAAGCGGCCAGATTAATAGTGGTCGTTGTCTTCCCAACGCCCCCTTTCTGGTTTAGAACCGCGATTATGTGTGCCAACGCTGTTTGTTACCCCTTACCAATACCCTCAACTATACCACAATCTTAGCAGGTTACAGGTGATAGGCTATAGTCAAGAAACTTCTAACTTCTAACTTCTAACTTCTAACTTCTAACTTCTAACTTCTAACTTCTAACTTC
>JAZKJC010000003.1:34730-76286 GCA_040384565.1 Patescibacteria group bacterium
TAACTTAATTTTACCGAACCTGCATACTGACTCCATAGAATACAACGGAGCGTCCATCTCCGCCCATGCACATTACGCGGATGATACTGTCTTCCTTACGGGCTTCGTCAGCAATTTTTAGCCAATCAGTCTTAAGCGTACCTGCCTCCGCGAGCGATAACTCACCCGGGCTATTCGCCGACAAGTTTTTCCATGGGCCGTTATCAGAGGATGCGTACTGCAAACGGCATGAGGCACCGCTGGCACTGGCAGATGTTACACGTATCCTGAGGCGATATTCGTGCGCCATTCTCAGGTCAGAAGTAAGGCGCGGCATACCGGGGAATTCCTGGTCGGTCTCCGGCTGCAGCCAGTCTGTTTTATCAAAAGCAATGGGCTCTGTCAGGTCACCTGCCGGCAGACAATCACGCCAGGTATTATTCTCGTAGCAGCGGAAGCGCTGGAACACCGTATTGTAGTAACTTGACCCATTTGTTCCTGGCGGATCATCTGGCAAGGCTCGATTATCCAATGTGAAGAGGACTGTTTTGGCAGCATCCCCATTACCAATGCTCACCCGGCCATTGAGGCTGTCTATGTTGAAGATACTAAGTCCGGTAGCATTTTTAACGTTAAAGACATTTGCAGCGTCGAGTTTCAATTGGAGTGAGCCATTATTGAATACCGTAAATACTCCCTGCCCATCTTTGGTAAGGGTTAGTAGGTCATCCGTACCGGTAGCTGCCAGGCGTATTGACTGGGCATCTATAATCGTGGCACCGCCAATTACCCCTGCTTCCATGATCCCGCCACTATTATTATCAATCCCGCCAGCTATGGAAGCTCCTCCGCTAACCATTTGCAGGCCATGGATATTTTGCAGCTCTCCAGTGCTTGTCAACCTTAGTTGGCCACCCGTCGATACTCCATTTTCAGTAGTAGCAGTGCTGGAGGCTTCAACCTTGGTAGCCAACTGCGTAACGGCTTTAAGCGTATATATGTTCAGGGCGTCATATTTGACACGGTAGTAACCGTCTTCCGCCTGGTACACTAGTTCCGGGAAAACCTGGGCTAGTTCTTGGGCGATGACACCGGTCTGGCGAGTCGTAAGGCAGTCAAGCACACGCTGCTTAAAGAATTCCTGGTCACAATCAAAATCAAAGTTTACAGTTCGAACATCTTTAATTTTACTCAGGATATCATCGTTAAGACTGGTGACATTCTCTTTGAGACGCGCGTCGGAAATTCCCGAATCATCGGCACTACAAGCAACCACGCCTGAAGCATTAGTAGTCAGCGCCCCGCCATTGGACTGCCCTGAACAGTCATACCCCGTAAAGACCAAACTACCGGTGCCGTTAGCATTAAGCGTGAGGTTGGTGTTATTTACCGATGTAATGGTGTTAGCGTCACTAATAGCGTTCGCGCTTATATCTATGCCTGTCGAGGCAACCGCAAAGGTGTTGCTGCCGCCACCGACGGTAATAGCACCACTGCCGCTGATACCGAACGCGCCACTTGTCTGACTATAGCCCGTGATGCCGCTCAAGGATCCGGCATTGATAATCAGACCGTTAATGGTATTTGTGGCCGTCGCGCCGGTGATAGCGCCGGACAGACTTATTGTCGTGATTCCACTGAGGGCGCCGGCACTACTGACATCAAATGCGGTCGAGTTTATAACAAGTGGCGTACTACCGCCACCAATGCTAATTTGACCGGTTGTAGTGCCTGTACCGATATTGGTAGTACTGGTACCGGCACTTGCGTTCAAAGATAAAGCGCCCGTAAAGGTCAATCCGCCCGTACCTTGCACAAGACCCGTACCGGCCGTCAGGCCAACACTTGTTATCAGTCCGGAAGTATTGATGGTCGTAATACCGCTCAGGGCACCGGCGCTGGAAACGTCAAAGTTTGTGGAGTTGATGATCAACGGCGCGCTGCCGCCGCCAATGGTAACTGTGCCGGTGCTGCTGCCGGTATTGATATTAGTATCAAAGTTAGACGCGGCATTAAGGCTGGCTATGCCACCTGAGGTAGTAAACGCGCCGACGTTGGTGAGGCCGGCGATATTTTGGAGGCTACGGTCGCTACCGATTACTGTCGTCCCCGCGATTTGGAGTTCGCCGTCAGCCAGATTTAAGTTCGCGAAGCTACTGCCACCGGCGCTGGAGTTACTAAGTACAAGAGATGTTGTGGCGTTATCTTTCAGGTCAATAGTGTAGCTGCCAGCCGCGGTCCGTTCCATGCCCGTATCGGTTCCAGCTATCAACAGCACGTTCGAAGCGCTGTCCAAAGTCAGGGCCCCTGTCCCACCGCTGCTTACAGTTAGCCCGGCAGCGCTGGTAAACGTAGAGGCTGTAACGGTCGTAAAGGTCGGGCTGGCTATCGTGTTCAATGTTACTGTACCACCGGTTCCCAGGGTAATAGTGCCGCCGCCGCCCAGGTTTGTGCCGGCCGTTACGGTAATGGTCGTATTCCCCTGGACGGCAGTATTGGCAGCAGAACCATAGTTCACCGCCAAGGTTGGTATTGCCCCTTCCACGCCATTCGTCCCGCCGATTGTTAGACCAGTGACAGTCCCAAGGCTGGCCACATAGTTTCCAATTGTGTCAGTTGTCAGGTTAATCGTGTTGGCCCCAATGGCCGTTACGCCCGTACTGGAAACAGTTATATCTCCGCTTAGTGAAGTAAAGGTTGGTACGCCCGAGCCGTTCGCCAATAACACCTGCCCACCGGTGCCTGCCGCCGTAACCTGGAGGGCACCCGTACCATTACCAAATACCACGCCATTGGTGGTAAACGTACTCGCGCCGGTACCGCCTCGCCCGACCGCGAGCAACCCAGACCAACCCAGCGTGTGGGTCGAACCGGATGAAGAAATAGTCACATTCGTATCATTGGCGAAAGTTTGGGTTATTGCGGTCAAGCCGTTCAGGCTGCCAAGTTTTTCGGTTGCAAGCTCGTTTATAGCAGCCTGGACGGTAGTGGCAGCAATTGTACCGGATGGCGTATTAGTAATCTGCAGTCCGGTATAGTCGCCATTTTGGGCTGTAACCGCGCCAGTCCGTCCAAAAACAGAGGTCACATTGGCAGAAGACGGCGCTTTTTCCCAGTCGGTGCCATTATGGATAACAAAGTCTCCGACGCCAAACGTTATAGACGGGCCGCCGCCAAAGTTTTCTGAACCAGCCACTGATACGGCGTACATGTAGCCATTTGTGCCAGTAGCATCAGTTAAGGTCGGCGTGTTTGTTGACGCGTCCCAAGTCCCTTGATATATCAGCGCGCCAATTATGCCTTGCAAAAAGTCAGAGCGAGAAATTTTTCTTATGCCTGTAGCACTACTGTCATAGATTGCCACATAGTCATCATTTGCAATAGCAGTGCTAGTTGTCAGCCCGTTGATATCCAGACTCAAACTTCTATCAACCGATAAATCGCCGCCGCCTGACAGGCCGGAACCTGCCGCTGTTGTTATGCTGCGGCTATCGAGTACTAAAGTACCGCTGGCATTTGGCAGTGTAACTGTGTTGTTAGCCGTGGGATCTTGAATACCTAAAGTCGTAGCAAAGCCATTATCGGTTGCACCCTGGAACACAAGCGGACTGGCTCCGCCCAGTTGGGCGGTTAGAGTCAAACGGTCCGAGCTACTGCCACCAAGCGTGATATTTCCTGTTATGCTCGCCCCGCCACTAATTACTGTCAGTCCTGTGATGTTTTGCAGCGTGCCGGTATTGCTAACCCGTAGCGTGCCGCCTGTAGATAGGCCACCGTCCAGCAGATTCAAATTAACTATACCCGTACCGCTGTTTTGCAGTGTCAAGGTCGTGTCAGTCGCTTTAGCTAAATCAAAAGCCAAATTATCGAGTGTCTGTATAGTGCCGGCTGTAAGTACCAGTAAACCAGAAGCTGAACTTAGCGTTAAGTCACTAGTTCCACCGGATGCTATGATCAGCCCCGCATTAGCTGTGATGTTAGTGCCAACCCCGGTTATATCACCGGCGTTCGTGATGCCGCCGCTGTTATTGTTAAGCCCGCCAGTGATTGAGGCGCCCCCGGCCGTAACGCTCAAGCCCGAGCTGGACGTAAGCCCGACCGCGACCACCGCTCCGCTGGAACTAACTGTAAAGTTACCGGTCGTACCGCCAATACTCAACAACTGGCCGGGAGTACCTGAAGTCCCTATACCAACATTTCCACCCGCGTCTATCAGTACTTTCTGCGTACCGTTCGTTTCAAATACCAACCCGTAATTATCGTTAGTCCCGAGCGTCGCATTCACGCCAAAGGAGTTGCCATCCTGGATAAAGGCATCGACTGGCCCGCCCCCGCCACCGGTGCAGGTAGTGGTCAGACAAATCGTACCGGACACGTCAGGCAAGGTATAGGTTCGATTAGCGCTCAGCGTGCCCGCCTGTATGGTGCCGGTTTTGGAATCACCATTTTGCAGGACCAAAGAACCTTGCTGTGAAGCGGTACCGATGTTCAGGCTAGCGCCCTGGACATTAAGCGTACCCGGCATTATCAGGTTCGTCCCAGCAGTGCCGAGGTTTATAGTCGTGGCCGCGCCTCCGATATTCAATGTCGTAACCCCGCTATTAAGCAGATCAAAACTTGTCAGCGAAGATTCAATGCTGTCTTCATTGTAAAAAGTCGTGCCGTTTCCAATCGCTACGCCGGCGATAAAGTAGCCACGGCCGTACCGGTTGGCAAGTGCCTGACTGGTATTCAGCCCGCCGACTTCCGGTATATGGTACTCATTGACCGTCGAGCCATTTGCCCAGACTAGCGATGGCGTGATTGTCAGCGTATTGTTACCCGCCCCGCCTTTGGCCGTAATTTTAGCGTAGCAAGGGTTTATCCCCGTACCACCACAGTTATTGGAGTTCATTTGCACGTAGTTGCCAACGTCAAAGTTTGCCGCGCTAGTAAGTATTAGGCTGGTTGACCCAAGCGGCGCGGCGCCGTTGGCCGTTGACGTGCCATTAAGTGCCGTGAATACACTGGTGATATCTCCATCGTTACTCACCGAAAAGGCGTTGGCATTACCGGCTGTAATACCGCTCTCTACATCTAAGCTGGCTAGTCCGGCCGCGGCATTGGTTATAGAAAACGTGCTGTTAGAAGCGTTATTAAGATCAAACGTGAAAGCCGTAGCAGATTTTTGTAAGGTCGTTGTTGCCGCGCCTAAGACAAGCGTACCACTGGCTGAATCGAGCGTTAAACTGCCACTGCCCTGGCTTTGGACGGTAAGCCCTTGATTATTAGCCGCCTGGATTGTAGTCGCGCCGGCACCGCCAAACGTTAATGACGTACCAGTAAAAGTATTCGTGTTATAGGTCCCTGCCGTAACCGCGCCAGTTTTGCTAACCGTAAACACATCTGCGCCGTCGCCTTGCCATTGAGCCAGCAAACCAGCTCCGGTTTGGTTTAGCCTTAACGCCGCTAAAGCCGCATTGATAACTTGGACGGATGATGGCGCCAGTTGTGCGAAGCCAGTACTATCGATGCCATCGAGCTGGCCGCTGTCAAAGGCATAAGGCACAGCCGTCAGCTTGATGCGGGGGCTCATCTCACCGTCATAGCTGGGGGCACCAGTACCACCAATGTTCATGGTTAGCCACATGTCTTGATCCCAGTTAAGAGCTGGGAAGCCAGTTATAGAAGCTAGGTTAACACTGAAGTAACCGTTCTTGACAGTTACCTTGTTAGCACCGGTTCTGGTTTCTACCCAGAGACAGTCATCTGTAGCTCCACCTACACAGACTCCTTGGGCACTGGCGCCAGCAGCCAGGGTGTCGTAGAGCTTGAACTCGATGTTGTAGGTACCGTCGGGGACTAGGCCGCCACTGGCGTTGAGCAGGCGGGCTTGGAAGTTTAGGTTGGAACTCGTCGCTGCATATACGCGCGCATCCCCGCCCACGCGCGTATAAAGAATAGCGGTTAGGGTGAGCAAAACCAAAAAAGACCCAATCCCTATTCTCTTGAGGGTTTGGGCTACTCTATCCTTGCGACTTATACGTCGCAAAATATGGCTTCTCTGCTTAGCAGATTTCACTTTTGTTAGGACCTTTTTGTTTTTTGTGGCTTAGGTGTAACTACGGTCTAGAGCGGTAGTCCCCCACGCCTTTTTGTTTTGATCTTTTTTTGTTTTTTATCCGGCTTCCCTGCGAGAGGACGGATTTACAGATCACTACCAGTGTAAACCTTAAGGGCTATGATTGTAAAGTGTTCGACCCCTGTCTGTGGATAACTTGCAAGCCCTTAAGCTTAATGGTATTGTGATACTACAATACCAGCCTTATAGTACCAGTCCTATAGTATTAGGATAGTTTTAATTTATTGATGTATTCTTTCCAATCCCCGTCGCCTACCTTATTAGGGGTATTGATGATTATCAGAAGTTTGTCCGTAGCGAATACGGCCGTCTGGTTAGTTTTATCTGGCAGGGAAGCTATCAAGATGGGCCCGTGATGGGTTTCTACCACCCTGGTAACCCCTAGCGATGAAGCATATTCCCCTAGTGCTTCAGGATTATTCTTTAAATCTTCCGGAAGAGGTTGTTGGCTAACTGTAAAATCATCACCTATATATGTGTCTGAATAACTGAGTACTTGTTTGTCCGCGTCATAGGCAACCGAACCTTCCCCCGGATTAGCAAGTTCCGGTTTATCCAGTGGAACTACCGGGGTAAAAGCTGGTTTACTTTCATTAATAATCCCATTCGCGACTTTTCTGTCTGATCGGGAATCCATGAGCTTACTAACTCCTCCGTAAGCGCCTATTACTACGATTAGGATAGCAGTAATAACACTTATGGCTTTCGTGTATTGCCGATAGGGCAAGTGAGGCAGTCGGGGTTTGGGCAGTTTGATTTCTACGGAAACAGTCTTGTGTATTGCTTTTGGAGGGGTGTCAGGCAGCCAAAAATCCGATGGATCATCTGTTTTAGGTGCCTGGGCCGGAGGTGGAGGTGACATGCTAGGCCGTGGACGCGCTTCTGGCTTTGACCGCCTGGAATAGGCGCTGAATGAATCAACCACCCGTCCTGGCCTTGTACTTTGGTGTTCCCTATCCATATAACCTTATTGTACCCTACCCCATCCCTTCTCCCATAAGCCTGATACAATAAAGGAAATGCGTGGGATATTAAAAAAGCTTCGGGACATAAGTTTTCGGGGAGTTACCCGTAAGTGGTGGCCCATAGGGCTATCTATACTGGTAATAGGGCTTATAGGGGTAGCGTTCCTCCGCTCACGCCCGCAAACAAATTCCGTAACTTTCCAGGATAGCCTGAAAACGCTTGTGGCTAATATAGAGGGCTTGCAAAGCGCTTTAACAGTACCGGAAGCGAAAGACATCAACAGCGACCTTCCGGCTTACCAGGCACGCTTAGATGGGCTTGACAAATCTTGTAGGGATTTAGGGAAAACACGGCCCCCTGACAGCACAACGGAAAGTAAAGCTGCCGTTGAACGTATTAAGGGGATATGCGAGGATTTAACGGTTGTTACCCACCACAGCCGCCTGCTTCATGAGCGCATCCATGATTATTTGCTTATAGAGGCTGCCGAATGGCCTAAACCCGGCACGCCGGAATTTGCCTCGCGCCTGGAAAACACCAATAAAATCATGGCTGATGCCAGATATGGGCTGGAAGGGCTAGCTAAAAATAAAGTAGAGGATCCTGCCTTGCCGGAATTAATCTATCAGGTTAAATTTGCCCAAGATATAGCAAATAAGATAAAAAACGCTGGGAATAACCCGGACGAAGCCCGCAAACAGGCCGAAGAATTACGACTGCAGCTAGCAAGGGACAAAACCGATTTCCTGGCCGCCCGCCAGTACTTCTGGAACAATACCATCGGCATTGCTAAGCTTCACAAAGCCCTAACAGACATCCAAGCTTCCCTGAACAGGGACTAATAAGGAAAAGCCTCTAAGGTCTCTAGAGTTTCTAGGCTTCTAGAGGCTTCTAGAGGACTGTCCTCTAACAGATGGTAATTTTGTGAATAAGGTGTTTAGTGGTCAGCTAGCTCGTGCTTTAATTCGCTCAGCATTTGCTTATTTTCTTCGTAATCTGCTACAAATTCCATGTAACTTTCTGGTGAAGCAAACATGCCCAGGATCTTTTCTGACTTTAGCCAATCAGGTGGTTTGCTATCCCGGTAATATTGCAAGCTCGAGTACTCATAGTTCCGCCAGTAGCGTGGGTTCAGGTGAATATACCGGCTAATATGCTCCAGGTAGCTTTGGGCACCTATTTTGGAAGCTTTGTACCTGCTTTCAAAAACCGAACCTGTCCGTTTGTATTTAAGGTTAAAATAGCGGCTATAGCTCGTCATCACACTACGCATCAATTTGGTCATTGCGCCAGTATCTATTTGATAGAGAAGTATATGAAAATGATTATTCATAAGGCAATAGGCCAGCAATTCAATCTGGCCGGTAAGGTGCGGATACTCAACCCCGTCTTTACTCTTAACTGGCTTTATCGATAAGTAGCGTGTAAGCAAATTCTCAAAATACCTATAATCTATTTTTTCTAGAAAAATAGGTTGTTTGCTCGCTCCGCGCGCGTAGACATGATAGTAAGATTCCGCGGCATCAGCTCTAAGGATATTTCGGGAGGGCATATCAAGATTGTACCACAGCTGCACATTTATTGCATCTGTTAAAGGACAGTCCTCTAGGTTCTCTAGGTTTGGTATTTTTTGTTCTTAGTTCCAGTAGAGTTTCTTTTTACCGTCGTCGCAGAAGAAGTTGCCGTGGCGGATCAGGTTTTCGGTTTTGGGGCGGTCGCAGAAGACAACTTCGGGTATTACGCTGTAGGCACCAAGTACATTGCCATCACTTTTAACAATACGGAAACAGTAATTACCAAATGCCGAGTTATCTATCAGAGCAAAGTCCCACAAAGCGTCTTGGCCAGCATTAACAGCAATCGGGAATGTAAAGTTGTTGGCTTCCTCGTAGGTTTCAGGTATATTTGTATGTCCAGAATGGGACGGATCACCCTCGATGCTTACCGAACTGGCGGCATCAGCTATGTTGGTATTATTATAATATGAGATGTCGCCCCCGCTGGTGCCCACATCAGCATAGGTTTCGCCCACAAAACCACTGTCGCAGGTGCCGATTTTTTGTGCCATTTGCAGCTTAAGAGTTTCAGCGTTGATGGCCATATTCTCGCCTGATACATGAGCTGTCATGCGCAAACGGAATTTTACGCCAGATATAAGTGTTGTCTTGGTGTCTTGTGCCACTAGGGCATTAGGCGGTTCCCAGCCCCTGCTGCCATCAAGGGTTTTTCGTTTTTCTATCCGCCATTGGGTATCGCCAGAAGCCGGTGTTTGATCATAACCCGCGGTATACATTCTGGCATTAGTAGTATCGACCAAAATAGTCAAGGCTTCATCATCCAGCGTACCCGAGGGGTTAACCTGGATAATACCGTCAGTATCAAAGGCCGTAGTGCACTCGGCCGCGGTGCAAAGGTTACCGCTGCTGACTTTGCGTTTTTCAATAAGCCACTGCTTATCAGTGTCGGCAGAATCATAACCTACAAGATAAAGGTAAGTAGCGTCAGAGTATATATCTTTAATGAGATCAACCCCGCCAGACGGGTTCTCATTAACCAGCTGAGGAGTGATTGTATTGTTTGATAATGTAATACGGTCAGCCCGCCACTGCCCGCCACCGTTGGTATCGCTTCCCGTTATAAAAATATAGGTTGAGTCAATTGCTAGAGCACTTATACGGTCATCGGTGTTACCGCCGGTTTGAGGGTCAACGCAATAGACGGCTGTGCCGGTACCACTGTTGTTGCAATCAGTAGAATCATGATTGCCGAATCCGCTACCAAATGCCCCACTACTCATACTGCGTTTTTCAGCTCTCCAAGTAGAAGAACCCGCGCCTGGCGGACTCCCATCAAAGCCGCCGACGTACAAATTGCCCCCGCTAACATCTAGAACTATCGCGGTGGCTTGTTCGGCTTTTGTACCGCCAGTAGAAAGATCCTCGGTGATGATACCATCGGTATCAAAAGCATTTACTAGCGCCCCGTCGCTTAGGTTGCGTTTTTCGATGCGCCACTCCTGTCCGCTGTTAGCTCCGGCGGAATCGTAGCCGTTCAAATACATATGTCCCCCGCTCGTATCAATAACGATGGAATTGATCTTTTCATCTGTACTGCTGGCAACATCTTCAGTTAGAATCCCGTTGGTATCAAAAGCATTTACTAGCGCCCCGTCGCTTAGGTTGCGTTTTTCGATGCGCCACTGCGGAGTGCTAGCCGCCCCGGCGGAATCGTAGCCAGCTAGGTACATGAAGCCTCCACTCGCATCAATAGCTATGGCGGTAATTTTTTCGTCCGTACTGCTGGCAACGTCTTCAGTTACTACTCCGTTAGTACCGAACTGCGTACCGCATTCAGCGGCACCGCATAGTTCTGCGTCTAGTATTTTTCGTTTTTCGATGCGCCATTTGTTATTCTCGTGACCGGCTAAATATATATAGCCACCTGTCGTGTCCAGAGCCGTGTCATTAATGCTATCGAGCGCTGATGCGGTAGGATTGTTAGTTATTGTCAGCATATCTGCAATGTTAACATTCTGAAACCAGCGGTAGGCGGATTGGTTTAATAGCGAGGGGGCGGTATTGAGTTCGGCAATTTGAGTATATGACCCGCCACTGGTGGTAAAATCAGCTGTACCGTCTGTCTTGATTAACCTGAAGCACCATGAAGTGTTTTGGACTGCTGAGAAGTTTTGAATGGCAAAATCCCACATGGCGTCTTCGCCAACTGCTACCTGAGATGTACTGGTAAAGTTATTGGCTTCTTCGTAGGTCTGCGCCCGTATGGTATCTGATCCATGCGAAGGGTCACCTGCATTAGTGGAAATGGCCGCTCCGTCCGCGGGGGTAGTATTATTATAGTAACGAATGGCTCCCGAACCCGTAGCTAGGTCGGCATAGGTTTCGCCAGTAAAGGCAACGTCACAGGTGCCGGACTTCTGCGCGAACTGCAGTTTAAAAGTTTCGAGTCCGGTAGTATGTGTAAAATTCGAGACATGAACCAACATGCGCAAACGTACGATCGTGTTTTGGCTAATGTCTGTAACAGGAGTATTGTTGGCGGCCAGAGCCGCGCCTGGTGTGGTTGAATCAGCATTAGTCAGCCAGCGGTAAGCTGATTGTTCGTATCGGGGATCAATAGTGGTAATTTCTGGCGTAACGGTATAAGTTGTTGACCCTCCGCTAGTTCGAACCAATCGAAAGCAATACGTTGTCCTCAATGGGGCCGAAACAGTCTGCAGGGCAAAATCCCACATGGCGTCCTGCCCTGCATTAGTTTGGGATACTATAGGAGCCGAGTTGGCGGTTTCAAAGGTTTGTGGAATTTTCGTATCCGAACCATGGGTAGGGTCATTGGCGGTTGTACTTATAGAGCTCCCGTCAGAGGGAGCAATTGTTTCCCACCGTACAGCACCAGAACTAGTTACAGCGCTATAGCTACCGCAAGTACCGCCTGACTTAGTAGCATATTCCAGGTTAAATGAGTCCGTACCGCTAAAAATGGGGTCGTTGGAAATATGCATCAGCATGCGTAAACGAAAGCTGCTGATAAGACCAAGGTTTGTGGCCGGAGTATTATTGGCCGCCAGCGGACTGCCGGGAGGAGTAGCGGAAAGCGAACCGTTATACCAGCGGTAAGCTGCCTGCTCGAAATTTGGATTGACGATGGTCAGCTGGGGGTAGACAGTGTTTGTAATCAGCGCTCCATCTGCGGCCTTGACGGCTCTAAAACAATAGACCGTACCAAACGGGGCTGAAAAGTTGTTCAGGGCAAAATCCCACAGACCATCCTGCCCTGCTGGCAAACTGGCTCGGGTAGTAAAATTATTAGCCTCTTTGTAATATTGCATAACCTTGGTGTGTCCGCTATGTGTCGGGTCGCCAGCATCCGTTACTGCAGTGGCATTATCCGCTGGTGTGGCATTATTTAGGTACCTTATATTCCCGGAGGCAGTAGCGACATCACCATAACTACCTGTCGGCGTGGCTGAGCAGGAACCGCCAGACTGCACGGCAAACTGAAGCTTTAAGTCTTCATAGGCCACCGGAATCGCGTCAGTGCCGCTGTTGTGAATAAGCATGCGCAACCGAAAATTCGCATTCGTATTTACCTGGGTGACTGCTGTATCCTGCGCCGCCAAGGTAGTGCCAGGCGTAGTACTATCGGCGTTATCAAACCAGCGATAAGCTGAGGCCTCGTAGCCAATATTAATGCTAGTAAGTTCTGGATAGACGGTATAGGTATTGATGTCTGCATCACCTGAGGTGGTCATTTTGAAGCAGTATGTAGTATTGTTTGGCGCCGAGTTATTAGTTAGCGCAAAGTCCCACATAGCGTCCTGGCCAGACGGTGTCAGCAAGCGCGTCGAAAAGTTGTTGGCCTCTTCATAAGTATGAGCAACTATGGTATGCCCAGAGTGTGACGGGTCATTTGCCGTGGTGGCAATTGTGGCGCCATCCGCCGCCCCGCCGCTAGTGTTATTAAAATAGCGGATCGCCCCAGATGCAGTCGCAACATCGCTAAAGGTTTCATCGCCACCGCCGCAGGCCCCACCCACTTTGGTGGCAAATTTTAGTTTGTACTGAACCAGGTCTACTTGCAACTCAGCCGTACTGACGTGCAAGAGCATTCTCAGACGAACAACGTCGCCCAGCTTGACATTAGTAATAGCCGTATTGGTAGCGGCCAGAGCCGCACCGGGCGTTACTGAGTCGGCATTAGTCAGCCAACGATAAGCCGCCTGTTCCAAAGATGGATCAGTGGCCGGAGCAAGAGCAAAGTTGGTACCCGTCCAAGGACTGGATACATTTAAAGAAGCTGTGCGTGAAAAGGTGCCGGCCGCAGCTTCGGTAGAATCGCTATAGCTATAATCGTACTGTTTAGTATTGGTACAGATAAGACCACAGCTATAGCTATAGCTTCCGCTCTGGGCAAACTGTTCAGTGGCGGGAGATGGGTTAATGTTATGAGTCGTGCCACTATTGCCATTACCCGTACTCCACGCTCCCACGACCATAGTATTGGTGACGGTAGTGGTAATACTACCTGCTGTCAGTGATGTACCGGTACCGGTACTACAGAATGTGCCTGGGGTAGCGTGGATGGGTGTAGTATTGTTGACGCCGGAATAGCTGCTAATCGACACCTCGTACGGACCGCTGTTTCCCCAGCTCCATGTCCAGTTTGTGTCAGTGGTGACATATTTGCGCCACCAAAACCTTAGCGTGGTTACAGCCTCACCGGAACCGCTCGTGCAAGTAGCGCCAAAAGACGTCCAGCCGCCGGGAGCAGTAACGGTTCCGGGAGCAGCCCCATTGAACAGTGTAGCGATCATGACATCGCCGTCTTTAGTACTGGCATTGGGTGCTACATTTTGGCTAGTGCCGGTGGTACCGCTGCCTGAATTTATGCCACGTATGCCAATTGCCGCCTCAGCCTGCTGTGGATTGCTAATAAAATTAGTACCAATAAGTGAAGCCACCAGAATAAGCATGAACAATGCCGGCGCTAATAACAGCTTTTTCCTAAAAGTTTTTTGGCTACGCTGGCTACGTTTAGCCAGCCTGAAATCGCGTAGTTTTGTACGTAATTTCAGCCCAGGACTTGTCTTTTTTGAACTTCCAGCTAACTTTCCAGGCTTTCCAGGGTACGACCATGGAATGGTTTGCGCAGGCTGCTGTTTGTGAGCGTTTTGGTACGGGTGATTAGTATTTGAATGTACGCCTGATGTATTTACGCGCGGTCTGATGTGCTGTCCGGATGGTCGCTGCTCATAACCATACGGCCAATCTTTGGGCCTTGGCTTATCGCGAAAATCCCGGTTTGGCTGCTTTTTCGGCACCTCATCCATTTGTTTGTTCTACCCCTAGTAAATTGCTTATTGTTAATTATACCAGGAAACACGCTTCAGATAACACTAACCTTTTTGTTCTCTTCTTCCTGTTACCTGTTCCCAATCCTGCGCAATACCGGCTCCGAGCGAGCATCAGAATGGGAATATTCAAGTATGCCCCATACGGCCAGAAAGGTCGCATGGTCATTGCTGGCCTGGGCGTTTTTAGTAACTTTCCATCCACCGTCACTTTGTTGCTCTGCTACTATTTGGTCTATCCATTCAGGTTTGACCAAATCACGCCGCCGCATATGCATCAGAAACGTAATTGCCTCGTAGCGTAAATCCGGCGAGGTATTCGGAGCAGTGACGAGAGCAGCAATACGGCCCGCTACCTGTTCGCGTATTTGTTTGTCTTGTTTATCGGGGAGTGGGCAGCCGTTTTCTTGCATGCGTTCAAGGCTGTAGGCCACATGCGTCAGATCGTAGCCACCGGCTTCTATATTTTTCCGCAAAAGCTCATCAAAATGTTGTGGTAAAGGAATACGGTCACAATGCGTGGCCGCCATCATCATTTGGCGCATTGGCGATGCGCCGTCCAAGGGCAATGAATCTACCAGTTTGTCAGGGTAAGCAATTCGGCTATGGATTCGGAAATCAGAGGCGTCTGGTTCGGTTTCTGGTGGTTTGATAGTTTTCGTGGCTGCGCTAAAGTACGTATCAAGCTCAAATTTGCGTTGTAAATAATCCAACATTAGCCACTGCAATGGTGACACCTTACTCTCATTGTTCCGCAAATATTCCAGCCCCCTGCTCACGGCAGCTTCGTAGCTCCCGGCTTCTAGGGTTTGCGCTGGCGTGTCATTTTTGGCTGCAGAAAAACTGATGCCTGCAATCAAAAGGATTAAGCCAGCAATCAGCACATAAATATATTTTTTATGACGTATAGACATTCGTTATGGATGGGCCTTGTGCCTTGTGATTTTCTTCCTATAGTTGAGCTCAATATACTAAAAATCAAATTTGAGCTTCACGCCGGTTTCCTGCGCTAGGTAATAAATTGCTTGTTCCAGCCTTTCAAGTCTTTGGCTAAGTAGAATCAAATCTTTATGGGAAAACGTTAGGTGCTTTATGTGCTTGGATGGTTTGGTAATTTCCCCTTGACTCATACAAATATCTTATCACAACATTCCAGCTATCAGCTTTATTATTTTGAGTCCTTAAACCAATACTTAAGCATCCGTGGGTGGTCTATTTTGATACCGTCAAAATCCTTCAAATCCAGCAGGTCTTTGTCCATAGTAATGACAATATGAGCCTTGGCTTCCAGGGCGCACTCTAAAATTTTGTTATCATCCTTGTCACGTACTACTTGCAGACGACTAGTTGGATAAACTACTGTCGCAAGTTGCTCAATAAAAAGCCTGAATTGCACGCTACGTTTGGGCGAATAGCCCAATTTTGATTCAAGCTTACTCTGAACCTCTGCTAATATTTCCGGTGATACAAATAAATCAAACCCACCAGAACCATTAAGCAAGTGCTCTAGCCAAACAGCCATGTAACCCTGCGGCTGAGCAGCTGCCGCGTAGTAGCAGTTGGTATCAAATACAATTTTCATAAATAATGCCTGCTAGCCCAGGAATTTTTCGATGTCGTCTTCTGTTTGAAGATTAAATTCTCTAGCCTTGGCTTGGGCATAGTTTTGCAGGGACTTCCAATCTTGACGCATCTGGTAATTGCGTGCCATGTCGCGCAGTATGTCGCTACGTGATTTTTTGGACTGCTTTGCCATCTGGTCAATAGCTTTTTTGGTTTCCTCATCCAACGAGAAACTTACCGTTACTGTGCTCATAATTTGATCCTCCATATGGATTCTAATAGAAAATTTAACAATTATCAATAGTTTTTCTATTAGCACATCATTAATAGGAATCATGAAGCAGGAAACAGGGAGAAGGAATCAGCGGTAGACAGCAAAGTGGACTTTGTTCTCCATAGAATGGCTGATAAGCTTTGAAGATGTAGCAAAAAGACATTTTAAAGGTTAAAGCCGATCAATATGCGCATGCCGTTTATAAATTGTGGCGTAAATTACCGCCAGACGAGAAATTTGGCTTAACATCTCAGCTTCGGAGGGCTGGACTTTCTGTCCCGCTTAATATTATCGAAGGTTATGCTCGACAGTCTGTAAAGTCTGAAACCCAGTTCTTAATTATTGCGTTTGGCTCGTTGAAAGAATCGTTGTATCTGCTGGATTTTGCCGTTACTGAAACTTACTTGACACCAGCTGAGATTGTCTTAGCATCCCAGATAGGCGAAGAACTAGCTAAGTTGCTTTGGACTAAAATTCAACGATTCAAATCTCAAATAGCTGCCGCTTGATCCGTTCCCCGCTCCTTCTTTCCTGTTTCCTGTTTAATCTTCAATGCCTTAAACGGAAAAAATGACTGGGTCATTCATGATTTTTTTGGCGTTGGTACACTATTTTAAACGAGGGATGCTTAGTAAGCTATAGGAAATTTAGTCATAATTGGCTTGCTATCAAGTTTTGACCATGTCGATTAATCGTCCTGGGGGTACATGAGTTAGTACGTTATGTTTGACAGCAATGGGTTGGCTGCTAAAGCTAGCGTTTCTGCTAACACGAGATGTTCCTGGCATTATATCTATAAATTTAGTTTGGATGGATGTAGTATGGACTACGTTCTGCTGAGCCGGGGACTGTATTGGAGTCAAAACCGGGTGAAAAGGTTTAGAACTTGGCGAAGATTCGATAATGGCCGTGGTCTGACCGTGTTTTTTTGGCTTCATATTTACCAGCCAAATTAATACTATAGAAATTTGGTAAAGTAATATGACCGGTACGGCCATCATAGCTTGGTTGATTGGATCAGGCGTCGGCGTTAATACTGCCGCAATTATAAAACTGCCGAGTAAAACATATCGCTGGAAGCGCATTAATGGGCCAGGCTTTAGCGGTTTAGCTCTATTAATGAGTAGTAAAATAAGCGGCAGCTGAAATAACACCGCGAACCCGCCAATATAAGCCAAGGCAAAGTTAAAATAGGCATCAGCGGTAATCAAAGCCTGAATGTCTTGGCCGCCAAAACTTGTCAGAAAATGTAATGCTGCCGGTAGACTTATAAAATAGGCAAACAAAACCCCAATTATTGCCAAAAAAACAGAGCACAATAAACATAACAATATAAAGCGTTTGGTTACCTGCTTTATAAGCGGGCTTAAGAACTTCAGTAATTGATAGACTATCACCGGCAGTGCTACTACTAAACCAAAAAGCAAGCAAAGCTTGAATATAAAACTAAATCCCCCTGTCGGTGATGTATAAAATAATGTCTGACCAAGGGGCTTTTGGATAACGTTAAGCAAACTTTCGTGTATCATGTACCCTGCTAGGCCGCCTGCCATAATGGCCAGCACTGAAATAAGAGCACGCTTTCTTAGCTCATAGACATGCTCTATAAATGGCTTCCGAATAGCGCTTTCTGCACCATTCACGTTTTTCTCCTTTTAGCTTTCTTTTGTTGACTGATCTTTCTTTTCGTCTTTTTTATCATCACCCGCGAATCCATCACGTAGTTCTTTGGCCGACTGGCCAATGCTTCGAGATAATTTAGGTAACTTTGTACTGCCGAAGAGCAACAATAAAATAACTAAGATAATTATGAGTTCTGGTAAACCAAGTCCAAACATATTTGTTCCTTTTCATTGCCTTTCACTTATACTTACCATAATTATAATCATATTGCCAAAAAAGTCTAATTGAGACTCAAAAGTTTTATAGATTTTTATATGTAAGTATGTGTTACTATATGGTTTATGACTGATTTTAACACTCTCCCCGTTGCAATTCATTTGGGCGATGTACAGGTCCGTAGGGGGATTGCTAACAGATTATGCCGAGAAGGGGGAATTGTTAGAATAACTCCACCTCTTGGCGGACCGTTAGGCATGGATGTTGAATTTTTACCTGATAGCGAGAGGCGCACGCCGAACAAATCGCACGGGAATTTAACTATTCTCGACGATTTAACGGGCGATCCAGAAAACTGGGGCGCTGGAAGTGTTGAAGCGGTTCCTGAAAGTAAAGGAGTACTTGGTTTTGGTGGGGTAGTGAAATTAGTTTTTAGCCTTGAACCCCTCCCAGATGGTATGGTCTCGGATAGTATGGCTTTTGAGTAGATCAAAAACAAACTAGAACTCGTTTTAAATTAGCCCTCTTTCATAACCCCATCTGTTGGCAATAGCTGTTTTCAGGAGTGAGCAGGCAGTTTTACGGCTTGAATTGTAGCATAGCTACTATTTGGGGCGGAAAAATGGCTGATTGCCCTGAAAATCGGTATTGATAAGGTGGGGTTATGAAAGAGGCCTATTATGTAGACGGCTAGATAGCAGCAGCTTTTTTTTAAGCTGCACAAGACGGGCGGCCAGGTCAGCTTTGACGTTAGCATAGGCGTCGTCATTGGTCTTGTTTGCTAATTCATCGGGGTCAGTGGACAAATACAGGATTATTTAGAAATCATTGTAAATAACCCCAGCTCAACACAACAACCACTGTTTTTAGCAATTTACTTGCTAAAAACAGTGTCCTTGGAAGGGATGAATCTACCGAAAAATCTTTGATTTCCCGGCTACGAAAGTTGCGGAAAACCTTTTTGAAACCCAGGGTTTCCCTTCTTTAAAAGAGCTCGACCTTATGTCGAGCTCGGGTTAAATATACTAATCTACTCTCTGGTTAAGGTTAGTATTGGCGAATTTAGCCTGCCTTTAGGCTTTCTACCCGCGCGTCAAGGCTACTGCGCTGGGTTGCCGTCAAAGTCCCGACGGCGTTGATAAGCTCGGCAGAATCAGCGCTCAGCTCATAATGCTCATCCTCGCTAGGATCACCCGCGTGGGGAGAATAACGTATGTATTTTGTGCCGGAAGCCGTAATAACCGCCGCAAAAGTAGGCAATTCGGCAATGGTGGCCCCTTCAGCCGGATCGTATTCTATGAGGAGCTGATCCCGAAAATTAACCGGCGCGACGCGTCCGTCAAGCAAAGGTACTAGACTCATCCCGTCGGGACGGAGAGTTGGTTTTGCCTTAGCAGCATCACAAATAGTAGGGACGATATCTATGTTGCCAATCAGTGCCATATTGGTGGCTGTAATTTGCGACTGCAGCCAAGGCATCTCTGAAAATACCCGAGGCGCTGTATCATCCATTTTTATCATAATGACGTTGTGACGCCCGGAATAAGCCGGATAATGCACGAATAACTGGGAATGAGCTGACTCCTCGTAGGGCACATTCTTAACACTACCAGCCGTTTGAAATGTCAGGCGATGGCCACCGTCCATGGCGCCATTGTCAGCCACCAGCATGATAATGGTGCGATCGATCATACCCAGGCCGGTTAATTTAGCCACAACATCGTACAAAAGTTCATCCACACCCAATGCCGCCTGCCAGGCAGCTACCTGGTAATCATCGGCGTAAGCTTGTTGAGAACCGGTCATTTGCGACGGTACCGTATCGCGGAGCCATTTGGGTTTATCAATAATGTCAGCTTCGTCCCAATTAGGATCGTGTTCAGGCGTAAATGGTATGGATGCGTGGCGCGTGGCCGGAACGGCTAAATTACCTGCCGATGCTTCACTATGCGGCGACCAAAGTGCTAGATCAAGATAAAAAGGCTCCGTGGCGGTGTCAAGGTAAAGTTGAGTACGGCGATTCAGCCAATCCGTTTGATAGCCGCTGTTACCGGCTCCGATCCGAGCCGCGGCGGCAGCGGGCGTGTAGCCGACTTTATCGGATCCAGTCCATGTATCACCACTTGTAATTTGAGTAAAAGTCCCGTTGATGCTTAGCCAGAAGTTCACGTAGCGCATGCCATGATCCGCATGGATCCCCCCAAGGTTGGAATCATCGACCATACCCCTAAACTCATCATAGCCATTGGCCACATAGTTGTCCGTAACCACACGGTTGAGGTATTTTCCAAAAAGGGCCGTTTTGTAGCCTGCCGCCTGTAACCAAACGCCAAGCGCGTCTTGTTCGCCCCCGCCATCCGTCCAGTCAACAGCCAGTGAGTTTCCCCATACGCCATGATGTGACGCGTGCAGACCGGTAAACATGGTCACGCGGCTGGCAGCGCAAACACTAAGATTAAAATAAAATTTAGGAAAATGAATTAATGAAAATGCCATTTACAGATTCTTTCCAAACACTAATAGCCCTGTTCCCGCCAGCATATTGTTTGCGCCCTGCGTAATCAGTTGTACCTGTGTTATTTGAGCTGAGGTGTTAGCCCACATACCGGAGCCTAATTGCAGGAGCGGCGCGGCGGCGGCGGAACTAGAGCCTGAACCAACCACGATTGAAGCGGATTTATTGGTAGATACATGATTGTTAACCGTAACTGTTATTGTCCGTGGCCTTGTACCGTTACCAAACGACAAAGACAGGCGGTCCGCGGATAGTCTCTCAACATTACCAAAAGTAGCGGAACCGGCATTCGCGTTTAAATGCCTGTCGCAGTAGTTTGTTCCGGGATCCGAGTTAAATTGTAACGCCGGGATATCCGCTACATCGTAACCAGTCAGGCGGATAACAATCTGCAAAATATCGCGAGCTGCAATAGTAACAGCTCCAACGGTATTAGCATTGCCGGATAAAAATGCCGACCCTAGTAATTCCCACCCCGAACCACCTCCGCCACTTGCCGCGATTGTTACGTCGACTTCATCGCCAGGGCCATCATCGGCTACGGTTAGCGTAACATTTGAGCCTTCTATAAAATTAACGCGATGCCGCGTACCGACGAGCGTACCGGCTTTAGCTACCCTTTGGAGCGCCGGCTCATTCTGGCCAAGTGTTATTTGGTCCCAGGAAGAGCCATTGTCCCTATAGGCAGCCTGGATGTCATCGGTGGTTACGTATATTCGGCCAGCTGTACCGGCCGCCGGTCTAGCTGCCAGCGTACCACGCATAATAATATCTGCTCCCAAAACTTTTTCGGCACTTAAAGTAGCGTCTGAAGTAGTAGTAATATAAGTAGCGTCGGGGGGCGCTCCCCCACTCGGCACTGCCCAGCTCTGGTCGCCACGTAGGAACTTGGTATTGTCTGCGCCTGCACCGCCGAGTTCGGTTGTTGGCACTTTGGTGCCTGAGTCCAGGCTGGCATAGCCACTGGCTGCACCTTTCTCACTCTCCTTCTGGTACCCAGTATGCGGATCAGCCGCCCCGGCATGGGCATCTACCTTGGCCTGTGATCCGGTGGTGGTTTCAAGTAAACTGGTGTCGGCAACGCCATGAACAGAAGTGGTGTCTGAGTTATGGGTATCGACTTTTGCCTGGGAACCGCTGGTACTCTCTACGCTTGAAGCGCCAACACCATGAATGCCGGTTGTTGCGGTAGCATGGTTACTAAGCTCTGTATCAGTGGCTAGTCCAGTTAGTGGATGGACATGATCAGCTCGGGCGGCAGTACCGGCACTACCAGCACTAGCCGGGTCAGATAATGCCGACGGTGCAGTATTAGATAGGGCCACGCCACTGCCAGCTTCACTGGCGACTTCTTCTATGGCTGCCTGGACGTCAGTGGCCGCTACGGTGCCAGCGGGCGTGAACGTAATAGCACTGGCTGGGTGGGCATTGTTGGAGGCACTGGTATGAGCCCCTACTGCCGGAACTGTGGGTGAGTCAGCTGTACCGCCTAAGTCTCCGGCTAGTTTCAGTTTACCTTTGGTGGTACCAGAAGCATCGGGAACGGCGCTGGCTTTATGCGTGCCATCATCGTTGTGCTCCGTTTTGAGGTAGTCATTGAGGATGTCGCCCCAATTACCTTGGTCTCCGCCGGGGATTGGAAGGCGGGGCATTAGAGGGTGGCCTCTGGTGAGCTTACTGACAACAAAAGATGATTCCTGACATTAATCCTATCCTCACTACACAACTGACTATTCAAGTTTAGCCTCTCAATAAAGTATATGACAATAATAACATAAGGATATTCCTGAGCCTTTTGTGCAAGATAAGTGGCAGACGCTTTAAACATTTTTAAGTCCTTAATTTTTCAAGTTGTTGTGCAAGGTCGGCCTTTACCGCGGCGTACAAAGGGTTATTGGCCTGGTTTACCATCTCATCGGTATCTGCTGGTGAAGTAATAACCCCAGATAAATCGTAGAGCTCGACCGATGCCGGATTCACTCCTAAGGCTTCAAATTCTATATATTTGTAATCGTGTGTTCGTATACCTTTATATGATGGTATTGCACTACTAACCGACGAGTTATTGACCCATTCGAACATAGCAGCCTGTCGCCACTGCGGCTCCGTTAACCGGCCATCAATTAAAGGCAAAAAACTCATACCGTCCATAGGTCGCGAAGGCCTGGTTTGAGCCATTTCCAAAAAGGTGGGAGCAATATCAATTGTAGACACCATGGCATCGCTAATGAGATTGCCGATCGGTGCGTCGGGATGACGGACATACATAGGAGTAGTGATAGCTGCTTCATACGGTACACCTTTGGCATCCAGCCGGTGATGGCCCTGTAAATTAGAGTGTTCGGTTGTAACGATAATGCAAGTGCGGTCATAAATGTTTAACACTTTAAGTGTCGTAATCAGGTCACGAACGAGTTCATCAATAGCTAAAGCAGTCCGCCACCGTTCCATTTGGTCATCATCCCAGGCTGTTTCCTGGGCCAGGTTAGCTTGAGTCGGCTTGTAGGTATTCAGCCAGCCAGATTTGTCGCTAATATCGGCCTCATTAAATGATGGTGGCCGCTCTGGCGTGTACGGTGTAGCCCGGTGCCTTTGGGCAGAGCCTAACGGATCCGCAGAGCCAGCATGAGGTTGCTTGACAGCAAAAAGTCCTATATGCAAATAAAATGGTTGCTTCAAATAGCTGGTTAAGAATTTATTGATCATACTGTTGATTCTGTCGGTAGAGTAATCGGTCGATATCTGACGTCCGGTATCATCAGCACCCACGCTCGTCCAGCTATCGGCGCTGCTAAGGTGGCTTTCTGCACCATTAATGTTCATATAGTAATCAAGAAAGCCAGGGCCCTTATGGTTAGCATGACTTCCGCCCAAGCCGGAATCGTCCAGCCAGACTTTCCAATCATTCCAACCAATGGGAATATATGAATCACCCTTGTTCCAAGGGTATATATTGAGGTATTTGCCATAACAAGCCGTGAAATAACCAGCTTTCTGCAGCCAGCGTGGCATCATATGTTCGCCGCCAAGGTTAGCATCCCAGTGCGCCATAGTTCCAACCACACTGCTGTCAGCTGGACCTCCATGATAGTAGGGGCTGTCTGATGGTGGATTGGCGCCAAGGTTGGACCGCCGTCGTCCTGTAAAAATATTAGCCCTGCTAATGGCGCAAACCGGATAATTAACCACTGCCCGGCTAAACTTTACCCAGTGCCCGTCCGGTAGGCTATCCAAATAAGTCATCCTTGCCCAAATGTCCAGCAATGCGTCATCGACAATTATCAAGATCACGTTTTCCCTGGCCACTAGGCTACCCTGACCGCATATAGTTCTGAATCAGCATAAACGATGGTTCCGACGGTATCGGTCTGCCGCTGTGCAAAGCGCAGCCGCACATTACCACCCGTTGCAGACACTCTAATAATAGCTTTAATAACAGCCATTAAATTAACCCCTGCTCCTGCTCCACCGGTGGGAAGTGTCGCAGTCAAATCACCAGACTTGAGAACGGCTGTATCACTGGAGAAGCCTGATGTAGCAAAAATACCAAGCCCATGGATCCCACAGCGTCCGTTAGTGCCGGAAGGAACCGTTAAAGTACAAGACAGGTCGCCTGTCACTCCGGCTTCATAATAAAGCGTAAACTCAACCCGCCATACTTCATTGGCAGCCACCGCAAAAAACAGGTGCGGATCATCCGCCGGAGCGGTATTTGATGTGATAGCTGGCAGGTCTATCGTCTTACGCACAAATTGTGTCCACGAGTCCGCCCCCCCTGCCATATGTCGCGAGGCGTGATTAGCAGGTGCTTCTGTTAGTCCAGCCGCCCGGGGTACCCAAGCAACGCCATTGGATTGATGGAGAGTTCCACCGTCATCATCGGTGGTAAACCAATAATAATCCATATTTGAAGCGCTTGGTGCCGGTCGGCTAGCTGTCAGCCCCGATCCTAAAATTTGGGCAAGTGTAACTTCATTAGTGAGCGTTGGGTTTGAGCTGGTCACCACATAGCTTGCATCCGCCGGTGCCCCGCCCCCACTCGGTACTGCCCAGATTTGGTCGCCACGTAGGAACTTGGTATTGTCTGCGCCTGCACCGCCGAGTTCGGTTGTTGGCACTTTGGTGCCTGAGTCCAGGCTGGCATAGCCACTGGCTGCACCTTTCTCACTCTCCTTCTGGTACCCAGTATGCGGATCAGCCGCCCCGGCATGGGCATCTACCTTGGCCTGTGATCCGGTGGTGGTTTCAAGTAAACTGGTGTCGGCAACGCCATGAACAGAAGTGGTGTCTGAGTTATGGGTATCGACTTTTGCCTGGGAACCGCTGGTACTCTCTACGCTTGAAGCGCCAACACCATGAATGCCGGTTGTTGCGGTAGCATGGTTACTAAGCTCTGTATCAGTGGCTAGTCCAGTTAGTGGATGGACATGATCAGCTCGGGCGGCAGTACCGGCACTACCAGCACTAGCCGGGTCAGATAATGCCGACGGTGCAGTATTAGATAGGGCCACGCCACTGCCAGCTTCACTGGCGACTTCTTCTATGGCTGCCTGGACGTCAGTGGCCGCTACGGTGCCAGCGGGCGTGAACGTAATAGCACTGGCTGGGTGGGCATTGTTGGAGGCACTGGTATGAGCCCCTACTGCCGGAACTGTGGGTGAGTCAGCTGTACCGCCTAAGTCTCCGGCTAGTTTCAGTTTACCTTTGGTGGTACCAGAAGCATCGGGAACGGCGCTGGCTTTATGCGTGCCATCATCGTTGTGCTCCGTTTTGAGGTAGTCATTGAGGATGTCGCCCCAATTACCTTGGTCTCCGCCGGGGATTGGAAGGCGGGGCATTAATCTGCCGCCTTTTTGGTATGAGAGGTTGTTTTACTATCGGCCGCCCCGTAACTGCTGTAGCCGTAAGAGCTCATTTCCGTTAAGGAAGTTGTTTTCGAATCAATGGAGGCTTTAGAAACATTATGTAAAGAATTTTTAGGCTTAGTGTTTGTTGTGCCGGTATGTGCTTTTTTCGAGGCAACTAAATACGTAAAAAATTTGGGTTTATTCATAGTCTCCATCCACCATTTACTATAAAAATAGTAGCATGGGAAGTTTAGATTAACTAGACTTTGGATTTTTTACGAGCTGGCCAAAAGTGGATAATAACCGCAGCGGTAATAGCCATTAACGCTACAGACACCACTAATGCGACTGGATTGCCTGTATTGGCCAAACCACCTGAGTTCGTAACAGCACACGAATTGTATGCGTCAGTTACACCGTACGCCTGACAACCGTAGCCCTGGCTTACTTGAGCGAAATGCATCACAGATAAAAAGTTCATGATAATTATTTAGCGCCCATACACGCTGCTACCGTACCCATTTGACTGAAGCTTCTTCTGTCGCTCGCCGGATAGTGTGTTTTGAAGATTATTGATTAAGTTTGTAATTCCAATAACTGCCAGTAGAGCTAAACCAAGGTAGCGCAAAAATTCTTTGCGGCTTACTTCTTTTTGCATTAAATCGTTTATTTTTATTACGCTGTTCATTTTATTACCCTTTTGGTTATCTTTGTTATTGATTATTATACATTAAACACGAATGGATCGTTCATGATTTTTTTGGCGTAGTCGCGGCGGCGTTTGCGTTTGGGTTGGCTGGAGAGCCGGCGTTGGTTACTCTGGACCACTGCGGGCATAACCAGGATATCCGTAGTCACGGCTTTATGGAGCCTGCTTGCCCTTGCCTGTTTAATCTCGTGGCCGTTATTATTTTTCATTAGAATTTACTCAGGTAATTAAAGGTTATTTCGCCGGCCCGGACAAAGTCGCTGCCGTTTGCCAGCACCGTTACCTTGAACAGGACGGTGTCGCCAGCGGTAAAGGTACAGGCCATTTCATCACCGTCCAGTGCTACCGGCGCGGTGCTCCAGGCGGCAGTGCCGGTAGCGACGTTGGTTGAAGTACCGCATTGGGTGCCGTTGTCTTGGTAGAGGCTAAGGGTGACGGAGTTGGGTGTCCCATCGCTACCGTCAGTGCGCCAGCCAATCATCTTGACCGAGTCGCTGGCGTTGAAGCCGTCAAAGTCACTTGGCAGCTGGTAGCGCACATAGATGTCATAACTTTGTACCCCTGTTGTTCCAGTCCACGAGTAGTAGTTGTGTTCTTCAGTGGCGGCACAGATGGATGGGTTAATATTCCGGCGGGAGCTGCCAGAGCAGAAGTCGGTGGTCATGGTGCCAGAACCGGTACCGGTCAGCGTAGCCCCCGCGTATTCAGGAATCAGGCTGATTAGCTTGGTGTTACGGGCGGTACCACTATAGCGGAGTTTGCCAGCCACGCCGCCGGTGACGCCAGTGTCATTAAAGCTGATGGCATCGGTGGTGTTACCAATGCGCAATACGCCGCTGGCCGCCAGTTCTATGCTGTTGGTGGCATACAGGCCACCAGTCGTGGCAGAGGTGATGGTCGGCGTGCCGGTACCTATTTTTATTAGTTTGTTGGTCGTGTCGGCTGTCAGCAATGCCGTGTTATTGGATTGCTGGATTATAAAGGCGGAGGTGCTATTTGTGCCGTTAGCCCTCACGATAACAGAGCCGGTTACGCCAGAACCGCCAGTAGCGCCACCTTGGAGGAGGAGGTCACCGCCATTGACAGCACCCGTGCCGCTCATGCCGGCTACGATGGTCAGGCTGTTGCCAGCCGTGCTGGCAGCAGCCTGGTTGATGTTGATAAGGCGGTTTGCCCCGGCACCAAAGAACAGGTCAACCGTGCCAGTTGTCGGAGCCGTTGCATTGATGCCAATACCTGTGTTACGGATATTCAGGTTGTAAGCACCGCCATTGAAGGTCGCAATACTGGAGGAGTGGGTAGAGCCAATCGTGATAGTGTCAGCGCTGGTAGCATTCGTAGCAATCCTCACAGTGTCCGTACCGTCAGCATCATTGCCGCCTATGTCGATGGTTTTGGTGTTAGCATTGTCACCGATATTCACGCCATTAGTGCCGGTGTTGATCACGACGCCGGTTGCGCCAGTAGTGTTGCCCAAGGTAATGGTCTTGGCGTTGGCTCCAGTGCCAATACTAATGTCACCAGTGGTACCGGTGTCAATAGCTATCGTGCCGGTAGTGCCGGTATTGATGCTCAGGTTCTCGCCAGCTGCAGTTGTAATATCACCACTTGAGTTAACCTGGAACTTGTCACCATTACCAACAGTGAAAAGGGCTGCTGGAGTATTGTCGCCAACACCGATGTTTCCCGTGCTCGATTGAAGAGTTAGGCGATCACCCGGGGTACCGGTGTAATCGTAGAAGTTAAGATCGTGACCAGTACCCTTATATACAGCCCATTTCTGGGTGCCGTTGTCGGCAAACTCAAGGTTGACCTGGCTATTAGCAGTACTGGTGTCAAGCCTTAAACCAGCAGTGCCAGCAGAATTGAGGATGTGTAGAGTAGCACTAGGGTTGGCAATGCCAATACCGACATATCCCGTACTAGTATCCACGTACAGTTGGTTGGTGTTGACAGCGAAGTCACCAGTGGTGGAGAGATTGACGTTCAGGTTGCTACCAGCATTGGGCTGCAGGGTTAGTGCGCCGGTGCTTGTACTTATAGTAGATGCTTGTTGGAAGGCCAGGTTGCCTGTTGCGTCAAGAGTCAGCCGGGTTGTACCAGCAGTTTCAAAGCTCAGGGTTTGCCCAGCTCCGTTTGTGCCAAGTATGGCGTTTGCTCCAAAGTCGTTACCGCCCTGGACGAAAGCAACTCCGTTACCTGTAGTGTTACAGGTAGAGAACTGGCCGGATGAAGCATCACGGCAGACATAAGCTGAATCCGTATCGGCAGAAGCTAATGTCCCAACTCGGACTGTGTCATTGAGGTCAATGATGCCGGAGCCATTGGCTGTAACTGTCAGGTCTTCATTGGCACCAGTGGTAACATCCGTGGCTACGCCATTGAATGTCAGCTGGCCGGCGGAGGAGACTTGGAACAAGTCGCCATTGCCGACAGTCAGCAGTGCCGCTGGCGTAGTGTCGCCGATGCCGACATTACCACCAGCCTGGAAAGTGACCCGATCGCCAGAATCATATAGTCTCAGGTCGTTGCTATTGGGCGGCACATACATGGTCCACTTCTCTGCCCCGGCTTTGAACCAGGATAGTTGGGAACTTGAGCCTACAGGTGCATCGACGGCAATTTTGCCATTACCGCTGGCGTTATTGACATGCAAAGTGGCACTAATCGCCCCGCCGCCGGTACCAATGCCCACATTACCGGTATCGGTCACCCGTAAACGTTCCACGCCGGCAGTCGTAATACCAAGATGATCCGCAGCCGGGCTATAGATACCGGTTGTTGGTGAACTCGTAAATGAGAAACCAGGTATACCGGCCGTACCATTAAATACCATAAGTTGCCCCAAAGACGTCAGCGAGCTGGTAGAAGTATCTACGGTTAAACCAGCGCTAGTGCCAGGCGAATCAAGCAAAGTTCCGGTCAGGTTGCCGCCCAAATTATTGGTCAAAAGAGTAGCCCGGGCGGTATTTTCCAGCCTAATGCCATAGGTTTGGGTTTTGGAGCCGCTAGCTCGGGTATCGGTGGCTGTAACACCTTCGATGTGGCCGGTTGAGGCATTCGCCATATAGACACCTACCGTGTCGCTCATGCCGGCCAGACCATTGTCATTAAATTGGCCGCCAATAACCTGTATGCTGCTTTCAACCGCAAAGCTGACGCCAGTTTGGGTGCCAGCTGAGGTGGTTAAGACAAGTGTGTTTAGATTGGTCACCGAAGCAATCTTATAAGCAACACCGTTAATAGTGATGGTGGTGTTGGCTGGCCAGGCTAGGCCGAAGTAGCCGGCAGTACGTGTAACAGTTGTGCCACTAGTATTGACGGTGCCAGATGAGTTAACCACATGGACCCCGTTGTAACCGTTGCGGTTAGCACGTATACCATTCAGCTTGGTGTTTGGGGAACCGTTGACCGTGACACCGTGATGGCCGCCATCGGAAGCCTCACAGTTATCTACCGTGACATCAGCCGAGGTAAAGATTTCGATGTTCACGTGCTTCTCGGCCGTCAAGTTGCCGTTGTTACGGGCGACACAGTTAGAAAGGTTGATCCGGGCAGAATTAAAGATGTCGAAGCCGTCTCCAGTGTTGGAATAGCTGCCTGATCCGGCTGTGTTGCCATTACCGGTAGAAACGGTACCTGTGATACTGATATCAGTTGAACCATCTTCAGTCCAGACACCGTCTCCGTTTTTAAGATTTTTAATTGTTCCTCCTGTCAGACTGCTGTTGGTCGATGCGGTGAAGCCGACACCGCCAAAGGTAGGTATAGTGGTGCCGTCAATGTCGTAGATGGTTGGGTTAACCACTTTAACGTAGCTGGAGGATTTGACCACAATAATGCCAAAGGCCTGGGTAGCGGCAGGCATGGTGAAGCCACCAGCAGTTACATCCTTTACAGTACCGTTGCTAGACTGGTCTATATATACACCACCGCCACCGCCCGTAACTGCGGTTAATGACAAGTGACGAGTGTGATCAACCATGAACTCATTAACTTGGCTAAGGCCAATGTGATGACCGCCACCGATGAATGTCACATTCTCAATAGTAATGTTGCTGGTGCTAGAACTGTAGACATCACCTACGATGCCGTTGGTAACGGCCGTGGCATCAATCTTTAGGTTGCGTAAAATGCTATTGCTTGCGAGGTTAATGTAGTTGTATGTCGGGCCGGTGTTGTCTGAATAGACCAACACGGTCGTGTCACCAATTCCTTCAATAATATGAGAACCGCTGCTTGGAGTTGAGGTTACAAATTCAACGTTCGTTCCAAGCGTATAGGTAGCATGACCAAGCAACACCTTGTATGGCTTAGTGACACTGGCGAATGGGTTACTGGCACAAGCTTGGGTTCCTTCCAAGCCACGGGCATCAACCGTACCGCCGGTAGAAGGCAGATCAGCTAGAGCGGCCGCAATCTTGGCACAACCATCAGCGCCACTAAACTGATTGGCATAGCGGATGTTATTTACATTTGGCGACAGAACAGAGTTAGTAAACGTGGCTACGCCGCCATCAGCAATAGTTAGAACGGCGGTATTATTGTCCTTGAAGACGGCTATGTTGCCAGTACTGGTTGAGTTACTAACTGTTAAAGCATCACCTGTCGTGGCGCCAGTTAAACTGGTTGCCCCGCTAGTTACGGTAAGCGTCTTAGTGGCCGCAATGCTAGTATTTTGGTTCAAATTGATAGCAGTGGCGTTTGTGGTACCGATATCTAGGGCTACAGCAGTTGCCGTATCATACAATGGAGCCTGGAATCCAGTGTTAGCGCGGCCGGTTCCAGATATCCGGAAGTTAGCCGTTTGATCAGCACTGTTCTGGTTATTAATTGAACTGCCGTCGGCGCCTGCGTAGGTCCAGACAGCACCACCGTTGGCATTGGCCCATACTAAGGTAGCTGTGGTGCCTGGATTGAGCGAGGAGCCCAATAAAGTGAAGCCAGTAGTACCAATGTTGCTTATATATAAGAGACGCCCGTAGGTGGTGTTAGCTGTGGGAGTTGGTATAGTTATGGTTTGACTGGCAGTAGTTTGAGCAACTGATATCGCTGTATAAATATCAACTGATTGAGCGGCTGTCAAACCACCACCCAATACACCTCCGTCAGCGTCGTTTCCTACCGCTAATGTCGTATTTACGGTAGCACCGTTATTAGTGAGCAGTGTACCGGAACCAGCTGAGGCCCCAAGCGTGAAGTTGCCATCTACTCTAGTAAGTACACCTAACCTAGCAATGGTAAGCGCACTAGCGTTGGTAGTTCCTAAGGTAATAGTACCCGCTGTACCGCTACCATTTTTTGTTCCGCTATCAATAATGATATTTCCGGAACTGTTATTGCCCGTTGAGCTATCACCACTTTTAATAGTGACACTGCCGGTGGTATTGGAGCTGGCTGTTGTAATATCACCTGTCCGAATTGCAATATCCAAAGAGTTGCTGGAGCCACTCGTAATATTTGGAGTTTTTACCAGCGGAGTCATTAATGATGTATCAGCCCTGCCAGTACCGCTAATCCAGAAGTTAGCTGAGGCCTGCTGGGTGTTAATTTGGTTCAAAATAAAGCTGGCTGAACCACTGTCCACACCGGCGTTTGTCCAGCCCGTGCCATTCCACATAAAGGTCGCACTGGCATTGGCGCCCAATACAAAGTTCACGCCGCCAGACGGAGCAATTGTAAAGCTGTTTGAGCCGTTGATAGCTGACAGGTAGAGTATTCGACCGACCACATTCTGAGTTGGTGCCGGCAAAATTATGGTTGGCGTACCGGCTGTAACGTTTATTGGAATCACGCTAAACGTATCAACCACCGACTGGGAGATAGTACCGCCGCCGCCGGCAAAAGATTGGGTACTGGAGGCATTGAATGAAGTGGCAGATAATGTCACCAGGCCTTGTACGCCTGTGCCAACACCTGCACCACCTTGAACCGAGACATTGCCGCCATTAGCGTTACCGGTTCCGGCAGCAGCGCCACCCTGAAGACTCAAAGCACCACCAACGAAAGCACTTCCGCCTGAGCCGGCTGTGCCTGCCACCACCGTCAAACTGCGTCCGGCAGCGTTAGTAGCCCGTGTTTCAACATTGATTGTGCGGTCAGCACCCTCGCCAAGCGTTAATATCTGGGTAGGCGTAGCTGTGCCGATGCCAACATTGCCTCCCAGGAAAGCTGCAGCATAACTGTTGGTTGACCCGGTCTGGCTATCTAAGTATAGTCCGTAAGAAATCTCTGTATTGGTTTTGCCCTGGTTGCCGATTCGAATACCATAGTTGTTTTGGGTACCGGCACCGGTTGGACTACCGGCTAAGTCTTGGACATATACGCCATACGTATTATGTGTGCCGCTTGCGCCAGTAGCTGTTAAGGTTGGCTGGAGGTTGATGCCAATTACGTTGGCTGTACCGGATGTACTGGTAGCGGCATTAGTATAAGCAACATTTATAAGGCTGCCCGTATTGCCAGCGCCGGGGTTATATGAAGCACCAGTCAAGTTGATGGCGTTGCCGGTGGTAAGGGAGCTACCGCTGGTAATATTAAGGATCTGGCCAGTGGTGAGGGCTGTGCCAGAGAACTTAGCGACAGTACCGGCGGTGGTGGCATTGGCAGATACATTTAGTAAACCTGCGTTAGAGGTGCTAGTGTAGTTGCCAGTGGCGTTTAGAGAGACGATGCCGTTGGTGGCAACGGCACCGGTAGTAGCTGAAGAAACGCTTAGCAAACTGCCACTTGTCAGGCCTGTGCCAGTAGAGGTTATATTCACAGCTCTTCCGGTAGTTAAAGCATTTGTCTCTATATTCATAAAGTTACCGGTTGTCAGGGATGTTGATTGCAGATCAAGTACACCCAGAGTGTTGGCACCATTGCCTATGGTGGTGGTGTTGTTGTTGGTCAGAGACAAGGATGCGGCGGTGTTGGAAGTGTCGACTATGGTTAGTTTGCTGCCGACTGTTGCTGTTCCTATCCCCACGTTGCCCAGCGAAATACTACCGTTGTGTGCCAAGATAGTATTACCGGCAGTACCTTGCGCGGAAGTGCCTCCAACAATATAAACGTTTCCGCCATTGCCATCTACAGGTAATGATCCAAAATCAGCGCCTCCGGTGCCTCCTTGGATAGTAATGTTGCCACCGTTGCCCGCTGTGCCAGAACTATCACTATCTGATCCACCACCGGTGCCTCCAGTAAGGGTAATCGCACCTCCATTTCCCGCAACCCCTGTAATATTAAGACCTCCGGCTCCTGCCAATAAGCTTATTAAGCTGCCGGTTCCCGAAGCACCTCCCGCTCCTCCAGTACCACCAATAACGCTTAACGTTTGGGCGGCCGGCGTATTTGACGTTAACTGATTTGGTCCAACAACATGCAAGGTAGAAGTGGGAGCGGTTGTACCAACCCCCACATTCCCACCTGTGGCGGTCTGTAGTATGACATTTCCTCTAGACCCAGTACCGGTAGGCGCACCACCCTGAATCGTCACATTGCCCCCGTTTTGGTTACTGCCTATCCCCGCGCCACCTGTGATAGTAACCGCACTGCCAGTAGTCGTTCCGACTGATGCCCCTCCTTGGATGGAAATGGCTCCGCCAACGGCTGTGCCTGTTCCAGCGGCTGCGCCACCAGTGAGGGTAATTGCACCGCCGGCTCGGGCCGTACTGCCTGCGCCACCAGCTCCACCCTGTAAGACTAAATCTCCACCAATACTGCCTGTACCGGTAGCTGTACCTGCCCCGCCAGCAACAGTTAGGGCTGCACCCGCCGTACCAGCCGTAGAGCTGCCAGTACCGCGGATGGCGAAAGCGTTAGGAGTAGCGGCTGTAACGCCATTGCCAAAGTAGGCATTGTTGCTTTGGTCAATAGTCAGGCGGACATTAGGGCCACCACTACCTGTAACAAACTGTAGGTTGTTGGCATCAAGTGTTCCAAGTACGGCTGTGGCCGCGAAGCTATTACCGCCCTGGACGAACGCTGAGCCAGTGCCAGTGCTAAGACAAGTTGTTAATTGGTCGCTGCTGTTGCGGCACAAGTAGGTTGAGGTATTTACTGTGCCAGTTAACGAAGATGGTATAACAATAGCATTGTTGTTGGTTGTCCCTATATTAATGCTACCCGAAGCTGCGGCTTGGATGTTAATAGCGGTAGCGCCGTTGCCGCCTTGAATAGTGGTGGTGTTAGCCAAAGCGGCAATGCTGCCTATAGTAATGACGTTTGTACCGGAGCCACTTGGTGTGCCATCACCAATGTGAATGGTCTTACCGCCAGCCACGGTCGTATTGCCTGTCCCTATATTAAGGGTATCTATACCAACGGTATTGTTGCCACTAAATAGATTAAGCGTACGGGCGGCATCGGCGGCAACATTACCAATATCTACTTGGGTGACACGGTCGTTGTTGGCCAGTTTAAGCGTTGCTGTACCACTGGTGCCGGCTGTCCCGGATAGAATGTTAACGGCAATGGTTGAGGCAACACTCTGGCTGCTATTACCAATGCTGATGGTCTGGGTTTGCCCGGCGGCGGGGGCTGTATTGCCAACAAAAAGCGTGCCCAGCGAACCGGTAGAGGTGCCGACATCAATATTGATATCACCGGAGGTGAAAGCACCGCTAGTAACATTGCCTGACTTGAGTGTCAGTGCTGTTGAATTAACGCCGCTCGTATTGGCACTCCGATGAATATCTCCTACAAAAGCATTAGCAATGATATTGTTAGTCGCTGTAACGAGACCCCCATCAGCAATCGTAAAGACAGCCGAACCATTGTCCTGGGCTATAAAGATAGCGCCGGTAGAGGTTGAGTTATTAACGATCAGGCCTTCTTGGTTGCTGCCAGATTTGGCTTGGATATGGAGTCTTGCAGTTGGAGACAGAATACCAATCCCAATCCCGTTAGCGGCTTGCAGCACAAAGTCGCTGTTACCGGTTAGTTGGCCGCCGTAGATGGTACCGGTGCCGATGTCGTTGATGGTGGCAGGACTGCTAAAGCGGTTATCGGCTAGGTAGTTGGTGTCGGAACTGCTGTTGGAAATATTGATGGCATAGCAAGTAGTGGTACAGGACGTGTCGGTGATGTCGTTGCCGGTTACGGTGTTGGAGTCTGAGCTTACGAGGTGAATGCCCTCGTTTGTAGTGGCGCCGCCATTGTCATGGACTTTGTTGCTGCTAATAACATTATTATTGGCCGTATCTAGGCGAATGCCCGTAACAGTGTTGCCTCGGATGGTATTACCGGTGACAGTACCGTTAGAAGAGGTGTCCAGTTTCAATCCAACATTAGCGTTGCCCTGGGCGGTGTTGCCGGTGAGGGTGTTACCAGAGGAGGTGTCCAGGTCGAAGCCATCGCCATTAGCCTGGGCGGTGTTGCCGGTGAGGGTGTTGTTGGAGGAGCTTAGAACATAGAAGCCATCACCAGCGTTACCTTGGGCGGTGTTGCCAGTGAGGGTGTTGTTGGAAGAAGAGCTGAAAAATGAGAAACCATGCCTATTATTACCCTGGGCGGTGTTGCCAGTGAAGGTGTTGTTGGAGGAGGAGAGGAGCGAGAAACCATCAATATCATTACCCTGGGCGGTGTTGCCAGTGAGGGTGTTGTTGGAGGAGGTGTCCAGAGCGAAACCGACACCACTACCTTGGGCGGTGTTGCCGGTGAGAGTGTTGTTGGAGGAGATGTCTAAGTTGAAACCACCTGCGCGAAAGTTTTCAGCCCAAATGTTAGTTATCTTGGCTCCAGGCGTGGCGGTAATGCCAGTCCCCTCGCCTACCCGCAATAAATCTATGCCGTGTTGGGTGCCGTTGGTGTTAGTTCCATTACTACCATCAAGCTTGAAGTCACGTAGCGTTATGCGGCTATCAAATGGCGCGGAGCCGTTCCGGTCACTGTTCTGAATGGCGCTTAAGGCAACGCTGCCAGCACCAGTATTGGTTAACTTGATGATGGTAGCCGCACCGGCACCGGCTAGCGTCACGTTGGATGGGATAACGATACTGGCGTCAATCGTATAGGTGCCTTCCATCAGGTAGACTGTGCCACCGCCAGCCGGGAGGGCCGAGATAGCTTGTTGGATCTGGACCTGGTCACCATCTATGGTGCCGGTGCCAGCCACCGCTTCACCGTCGGCAATGTAGTCCGCTCCAGCTTTGGTCTGGGAGTTAGACGCTGCTACAACTTTGGTGCTAGAACGGCTCATGTTCTGCCAGGCACCGCCGCCGTAGACCAAGAGTTGTTTGGTATCGGTGTCAAAGAACAGCATGCCTTCAGTCGGTGAGCCAGGACGGTTAGCAGTCGTGCCGCCGGTAAGGACCAACGCGCTGTTAGCACCAACGGTTAGGTTACCGCTAAAGTAACCACTACCAGATACTTCCAACTTATAACCGCCAGTCGCGGTGTTGCCAATTCCTATCCGGTTATTGGTGGCGTCAACAAATAATGTGTTCGAGTCAAAGTCGACATCGCCATCGCCCTGGATTTCAATACGGTTAGCATTGTTCGTTTCCAGGTAGAAGCTGGTGTTGTCGTTGGTACCGATGATCAGCGGACCGGTCTGGCCATTTTTGAACACGTCACCCGCGCCACCGTTGCCTACGCAGTTTCCACTTGTCGTACAGATTTCGCCATCAGCATTCGGCAGAGTTATGCTACGGTTGGCACTAATACTGGCATTTTGCACAGAGATCGTGACCGTCTCACCGCCAGTTGGGTCAACAAAGTACAGGCTGCCATTGGCGGTAAAGCCGCTCAGTGCCGTAGTGTCACCAGAGTTACGGAACTGTAGCAAGTCAGCAGTCTGACCAGCCCGCGCCCGAATTTGGGCTGCGATGGAACCATCGGCCACGCTCTGGATGTTAAAATTTGCATTTGACTGCAGCGTCGTCCCGTTATTAATAAATGCCCCTAAGCCAGTACAGTTGTTGGCGCTGGTACAGATATCGTAGGTGCCAGCAGTAGCATCAGGCAAACGGAAAGTTAGATCAGCGGTTGGATTTACTACGGTCAAAATAGTTTCGAACCCGTCCGCGCTCGTTCCTTCCCAAATTAGCGAGCCATCCGCCCCCTGCACGCCAAACAAGTCGCCCGCTCCCACGGTCAGACTGTACGTTGGCGTATTATCTCCTATGCCAAGCCGCTTATCGGTATTATTCCAGAAAAAGTTAGTCGTATCTTCTGTTAGCCGCCCATTGCTGTCAGTGAATGGAATTGAGCCTTGGCTAAAGAGCGTTACGCCAGATTGCAGCAAGACGTTGTTAGTGCCACCTATGTTGGGGAGAATAATATCGGGGCTGTTTGTTACCGTGTTGAAGCTGAGGTTACCAGACTGTGTACCGTTGTAGCTGGTGATACCGCCGGACCTAAACGCGTACGGTACGGCCGTTAGTTTGATGCGCGGGGTCATCTCACCGTCCCAGCCTGGGGCACCAGTACCGCCAATGTTCATGGTTAGCCACATGTCTTGATCCCAATTGATGTTAGGGAAACCGGTTACTGAACCCAGGTTAGCGCTGAAATAACCGTTTTTGACGGTAACTTTATTGGCTCCAGTCCTGGTTTCTACCCAGAGACAGTCATCAGTACCGCCACCGACGCAGACACCTTGGGCACTGGCACCCGCTGCCAGGCTGTCGTAGAGTTTGAACTCGATGTTGTAGGTGCCGTCGGGGACTAGGCCACCACTGGCGTTGAGCAGGCGGGCTTGGAAGTTCAGGTTACTGGAGGTGGCGGCCTCAACCCGTACAGGCGCGCCCACACGCGTATATAAAAACACCCCTGTTAGGGCAACCAACAAAAAAACAAGCTTCAAACTACTTTGTACCTTGCGGATACACAGCAGACTAAAGCTTGTTTTTTGCGTTTGTTTTATCATTGGTGTTGGAGTTTGTTTTGCCTGTTTGCTATCGGTTTTTATTTTCCGAAACTTCTGGGCGTTTATCTTGGGGCTTGTCAGCAATCTTTGTTTATTAATTTTGGCTTTGTGCCGTTTTAGTTTGTGACTGCTGACAAAACCTTAGTTACTATTCTGAACCCAACTTCAGTTGACCTCAATACAAAAAGTGACAAATTTTGTATTCATTCTTTTATAATTTGCTAACACAAAAATACAACGTAAATCAAAATCATACGTTGTAATATAAATTACAATTTAAATATTACTTAAGGTAATTGGATATTTATCTGTTACTAAGCTGTTATATTTTATAGCAAAGTGTAGCAAATATATCAACAATATCCCGCCGAGTTAATAATTTATAAAAAACTTATCCACACCCCGCCCGTACTCCAAAGCCTTCTCTTCCCATTCCAACTCTTAAACTTCAAAAGAGAACAGTTTTCTTTTTTCTTTGTTTCTTTAATTCCAAAAGCTAAAACCGCAGGCCCATACGACAGAAATCAATAGAATTTTGTAAATTATGCTAAAATTGTCGTATGCAACCAAAGATTCTGAATAAAAATACTTCTTACGTACTGCTTCATGCGGTTGGGGGTAATAATACGGCTGGTAAAATTAGCAAGCAGCTGCCCAATATTGATCTTCGTTCTGTTCAGCGGGCCCTGATTAGACTAACAGAGATTGGACTGCTAATCCGTAACGGAATCAACAATCCACGCTACAGCGTTAATTACGAAAATCTGGTCAGGTTCGCCGTCGCCGACAAGTTTTTAGAAAATGAGAACAGACCGATGACAAAATTTAACCACGAACTATTCACATGGCTCGATACTCTGTCAAATAAAAAACTTGATGTACTCTTTGGCGAATATATAACTAATGAAGCAAGCAGCACGCCCTTTGAACCCATGACTCCCAAGGAGTTGGAATATTTAACCGTTGAACTGTCCTGGAAGTCATCCGCGTTGGAGGGCAATACCTATACCCTGCTTGATACGCAATTGCTATTGCTGGAAGGCATTAAGGCCAAAAATAAAACAGCCTTCGAGACGCGGATGATTCTAAACCACAAAGACGCGGTAGCCTTTATTATTGAACATAAAGAACTCTTTAGGAGCAGTGTCGATTTCAGGTCTCTGGAAGAACTGCACCGGATTATTGGGAATAATCTAGGAATTAGCACTGGGGTCAGGAAAAAATTGGTAAGAATTACCGCCAGTAATTATAAGCCCCTAGCGAACCCCCATCAGTTAAGAGAACAAGCCACTAGTGCCCTCGGCGTTATAAGCCGAGCAGCAAATCCCTACGTCAAAGCACTATTGGCGCTTGGACTGATACCGTACTTGCAAATTTTTGAAGACGGCAATAAAAGAACTGGCCGAATGCTCGCCAATGCATTACTCATACATTCTGTAGGTAAAGGCTTTAGCCTGCGAAAAACTGACGCCAAAGCCTTGGCCTTGGCATACTTGTCATTTTACGAATTTAACAGCATGTACGCTTTATCCCGGATACTGGGCAATGAATTAGAGCCAGCAGACCGATGATCTGGCGGTATCTGTCACTGGCCCACATGCACTTTTTTGTCATACCTAACCTGATCCGGTACCCAGAAGTGTTATTTGTCTGGATTCTGAAACAAGCTCCAGAATGACAATAGGCGGAGTGCGAAAAGGGAGAAGGGAGCCACAGAGAGCCACAGAGAGCCACAGGAGCCACAGGCCTGGCCTGTTACAGATGGATAAATTACCATTTGTTCTTTTGAATGGATTATTAAGTGTCTGCTAGTTCGTGTTTGATATCTGTGAGCATTTCTTTGTACTCTTCGTAATCTTCTACGAAGTTTATATAACTTGCCCTATTGGTATACTCTTCTAGTACTTGATCCGTGCTCAGCCAACTAGGCTCGTTGCCTTTCCTGTAATAGTTTATGCTTGAGTAAGGGTAGCGCTTCCAGTTGCGCGGATTTAAATGAATATAGCGTGATATACGCTGTAAATAATTGTCTTGTAAAATAATAGATGACTTGTAACGGTTTTCAAATAACGATCCGCTGCGTTTGTATTTAAGGTTAAAATATCGGCAATAGCTCGATATTAAACTTTTCATAAATTCACTGAGACTGCCCTTTTGTTTTTGATATACCAGTAGATGAAAATGATTGCCCATAAGGCAGTAGGCGAGCAATTTAATGTCGACATGGTAATTAGGATAAACTCCGCCTGACTTGCGTATAATCTCTTTATCGGACAAATATCGCTTGAATAAATTTATGAAATACACATAATCAACCACCTCTAAGAATACCGGCTGCTTACTAGCGCCCCGCGCATAGACATGATAATAAGATTCATCAGCATCAAAACGTATAGTATTGCGTGACGGCATACCATAAATTTATCACTTTTTACAAAAATCCGCAATTTCTTTATCTGTCACAGGCCAGGCCTCGGGCTAAATAGTTTGCTAATTGGAGGTTAGTGAGGTTAGTGGGGGTTACCAGTTTAGGGGGGATTTTTTTTCGTTTTCCCAGTGTTTGCCGTGGCGGAGGTATTGTTGGGGTTGGACGGCTTTGAAGCTGTCAGTTTTTAGGGTTTCTGTGCCGCCGGTGTTTTCTGTTTGCCAGACACGGAAGTAGACCCAGTAGTTGCCGCCGTCGGCTTCGAAGTATTCGCTTAGTGTGCCGGATGGTATGCCCTCTAGGGCGCAGTTGTCCGTATTACAGTTACTGCTGGTAGAGTTTGTGGCTACGTCTTCCCAGGCATTGGTTGTACCGAAACGGTAGACCTGGATCTTGATATCCCCTGACGAACCGCCCGTAGACGGTGCTATGTTGCTTCTGCCAACCCAGTAGGCCGTTGGAAGCACTGTGTTTGTACTGAAGCGCTGGGCAAAGTTAAACATCGGCCGCTCATTGGCTTGTGCAACCACGCTGTCGTAGAAGCCATCGTTGGTATAGACACCACAGTACCCTGCATCATTGGTATTGGTAGCACACACTCCATCTCCGGAAGTTCTAGCCTTGCCGTGCGTCAACGCATATCGCAGATCGCCCTTGCCTGCGCTCCGAGCTGGATTTTTTATTTTGGCTTCATAGGTTGGTTTGTGGGACGGTGCATGAAGTTTGGTGACTTTAAGAGCTGCGGCGGTTTGATCCTCGTAACTGACCCATGCGTTACCTGATGCGTCGAAGGCGATGGAAGTATAACGTCCAGTACTGGCGGAGTTATCTACGTTGGTGCAAGTCCAAGCAGCTGAAGTACAGTCACCACCGGCACCAACATATCTGGCTACTTTGAGAGCAGAGATACTGATGTTATAATAGCTGACCCATGCGTTACCTGACGCGTCGAAGGCGATGGAAGTATAATATCCTACGTCATTAGCTGGTTCGTCGACAGTGGTGCAGACCCAGTTAGCAGCACAACCACCAATAGCAGAGGCACCCGGTGTAAATTTCGCGACTTTAAGAGCATAAACACTATCTTCTATATAGCTGACCCATGCGTTGCCGCTAGGGTCAAATGCGATGGATGTATATTCACCGACTGCGTTAGTTGGGTCATCGACAGTGGTGCAATTCCAAGCCACACTAGTACAGCTGCCACCGGTACCAACGTACTGAGCGACTACTAGAGTACCGCTGGTACCATCTGTGCCGCGCATGCTTATCCATGGGGCGCCAGAAGAATCAAAAGCTATAGAGCTATAGTCAGCGTTGACAATCAAATCCTGGACAGTGGTGCAGGTCCAAGCAGAGCTGGTACAGCCGGCACCACCAGTTCCGACGTATTTGGCGACTTTGAGAGCTGTGGCGGTTGTATCTCGATAACTAACCCAAGGATTACCGCTAGGGTCAAATGCGATGGATGTATATTCACCGACTGCATTAGTTGGGTCATCGACGGTGGTGCAGGTCCAAGCAGAGCTGGTACAGCCGGTACCACCAGTTCCGACGTATTTGGCGACTTTGAGAGCTGTGGCGGTTGTATCTCGA
>JAZKJC010000003.1:76386-77740 GCA_040384565.1 Patescibacteria group bacterium
ACTGCATTAGTTGGGTCATCGACGGTGGTGCAGGTCCAAGCAGAGCTGGTACAGCTGCCACCGGTGCCAACGTACTGAGCGACTACTAGAGTACCGTTGGTGCCATCAGTGCCCCGGAAACTGACCCAGGGATTGCTTGCTGGGTCAATTGCCATGCTTGAGTAGTCGGCGTTTGCCGCTAGGTCTTGCACAACGCTACAGCCCCAGGCAGTATCAGTGCAGTCCGGGAATTTGGCGCCGTTGTCTTTGCTGAATTTTTGGGTGGTGTCTGCTGCTATGGTCAGTGTTGGGTAGGCGCCAGAGCTGACGGCGATGGGGCCGCGCCATTTGCCTTTGTCTTGGCGCATGGCATCATCTGTGGCAATAATGAAGCGATAAGTGCGTCCCGCCACTGCTTGTGATGTATCGATAGTAAATGATACCTCGGTGCATTGGGCGGTGGCTGCTCCACCCTTCAGGTTTAGGCCGTTCGCTTCTTCGCTTTCGAACCATTTGCCATTGTTCCATGTATTGCTTGCGTTTAGACAGTCTGCCGTATCATCTCGGTTGGTAGTATCGGTTGCTGTTGTCATGTCGGCATGCGATTCGCTCAATGCATCCCCGTTCGCCCCAATTGCTCCTGGGGACAATACAATTTCTCCGCCCCGATCGAGTCGGGCTACCATCAAGCTTGAGGCAGAGGCATCAGAATAGCTAACCCAAGGGGTGCCGCTGGGATCGAAGGCTAGTGAGGTACTGATCCCAGTAGTGTCCGTATCGTTGTCGACGGTGGTGCAGGTCCAGGCGGTAGAACCACTGGCACCGCAACCGCTGCCGCCACTGCCGACGTATTTGGCTACCATGAGGCTGAAGGCGCTACTGTCAAAATAGCTAACCCAAGGGGTGCCGCTGGGATCGAAGGCTAGTGAGGTATAGAACCCCGTACTGTCGGTATCGTTGTCGACGGTGGTGCAGGTCCAGGCGGTAGAACCACTGGCGCCGCAACCGCTACCGCCACTGCCGACGTATTTGGCTACCATGAGGCTGGTGGCGCTACTGTCATAATAGCTAACCCAAGGGGTGCCGCTGGGATCGAAGGCTAGTGAGGTATAGTCCCCCGTATCATCGGTATCGTTGTCGACCGTGGTGCAGGTCCAGGCGGTAGAACCACTGGCGCCGCAACCGCTGCCGCCACTGCCGACGTATTTGGCTACCATGAGACTGAAGGCAGAGGTATCATAATAGCTAACCCAAGGGGTGCCGCTGGGATCGAAGGCTAGTGAGGCCCTGTTCCCAGTACTGTCCGTGTCGTCGTCGACCGTGGTGCAGGTCCAGGCGGTAGAACCACTGGCGCCGCAACCGCTACCGCCACTGC
>JAZKJC010000003.1:77840-157989 GCA_040384565.1 Patescibacteria group bacterium
ACTGGCGCCGCAACCGCTACCGCCACTGCCGACGTATTTGGCTACCATGAGGCTGGTGGCGCTACTGTCATAATAGCTAACCCAAGGGGTGCCGCTGGGATCAAGGACTAGCGAGGTGTCTTCCCCCGTAATGTCGGTATCGTTGTCGACCGTGGTGCAGGTGTAGTTAGTATTATCGCCACTGGCGCCGCAACCGCCGGCAGCGGTTAACACGGGGGTTTTTGATTTGACTTTGCTCCATATGCCATCGCCACGGTCATAGAATAAGCCTAAGTTATCGTTTAAGTAACCTGGGCCTGTGTTTTTAAGTTGCGTTCTTAAAGTCAGCCGCTCCCCTTTGCGGACACCACTTATCGCACCATTCCCGGCTGCCTGCTGAGTGTTGGTGTCTACAGCGCTGCCGTCGTCGCTTTCCCATATATAGCCGTCTTGGGTCAGCTTGGTGGCTGGAGCTGCCGGTTCAAACGCCATATCAAAGGCTCTACCCTGAGCATTCACTATTTCTGCTTCTAAAGTGGTATTACCCGTAACGTCTGTACCAGATGACAAGGTAGACCCAGAAAGCGTTATTTTTGTTGCCCACAGGTCAGGTCTGGTTGCAGCCGCATCGGAGTGTATAATGAGCGCCTCAGACCGGTCATACGGGTTAGTAATTGCTAAAATATTTTCCTCGTTAACTGAGGCTGCTGCCTGAGTAATCCCAATGTTTGTAAACGTCCAGGTTGAGCCGTTATACACCAAGGAATCATAGCCAGCGTCATCAGCCGCATCTGCCGAGACTCCCACGGCACGCCGGTTTCCGCCACTTACTACATACGTCATACCCACAAACATTCGTCCAGCTGCAGCGGCATGGGAAGACATTTCGGAGTTTGCGTCAATTACGCAGGTATAAGCGGCGTCGGAACAACCCGTCCCACCCGAGCCAACGTATCTGATTATCCAACCCTGAACGTCTTCACTAGCGTTACTAATAGATATACAGGCTATCTCAGTACTGCCGCTGCTGGGGTCACTATCGCAATCAACCATTGTACCGTCATCGGCAAGTGTACTGACACTTTTAGTTGCACTCCAGGCTGAGCCGTCCCAACGTGCGAAACGTACGCCAGCGGTAATACCAAAGTTCACTACTGGTCGGCCGGACCCTGTCTCGTAGTTGATATCAAAACATTTGGTATCGCCTACGGCTGTAGTAGCGTCACAACTACCAAACGTACTGCTTGCGAAAGTACTGTTCCCGCAGCCACTAGAGAGATTACAGCGGTATATTATTCCGTTGCTGTCCCCCGTTCCGGCATACAATATACCGTTAGATGTATCAATGGTTAGAGAATATATTGTACCCTCTGGGGTGTCGTAACTCGTGGTCCAGTCGCCCGCAGCGTCACAGCTCGTTGATAAAGCACAGCGGTAGATGATGCCTTCGAGAGTTGAGCCAGCATAAAGAGCGTTGTTGATAGGGTCTAGTGTTATGGCAGTGATGGTGTTCTCACTTGTGTCGTAACTCGTGGTCCAGTCGCCCGAAGCGTCACAGCTCGTTGATAAAGCACAGCGGTAGATGATGCCGCCCTCCGCGCCAGCATATATTACATTATTTACAATATCGATTGTTAAGGATGATATTCCTACTACCGGAGAGTCGTAACTCGTGGTCCAGTCGCCCGCAGCGTCACAGCTCGTTGACGTTATACAGCGGTATATTATTCCGTTGGTATTTCCTGTTGCAGCATAGATAACACCATTAGTGGTATCCATGGTCATGGCAGTTACATAGTCTTCTGGTGAGTCATAACTGGTGGTCCAGTCACCCGAGGCGTCACAACCTGTAGAGGTGGCGCAGCGATATATGATGCCGCCATCTGTTCCAGCATAAAGTACTCCATTACTGGTATCGACAAATAAACTATTTACAAAAGTGTGACTTGTGTCATAACTAGTTGTCCAGTCACCGGAAGCGTCGCAGGCTGTAGAGGTCGCGCAGCGATAGATGATGCCACCACTATATGTGCCCGCATAAAGTACTCCGTTGGTAGTATCAATCGCCAATGATTCTATTTGACTTTCTGGTGTGTCATAACTAGTTGTCCAGTCACCGGAAGCGTCGCAACTAGTTGATAAAGCACAACGGTAGATAATGCCACTCGCACTTGAACCAGCATACAAGACAGAGTTAGTAGCGTCAATTACCATCTCTTTAATTGCAACTTCCGGGGTGTCATAAGACGTAGTCCAGCCCGAAAAGCTATTAACCTCACCAATCCAAACGCCAGCGCTTATGTTTGCTGCCGTTGTATCTGTTAGGTAACTCACCGCCAGTTCATCGCTGTTAGGCTTTTCTGTCATTTCAATCCAGGTGATAATGTTGCTGGTGGCGCTTGGGTCAAAGGTGACTTCTGATTGCCAGGAGCCGGACGCATACCGACGCACACCTATCTCGTTTGTGGTGGCGTTTTTGGAATACATTACCACTATGTCACCGCTTTGCTGCTCGAAGGCGATGTCAAACCGCCTGGTTGTGCCGGTGCCACCGATGGTAGGTGTGACTCCCGCAGTCCAGGTAGCGCCCCCGTCTGTGGAGGTGCGCACATCCAAATTGCCCGATGCGTCAGCTACGCCAGTCACCCAAAAGTCTTTAACTGTAGGTGAGGCTTGGGTAACTGTTTGGTATACATCGTCCCAAGTTGTAGTTGCGGCTTCCGTGCTAAAAGCGGAGCTACCAAAGTTCCACTGACGTTTTTGTGGGGTAGTTGTGTTATCGCTATATATAAGCAATCCCTTTCCGCTGGCACCGCTTGGCGTTTGTTGTGCTTGAGCCGGTTTATTAATAACTGCCTGGAGGATTGAAACCACCAGAACGACTGCCAATAGAAGTGCTGTGGCCCTTTGCCGTTTTGCCCATAGCGTTTGCAAAAGGTGCTCCATTTTCTTTTTAGGCCCACTCAATGACAGTAGCTTGTTTAAATCTATAGATATAGTGTCTTCGGGGATATTTTCTAGGAGTTCTGGCACAACCTCTGTGCGCGTTAAGGGCAAATGTTTTGTCGCATACAAGAACCTATCTGTATTCGAGCTGCCCATATAATTGGACCGTAACAACTTGTAAACTCGCTTTCTAATAGGTCTTTGTTGGTTCATATGATTTTGTGGTTTTTGTTTATTGTTATCCATATTTATTTTACCATGAGCTACTTACTGTATTGGAACTCAAATTCGCCTAGTCTGATGGCGCCCGCGCCGGATGTGGTTTTAACATGGAATATAACGGTAATAACTTGGTTGGCCGTGAAAGCGCAAGAACCAAAGCTACTTTGCGTCTCTTGTTCCCATACGTTTGCAGTTGCACCTTCAAATACTGCCGCTGTGAAGCAAGGGGTTTCGTCATCGTCATACATGCTCAAAGTAGTGCTCGCGCCAGTGGTTGCTCCATCAGAGTCGCGGTGCCAGAACTTAAAGTTTGTAATTGCGCTACCGTTGCTGTCACTTGGTATTGGAACATTTACAACAATATCGTAATCCTGTGAACCAGTCTGGGCAGTGCTCCACTGGTAGTAGTTATGCTTTTCGCCTTCCCCACCACTTAATCCGTTTTGGAAATCGGAGATCAATGTACCACTGTTATCGGCTCCATCAGCCGTCGGTACACCACCGGCAAATTCAGGCATAAATTTGAGTGTCATAGTACCGCCGCCAGCGGCTGTGGTGTCGCAGTCGCCCCAAGCGCCGGCACCGGCACCCTTGAAGCACTGGAACTTGTCATTGGTGGTGTCGTAGTACATGGCGCCCTTTACGCCGGTTGGTGGTGTTCCGGATACGCCCGAATCCAATACCAGTAAGGTTGTAGCCGTACCCGTGCCGGTGCTGTTACCCACTTTGAGTCGGTTGTTGGTGGTGTCAGCCGCGAACAGGATGTCGCTGGCAGCATTCTGGACCTGGAAAGCGGTGGTGGAGTCGACCGAATTCTGGAAGCTAGCTGGCGCTTGTTCAGTGACACGCTTCAAATACAAATCATCAAAGTACCAGGTGTCGGTGTTGCCGGTGCGGGTAGTGGTGGCCATATGGCAGTAGCTCTTGCCAGCCGGGACGGTGTAGGTATTAGAGCGCAGGACGTAGGTGGTGCCGGGAGCGGTCCAGACATCACCGGTTGAGAAGCTGGGGTTTAAGTAATCCTTGTCACGGCACTCGATGTAGAAGCCACCAGTGCCAGAGCCGGCTGAGCCGGTTCGGACGTAACCCTCGTAGTAGAGCTGCTGGCCGGGTTCAACCCGGACGTACTTCAGAGCCAGGCTGTCAGCAACAGCGCTTTGGGTAGCGGCTCGGTTACCGCTTCTGGCATTGGTAGTTGTACTGCTACAGGCAGCGTCCCAGCCATTACAGTTGGACTCAAAGCCGGGGTTCTGGAGCTCGTTACCGGCGGCAGTCGTGCCATTGTTGACTACTATACGGTTGGTAGTATCAATGTTCAGCAGGGCTTCACTGCTGGCATTTTGGATCTGGAAGGCATTGGTGCCGTTGGCGCCCTTGAAGGTGGTGGCGCCGTTGACGTCCATGGTCAGGCGTTCGGCTCCGCCGTTGGTGATGCTGAAGATATTGGCGTTGGTTTGCTTGAGGATCAGTGGCCAGGAGGCGTCGGAAGTCAGGCGCAGTTCAACAGCGCCGGTCTTGCTGATATGCAGGGAGGAGTCGGGGGCGGTGGTGCCTATGCCGACGTTGCCGCCAAATTGCTGTAATGCCAGGTTTTGAGTGCTGCTCTGGGTATTCAGGGATAGGTAATTGTTAGCTGAGTTCCAGAACAGTTCTCCGTATTGTCCCGCTCCGGTACCTTCGCCTACCACGAAGCGAGGATCAGTAGCCCGGGTGAGCCATATATCTCCTTCGTTAACGTGTAGCTTGGCGCCAGGACCAGTGATGCCGATGCCGACCTTGCCATCCCCTTGAATGCGAACTAATTCGTTCGTGCCGCTGGCCTGAAGATCTCCCCCGGCATTGAATGAGATATGAGCCGCTGCGGGAATAAAGGTTTGCAGTTCGTTGGCTTGAATTCCTAAACCGGTGTTGTTGCCCGTACCACCTTCATATAGATGAACTGCCGCGGAGCCGGACAGAGTGCCGAATGACAATTTAGCGTCCGGAGCCGTATCGCCTAGGCCTAGTTTTCCAGCCAGGTAATTCTGCGCAGCTGCATCAACGTACAAGCCATAGTTAGTAGCCGCGGCACTGACCCCAGTCACACGTAAGCCTGCGTTAAGGGTAGACCCACCGGAAGCACCGCTAACATACAACCCGTAGTTGTTGACCGCACCGGCGCTTTGCGGATCAACCAATATACCGAAGTTGTCATTGATAGTTGAACCGCCGCCCTTGACTGGGCTGGCAATGCCCAGGCCGACGGTTTGATCAACCGTAATACTGGTGCCTATGTCAGCCCGGCCAAACAAGGCATGATGGCGGCCGCCAACGCCGGAGTTGGCTCGAGTTACGAGAGACAATACGCCGTGCGTATAGTCGCTGGCGACGCCAGCACTGACAGTGCCATTGACATTGACAACCCGCAAGGCGTCAATGGTGGCAGCATTGCCAAAGGAGAAGTTACTGCCGGTAGCCAGGATATTGCCAGCGACGTGTAGTTTCTGGGTCGGGCTGGCGGTACCAATGCCGACATTGCCGCCGGTCGCTTGCAGTAACAGATGGCCATATGATCCGGCCGTACCGGCACCACCGCCGGGTATACCGCCCTGCAGGGTCAGGTTACCGCCGTTGCCATTAGTTGAGCCGCTTGGCGCGCTGCCGCCATTACCACCCTGTAGTAATACTGTCGCACCAGTGCCACCGGTTTGGCCGGTTGTCCCTGTAGTTGTACCACCTGCACCGCCAATAAACTGGTAAGCCGTGCCACCGCTAGTTCCGTTCCCGGCAACACTGGCGACACCAGTGCCATTAATTTCCAGCTGAGTCGAAAAGGCATTGGGCGTGCCGGTAATAATGTTGTTGTTGGTTTGGTAAACCAATGCTTTTACTTTGCTGGAGCCAGCGTCGGAATTGAACTCTAATGCGCCGCCGGTACAATTTAATAGTTTTGTATCAATATGTGTGCCGCCAATGTTGCTGTGCGTGCCATCACCGATCTGGATGCAGGGACCGCTGGAACCGGCAGCGAAGTACTGGCCGCCCATGATCTGGGTGTCATTGGCGCCGATCATGACCTGGGCTACGCTGGCGCCTTCGCCCTCGGAACCGTTCAGAATGACGCCGCTAGCTTCTATATAGAAAGAGTACGTTTGAGCGACACCCCAGGAATGGACGCCTGTCATCACCAGGGCGTTACCGTTGGGTTTAACCCAGATACCTTTGGCAGCGCTTTCGTAGACCTGGACGTTAACCATCGTCGAGTCATGCGGGCCGTGCCAGACAATACCGCTAGCGGCGCTGTCATGGACCTTCAGGCCAGATATATGGGCTTCCATGGAGTCATTACCGGGGCTGGCGGCGCTATTACTCCACTCGGTGTAGAGTCCATCCTGACGGGTGTTTCTAATACGTACGTTATCTATGACATAGCCATAGCCGTAGACCCGCAAGCCATAACCGCTGGTGGCGTTGTTAGCTTTGTTACCATCCAGCGTCAAATCGGTAATGCTCCAGTTGTAGATGCCGCCGGTGGTGTTGCCGCCAGTCAGGGTGTCAAAGTTCTGGCCTTTGATGAGATCAACGTTGGTGGTGTTCTTGAGTTTCAGGATGGTCGCTTCGATACCGGATCCCTTTAGGTGGACCTTGGAGTACATAGTCAGCGTGGTGGTAATGTAGGTACCTTGCGGGAAGCGGACTTCCCCGCCGCCAGCGGTGTTGACAGCGTCAATGGCGGCTTGGATAGCAGTGGTGTCGTCAGCTGAACCGTCCCCGGTAGCGCCATAGGCCCGGACGTCAGCCCATGGACGAGGACCCTTGATGTAGACGTTGCTAGTGGCAGTAGTATCTACGCCAAGAGTTACCCCGGTGGAAGCTACGCTAAGAAGGTTAGTCGTTCCGGCGTTGTTTTGAATGGCAAAGGCAGTGGCCAGTGGCGTGCTGTGATCGCGGATCAGAAGACTGCCATCAGTGGCGTTTAGGGCGATGATGGCTTCGGTGCTGTTGGCGTCGTTGTCATAAGCGCCTTGGAGAGTGGTTGAGCCACCAGAGCCAATACAATCTGTCCAGGCGCTGGCCTGGTAGCAGCGGAATTTATTGTTGGTGGTGTTGTAGTACTGGGCGCCGTTGTAGCCAGTAGCTGGGTCAGCGGTGGCGGAATCCAGCACAAGCAAGGTAGTAGCAGTGTTAGTGCCAGTGGCGTTACCGACGACCAGTTTGTTATTGGTGGTGTCGGCCGTGAACAAGGTGTCGTTGGTACCGGACGCGGCGCTCTGGAGCAGGAAGCCGGCGGTAGAGTCAGTTTCATTCCGGAAAGTAGCTGCCCCGCCGTTGGCAATCGTCATTACACTAGTGGTGTTATCTTGGAGCTGGAGAATGTTGGCGGCGACAGTGGAGTTGCTGGCATAGAGGGCGGAGCCAAGGGTATTGCCGCTCGATGAATTAAAAGCGAAATAACCGCCATAAGCAGTGCCACTTGTTCCCGTTCTTCCTTCGCCATATATTCCTATCGAAGTATAGCCAGCATTATCAGTGGTTTGCGTTATACCTTTCACCCCATAGTAAACATTGCCTGCCGTAGCAGTTGCGCCGTTCGCCCCTACTAATCCGGCACCGACAGCATTGTTGCTGATAATAGATCCACCACTTGCTGAACTATAACCCAAAATGCCAGCACCAGCACTACTTTCCCCACACACCCCGTAGCTCAAGTTTCCGTTTTGACCGCAAGGCGTAGAACCAGTGCCATTTGATACGCTCTTTATGCCAATTCCTTTATTAACGCTTACGTCTATGCCGTATTGCGCTTGAGTAGCGTTACTCCCCGCCATAGTAACCTTAAGTCCAATATTCGTATTAGCGATAGAGCTCGTATTATCCGTCACCGTAATGTCATGCCCGTAGGTTTCTCCGGCGGTGGAGTTAGATACGGTCAGGTTGAGTTGGTTGGCCCGGACTACACCAGAAGCAGTGGCATTAGCAGCCGTGACGTTCTGGGTAACGTGGATCTGGCCATTGGTTAGTGAAGCGGCTGGAGCCATTGTCAGCAGTCCACCATCAGCTACTCTGAACACATCAGTAGTATTGTCCTGGAGCTGCAGGATGTTGGCAGCGACAGTGGAGTTGGAGGCGTAGAGGGCTGAGCCTAGGGTGGCGGTGCTTGAGGAAACTAACGAGAAGTAACCACCGTACATTGTAGCACCGGTGCCAGCCCCAGTAGTACCATACACCCCGATTGATGTATAGGCTGCAGGAGTATTTTGGTACGTCTGCCCAACTAAACCATGGTAAAAGTTGCCAGCTGATCCACCGGCAGAATTATATCCCAGTACCCCAGTGCCCACACCAACACCTAATGAACTTCCATTACCATTAGTCTCAGACCAGATTCCTGCCGCACTAGAACCTGTGGCGTACGAACAAATGCCAAATTGGACATTCCCCGATGTACCACAACTTGTATTGTTACCACTACCAGAGCTGGTAACCTTAATACCCGTACCTTTATTGGCAGAAACTTGTAAACCAATTTGCTCTTGATTCGTATTACTCCCGGCCATAGTAATTTTCAGACCGACATTTGTATTCGCAATCGAGCTCGTATTATCCGTCACCGTAATGTCATGCCCGTAGGTAGTACCAGCGGTTGAGTTAGATACTGTCAGGTTGAGTTGGTTGGCGCGGACTACCCCACTGGCGGTGGCATTAGCAGCCGTAACATTCTGGGTGACATGGATCTGGCCGTTGGTGAGTGAGGCAGCGGGTTGCATGGTGATGAAACCTCCGCCCTGGACACCGAACAGTAAGGTACCGAGCGTACTGGCAGTGGCACTGGCCCGGACACCAAACAGGTTGGTGGTCGCACCAATGGTAGTGTCTGCATCCTGAATATCCACACCGTTGCGGGTAGTATCAAGCACTATCTCTGGCGTGGTGCTGCCAGTAGAGGCAGTGTAGGCTCCTTGCAGTGTTCCCCCAGCCGCACCACAAGAACCGAAGGTCAGTGGGCCACTGGTGCCAGCAACCGTTCCGAGCTTCAGACATTCGCCGGTGGCACCTATGGCTGTAGGTAGGGTCAGGTCATAGCTGGTGATGGTTGCTCCAGCCTTGAGCGTAACATTTCCGGAAGTGCTGCCATGAACAACCAGGCTACCGGCTATGCTGCTAGCCTTACCTATTTCTATTTCGTTATTTGTACTGTCTATATTAAAGAGCACATCGCCATTGGCTTTTTGGATCTGGAAGGCGTCCGTAGCATTGGCGGTTCTTGTAGTGAGCTGGGCGCCATTGGCACCGCGGGACTGGTTGGCATAAACAGTGCCAGTGCCTAGGTCCTGGATGGTCGTAGCGCCAGTGCCACTAAACCGGTTGTCGGCAAGGTAGTTATTGTCGGAGGTCGAGTCAGCAATGTTTATAGCATGACCACTTCCAGCTGTGTCGGTAACCTCATTTGAGTTAATAGAGTTAGCGTCAGAGTTTGTCATGTATATACTGCTGTTTCCAGTAGCTACTGTATTGTTATGAAGTTTGTTCGCAGAAACAATGTTATTATTCGAGTTATTGAGCCCGATACCATCGGTTCCACTGCCGTTGACATTGTTTGCTGAAATAATATTGTTACTCGAATTTATTAAAGTAATGCCTCTAGCCACGGAGTTGCTTACTATGTTGTTTGATATGGTGCTCTGGCTAACTCCTCCAAAATAGACATTAACGCTATTAGCTACGAGTATGTTATTGCTAATGATAAGCCCGCTGGAGCTATCACTAACAATACCTTGGTTACTATTTTGTATAGTGTTCTCATAAACTTTTACATTATATGAAGAAAGTAATCCTATTGCGTCCGTCCGAAAATTATCTATTGTTAATCCTCGGATGTCTGCGCCTGCAGTGGTTGCGTTAGTAGCTACTTCTATAAATACGATAGCGTGCTGCGTACCAGCCGTATTATTCGCCTTATTTCCGTCCAGCTTAAAGTCCCGCAGTTTTATATTTGTGTTACCGTTGGTGGTATCGCTATTCACGATGGCACTGATGGAAGCGTTGATGCCATCCTCAAGCTTGATTATTGTACTGGCTCCAGCTCCTGCAAGAGTAACGTTGCTGGGTACAGATATTGCTGTATCGATAGTGTATGTCCCCTCCATCAAGTAAACTGTGCCGCCTTGGGCCGGCAGGGCCGCAATTGCTGCCTGAATCTTGCTGTCGGCATTGCCGGCGGTTTCTTCTGCACTGGTGACCTGGTAGTCAGCTCCGGCTGGGGTTTGGCTATTGGATGCAGCCACGACTTTTGTTGAGCTACGGCTCATATTCTGCCAAGCTCCACCACCGTAGACCAGGAGTTGATCAGTGTCAGTATCAAAGTAGATCTGGCCTTCGGTTGGTGAACCTGGACGTTGAGCGGTGGTGCCACCGATTAGCCTTAAAGTCTTTTGGGCAGCAATGGTAGTGTCTACGCCTATGTTTACTCCAGTGCTAGCTACACTCAGTAAGTTGCCTGAACCTGCGTTATTCTGGATAGCAAAAGCAGTCGTAAGAGGGGTGGAGGCATCGCGCACCAAAAGACTGCCATCGGTGGAATTTAAGACGATTATGGCTTCCGTACTGTCACCATCTGCATCATAGGCATCCTGCAATGTCACAGCCCCGCCAGACCCAGAGCCATTATTACAGTTAGCAAAGGTTAGAATACCGGCCGTACCGGAATTCTTAACACACTGGCTGGCACTACCTAGAGTAGTTGGGAAGACAAACGTTTGACTAGAAGCAGAATCCCCTGCCCTAAAAGTCGTAGTCTGCCCATTGCCATCATGCAGTATTAAATCGCCCAGAACACTGGTAGTACCGATAGTGGCGCTGGTACTGAATGTGCCGCTGCCGGTAACTTGTATACCGCTAGCAGTGACCGCAAAATACTTTGTACCACCGCCATTGCTGGTGACCTCTAGCAGATTAGTCCCAAGGGCGCTGCTGGCATCCTGTATGGTCAGTACGCCTTGGGCACTGGTGAGTACTATTTCCGGTGTGGCATCAGCTGTAGTATCGTAGGCGTCCTGCAAGGTTCCGCCAGCCGCTCCACAACTGGCAAAGGTCAACGTGCCAGCTGTCCCGCTGTTCTTCAAACACTCGTTGGCAGATCCTACCGTTAGTGGCAGGGTTAAGGCATAGGTGGTAGTGGTTGAGCCTGATTGGATGGTAACAGTGTTGTTGTTAGCGCTATTAGCCAGGACGATCTTGCCGGTGTTGCCACTAGCTCCATTGCTGGTGCCTAGGGTTAGGATACCGGTTTTGTCCAGGGTCAGGACATCCAGACCGCTACCTTGGAGTTGCAGGAGGTTACCTGCACCGGTTTGGTTGATGCGGATGGCGTTACTGGCGGAGTTAACTCCCTGGACGCTAGCTGGAGCCAATTGGGCAAAGCCAGTGCTGTCTATGCCGTCCAGTTGGGAGCTATTGAAGGCGTGGGGCACAGCTGTCAGCTTGATGCGGGGTGACATCTCGCCGTCCCAGGTTGGTCCGGCAGTACCACCTATGTTCATGGTTAGCCACATGTCTTGATCCCAGTTAAGAGCTGGGAAGCCAGTTATAGAAGCTAGGTTAACACTGAAGTAACCGTTCTTGACAGTTACCTTGTTAGCACCGGTTCTGGTTTCTACCCAGAGACAGTCATCTGTAGCTCCACCTACACAGACTCCTTGGGCACTGGCGCCAGCAGCCAGGGTGTCATAGAGCTTAAACTCAATGTTGTAGGTGCCGTCTGGCACTAGGCCGCCACTGGCGTTGAGCAGGCGGGCTTGGAAGTTTAGGTTGGAGGAGGTGGCGGCTTGGACTGGCTGGGGAGGGCTAAGTAACAGGTTTGAGACAATAAACAGCAAGGGTACTAGGAAAGCTAGCACGGATGTGATGAATGGTTTGCGGGTGGACCGCTGTTTTTTGTTTGCCATTGGGTGGCTTTGGTTTTATTTGGTTTTGGTTTTGCTTTTTATTTTGCAATACCTGGTAATAATTTTAAAGGATTATAGGGGCAAATCAAGGGTGAATACATAAATTATATACTCAGCTATATTCTGTCAAATTATTTAAAATAGGTGCTCTAATCAAAATACATTCGTTGTACAAACCACAACTTGTAAAGAGTTGTTACCTATAATTTGAGTCAATAATCAAATATTGCATTATAATTTGAGTTGTAATTTTGTCATCAAAATAAATAATAGACACCTCTGCCCTAAAACTTATCCACAGCTGCCTAATCTCTCTAGTCACCTTAAGGGTCTTTTAATCGTCTCAAAGATTTTTCAGCACTACTCCCCACAAACTTCAGGTCAAAAGGTCAAAACCCAAAGAGAACTGTTCTCTAACAGATGGTTAAATTACAGATCAGTCAGACACCACCGGCTATGCCGGTGGCTTGATGAGTGGGGTCGCCTAAAAGGCGATCGATCTGCCGCTACCACGTTAGTTGTTAGTTAGAAAGCGCCTTGAGCCGCTGAAGCTTCGTTTTCTTCTTGTTCTTTGATGTACTTTTGTATGACCTGCTCTCTTCCAGGTCAACGGTTGACACGGCATAGCCCCTGGCCCAGAAGTGCTCGCCATTGAAGTTTCTGGTTTTGCCGCCAAACTCTCTAGCAATGGCGATGGCACTTTTACCTTTCAGGAAGCCAACTACTGCTGAAACCTGATATTTTGGTGGGACCTCAATGAGCATGTGGACATGATCGGGCATGAGATGGCCTTGCAGTATCTTGCAATCCTTTTGGGAAGCCAGGGCATGAAAGATCTGTCCGAGTCTTGGCCTTATTTGGCCGTAGAGCATTTTCTTTCTCATCTTGGGCACAAAGATGAGATGATACTTGCAGTCCCACTTCGAATGGGACAGGCTGTTGTAGGTTTGTGACATATTGATCCTTTCGCGAGTGGTAGCGAGCAGATCTAAGAAACAGTCTAGAGCAATAATACCCAGGCTAATCGCCTGGGTATTATTCTGTTGGCTCGCAAAGGTCAAACCGATTCAAGTCACACTAGTAGAACTAGTGGCTTCCCGATGGGGTAGTGAATTCTTATCCATTAGCGGTCAGCTAGTTCGTGCTTAATTTCTGACAACATATCGCGGTGCTCTTCGTAATCCGCCACGAACTGCAGGTAGCTCTCACTGCTATTAAACATCTCTAAGATTCGTTGCGGATGAAGCCAGACAGGTGCGTTGCCACGCTTGTAATAGGTGAGGCTGGAGTAAGGGTATGTTTTCCAGGAACGTGGGTTTAGATGAATATATCTACTGATATGTTCTAGGTAAGCCTGCGTATCAATTCTTGATGCCTTATAGCGGTTTTCGAACAAGGAGCCACTTCTCTTATACTTGAGATTAAAATAACGGCTGTAGCTAGTCATTATGCCACGCATCAGAGCTGTTAGGCCTCCTTGTTCTGCCTGGTACACCAAGATATGGAAATGGTTAGGCATAAGGCAGTAGGCAAGAACTTGAATTGACTTTTTAAAGTTGGGGTAAGCAATTCCCTGTTTGCTGATGGTTGTTTTATCTGACAAGTATCTCTCAAATAGTTTTAGGAAATATGTGTAGTCCTTTGGCTCCAAAAAGATTGGCTGTTTGCTGGCTCCCCTGGCATAGACATGGTAATAGGACTCTCCAGTATCTAACCTGATTGTATTGCGTGATGGCATAACTTAACATAACTCTACCAAATATGCTAAAATCTGCAAAATCCTTATCTGTTAGAGAACAGTTCTCTTGAAGCCCTCTTGAAGCCCTCCTGTTCATAATAATCTTTTTCCGCGCTTACCCCCGATGCTGGCGGCCAAGCAATCCTTAGGGAGTTGGGGCGGCGGCTAGGATGACGTAATCAAAGTTGTAGGTGGTGTTATCGGCGGCTGGGTTGATGGCTACCAGCTCAAAGCCATCTGCAGTCTTGCGTACATATACCTGAAGCAAGAGGCTTAACTCGTCGTTGGCACTTATAACTATCTTGGGTGTTCTTTCAAATGCTTTATTGAACTTAATGGTGGCCAACACTCCCCTATTAGAGGCTGTTGCGGTACGCACCGATATGGTACCGGTTGTATCAGTACCATCCAGTGCGATAGTTGGCATGGTTGCAGGGTCGATTGGAGTGCCTGTTCCTGTGCCGCTGGCGGCTCCCAATACGGCTTGAGGGGCGGTGCCGCGGCTAATAATGTGGCTTTCTATGATTAGGGTGTCTTTGATAACTAGCTTGGTTACTGTCAGAGTACCCTGCACTTTTGCGTTGCCAGTTACGGTTAGTTCGGCTAAGGTAGATACTCCAGATACGGTCAGATTCTGGATGGTGGCCGTGCCGGTGACCGTCAGGTCTTTAGTTGTAATGGTGTTAGTCACAGTCAGGTTGTTTATGGTGGCATCGCCTAGGATGGTTAGGGTGTTGAATGTAGCGCTGTTGCCCTGTATGTCGGTGGTTGGTTCACTGTTGTAGCCAATGCCAAGCTGTACCATGACTTTGTTACCGGTTTGGGTGCCGTCATAGGCGTCTAGGGCTATGCCGATGATCCGGCCAGCACCACTTGCCTTCATGGCTACCCCCGGGGTTGATGAACTTGTTAGTTTGTCACCTACTTGGATGGCGCCACCTTCCAGGCTGACTTTAACTGGCACACGGCCGGTTAGAGCTAGGACAACTGATTGGCCATCATCGGTACCCATAACGGTATGTGGCGTTGTAGATACAACTCCTATGAGTTTGCTGTCGTAGGCTAAGGTAGATTGCTTCACGCTGACTGTACTGTCACCGACCGTCAAAACATCGCCGGGTTGAGGTTTTGTGCCGGTGTACTTGATCCACTCGGCCAGGTCGGCGGTGTCGGAACCGTTGGCGGCTTGAGCTGTGCCAGAGTTGAGGCCAACTATTCTCCAAGTGCCGTTGATGTAGGCCACTGTGTAGTTTTCTGTCACCGACCCGTTAACGGTGTTGGCGGCGGTAACGGTGCCAATAGTCGATCCGTTTATCTGGACAGTGACATCGACAGAGTTACTAGTACAGTTGTTGTCAGTGGCTTTAGACACAATGTAGGCAAAGGTGCCTTCACTTGATGGCAGGCCAGTTATGTTGAAGGTTTTATCAGCAGTATTACAGTCACCAGTAGTGTCGGTAGATTGGACGTAGTAGGCCAAGGCAGCCGTACTTACGGTAGAAGTAGTGGCCGAGTCGCTGGTTGCTGTGGTAGAAACATTACCGCCCCATGTACCAGTTACGTCAAGTTTACGGCTGGGACTACTCATACCGATACCTACATTACCACCGCTAGCCTGCAGTGTTATGTTACCAAACAAGCCAGCTGTGCCGTCAGTGCCATTAATGCTTCCTGAGGCTCCTGAACCTGCATTGCCGCCGGCACCGCCCTGCAGAACAAGCCGCCCACCGTTACTCCCATTACCACCATTACCGCCGGGCCCGCAGTAGCCTCCACAACCGGCCTCCTCATAATAAGCCTCCCCGCCATTGCCACCTGCTCCACCAATTGCACCCGATATAGTAATATCGCCAGCGGCGGCACCGTTCCCGCCGTTATTGCCAGTAAATTGAATGCCACTGCCACCCGCACCGCCCGCTCCCGATGCAAGGCTAATGGAGCTTCCAGTTCCACCGTTGCCTGAATCAGCACCTGACCCCCCGATACCTCCAACTACATTCAGCGTCTGCACAGCTGCCGCACCACTATCAGCTGGTTGGTTAGGTCCAAGGACATTTAACGTATTGGTAGTCACGCTGCCGGAGAAGTTTGTAGTCGTAGCGGAGGTACCAAAGTTGATAGTTGAAGTGTTGCCATTATCCAGGAAGTTGAAAGTGCTGCCGCCGACGGTCTGCTGGATGGACTTGTCGGTGAAATAGGTGGATCCGTTGCCAGTGACGATGCCGTCTATGAAGTAACCGCGGCCGTAGCGATTGGTCAGGCTCTGGGTTAGGTCTACGCCACCCAGTTCTGGGATATGCATCTCGACTACAGCGGCACCATTATCCCAGGTCAGGGCTGGGGAGATGGTCAAGGTGTTGGTAGCAATAGCGGTGATCTTGGCGTAACACACAGTTACTGCTCCAGAACAGGTGTTAGCACCCGTGGGGTCTACTTGGACATAGTTGCCTACATCAAAGTTAGTGGCAGAAGTCAGGATAAGGGTGGTGCTATTGGTACCAGCCCCGTTAGCAGTGGTAGAGCCGTTGAGGGTGGTGAAGCTAGAAGTAATGTCGCCATCGGCATTGACTTTGAAGTTGGAGGCAGCTCCGGTGCCGACGGAGAGGAGGGCGGATGGGGTAGTGGTACCGATCCCGACGTAGCCACCGTTAAATAGTGCGGCGTAATTGGTATCGGCGCCTGATACATTTACGTTTAAGCCTGTCAGTGTGGACGTACCGCCAGTATCACCAGTCGCCTGAATATCTAAGCCGTAAGTATTGATGGTGCCGCCAGTGGCACCAGTACGAGTAACTGTCAGTTGTTGGCCGTAAGTAGTGTCTGTACCGGCAGTCTTATTCACCGTGTTAGAAACCGTCAAACCAGAGCCGGTGTTTGTGGTGGTGCCGGTTGTGGCTGGAGAGAAGGTTGCATCAATGTCGAATTTGGCGTCGGGGGTGGCGTCGCCAATGCCGACAAATCCACCACTTGATTGCAAAATAACATTCCCATACGAGCCGTTTGTACCGGCAGTTCCAGTACCAGCTGGTCCGCCAGTACCACCAGTACCACCTTGGATAGTTATCGTACCACCAGAGCCACCGTTGCCGCCGTTTACTCCCGGACCGTCAGGATCTTCACATCCCGGGCAAGCTGAGCCGCCGATTCCGCCAGTTCCGGAAGTAATGGTAATGTTTCCACCATTTGCACCTGACCCAGCATTGGTACCGTTATATCCCTGCGAGCCTGCTCCACCAACACCAGTAGTTAAGCTAAATGCGCCGCCAGCACCACCATTATCACCACCAAAAGTATTAATAGTACCACCTCCCCCGCCAGCGCCGGTAGTAACAGATAGTGCTCCGCCCACACCACCCACGGCACTAATAGAGTTGAAGCTAAGTCCGCCCTGCCCACCTGAACCCGTTGCAAGTGTCAGGACGCCGCCATTGCCACCGTTCATGCTGCCGACAGCTTGACCAGCCGACCCGCCATTACCAGATTGTAAACTTATAAGGCTGCCATTACCGCCAGCTGATCCGGCAACGCTAGCTCCATTTCCTCCAAACACCTGTAACACAGGTGTAGCAGCAGCTCCTGCAGTTGTAGCTGATGGCCCATCAACCTGGAGCATGGAACCTGGTGTAGAGGTGACGCCTATGCCAACCCGGCCATTCTGATCAATCACAAACGGTGTGGTGTCACCTGAACTATCATCAACCCGCAGAGCATACCCTGTACCCAGGCTATTAATAAACATACCCCCGAAGGCACCAGTGTTTAGTTGGTCTACAGTTAATGGGTAGGTGCTATCTGAGCCGGAAGATGCAGGATTACGGATAATTATTGAGTCATCAGCTGTTGTCAGGGCAACAATAGCATCACTGCCGTCAGCGTCAGTGTTATAGGCAGATTGAAGAGTTGATGCAGCAGATATACAGTCTCCCCACGCGCTGTTTTCAAAGCAGCGGAACTTATTGGTGTTGGAGTTATAGTACGATGCGCCATTGACGCCAGTGGGATCACCGGCAGTGTTTTTTGTGTCTAGCACTAGTAGAGCAGCGGTGGCATCGGCGGTTGTATCGCCAATATAAATTCTAGAGTTTGTTGTATCTATCTGGAACAGTTCGTTGCCAGCAGTAGTCGACTGAACTACAAAGGCGGTGGTGGAGTTGGTCTGGTTGCGGAAGGTAGTAGCACCACCGTCAGCAACCTTTAGAACATCTTGGGCTGTAGTGGATGTGTCAGTTACCTTGAAAAGATCGGTGGAACCGGTCGAACTGACATGAAGAAGGGCACCAGGGGTGGATGTACCGATCCCCACATTGCCTCCGCTCGCCTGCATAGTAATATTGCCATAAGCGCCAGTCTGGCCGCTGTTACAGGATCCGCCACATCCGTCTCCTCCTCCTCCTCCTCCTACACCTGTTTGAATATTTATATTTCCTCCAGCTCCTCCGTCGGCACCATCAAGCCCTGTACCTGCTCCGGCACTGCCTCCTTGCCCGCCTGCGCCGCTAGTTATATTAATAGCGCCACCTAAAGCACCAACGCCTCCACCGGCAACGCCATCTGTACCATTACCGCCAGCTCCACCTGTCCCGCCGGTAAGCGTTAGTGCTCCTCCTGCTCCTCCTGTTTGCCCAAGTCCTCCGCCGGATACTCCACCCACACCACCTGTTCCTGAAAGCATTGCAAGCAAACTGCCAGCACCACCAGCACCGGTTGTACCATTACCGCCAGTACCACCCGTGACTTGCAGGGTTTGGACGGCAGCCGCGCCAGCTGTGGCTTGGTTTGGACCAAGGATATGTAAAATTGAGGTTGGACTAGCCAGTCCAATACCCACATTGCCCGCATTATCTATAATAAACGGTGTGCTGTCAGTGTCGGTGCCGTCATCGTTAACCCTTAGGGCATAGCCTGAGCTACCGCCAGCACTAGTTAGGAGTAAGCCGCTCTTGCTAGCGCCCGTGGCAAGTTGGGTCACCTTTAGCACGAAGTCGCTATCCGAACCACTGGCTGCCGGATTAGAAAAGATTAGTGAATCATCAGCTGTAGTCAGGGCAATCGTGGCATCAGAGCCATCAGCATCGGCGTTGTAAGCACCTTGGAGAGTAGAAGCTGAGGCGCTTGTAATACAATCCGCCCAGGCGCTATTTTCAAAGCAGCGGAACTTGTTGGTGTTAGAGTTGTAGTAGGTGGCACCATTGACACCAGTTGGGTCGCCGGCAGTGTTCTTGGTGTCAAGCACCAGTAGAGCGCCGGTGGCATCGGCTGTAGTGCTGCCGACCTGCAGACGTGAGTTCGTAGTGTCGGCTACTAGCAAGTTGGTACCAGCGGCGTTTTGGATCTGGAAGGCGGTGGTGGAGTCGGTTTGGTTGCGGAAGGTGGTGGCTCCGCCATCAGCGATATCAAATACATCCCTGGCTGTCGCGGTCGTGTCAGTAACTCTAAGGAGTGAACTTCCTCCGCCAGTTCCTGAGACATGGAGCAGCGCGCTGGGGCCAGAGAGCCCTATGCCGACCCGACCAGCTGTAACTGTAGAGAACAGTATATTGCCGGGAGTACCGGAGGTAGTGCCGCCATCAATATATACATTGCCACCATTCGTACCATTGCCACTAGCACCGCCCTGAATTCTTACGTTGCCACCCGGTGACACACCGCTGCCACCACTGCCACCATTTAGGTTTAGGTCACCGCCTGTGCCACCGGCGTTAGCACTGCCAGCTTGAACTGTTAAATTATAACCGTTACCACTGGATGCTTGGGCTACGCTTATGGTGCGGTTAGCGCCTTGGCTCAGGGTGTGGTTACCGGTTGAGATAAGGTTACCACTGGCTAGGATATTGCCTGTGCTATCGACCTGGAATTGGTTTGAGGCACCGACACTTAGCATTGATGCTGGGGCTGTAGTTCCGATGCCCAGGGATCCGCTTTGATCAATCCGTGCGCGCTCAGTAGTTGAGCAGCCGTTACAGCGGGTGGCGAAAACCAAGGCGTTGGAGTCAGTTCCAGTCCGAACAGCGCCGATGGTGGCATTGCCGGAGTTGGCCGCGGCACTGGAGGCAAAGCTAATGCCGACGAAGCCAGTTGAGTTAGTGTTGGTATTACGAATGGTTAGACCCTGCATTAAGGACGTTGTAGTATAAGCTGCCGCGCCGGTGTCAGCCGTAATGTATGCCGAATTCGCACTAGTAGATAGGACTTCGAAGGCAGCGTTGGGATTAGAAATGTTTATACCCACTCGGCTTCCGGTGATGTTTACTACACCATTGGTGGTCTGTAGATTTATGTTGCCATTCACTCCATCGCTGTTACCGCCCGTACCTTGCGCACCAGCCTGCAACGTAATGTTGCCGCCGTTGGGTCGAGCAACTAAGTTGCTACTGTCGCCGCCGTTGCCAGCAGTGATTGAAATATTTCCTCCGTTGCCACCAAAGTTACCGCTTGAGCCATTTCCGCCTGTGCCACCGCTGAGTACTAGATCTGCGCCAACGCCCCCAGGCCCGCTTGAGCCATTGCCGCCCGTACCGCCAACCACGCGCAAGGCAACTGGTGCAGCGCCACCAGTCCCAGCATTGTTGCCGTTTGCACCAGCCACATGTAGTGTAGCGGTTGGGTTGGTAGTCCCTATGCCGACGTTGCCACCAGCCCCCTGCAAAACCAAGTTGCCCGTGCTAGATAAATTCCCATCACTCAAAGTTGTGCTCCCTGCCCCCGTCACTACCCCGCCCAGGAAGTAGCCCTGGAAGTAGCGGTTGGTGTCGGTACTATAGGCTGAACTTGTCGCACCAATGCTTTGAGCGTTGACCTTAGTGATGGTTATATCAGCATCGTAGCTGACGGCTGGAGAAACCGTTAGGGTGGTAGTGCCGCCACCTGAGACAATACGAGTGTAGTAATCCTGGCCAGCGTTATTGATCCAGATGATGTCGTTGTTGGCAAAGCTGCCAGCCGCGTCAATAGTGACGGTTGTAACGTTAGTACGGGGTGTAGACTCAGTATTGCCGGTTGTGCCGGTGGTAGTAACGTTGCCTTGGACAAAGCCACTGGAATCAACCTTGAAGAGGTCACCGGAGCCGACTGTCAGAAGCGCTGCCGGTGAGGCATCACCGATGCCGACGTTGCCCAATGCCGTAGTTCCGTCATGAGCGAGAATTACGTTACCGTTACCTCCTGCAGCTGATCCGCCCGCCACATACACATTATTTCCGGAACCTATTGCCCCGCCATTACCGCCTCTTAATATAAGCCTCCCTGGTGTTCCGCCGGTGTTAGCACCTGCTACAATAGTAAGGTTACCTCCGCTATTTCCACCCACAACAATCGATCGGTCTACTCCGCCACCAAAGGTAAGATCAGCAGCTAATGTAGTCGTACCGATCCCCACCTGTCCATTTTGATCAATCACAAACGGTGTGGTGTCACCTGAACTATCATCAACCCGCAGAGCATACCCTGTACCCAGGCTATTAATAAACATACCCCCGAAGGCACCAGTGTTTAGTTGGTCTACAGTTAATGGGTAGGTGCTATCTGAGCCGGAAGATGCAGGATTACGGATAATTATTGAGTCATCAGCTGTTGTCAGGGCAATGATGGCATCTGAGCCATCGGCGTCGGCATTGTAGGCGGATTGGAGGGTTGTCGAGCTTGCACAGTTATTCAGCGTTAAAAGACAGAAAGTATCTGTAGTGGCTGAGCTATTGGGAATAGTGTAGGTCCTGGAGGCAGTGGGGTCGGCTGCTGTGATGGTGAAGTTATTAGCGTCATTTGTTGTGCCCTCAAACTTCAGATCGCCGGCGCTGGTGACACCGAACTTGTCATTATTACCGACGGTTAGTAAATAGGCTGGGCTGGTGTCGCCGATGCCGACGTTGCCACCAAGAAATTGAGCAACATAGGAATTGCCGGTTGCATTAGTTGGGGCATTCACCGTCAAACCATAGGCATTGGTGGTAATGCCCGCAGCACCAACCGAAAAATTTTGAATCAGTAGCGCGTGTGAGTTTGTGATGGTGGCGTTAGAACCTGTTCCTGGCGGGCCGGTAATTGCAGCAGTGGCAGCATTGGTAATAGTGCTGCTGCCGGTAAAGTTATAGGTTGGAGCCTGTATCACGAATGCACGTTGCGTAGCTAGGGCTCCGGTGGCAAATGATACTGAACGGGATAGGTCAAAATCAACATCAATTGACTCGGTGGAGGCGGTTAGGCCGGTATGAGCACCTGCCCTTACCCGCAGTGCCAAGGGAGTCCCAGAAGTAGCCACCTGCTGCAGGACGTGCAGAGTGGCATTCGGGGTATTTGTGCCTATGCCGACTTTGCCAATCGCGGCAGCTGCACCAATGTCATAGGCCAAAATGGTATTGCCGTGTAGCGTACCAACCACATCGGTCCCCCCGTACAGATAGGCATTTCCGCCGTTGCCGCCTGAAATTCCGCTGTTGCCGCCATGAAGGTCCAAATAGCCGCCGGCTGCCGGACTGGTGGGCCCAAAACCCTTGGCCGCATGAATGCCCAAATTGCCACCGGTTTGCCCACTGGCCCCAACTGACGGCGGTAAGATGGTGATAACCCGATTGCCATTGCCAAAAGTCAGGGCTTGGCTGGGATTTTCCAGCGCCGTCATGGCGATGCCGACCCGGCTATTAGTCGTATCAACTACCAGCGCCTTCTCTCCGGCGGTTGCAAGCACCTGGAAAGCGGTGGTGGAATTGGCTAATTGATTCTGCAAGGTGGTATGGCCATTACGATTGACGGTAAAAGAAGCGGAGCCAATACCGCCGGCATCATTATCACTCACTAACTGCAGGAGGTTGCTGCTAGTGCGGGCATTAACCGTCAACACCGTTTCACCGACACCGGAGTTATGTCCGGTTAAGACAGTCAGGCCGTCATTCACAGCAAGATTAGTGCTATCCCACAAACTAACCCCAGTAAAACCACCGCTGACACTGATGTTAAAGGCGTCAACCCCAGCGTTTTGAACTGAAAATTTACCATTCGAACCACTAGCAATATTGACGAAAAAACTGCTATCGGTAGTGGTATTGGCCAGTGTAACCAAAAGGTTGCGAGCGTCAGTTGTGGTAATGGTATTGCCGGCGTTGTAGGCAGCTTGTAACGTTCCGCCGGTACCGGTGCCGAAGCAGTTACCTAGTGATAATAAGCAAAAAGTATCGTTGCTGGTAATAATAGGGACATCGACTATACGGTTGGCAGCCTGATTAAGACTGCGAATACTCAAAGTTTGGCCACTGCCATCATGCAGAGCCAATGAACCTTGTAACGCCGCTGTACCAACAGTGGCAGTGGCACCCTGAACTGCTAAGGTACCGGCAATGGTAGTATTGCCACCGGACGTCACGTCAAAGTTGGTGAAGTCTATGACTGCCGTGGTGCCTTGCAACGTCTGGGCAGCCAAATCAATACCCCCACCAGCGACAATCTGGTTATTGAACGTCTTAACACCAGCAAACGCCTGAGCACCAGTGGTAACAGCACCGGCTTCGGTGGCAGAAGCATTGCCAATAGCTAATGTAATATCATCTGGGTTTGTTACAACGTTCAAAGTCCAAGTGACAGACGCCGACGTACCAGTGGCAGCCGTACTGAGGAAATTAGCCCCCGTTGCTCCAGTTCCGTTAACAGACACATCGTCACCCGTGCCGGTACCGTCAGTGGCACAGATCCAGGTGTTGCCAGTGGTTTCGTACTTCAGGACTTCGCCGTTAGCACAATCAATTAGAGATAGGCCATTGCCGTCAACTTCCAGACCTTTGCTGGCTTGGAGTGTCAGGGCGATGTCATTAGCATTCGCTACAATACCGCCATTGGCCGAAGCCACGTTTAGGGTTAGTACTCCAACTGTACCACCGCCTGTTAAGCCGGAGCCAGCCGTGACACCAGTGGTGGCATGGCTAGCGACATTGCCGCTGGTCACAACCGTGCCGCCCTCATTCAAGGTAAATGTCTGATCAGCCGCCAGATCGGCAACATCCAGAATGGCGTAGAAAGCACCGGACGATTCACGAATCTTCAGCTCTGAGCTGGAGTTATCCAGAGTAATATCAAAGGCACCACTTTGCAGCCAGTCAGCCGTCAGGTTACTAAGCGCAATCGTCGGCGTACCGCCTTCAGTGTTAGAGGTTCCAGATATACCGTTCCCGGCGGTAATTGTGGCTACATAATTGCCATTTGTATCTGTACCAAGATCAATCGTGCCGACACTGACCACCCCGGAGCCGTCGACTTCCAGAAAGCCGTTTGTGAGGCTTGAGAAAGTGGCAGTACCGCCGACAGTTATGCCGCCGGTGCCTTGGAGGAGTCCTGAGCCGGCATTAACGCCAACTGCCGTGACTGCACCGGCACTACTGACATCAAAGTTGGTAAAGTCAATGACAGCCGTGGTACCTTGCAGAGTTTGAGAACCTAAGCTAATACCCCCACCAGCGACGATTTGGTTGTTGAAAGTCTTAACGCCGGCAAATGTCTGGGCGCCAGTGGTGACAGCTCCTGCCTCAGTGGCCGAGGCGTTACCAATAGCTAGGCTAATGTCATCTGGCGTAGAGGCTCCGACGAGCGTCCAGGTAGTGGCCGTAGAAGTACCGGTCGCGGCCACGTTGAGGAAGTTAGCATCATCTGCAGCTGTGCTGTTGACGCTAATGTTATCGCCTGAACCGCCACCGTTATCGGCAGCGCAGGCCCATTGGTTGGAGCCGTTATATTTAAGGACCTCGCCACTACTACAATCAATCAATGACAAGCCGCTGCCGTCGACTTCCAGGCCTTTGTTGGCTTGGATTGTTAACGTTATGTCATCAGCATTTACAACGATTCCACCATTACCGGAAGCAACCGTCAGCGTCGCGTTACCGGAAGCTGCGCCGCCAGTTAGACCAGCTCCGGCAGTAACATCAGTGATCACACCGCTGACTTCGCCTTCTGTAATGCCGCCGTCTAAGACCTCTAGTTCGACGCTTGTGAGTGTTGCACCTGAGGTAATGATACTGTTGGCACCAATGCTTAAATTACTCGTTAACGTCAGGCCGGCAAACTGCGGCGTTGCGGCTGTGCTGATGCCTTGTATTGTATTTATAACACCACTTGCTGCTGAGAAGTTCGTGGCGTTGAAGGCGGCAATACCTTTAGTTGTGCCGTCTGCCGCCGCATCATCAATGGTAATAACGTTACTGGAACCCGTGGCGTTATTGATAGTCACAGCCGGGCCAGTTTGACCGTCAATACTTGTCAGACCGCCACCGCCACCACCGCCTAAACAGGCATCCCAGAACAGCGTGCCTGAGCCATCTTGGGCCTTGAGACATTGGTTAGCGCTACCAACGGCACCGGGCAATAGTAGTGAATAGCTGGTACTCACATCAGGCAGATTCAAAGTAATAGTCTCTCCGTCACCGTCGTGCAATACAATCGATGCGCCTTGGGTAATCGTACCGAGTGTGGCACTGCCGCCTTGAACGATGATGTCAACACTTGTGGTTACATTAGTGCCATCATCAGAAATAGTCGAATCGACGATATTATTACCGCCTACCCCGAATTTACTCAGTTGGTTTTGGGTACCGCTACCGGTGATACCGCCGCCGGCGCCGGCGCAGTTGCCACTATCCAAACAGATTGTGCCGGTACCGGTCGTGTAATTAGGCAAGGTGTAGGTTCGGTCAGCTGTCAGGTCACCGACGTCTAGCGTGCCGTAGAAGGCCCCAGATGATTCCCTAATAGATAATTCACTGGCGGCGTTATCCAGCACGATGTCAAAGGCGCCAGTCTGGGTCCAGTTAGCCGTCAGATTACTGAGGCCCAGCGCCGCCGTCCAGCCCTCACCGGGCGTCCCCGTAACTGCAATACCGTTGCCGCCGGTGGTGCTGGCCTGATAGTTCCCAGCCGTTTCAGTCCCCAGATCAACTTCCGTACCAAAATTGTTGGTCACGGTGATGCTGCCGCTGGCGTTACTGATAGTGATCCCCGCCCCTTGGGTAAGAGTCGCTAGGGTATAGCCCGTTCCATTACCGATAAGCAACTGGCCATTGGCGGCAGCAGAACCATTCACACCAGTCCCGCCATTACCAACCGGCAGGATACCGGTGACTTCGGCACTGGCCAGATCGACGCTTGTACCAAGTGTGGTTTGCAATGAGCCGCTGCTGATCGTCAAACCGGTGCCAGTCAGATCGGTGAAGGCATCGCCATTGAACGTAAAGGTGTCGCCGGTCTGAACAGCCAAGTTGCCGTTGGCCGTCAGCGTGCCGGAGAATGTTCCAGTGCCCGTGACGTCAAAATTACCGCCAAGCAGGCTCAGGTTCCGCGTGTTGTCCAGCTCAAGCGTTGAGCCGTTTTGGAGTAACCAGCTATCGGCGATAGTCTGGGCACCGCTGAAGTAAGCAATCCGGTTTGTGTTGCCCGTGCCTGTGATGCCGCTGGCCGCATCGCCGTTGTCGTCTTGACAACCAATGTTACCGGATGCATCTGTCGTCAATACACCACCATTAGCAAAGGTGGTACAGTTTAGTCCTGTTAAGCGTACTTGATCAGCACTGGTCAGGACAATGTCATTGCCGGCGCCATTGCTGGTAATGGTGGTGGTTGAACCTTGCAATAGAGCCGTTTGGCCAGTTGCCCCAACCGTTAAGGCACCGCCTGGAGTAATGCTTAACGCCCCGCTGCTTTGCAATAGCGGCGTTGTCACACTTGAGGAAAACGTAGGGTTGTTGATCGTATTAATGCTGTAGGTGCTATTGGCACCGCCATCGGAACCGATTAGATTGCCGGTAGGCGTAATAGCTCGTTCACCTGTCAGTGTACCGTCATTGCCTACGGTCACATAGGCTGCACTGTTGGGCGCCCCGGTGGTATCGCTATCTGTATCACAAGCCCACTGGTTAGCACCATTATATTTGAGGATTTGGTTGAGTCCACAATCGATTAGCGACAGGCCGTTGCCGTCAACTTCCAAGCCTTTATTGGCTTGTATCGCAAGCGTAATGTCATCAGCGTTTACCGTAATTCCATTTCCGGCACCGATGTTGAGGGTTGTGGCTGCGCCAAGCGCGACACTACCGCCATTCGTTAGACCGCTACCGGCTGTAACTGTCAGTGAAGAATTGACCAGCTCGAGGTTAGAGATTGTGGGACCCAGTAGTGACACATTGGCACTAAGCCGTAGATCATTAAGTGTTCCGCTAGCCATATTGCTGGCATTAAGCGCCGTTAAGGCCGATCCATTGCCAGAAAAGGCCACCGCACTGATATTGCCACTAGCGCTCAAGTCTCCAGCGACTGATACAACACCAAGCGCCTGTGACAATAGGGAATTCTCAATATTTGTAGCTGAGGTAAAGACTGGAATTGTGCCAGCAGTTCCGCCACCAGTAGTCACCCCAGCCCCAGCGCCACCGTCATCATTGGCACAAATAACCTGGCCAGAACCATTAGTGGTTAGCGTACCGCCATTGGTCAGGACACTACAGTTCAGTGGCAATGTTAGCATTCCGCTCATTGACAGATTACCGTTGAGCGTCAAACCAGCAAAGGTTGGTGAGCTGAGCTGCGCCAAATCCTGGGGCCCAGCCAAGGTAATTGTGCCGTTAGCGGTTGATACTGTAATTTGATTGGCTGTCCCCTGGACAGTGACCACGCCGACTTGATTGTTGACCAGACTGGAGGCTGGAATTGCCGGCACAACCACCTGGCCAAGCCGGTTTTGCAGCAAAGCAAGAGTAGCGTTGGTTTGATTGAGAGCAGCCTGAGTCGCTAGGTTACAGTTATTACTATCCAAACAGAGCGTGCCCGAAGCGTTAGGTAAAATAAACGTTTGGTCGGCTGTGGAATTTTGCGTTTTTAGAGTGGTCGCGTAGTTGCCATTTGAGAATCTCAACTCGCCGCGGGTCGCCAGGTCACCGTTTACCAGCAATGATTCACGGGCAGTGTTTAGCTCTTTGGGGATTGTCGATAAATTGGCGTCTTTGAGAGAGATGTCTTGGGGTGTAATTGTCGCTTGCTGGGCTAGTTGATTATCCGAGCCGCGCCGGGCAAAGAACAATATGCTTGCCCCCGTAATTAGTATTACAAATATGGTGATCCCGATTGAAACAATCATGGCCTTTCGGCGGGAGAAAGAAAATCCTCGAAAGTTTGACTCGGAAGAATAGGTTTGAGCCTGAGAAACAACATTTTGTTCATGCATTTCTAAGGACTCTGCTGGTGTTGGTATTTGAGCACTGTCGTAGAAACCCCCAGAAATGGGAGTACTTACCGAGTCGTTTTGACCTGTATTGGCGGTATTAAACCGCTGTTCATCCATGTATATTTTATGTGTTTGTTTGGGAGCACCCCTGTTACAGAGCTGCTTTAGCCTCTTATAGCTACATTATCCCACATAAAGTGTAAGAGAGGTCATGAAATTGCGCAAGTAATTTTGAATACATTTATTATATCATTCTCCTGAACTTATCCACAGGATGTATAGACTGGCGGGTAGATCTAGACCCAAAGCACCGCATAAACGGCCGCCACCCCAAGAAGTAAAACGGCAACAGCAATTGCTGCTACCCTGAGAAGTTCGCTTCGAATCGCTTTACGCGCCAACGGATTACGTCCAAGGGCAGTAATGGCGCTGGAAACCGCACCGTATATGATCCCACCTTCAGCAATCAGCACAATGATGAATATAATTAGCGCAATCAGAACTCGGATTTCACCGACGTCTTTGCCAACTATGGAGCGTCCGAGTTTGGCCAAAGCTGAATCACTTTCAACTATCCCGATGTTCACGCCTTGTCGGTTAAGATTGATGCTAATCTTGCTAATGTTCGTATCTTTGGCTTGGCCATTATCCTGATAGGAATAGACTGTTTCCGTAATTGACCCAGTTGCAGCTAGAGCAATGACAGTCGTGGGAACATTTGCCGACAATTTCATCAAAACCCCTTTGAGAGGTGATAAAACCAAGTTGTCGCCTTGGCTAACTGGACCGTTAATGTCACTCACATACGCCTCGGTCTGACCCTCACTTTCCACCAGGACTTTTGCCACACCCGACCCAACAGTGACTAAACTCGTATCAATCGTTGTGACAATACCAACCACTCGATCACTGCTGGCTTGTGTTGCACGCTCAACTTTAGCTTGGCTTAAAGGGTCAAGGCTCAGCGCAACAACCATACCGGCCTGCAAACCCGTATCATCCGTAGTGTAGCCCCGAGCAATAGCCAAAACATGCGCTTGAACCACACTGATAACTGCTAACGTCAATACTAGAAGTGCTAACGATCTAATTTTTTTGATTTTTGAGCCGTACATACATTGCCCTAAATTGTTATGTTTAGCATTAGTATGCCCCCGTTTACCATGTAAGACAAGCTCTTCGTGATAAAGTCGGTGAATTATTATGCGATTTTGGTAATTTTGAGCTGAGTTTTATGCTGACGATGGCCTCGCACGGTGTGAACACGTTTTTTAGCCTTATAGCGTATAGAAATGACTTTGTCGGCCTGAGTATCGGCATTGATAATTTCGGCCGTAACCTTAGAAGCAGTTACTTCCGGAGATCCGATGGTGGTTTTATCACCGTCAATGACAAGAAGTGGCACGAAAGACGTGGTTTTATCTGAAGTTTTTAGAAGCTCAACATCAATAGTGTCGCCTTCAACTACAAGATATTGCTTGGATCCAGTGGTGATAACTGCTTTTTTCATAGATTATTCCATAAACCTTTTATAAAAATGGTACCGATAGATACTACCAGAGATAGCTACTCTTGTAAACACTTCGAATTTTAATTATAAAATTCCCACAGTCCCCGCCAATAGGGCGAAATGTTAGCGAGTGAAGTATGAGGTAAGTTATACTGGTAATTATAATGCGTGATAGCTCTGTTGATAGACTAATTGAACCTTCGTATGCCAGCTTTTGTTGTGCCGTACTTCTTGCTATAGCTATTATGGGCGGAGCTATAATTTCTAACTCGCTGCCAAATGGCAGACTTTATAATCTATTATTTGGACCAACCAGCTCAGCAACGCAAATAGAAACCGCGCAAAATACTGTCAGAGCCATTACCACGACTGTACTTGGAAACCCCACACTCAACAAGACGCTTTTTTTTGGTTTCTGGCTTTTAGTCGGACTAGTTGTTTATACATTTGTTCAGGGCTTTAGCTATTACACTGGTGGAATATTTGCATTCTGGGAAAAGATTCATCACTTTCCTTCACGCAAAAAGGTGCTTGGGGAACAGTTTGTTTTAAGAATCTTGCTACAAGTAATAGGGCTATTGATGCTACTGCTTTTTAGCCTCTTCTTCATAAAAATTCTTCTGCCATTTAGCATTCTCTGCGCCCGAATAAGTGCTGGATTATGGGTTAGTTGGGGTAGTTTTGGCTATTTCATTGCCGGGTTGATCACCATGATGCTTAGCTTGCATCTTTACACTATCCTGGTTCGGTTCGCTTTTCTTAGGAGCCGGCTTTACGGAAGTGCCCTAAGTTAAAAACCTGACAAAATCCCCCTGCTAAAGGCAAAGTTGAAGCAGCAATCATGACTTATCATCTGTTTTATCGTTACAAAGCGAATCTCTAAATGATCTGGTGCGAAGCGAAAAAGAGATGATAAGTGACTGTGACTTTCAATTTTGGCCGGCAAGGAGTTTTAGGGGCTGGCAGTTGTATGAGCGCCTAACTCCCGTTCAATCATTCCGCTCAATTCCCTTCCCAAGCCATTAAAATATACACTGCCATCTTGGGAGCACAATATGTTACTTACTTCTTGGGATTCAAGCAAAGCTAGGCCTGCAGCTTTGTTGGCAACCGCGGCGTCCGCGACCATTTCTGCTTGGCCAGCTTCATCAACCCCTGCTTCATGGGCCATTCTTTCCGCCTCACTTCTTATCACAGAATCTGGATAGTCTGCAGGGTCGAATGAAACCAAAGAATTTGCAACAACACGAGGATCTAGAGACAACTTATATCCAGGCAATGATGCGTCTGGCGTAGGTATAAGCCCTGGTTTGGCATCAGGACCTACGCCAATATTAGCTTCAGTGCCACGACAGTTTGGTATCCCAGTTTGAGCCGCAAGCATATCCCCAACCTGTTCAGCACCTTCTATTGTGACAGCAACTAGCCCAAATCCTAACAGACTCACTACTAATACCTCTGCTAGCCCCGCACTACCAAGTTGTCTTAACCCAAAACTTTGTTCAACAGATTGATTTCTTTCTGGTGATATTTTTCTGGCATTCCAAAAACTCATACGAGAAATAACCCTTTCAATTAAATGTTAGAGCGATCATAATTTATGCAATTTGATTTGTCAACTGATTTATTTTATTAATTGTTTTCTTAAGATGCTTGCTCTAGTTTTATGTCTAGCATGTAGCTGTCAATTTTTAATGTTGATTGATAAGCTTTGGCGCCTGGATTATCAGAGATGACTAGGGTTTCTTGGTGGATGGTGTCTCTGTGTTCACTGATGGCCTGTTGCAGGTCATTGTCATCTGTTTGCAGGGCTAGAGCGATACGATCGTCAACCTGCAGGCCAGCTTGCTTGCGAGCATTTTGGACTTGCCGGACAACTTCCCGCATTAGGCCCTCGCGCTTTAGTTCGGGCGTCAGATTGAAATCAAGCTCAATCTGGTACAATTGCTGGAAATTGTCTTCTGCCAGGTTTTCAGCAAATGTTTTGTCAGCTTTTGGCTGCTTGTCATCGACTCTTGCTTCTTTTAGGTTGAGTTCCTCTTTTACGATATCTATTAACGCTTGGGGGAAGTCTTTGTAGATGCCTTTTATCGTGGCAGATGCCAATGGCTGACGGACCTTTATACCCTTTTCTGCCCGTAAGCTGAGACCAATGTTTATAACATGACGGATAGCATCCATTTGTTGCAGAACTTCCGTGTCAACTTTTCCGGCTTCTGGCCAGTCCAGTAAGTGCACGGATTCACCGCCAGTAAGCTTCTGGTACAGCTCTTCGGCCAGAAAAGGCGTAAACGGTGCCATAGCCAGGCTTAAGCGAACCAAAACGTAGTGTAGGGTCTTGTAGGCGTCGTTTTTGTCTGTGTCATTATCTGATTTCCAGAATCTTTTACGGCTGCGGCGAACATACCAGTTGCTGGCGTCATCTATGAACGGTAAAATATCTGCCAAAGCATTTGGGATATCATAAGTAGCCATGTGTTTATCGATATGCTGGGTTAACTGATGAACCCGGGATACAATCCATAGATCTAGGGGGTTAGTTAGTTTATCACTTGGGTCATTTAATTCACCGTCCCACTCCCAGCCATCAACATCAGCATATAGCGTAAAGAAATCATACATATTCCATACCATCGCTAGCTTACGGCTGACATCACCCACGTCTTTATCTGTTAGCGAGAAATCTTCTCCGTTCAGTAAAGGCGAGCCAAGTAGCAAAAAGCGCAGCGCGTCAGCCGAGTAAGTATCCATGAGTTCATTTGGGTCGGTGTAGTTACCAAAACTCTTGCTCATTTTGCGACCATCACTGCCCGCTAGGGTTCCCGTAACATTGACCTGCCTAAATGAGTTTTTGCCAAAGAGCCCCACACTCACAGCATGCATATAATAAAACCAGGCTCTCACCTGCCCAACGTACTCCACGATAAAATCACCGGGAAAATTGTGTTCAAATTTATCGGTATTTTCAAACGGATAGTGATACTGTGCAAACGGCATGGAGCCGCTCTCAAACCAACAATCCAACACTTTATCAATCCGAGAATATTCAACACCATCTATACTAAATTTGACATCGTCAACCCATGGGCGGTGGTAATCATCCAGTTCCACCCCTGACAATTCTTTTAGCTCGGCGTAGCTGCCGATAATTTTTACCAGCTCACGGCCGTTGCTATCCTTGCCTTTCCAAACCGGCATCGCAGTCGCCCAAAACCTGTCCCGGCTTAGGTTCCAGTCCGGCGCGCTTTGAACAGTTTTTTCAAACCGGCCATGTTTTATGTGCTCCGGAAACCAGCTTATATTTTCATTCATTTCCAGCATTTCTGATCGCTGCCCCTCAATATCCATGAACCAGCTGGGGTGTGCCCGGTACATAAGCTTGGTCCCGCAACGGTGACAATGCGGATAACTGTGGGTTATATAATCAATCTTCCAGACTACGCCACGGGCATGTAGTTCTTTAGCGATTTCCTTATTCGCCTCCCAGACGTTCCGGCCTTTCCACTTGCCATCAGTATAAATACCGTTTTCGTCCGTATTCATCACCCACGGGAAGCTTTCTTGCTTACTAAGCGTGTAATCTTCTTCACCATAAGCCGGCGATTCATGGGCTATGCCCGTACCGTCTTCTGCGTGTACAAAATCTGCATGCCAAACCTTAAAGGCTTTGTTGTCCAAGTTTTTGTAAGTATCAAATAAAGGCTCGTAAGAGTTGCCTACTAATTCCTGACCCTTAAATTTGCGCAAGACTTTGTGTGGTAATGGTTGATGTTTCTCATCTGTTAGTACTTTCTCTACCAAGGCTTCGGCCAATATAAGCTTCCCCCCCATTTCCAAACTTTCCAAGGAGGCTCCTTGGAAACTAGGGTTTTGTGATGTAATAGGTTTTGTAATTTCAATCTCTACGTAATCCAGATCTTTATTAACTGCTATGGCACTGTTTGAGGGCAGCGTCCAAGGTGTTGTTGTCCAAGCCAGAAGAAAGGTAGGATTTTCATCTACCGTTTCCAATTTTCCACCCTCCCCCCTTTGCTCATTGCTCATTGCTCTCTGCTCATTGCCTAATAATAGTTTGAACTTCACGTACACTGACGGGTCGGTTACATCCTGATAACTGTTGTCCATGGCCACCTCGGCCTTACTGATGGGCGTAGCATCGCGTGTGCAGTACATAAGTACTTTCTCTCCCTCGTAGATTTTGCCCTTCTTGTGCAGCTCCTTAAAGGCCCACCAGACGCTTTCCATGTAATCCTTGTCCATGGTTTTATAGGCACCCTTAAAATCAACCCAACGCCCAATCCGGTCAATAGTGTCTTCCCAGAGGCTCCCAGTCTGAACCATGTTGTCCCGGCAGGTTATGATGTATTCTTCCAGGCTAATTTTTGTACCGATGTCACGCTTGTCTTTGATGCCAAGCTTTTTCTCTGTAAACACCTCCGCTGGCAAGCCATGACAATCCCAGCCCCAACGTCGCTCCACTCGCTTGCCTTTCATAGTCCAGTAACGAGGCACAGCGTCTTTGATGATTGTCACCAGTAACGTGCCCGTATGTGGCTCCCCAGTGATAAACGGAGGCCCATCATAAAACACATACGAGTTGTCTTTTGTCCGCATCTCAACAGACTTCTCAAAAGTCTTATGCTCTTTCCAATACTGTACAAGGTCTTTCTCGTACTCAATTGGTTTCCGCCTAGTCCCCTGCTTGAATTTCACAATAACTCCTTGAAAATTAAAATCTGTATTTTCCCCATCTGTTAGAGAACAGTTCTCTTTCAGGGAGGATTATTACAAATTAAAAATAAAAGCCCCTAATCGTGTAGGAGCTCCAATATTTTGGAACGGTACCATCCTACTCATGGGACTTAATTACTGCTATAACGGGCTTACCCGGCACGGTCTAATCAGTTGTTCTACCTTTCTTCGTGCTCCTCATGGCTGATAACCACTCAAACGGATTAATTAGAATTGTAGCGCACTTATCTGTTAATATCAACGGTCAAGCGTACTTTAAGTGTACAATCCGACTAGATTATCAATATCAGCCTTAATGACCCGGCTCTCATCAATTTCGCCCACTTTATCTGACAGCATTTCATGAATTAACTGGCTACCTTCTACTTGTCCATCAATCAGCTTTAACTTGGCCAAGGCAACTGTCCTTGGCATATCGTAAAGTGGCACAACGCCAGCTTCCCGCAACTTAATTGATGTTTCATAGGCATGAAGACTGACTGGTTCACCATTTTCAGTAGCTGCAAAGAAAGTAATTCCTTTTTCATGCCTGAGCCTATTTACCAGTTCAGACACTGACATGCTGGGATTTTCAGTATTAGCCGTCCCTGAGTGATAAAGTGTCAGTAATACAGCACGGACGTCATGGGAGGCAATATACTCCAGAAATTCATCATGGTTTGTACGTACTATGTTAACCGCGTATTCTAAAATATCTTCTGTGCCTTGTTCTTTATCAAAAGCAGCTTCCATTTCTGCAATAATTCTATCGTCACGCTCCTTTTGTTTTTGCAGTGCTAACGTATACTCCGGATGGTCATTTGCTATGTATGTCATCGCAACATCGTTTTCGTAATCAAAAGGTTTTTTCACGACCTTTTCAGCTGGGATAAGTTTACGATGGAAGGCTACGTATACACCCGCAAGTACATCGCTCTCTATACTTTCGAATCCAAATTCTAGATTATCCCAGGCGTCGGTTTCAGGCAAAGATATATCATCATTTGCACCAAGAAGAATCAGTTTTGCTTTTTTACGTGTTAAAATTTCACGAACTTTTTCATTATCTAGCCGCCGTGCGAGTTGCTCCATGCCGTCTGTTCCAAACGTCACAATCACACCTCTTGGATCACGCTCCAGAGCCTCAATAACTTTTTCCTCAATCACATCCCAGTCTTTAGGCTCAACATTTTCGCTCAATCCAGTAAAGGCTACTTCTTTGTGGCCTATACTAAACCTTTCTTCAAAATAAGGCACTCTTTGACTTATCTCACCTACTAAATCAACTACATGCCCACCTTCGCGGTAGCCTTCTGTAGTAGCAAAAGACGAGATGGTTCCCCCAGCATATACAACTTCAATCGTTGGGATGGGATTATTTAATGTTTCTTTTTCAACAGGCATATATAAATTGTACCATAAAACGGTATATTATGCAATGACGTCCAGGGTTTCTTGATTTAGACCAGGTAGCCAGCGAGTTCGTCTTTTAGGGGGAGATGTTCGCCTTGCCAGTCTTTTACTAGCTGGCCGTCGTCGCGGATTACTACCAAGGTTGGGTTATGCAATATGTCGTATAGGGTTGCCATGGCGGCACCGTCCCGGGTATTTAGATCAATCAACTCTATAACTTTACCCTTGAAATGCTCGAAATCACGAGCGTATTCTTCAACTATACGAGAAAATTCAGAATCAGACCGATACAGAATGCAAGCTTTCATTAAAACTAGCTTATAGCTGATAGCTGATAGCGTCAAGCCACTGTGAGCGCAAAACTTGACGTTACGCATATATGTGAGTACAATGTAATTACTATGAAAGCATTGATTATTAAGATTGGTAACTCACGTGGTATTCGTATACCCAAAAAGTTTCTGGAAGAAACGAACCTTGATGAGGTGGCTGATATTGCAATAGAAAAAGGCGCGTTGGTTATCCGCCCTGTCAAAAAGAAAGCCCTGGATGAGGGAGTGTTACTGAGCCGCTCCGCACTGGCTAAGGAATGGGATAGCCCCGAGGAAGACGCGGCGTGGGTCAAGTACCAGTGAAACCACTTCATATCTCCCCTCCAGCCTCAAGCTACCCTGACGGCAGCCTGTACCAGTTTTGCTCGTCAACGTATCAGCAGATACGCCTCCTCCCAAAAACTACCACAGGCTACTCGCCAGGATGGCTTTCACTTAACAGACGAAAGATATGAAGTGGTTTCAGTAGGAACGGTTGTACTTATCAACTTCCCTTATGCCGATCTGAAGAGGTATAAAAAACGGCCTGCTGTCGTGGTGGCCGATAGTTCGCTTGATACTGTTATTTTGTGTCAAATAACAAGCCGTAAGCTACCCGATGTGCCGGCCATCCCTATAACCAAAAACGATTTTGCAAGTGGTGGGCTGCCTTTTACCAGCTACGTCCGTCCGGATAAGTTGTTCACGGTCAACGCTGATATGGCAAAGTCCAGTCAACTTGGAGTTTTGACAGACCAAAAACTAAATGAATTAAAGCTAGCTATCAAAAAACTGTTTTAGCCCTACTTATACATGTTATTTTTAAAAATTACTTGTAAATTTGTAATATAGCGTGTAAAATTATAGATATGAAAACAACACTATCAGAACGAGGACAGACAGCGGTACCGGCTAGAATTCGTAAACGGTTTGGGTTGCTGCCTGGACAGAAATTCCAGTGGACCGAAGATGGTGAACTTATTTACCTAAAACCCATATCCAAAGATCCAGTAAAGGCTTTTCGTGGTTCTAGCAAAGGTGGAGGTTTGACTATGGCTCTACTTAAAGAGCGCCAAAAAGACCGAGAACGAGAACGTGAGTAGATTTGTTCTGGATACGTCCGCTTTGTTAGCCCTGAAAGAAGACGAACCTGGCGCCTCAGCAGTTGACAAGATCCTGCTGGAACATGGAGCCAAAAATACTGTTTGGGTATGCTTTATAACGCTCATGGAGTTTTACTATATTATGCAGCGAAGATATGGTGAAGATGAGGCACGCAATGGCTATCTTATGCTCAAAGAGCTACCTCTACGAGTGCTTGAAAGTGATGAAGAATTAGGGCTTTTGGCAGCCAATATTAAAGCTACGGCAAGCTTATCACTAGGCGATGCCTGGGTAGCCGCTACCGCACAGCGTCTGGATGCGACATTAGTGCACAAAGATCCGGAATTTGAACAGCTGAAAGACAGGATCAAACTCCAATCTCTTCCCTATAAACCTGTGAAAAAGGCGTAGGTTTAGCGCGCTTTTTTTCAGAATAGATAAGCTGCATCCTGTTGAGCTACCGTCCTTCGACTTCGCTCAGGATGGATCAACTGCAGCCGGTAGTTGATCCACATGAGGTACATACATAGCAGCTGCCAGCTTTTTGGGTCTGGTTGCCGCAGTTATAGCACATTGGGGCAGAATCATCCTGGAAAGCTTTGGCTTTGGGTTTCTCGTCAAAGGCAGTTGTTACCGGTTGCGTAGCTTCTACGATTGGCTTAGACGACGTTTCCGGGATTTGCTCGGCTACTTCTGTTTCTATCATTGATTGCGGTTCATCTAGCAAGCTGGTTTGTTCGTCCGGCATGTCATCTATTGAAGCCAAGCCAAGTTCTAGGCGGTCATCAAAAGATAGATAGCTTAAGGCTAAGCGCCTGAAAATATAGTCCGTTATAGAGCTGGCGGTGCGGATTTCCGCGTCATCTGTTACGCCGGCTGGGGCAAAGCTGGTGCTCATGAACGCGCTGACGTATGTTTTGAGCGGAACACCGTACTGCAAACCGTGGCTCACACTGATGGCAAAGGTATCCATAATTCCCCGTAAGGTTGAACCATGCTTGGAAAAGTTAATGAATAGCTCACCTGGCGAACCGTCCTCGTATTCACCCAAAGTGACATAACCCTTTGAGTCAGCTACCTTAAAGGCAAAAGTCTTTGAGTTGCGGACTCGGGGTAATGGACGGCGGACTGCGCCCCTGACAATAATTTTATCGTTCATAGCATCGGCTACACCTGGTAAATTATTGTTGCTATCGCCGCCTTTTTTGGTCATGGACAACGGCTGTGCGACCTTACAATTATCGCGGTAAATTGCTACGGCCTTAAGACCTAATTTCCAGGCTTCCAGGTGGAGTTGTTCTATCTCTTCCACGGTTGCGGTTTCCGGCATATTGACAGTTTTGCTGATTGCGCCAGAAATAAAAGGTTGTACTGCTGACATCATTTTTACGTGGCCCATATAGTGGATTTCGTTATCTCCCATAGAGCAAGAAAAGACGGAGCGGTGTTCTGGCTTGAGGTGAGGTGTATCTGTTATTGTTTTCTCTACATCAATATAAGTCACAATATCCTGGATTTGTTGCGCAGTATATCCGAGTACTTTTAGTGCTCGCGGTACAGTTTGGTTCACAATATTCATAGTGCCACCACCAACCAGTTTCTTGAATTTTACCAGTCCGAGGTCAGGCTCAATACCAGTTGTGTCGCAATCCATCATTAGGCCGATGGTGCCAGTTGGAGCCAAGACGCTGGCCTGAGAATTACGCACTCCGTATAGTTCGCCCAGTTCTACGGCGTCGTCCCAGGCGGTGGCTGCCGCGCTTAGGAGTTCTTCCGCAACCAGGCTGGCATCTATCTTTGATACTTCTGCCCGGTGCATCTTGAGTACATTTAACATGCCGTCACGGTCCTTATGGAAGCCGGCGAAAGGTCCGACCCGGTTAGCCATCCGCGCACTGGTGGCATAGGCATGTCCCGTGAGAATTGCTGTGATAGCTGCGGCCTGAGCCCGACCTTCGTCACTATCATATGGCAAACCCTGAGCCATCAACATAGCACCAAGGTTAGCGTAGCCAATACCCAGCTCACGGTAAGCGCGAGCATTCTTGGTGATGTTTTCTGTGGGGTATTCACTGTAACCGACTAGGATTTCCTGAGCCGTAAATATCAGTTCTACGGTGTGCTTGAAAGCCTCGACGTCAAAGCTGCCGTCATCGTTCAGGTACTTAAGTAGGTTGATTGAAGCCAGGTTACAGGCTGAGTTATCCAAGTGCATGTATTCGCTGCAGGGATTACTACCATTGATACGCCCGGCATTAGGGCAGGTATGCCAACGGTTAATTGTAGTGTCAAATTGCATGCCAGGATCGGCGCATTCCCAGGCCGCTTCAGAAAATTGGCGCATAAGCTCACGCGCTTTGAGTGTCTTAACGACTCTGCCATCTTTGACTGCTCGTAGCTCCCAGGTTTCATCATCTTCTACGGCTTTCATGAACTCATCTGTCACCCGTACGGAGTTATTGGCGTTTTGGTATTGGACAGAGTGGATATCTTTGCCGTCCAGGCTCATGTCCCAACCGGCTTTTTCCAGGTCCCTAGCCTTGCGCTCTTCAAGTGCCTTGCACCAAATAAATTCTTCTACGTCTGGGTGGTCTACATCCAGTATTACCATCTTGGCGGCTCGGCGAGTCTTGCCGCCGCTCTTGATAGCTCCGGCTGAAGCGTCTGCTCCGCGCATAAAGCTTAATGGTCCGGATGCCGTGCCGGCGCTTTTGCCGAGCTTTTCAACTGATGAGCGAATGGTGCTAAGGTTAATGCCTGAGCCTGAGCCGCCCTTAAATATCATCCCCTCTTCTTTGTACCAGTTAAGGATTGAGGGCATAGTATCTTCTACGGCCAGAATAAAACAGGCGCTGGCCTGCTGTGCACGCTCCGGCGCTCCAATATTGAACCAGACTGGTGAGTTAAAGGCGGCGCGTTGGGTAGCGAGAATATACTTCAACTCTTCACGAAAATCTTCGGCTTCTGCCTCTGTCTCAAAATAACCTTCCTGTAAGCCTTGGCGCGTAACCGTATCAACTACACGATCAATCAGTTTTTGCAGAGAATCTTCACGTTCGGGCGTGCCTGGGGTACCCGTGAAATATTTTTGGGCTACTATATTAATAGCATTCAGCGACCAGCCTTCCGGGAAATCAATACCAAGCTGCTCAAAAACTGGTTTATTAGTCATAGGATTCATAATCACCGAGTCACGCTTAACCCACTTCAGTTGATCGTAAGCTTTAGATTTTGCGGGCGTAAAGAATCTCCTGCGCCCCAGGATAGTTGTTTGTCCCATAGTTCCCTCACTCCTTTTTTAGCTAGTAGCTTATAGCTAATAGCTGTTAGCTTAATTTTTGGTTGTTTGTTTAGAGTTGTTGCTCTGTACGCTCTCTTGTACATTGCCAGCTCCTGCCCAGGCTGTTTAATTGCAGCCAAGGAACAGCTGGTAATGGCTTATGCAACAGGTTTAACTTTGCGTTCGCGGATTTGTAAAAGTTCGTTTTCGAACCCGGCAATATCCTTGAACCTTCGGTAAACACTGGCAAACCGTACATATGCAACTTCATTTAGGGGTGCTAGTCGCTCCATAACCATTTCGCCGATTTGCTTGGTAGCCACCTCTTGGTCTCCGCAAGCGTAGACCTGGTGTTCTATGTCTGCAACAAGCCGTTCAAGTTGCAAACTGGTTATAGGAGTCTTTTCACATGCTCTATACAGTCCGGCTAGCAGCTTATCCCGGTTAAAGAGCTCACGGACACCGTTATTTTTGATAACGATGATCTGTGGGCGTTCAATCCGCTCGTAAGTAGTAAACCTAAAGCCGCAGTCGGGACAAGCCCGTCGGCGCCGAATTGCTTCACCTTCACTTACGTCACGAGATTCTATAACCTTTGTATCTGCGGTAGAACATTGGTTGCATTTCATGCTAGTTCTCCTTCTTGTACGAGACCCTCTCATTTTGCACATTTTGCTCCAAAACCTGTGACTCCGATGCTCGCTGTACCATAAAGTACGGATGCGCTTCGGTGCCCCGCCTGTCTTTCCGACAGGACGGACAGGTCGGTTTTGAATCAAACTGCACTAAAATGCGATGATCTTTGGTCTCCCGGCTTAAGCGCAAGAGACACGTGATACAAATTATTTGTTCATTCTGAATGTGCTATGGCTCTATATTTTTTCCCTACATATAGCGTCTATACTTAAGATCATAGTCCCATATACAGTGTTTTGCAATAAGGAAATCGGTGTATTATTTACTAATTTTGTATCTGTTATTTATCGGCATTTTCTGATTTTTCAGGGGTAGAATCTTTTTTGTCATCTTTTTGCTGACGGCGTTTTGTTAGGCGGCGCAAGAATGAGGGCTTTTCCAGCTCATCTTCTTCTTCGGCGCTAAACACTGCTCCGTGGGTTTGAGGTGAGGTTTTTGGCGAGACTTTATTCTTGTCCGTATTTTTATTAGCATTAGATTCATCGTGATTGTAGTCATCTGCTTTATCGTCTAAGGCCCAGATGTTAGGCATAGGTGTGTCCTGATGCAGGTCACTGGCTTTATCGGCGTCATTTAAGTCCATATCAATATCACTCATATCTTGGTCATCATCTCTTGTAGGTGCTTGCGGGGTGAATGGAGAGGTTGCAGTCTTGGCGCTCTTTCTATTAGCAAAGTAGGCGTCATCAAAGCCTGTAGCCACTACGGTTATTATAATTTCGCCCTCCAGATCAGGGCTAATGGTTGCACCGAAGATAATATTGGCTTCCGGATCGGCCGCCACGGTTATAGTCTCCGCGGCCTGGTTGATTTCATGCATCGACATATCGCTGCCACCAATGACGTTAAACAAAATGCCCCGGGCACCATCAATAGAAACTTCAAGTAGTGGCGATTCGATAGCTTGTTGAGCAGCATGAGCGGCCCGATCTTCTCCGGAAGCTCTACCAATACCCATTAAAGCCGAGCCAGCATGGCTCATCACGGCCTTTACATCTGCAAAGTCTAGATTAATAAGACCGTGAACGGTGATAAGATCAGAAATACCCTGTACACCTTGTCTAAGCACATCGTCAGCAACTTTAAATGCTTCTAGTAATGGTGTCTGACGATCAATAGTCTGCAGGAGTCTATCGTTGGGGATTGTAATGAGGGTGTCTACGGACTTACGGAGGTTCTCAATTGCTATGTCGGCATTTCTACGACGTTTTTCACCCTCGAAAGCAAAGGGTTTTGTAGCAAAACCTACTACAAGCGCACCAGCATCTTGGGCACTTTGAGCAACTATGTGGCCAGCACCGCTGCCTGTACCACCACCCGCGCCTAAAGTTACGAACACCATGTCAGCACCCGTAACCGCTTGCTTGATTTCATCAATGGATTCCTGGGCCGCTTTTTGGCCTACTGTAGGGTCAGCTCCCGCACCCAGACCCCTGGTAGCATCACGCCCAATATGGATTTTTGTCTGTGCTTTTGAGTGGTGCAAGGCTTGAGCGTCGGTATTTACAACTATAAACTCTACACCTTCAACGCCTGCTTCAACCATACGGTTAATTGCCGCGCCACCGGCGCCGCCAACTCCTATTACTTTAATTCTGGCAAACGTTTCAATTACGGGGTTAACTTGGGGCATCTAGTAATACATCCTCGCGTTTAGTATAGGGTGAGTATAACCGATATTGATCAAGCGTTCAACCTTGACCAAATTTTCAATTTACAATTTACAATTTTCAATCAATGTACTAATTTTCAATGTCTCAAAAGTTTGAATCATTAGGTTATTGTAACTTGAATGAAAATTGAAAATTGGAGGTTTGAAAATTACTTTTACTTCTTAAATCGTTTGATGAGGCCTTCTATTAGGCCAAGCGCTTTTTTATTGGGGCTGCCGTGTGATGTACGATCAGCTTCTGGTGTCAGCAGCATATCTAATTGCATAAGTCCGATGGCTGTCGCGTATGATGGATCATCAACGACATCTACTAGCCCTTGTAAGGGTTGGAGAGTACCGAGCCGAGCCGGTAACTGTAATTTCTCTTTGGCAAAGTCAGCCAGGCCGGGCAGCTTAGACGACCCACCTACAATAACTACACCACCGGGCAATTTGCGGGCTCTGCCTATTTTGCGGAGTTCTTTATCTACAAAATCAAATAGTTCATCCACCCGGGCTTCTGTGATCATATGGATTTCACTTTTGGGAAATGAATGTTGCTTACCGTCTACTTCAACCTTTATGGTGGCGTAATCGGGAGCTTCAAGCGTAGCATGATTAATTTTTACGGCTTCAGCTACATTCAGATCCGTCTTAAGCCCAATAGCTAAATCATTGGTGATATTAATACCTCCGATTGGCAGGACCGCGACATGCTGGATCTCACCATCCTCTACTACGACAAGGCTGGTGGTGCCGGCGCCAATATCAAGCAGCACGGTCCCAGACTCTTTTTGTTGCCGGTTTAATACCGCCTCAGCCGCAGCTAAGCTAGATACTGTGATGTGATTGATGCTAACATGGGCGCGTTCCAGGGCACTGGTAAGGCTTTTTAGTGTAGGCGACGACGCTGTCACTATGTGCGTATCAACTTCTAGCCGTACCCCATTCATACCGACTGGATCTTTGATGTTATCCTGGCCATCAACCCGGTAATTTTTGGCAAATACCTGGATAATCTCACGGTTAGGTGGCAACTGCATGATTGTGGCTGCTTCTTCGGCCCGGAAGCGATCATCCACACTGATTTCACGGTTAGCGGCACTAATTGCTACAACGCCTTTGGAGTTAATGCCTGAAACATGGGTTCCATTAATATTAACTGTAGCAGCACGAATATGAATACCGGATATACGCTCCGCTTCTGTAACAGCGTGAGTGATCGCTTCTGTCACATCGTCCAGATGCACCACAACACCCTTTCGCATCCCAATATTTACTGTAATACCATGTCCAATTATAGAAGTCTCGTTGGGACGCTCAGGATCAAACATACCAACCACGCACCTGACGGCTGACGTGCCTATATCAAGGCCAAAAAAATTTGTCGGCGAAGCATCGCGCATATCCAAAAGTATACCATAAGAGTTGTTGACTGTTAGCGTATAGCACCTGCTTAGTTCCTTATCGTTCCCGACAGTTATCGGCAAGCTCGAGCAATTTTCAATTCACAATTTTCAGAGAATTTTCAAGCACCAATTTTCAAACAGGACATTGAGAGTGTAAGTCTGAAAATTGAGGTTTGGTAATTGAATGGAAATTGAAAATTGGAGGTTTGAAAATTTTTACAGTTGGGTGAGGATTTCGACGCTATCTTCAGTAATTAGGACGGTATGCTCAAAGTGGGCGGCTAATGATCCGTCACGTGTCCGGACAGTCCAGCCATCAGGATCTGTCTTTACGGAATAGTCACCTAGCGTTGCCATAGGTTCGATAGCAACGGTCATGCCTGCTTCCAGCGTCATTCCGGTTCCTCTTTTGCCATAGTTTGGTATATTTGGATCCTCATGTAACTGGTGGCCTACGCCATGGCCCACTAGATCACGTACTATGCCGTATTTGCCTTTATCTAACACCATCTGAACTGCCGCCGATATATCACCTACCTGGATTTTATTTTTCAGAACGCTAATACCCACCATTAAGGCACGTTCCGTCGTTGTGACAAGCTGTGCGACCTCCTGAGAAGCCATTCCAGCCACAACGCTAATAGCTGCGTCCGTAATCATGCCCCGATATGTGACCCCAAAATCAAGGCTGACAATATCCCCCGCTTGAATGATTCGCGTACTTCTCGGTATGCCGTGTACCACCTCATCATTGATAGATACGCATAGTACGTCAGGAAAATCATAATAACCCAAGAATGTTGGTTGACCGCCAAGGCTGCGTAGTTCTGCTTTAGCGCTTTCGGCTAAATCTTTAGTAGTGATACCTGGTCTCACCTGGCCTTTTAAATGTTCCAAAACAGATGCCAGCATACGCCCGCTTTCACGCATAGCGGCAATTTCCTGACTATTTTTTATACGGGTTTGCATTAGACTTCTTTCAGCAAATGAACAATTTCAGCATGTACGGACTCGACTGGCTGTTCAGCGTTAACCTCGTTTACTTTGACGCCAGCACCTGCCAGATAGTCAAGAATAGGAACAGTATCCCGCTCATATTCACTGAAGCGCTGTTCAATACCGTCATCATGATCATCTGGTCTGGATCGCTCCAGCAAACGTGCCCTGACGGCTTCATGGGAGGCTACCAAATGAATCACACAGCTAATCTGAAACCTTCCCTCTTTTTGCTGGTCAAGCAACCACTGCGCCTGGGATATACGCCGGGGATAACCATCCAGGATAACATTGTTCTGATCAGGTATCTCGCTTAACGCACGCTCCAGCAGATCAGTAACCTCTTGATCGCCCAAGATTTCGCCCTTATGCATGCGCCTATGTTGGTTATCCGAACCATAAACCCTCAGTAAGTCGCCAGTAGAAACGATATTAAAACCATCCTTATCTGATAGTAATTTGCTCTGTGTTCCCTTACCTGCTCCAGCAATACCCATTAGTAAAATCATGCGAGATAACCTCGCCTGATTTTATGAGCAATGAGCAAGACAGAGCTCATTGGAGTTTATCCTTAACTAGGCGGGCAATTACCGCTCCATCGGCTGATCCCTTAGAGAGTTCTTTAACCTTACCAATAACCTGCCCCATAGCTGACATGTCAGTCGCGCCTGTTTGGGCGATTACTTCTGCTATGAGCTGCCCGATCTCTTCTTCAGATAACTGAGCTGGTAGATATTTCTCTATAACTTTTTTCTCTGTTAGTTCAGCATCGGCCCGCTCCTGGCTACCACCTTGAATGTACATATCAGCGCTTTCCTGACGTTTCTTGGATTCTTTGCCCAGGATATCAACCACTTCTGGGTCAGGCAGGCCTTCTTCCCGTGCGTTTTTAGCTACTTCCACATACAGTATGGCGCTCTTAAGTCCTCGTAGCGTAGTCACCAGCGTTTTTTCTCCAGCCAGCATAGCAGTCTTTAGATCTTGGTCAATTTGTTGTTTAATGCTCATAATAGATATCCCAGAGATTTTACCAGAGTAAGTAGCTTCTCGCCAAATTCTGTAATTAAAAATTGGTTTGCTCAAGACTTCCGCAAAATAGTGCAGTTTGGTTCAAGAACGAGCACCGTAAGGGAAGCGTACTTTAAGGTACGCTGAGTGCGGAGCGCAGTTATTGAGCCAAAATGTGCATTTTGCGAAAGTCGTTCTAGCGGTTTTCGCGCTGGCCAGCTGGAGGAGCCAATCCCATTTTGATCTTCTTCATCTTGATAGCTTTGCGCTCCCGCCTAACAATAGCTTTCTGGCGACGATCCCGCTTACTCAGTGGCTTTTCAAATCGTTCTGCCGATTTAGCAGTAGTAACAACACCAGCCTGCTGCACCTTACGGGTAAACCGCCGAATCAAATTCTCAACAGATTCTTTAGAGTCTTTCTTAGTAACTTGTATCATATCCTGTAGATTCTATCCTAACAGATAGAATTTTGCAACCAAGAAATATTTTCCAGATAGCAGATAATATTTGGCAAAAAGTTATCAGATTTCAGATCGCAGACCAAACCAAACATCAATAAATTATTTAGAGTCAAAGCTGATTAGATTTATGTTTTAGGGTTATTTCTGAACCATCTATTTTTTGCAGCTAATGCAACCCTATATAGAATGAGTACGCCTAAAGATATGATGTATATTAACAAGATGATAATCATGAATATAGCCATCCAAATCAATGGAAATTGTAATCCCTCCCAAACACCACTATTGCAATAACCTCTAGTTTCTTTTGACCCGCTAAAAAAGCCAGTGCTTAGTGCAAGTAACAGTAACCCTGAAATAATCGCAAGTAATTTTGTCCAATATCGAGAAACTGTCTGTTTGGAGTTCTTTTTCTTAAGGATTTCATACACTTTTATAGATGCCAGACACAGCGCAACAAGAATAATCGATGCAAAGAATAATATCTGAAAAGCTGTTTTTTCAGTTGGGGGCGGTAAAAGACAAACTGGACCAGCAAAATAAGTTATAAAATGCATTACTGCTATTATACAGCCCATTGTTAAAATTGATGGATTAACCCAGATTAGGTCTAAATGAAAGGTCTAGCTAAAACATATGCCATCTCTGAGTATAGGTATAGGGAAACTAAAGGGTTCAAGCCTTAACAGATGGGAAACTCCCACTTTTTCGTTAGGGATTTTCTTTCTTAGAACTTATCGTAAGGTGTCCTGACCCTTGCATTTGAGTGCTAGACGTTCATAACAATGAAGCACGGAGTGAAGCGTACATTAAGGTACGCTGAAGCGAGTACTGGAATTGTTAGGGACGTATAGTGCCAAAAAGACTACAGAATTACCGGCTCTGCCGGTGAATCTGTAGTCTGGTGCATGGGTCAGGGGGCGATTTGTTGCTTTTTTTGGGAAAGTCTTTGTGACTTCAAAACAATACTCTGCAACTCCTTAAAAATAGCAAACTGCTTATTGGTGTGGTAAATCTTGGTATTGCCCTGACGCTCAGAGATAAGAAAGCCAATTTTTTCTAAACGCTTTAGCTCGCGCTGAATATTCCCGGCATCTTCTTTGATAAGCTTGGCTAATCCACGTACATGGGTCTTAAAATCAGGATACTTAGCATAAACAACAATGATTTTGCGCCGAACTCTAGAAGTTATAAATACATCTAGCATAAGGGTCTTTCTCCTGTCATGACCTGCTCAACTAGTGATAATTGTGTTAAATACATAAGCTTTTATTGTTACTCCTACAACGTAAAGTATATGCCTCCCGGTCAAACTATTCAATACATATTTTTAGAAAAAGCTATAATGAGCCCATGTTCTATAGTGTTTTGGTAGCAAGTCAAAGATATCATGGCAAGGAAAGTCTGACCTACATATCGGATAAGCCACTTAGTATTGGTCAGCTAGTAGCCGTACCTATGCAACGCAGGACTATCATGGGGATTGTTGAGGCCAAAACCTCTAAACCAGCTTTTGCGACTAAGAATGTTGAAATGTCTTGGGATTTTTTTGTACCCCCTAAATCACTGGAACTACTCAAATGGCTGACAATATATTATCCATCTCCGTTAGGATTAATTACCGATTTATTCACGCCACACTTACCCAAGAAAGTCCCAGAAATACCCCAAATACCTATTAGCAAAGCAGCGCTAAACGTGCCGCCTTTAAGCCCCGAGCAGCGTGCCGCCATAAAAATAATTGAGTCCTGTGGCCAAAAAAGCGCCTTACTGCACGGCGATACTGGAACTGGTAAAACCAGGGTGTACCTTGAGTTAACCCAAAAAACGTTGGCCCTAGGCAAGTCAGTGATTGTCCTAACGCCGGAAATTGGCTTAACCGAACCATTAGTACAGATATTTCAGCAACAGTTTGGCGCTCAAGTCATTGCCACCCATTCAGGCATGACGCCCGCACAACGTAGAAAAGCTTGGCTAACCTGCAGCACCGACGAGCGTGGCCTGGTTGTTATAGGACCGCGTTCTGCCTTGTTCTCTCCACTCAAGCAAATTGGATTGATCATCATGGATGAGGCCCATGACGCGGCCTATAAGCAGGAGCAAGCCCCTTATTACCAATCTAGCCGGGTAGCCGCCCAGCTGGCACATTTACATGGGGCTCAATTGGTACTAGGCAGCGCCACGCCATCTATAGCTGATTACTTTATCTTTACGCAAAAGAAGTTACCGATTATTCGTATGGTAGAACCTGCTACCGGGCTAAAGCAACGGTCCGATATAAAAATCGTTGACCAACGCGGCAGAGACCAGTTTGTTCGTTCGCCGTGGCTAGCAAATACCTTGATAGATGCCATAGATGGCGCCTTAAAAAAAGGCGAGCAATCGTTGCTGTTTCTCAACAGACGTGGGAGCGCCCGGCTGGTCCATTGTGAACAATGTGGCTGGCAGGCGCTTTGCCTGCATTGTGACGTAGCCCTAACGTACCATGCTGACCAACACGCCATGCGCTGCCATAGCTGCGATTACAGCGGCCATGTGCCGACAAGCTGCCCTGATTGTGGCAAAAATGGACTAATTTTTAAGAGTATCGGGACAAAGGCGCTTGAGGTAGAGATTAATCGCCTTTTTCCAGCTGCCCGGGCAAGCCGTTTTGATGGCGACACACATAAGTCGGTTGGCTTGAGCAGCCAGCATGCGGCTCTTCAGAGTGGTGAAATTGATATTTTGATTGGTACACAGTCTATTGCGAAAGGTTTTGACCTGCCCTTGCTAAGCGTAGTTGGCATTGTGCAAGCAGATAGCGGCCTACAAATGCCGGACTACACTGCCAGCGAGCGGACATTCCAGCTGATTAGCCAGGTCAGTGGTCGAATTAGCAGAGGTCACTTACAAGGAAAGCTATTTGTCCAAACTTATGAGCCAGAAAGCCAACTGATAAAATTGGCTTTACAAAAAAACTACTCCGGGTTTTATGAACATGAGATCAAACAAAGGCAACTTTATGATTTCCCGCCTGCTGTTTACTTGCTCAAAATTACCTGCACACGGTCTAGCCGCAAATCTGCCCTGCATGCTTGCAACAAATTTACAGATACAATTAATGGGCTGGGGCTACCTGTGCGTGTGGAGGGTCCCTCTCCACGATTTATAGAGAAAATAGCTGGCAAGTATGCCTGGCATATTGTCGTTAAATCCAAAGACCGCTCACATTTATTACAAATCATTGGCAATCTACCCGGCAACTGCATATACGATCTTGACCCCAGCGATTTGCTTTGAGCTACCAGCCATCAGCTAATAAGGTATACTAATCGGTGATGAATCCCGTTAGAACTCGACAGCCAGTACCCGACTCCAGTACACCTAAAAGGGTAAGTTTTATTGAACCGCCAACTATTATTAATGGGACGAACGAGATCTAACGGGATGAAAACAGCTAAAGATCAAATTATTTACTTGCCCGATAAGCGTTTACGCCAAAGGTCCACCCGCGTCGGCCTTATAGATAAAAGTATTCAGGAAATTATAGACCAAATGATAGAGTCTACTATGGACTGGGAAGATAGCCGCCAGCACGAGCTTGGCGTTGCGCTAGCTGCCGTCCAGATAGGATTAACACTTAGGATTGTCATAATCCGTAATGATTTTAACAACAAAGATGATCGAAAATTTCGGGTGTTCATTAACCCCGAGATTGTGAAATCAGAAGGTGAATTGATTGCTGATTTTGAGGGTTGTTTGAGCATAAAAAATGTATATGGGAAAGTGCCACGCTACCCCAAAGTTAAAGTTAAAGCTACTGATCGGGACGGTAAACCTATCCGCATTACCGCAAAGGGTTTCCTGGCACGAGTATTTCAGCATGAAATCGACCACACCAAAGGAACGGTTTTTATAGATCACATCAAAGATAACACTGAAGCATTCTACAGATTACAGGATGATGGACACTTACTACCCCTGGATTATGAAAAAGAAATCGAGAATAATACTGCTCTATGGAAATAGTTTTTTTTGGGACTGGACCTGTCGCTGCCGCTTCTTTAGAATCATTGGCTACTAACTTTAGCATTGAGCTGGTCATAACTAAGCAAGCCCCTGCCCACCACAAAGGTTCTGTGCCAGTCCTAGAGGTTACGAACAGGCTTGGGCTGGCAGTTGAATTTGCTAACACCAAAGAAGAGCTTGATCAACTTATGGAAGACATGATTTTTGAAAGCAAAGTCGGTGTAATTGTTGATTACGGAGTAATTGTTTCTAAACGCGTCATCGATATTTTTGCGCTAGGTATCATAAACAGCCACTTTAGCTTACTGCCTGAGTGGCGTGGTGCCGATCCGATTACCTTTACCATTCTATCTGGACAAACAGAAACTGGCGTAAGTTTAATGAAAATTGTAGAAGCATTAGACGAGGGCCAACTAATAGCACAGGAAAAAATAGAGATTACTCCAAATGCTACGACACCAAGCCTCACTGGCATGCTAATCAAAAAAAACAACGAAATGTTTAAAAAATTCTTAGATGAGTACGCTTCAGGAAATATTGTTCCCTATGATCAGCCCGATATCCCTGCCACATACTCACGTAAACTCACCAAAGACGATGGCATTCTGGATTGGACAAAGCCTGCAGTTCAATTGGAGCGGGAGATTAGAGGTTATATAGATTGGCCCAAAAGCCGGTGCGTGCTGGCCGGTAAAGACGTTGTCATCACGAAAGCTCGAAGTGAGCAACGAGCAGTGAGCAGTGAGCAAGGGGTAGAAATTGGAGACGCGAAAGTAACTCCGGAAAAGCAGCTGGAAATTCAGACTGGGGATGGGGTGCTAATTATTGAAAAACTGAAGCCAGCTGGCAAGCCAGAAATGTCAGTAGAAGCCTTTTTGGCTGGGTATGGTCATCTACTCTCTAAATAGCTAATTAAGCAGCTGCGGGTGGTTGCTCTGGAGGTTGTTGTTGAGCCTGCAAACTTGCAGCTAGTATATGTGGCGCATTGGACTTAATTTCTGCTTTTAATTTCTCTAACTCATCGGCCACGACTTTTTTATAATCAGGAAAGTTGGTTTCCAGCCACTTCAGCGCACCTGGCTCGTCATTTTTGTCTATAAAGCTCTCGAACTCATCTAGCTGCTCATTGGTCATCTGTTCTGCCAGCTTCATCCCAACTCGCATCTCTAAGGTTTCGTATACATGCGCCAGCATCTTGTTCTTTTCGTCATTGGGCAAGGAGCCAAGTCCTAATTCTTCAAGTAATGCGTTATCTAGTTTGAACATATTGGGTTGATCCTTTCCTTTTAATCTATTCTATCATTTTTTAAGCTACGACACCTGCAAAACCAGTAATCCCAACAGAACAACCATACCACCTGCCGCACCGATAATCATTGGTCGTCGGTACAGTGGGGTACTGATTGTTGATTTTATAGTTTGTAAAACTGGCGTAAGTCCCGCAAGCCTATCCTGTCTGGTGGAAACTGACCGAGGTTCAGGGTTAGCTGGGTGCTTTGCTAAGACCTCTTTGAGAGGAACCATCCCGCCTATAGTGGGTTCTGGTTGTTTATTTTCCAAGGTTTCGCGGCGGCGATCAAAATATGTTTCTGGCTTATCTGCTAGGTCTTCTTCTACTTTGGCTTTGAGCTGAGGGCTCCATTCATATATAGGTGGCGGCACTGGTGGTGCATCCTTATTATGAAGTAACCACTTCTCGGCTTTTTCTGGTTTCTCGGATTTAGCATTTGCACCAGTTGATGGCTTTATCTCTGGCAAAATGGGTACTTCTTCCGTCATAAAGCGTTATTATATAACTCTAGGGGTATTTTTAAAACCTCTACAAGGCTCTGGCAACTATCTCGCGGCTGAAGAATTCCAAGTGGTCGCTTTCTTGTAATTCCAGTTTAGTGGTTGTGGCCAAGCTAACTCCGCACATCTCGCCTTCAAACACTTCTTTGGTATCCTGAGGACCACGCTTAAGGTTGGTGACTTGGGCCTCTGCTAAGGCCTCTTTGCCGCGCATTACACGTACCAAAGCCGGGATGGTTAGCTTACCTTTTGTGACTTCTCCACCACAGATTACCTCTGATTTAGTGGTTTTAAATACAGCTTTTACAACCAAGCGGCCTATGTCAGTTTCTACTATTTCTGGTGGCAGGAGTTTTTGCAACTCTGCTTTAGTGTCATCTATTAATTCATAGATTACCCTGTACAAGCGGATTGGGATTTTATCCCTTGAAGCCAATTGCTTGATACTGGTTGGTAAAGTTACATGGAACCCGTAGAGGATGGCCCCGGTAGTAGAAGCCAGGTGGATGTCGTTTTCGGTGATGGTGCCAACACCTGAACCGACTACCCTTACGGCTACTTCCTCGGTATCAAGTGCCTTTAGGCTGTCTATAACTGAGGTCAATGAGCCCTGTACGTCGGCTTTAACGATGATATTTAGCTCGTTTAGATCATTGCTCCGGTTTATCATACGGATGAGTTCGCCACTGTTAATATCCATACGATTACCACGTTGGCTATCTATGGCTGATTGATTTGACTGATTGCGCGCGGTCTTTTCATCCTCGACAGCCGTAAATGTATCACCAAACTCTGGTAATGACTTAAAACCAGTGATTATTACTGGAGTGGATGGGCCAGCTGATTTTAGAACTTCGCCACTGGTAGTTTCCAGGTTACGGATACGGGCATAGCTGCTGCCCGCCACCACAAACTGGCCTGGTTTTAATGTTCCGGCTTCTACCAGCGCGATAGCCACAGAGCCGCGCCCCTGCTCCATATGAGATTCAATAATAAGCCCCTGGCCTGGTACGTCTATATCGGCCCTCAAGTCCTCAACATCAGCCACTAAAAGCACCATATCCAGCAGGTGGTCAATTCCTTCTTTGGTTTTGGCGGAAACGGGCGCAACGACAATGTCTCCGCCCCATTCCTCAATTAATAGATCTTGCCCGGTCAACTCTTGCTTGACCCGGTTGATATCGGCACCTTCTTTGTCAATCTTGTTGATGGCTACGATAATTTTGACGCCGGCTTTACGGGCAAAACGAATAGCCTCTATAGTCTGGGGCTTTACACCATCGTCAGCGGCGACAACTATAATGACAACATCGGTCAGTTGGGCACCGTGCTCCCTTAGAGCCGCAAAGGCTTCATGGCCTGGTGTATCCAGAAAGGTAATCAACCGATCACCATGCTTGATCTGATAGGCAGAGATATGCTGGGTAATGCCGCCAGCCTCGCCTTTTACAACAGAAGCACCCCGAATAGCGTCCAGCAGGCTGGTTTTGCCATGATCAACATGTCCCATAACGGCTACAACTGGTGGACGCTGGCCAGCAGATTTACTGGCAACGGGTTTTGCCCGAACTACTTCATTGGCTGTCTCGTCTTTTCGGGCTAACTCGATTTCCAGATCAAGCTCACCAACAATAATCTGGGCTGTATCAAAATCAATCCGCTCATTAACGGTGGCCATAACGCCATTTTTCATGAGCTCCATAATGAGCTTGGTAACAGGTATACTTAACTGCTCTGCCAGATCGCCTACGGTGATCATATTTTCAATTTCGATAGTGGTACTCATTTTATGATCACTCCTTTCTAGCCGGTCTGGCAGTTCAATTTAGTTACATACTATTTGGCGTCTTTGAGACTGAGAGCAATCTTACGACCCTCGGCATCGATGTCTAATACTTTGAATTTCTTGGTTTCGTTGAGCTGGAATATTTTTTCAGGATCTATCCCCTCCTCTTTGCTCATCTCTGATACATGCACGAGTGCTTCAACGGCTGGGCTTAATTGAACGAAAGCTCCAAAAGGAGTTATGCGGGTAACTTTACCTTCTACGACATCGCCCTTTTTAAAAACTTTTACTTCGCTCAGCCACGGGTCTTCGCTCATTTGCTTGAGGCTAAGGCTCAGGCGGTCTTTGTCGATTGCTATAATTTTGGCTTTAACAGTTTGGCCGGTTTTGACGTAATCCCGGGGGTCTTCTACGCGCTCCCAGGAAATTTCAGAGATGTGGATAAGACCTTCAATGCCGTCAACATTGATGAAAGCACCAAAATCTATAACGCCGGTTACGACACCCTCTACGGAATCATCAACCTTTAGTTCAGAGAACCTTGCCTGCATATCATCTTTGACTGCTTCTTTTTCTGAGAAGATCAGCTTGTTATCTTTGCGGCTGATATCAAGGATACGCGCCCGGATGGTCTGATTGGTTAGCTGATTGAGCTTTTGTAAGATTTCGTCCTTGTCTGCACCGGATACGCGCGGATAGTGGCCGGCTGCTAGCTGCGATACTGGCAGGAAGCCACGAATGCCCTCTAGCTCAACAAGCAAACCACCCCTGTTAGCATCGTAAGGTGAAATGTCGATGATTTCCTGTTTATCAAACAAAGCCTGTAGCTCATCCCAACCGCGGTCTTTAACGGCCCGGCGCATACTCAAAAGCGCATGGCCTTCGTCCATTTCAGGATCTACCACACTAGTCATAATCTTCTGACCCTCTTCTAGCTGTTGCCCGTGGCCGATTTCCCGGCGCATGACAACCCCGACACCGTTGGCTCCAAGGTCAATCCAGACCTCGTGCTTATGCACCGTAGATACAACGCCCTCTATGACGTCCCCTGTCTTTAGCTGGTTTATTTCACTGGACTCCAGCAATTCGTCCATCGTTATCGTACTATCTTTTGACATGTAAACATGCCTCCTAAAATTCTGCGGCAACCCGTAAGTTGTAACCCCGTTCAGATTTACAAGTATTATATCTGTTCGCATCTGTAAAGTAAACCGTTAGCTGTTATTTTAGGTTCGTAGTAAACAGTTTGGTTAGAAAATGGTAAACTGATCGCATGTATTTGGCTGTTGATATTGGAGGAACTAAGACGCTTGTGGCGGTGTTTACGCCTGAGGGTGAGGTGGTGGAGTCACAGAAATTTCGTACACCTCAGGTTTATGAAGAATTCAAACAAGAACTGGCTGCAAATGTTGCTAAATTATCTACAAATAACTTCTTAGGAGGAGCGATTGGGATGCCTGGACAGGTGGATCGGGCACTTGGAATAAGCATATCAGCAGGACCGAACCTACAGTGGTCCAATTCGCCTTTGGCCGCTGATTTACAATCACTGATTAATGCCCCGGCTGCAATTGAAAATGACGCTAACTTAGCGGGTTTAAGCGAAGCTTTATTGGTCAAAGAAACCTATCGAAAAACATTGTATATAACCTTAAGCACAGGCATTGGTGGAGGCTATGTGATTGATGGATTGCTCGATCTCAACACTTTAGATGCCGAGGTTGGGCATATGATTTTTGAGCGTGACGGCACCTTCCGAACTTGGGAGAGTTTCGCTTCTGGGAAAGCAATTGTTGCCAAGTATGGAAAGCGCGCAAGCGAAATTGAGGACACGACAATATGGGAAGAGATATCCTTAAATATTGCAATCGGAATTATTAATGTCTCTGCGGTATTAACGCCTGATGTCATTATCATTGGTGGTGGAGTTGGAGCACATTTGGAAAAGTTTATTAATCCGCTTAATAAAAAACTCGCGGAGCTCAAGCCAGGTAGCTTGAAATTACCTGCTGTTATACAGGCCGGGAGGCCGGAGGAGGCGGTGATTTATGGATGTTATGAGCTCGCCAAGCAACAGTCTCGTTAAGAGTTGTAAGAAGTTAGCGCCAGGTGTGCGGTTTGAAGAGGCTGGGAGTTTTTACTGGTCGCCTAAAAAGCAGGTTATATATATGAATAGCCCTAGGCTACAAACAGATGAGGGGTGCTGGGCGCTGGTACACGAGGTGGCCCATGCCCTTTTGGACCACCAGAGCTATCAAACAGATGCAGGGCTGTTGAAACTGGAGGTAGAGGCTTGGGAGAAAGCCCGGGATTTAGGCACTAAACTTGATTTAAGCATAGATGAAGAGCATATCCAGGAATGTCTGAACACCTACCGGGACTGGTTGTACGCGCGCAGTACCTGCCCTACTTGCATGCTAAACAGCCTGCAAATTGACGAGACAACCTACCAGTGCCTGAACTGTTCAACCCGCTGGTCAGTTTCCGGCGCAAGATTCTGTCGCCCCTACCGCATGCAGTCCAGGCATAAAAAAACATCGTCTGATGACCCAAAGTCTTTGCAAACATTATTTAGTTAGGCTCAGTCGAGGGTTCAACCGTATGAGTCGCGCTGACTGGAGCATCAAAGTTATTGTTATTAATGCCGCACTTTAGTGAATTAGTTGTTGCAAAGCTGCGTGGCCCAGGACAGTTTTCGTCAATAATTCCAGCAAGTTCAGTTGCCTCTGCGAACCCTTCTTCTTCTGTGAGATTACCAGCTTCAACCTCCTCTTGAATAATATCAACATTAAACAAGATTGTGTAACAAACCTTTTCCTCCCCTAGACTACCCCCAACTCGACGACAACTTTCTGGGTACAGTGCTAGCATCCTGTCTCTTAAGCTAGAAGCTGGCGCACCGTCACCACCTCCAATGTATACTTCTTTACTCTCTGACCTAGCTTCGGGTGAACGTTCTCCCATGACTTCTCCTATTATACTTCATTACTTGTCTTCCAAGCGCTTTGTACTTTGGTTATAGGCGCGTTTTCTCTCTGAGAAACGGACTGAGCTGTACGGGAGGTACTGCTCAGGAGTATCGCAAGAGAAAAACGTGCATGGCACTAAAGAGCTAAACCCCCTTGTCCGCCTTAGACGGATTAGGGGGTTTAGCGGTACAAAGTGCTTTACACAGTTTTCTTAGAACGGCGACTGATGCGTCCGCCCTTGGCGCCAGCAATGCGGGCTAGTTCGCGATTAGCGAAGAAGCCGCCTGTGCGGCCTTTTTTGCCACCGGCAGCACCGATTTTTGCGTAAAAATCTGCACCGTACTTAGTTTTGTTAGTGTTTGCAGCGGCTTTGCCGCCAGCCTTTGTTCCAGCCATCTTCTATCTCCTTACGTGCGTGCTTATGTTAATGGCACATCTTGGCTGTAAAGCTCCAGTTCTCGTTTCGGCGTACCTGTGTAGTACGCCTGCACTCCGATCCTCGCTTTCCACTCCAAGCTGCACTCATAAACAAAACCACTTAACACTGGTTATTGTTGAGTCTCCTCGAGAGAAACAAAAAGGGCTCTCCGGTTATTACCGGAAAACCCTCTTGCTTCTTTCGAAGTTAAGCTTATGCTATCACACCATATTGCTAATGTCAACAATTTATGCTATTATTAAGCTTATGGTTAGTCACGAAGCAGATTCAGGTCAACCTTTTGGCCCAAACCAAGTTCAGCTTATACCGATCACCCAGCCGGAAGAAGCAGACTTTGTGCTGTCCCGTCAGTCTCTAATGTCTTTTAGCGGCCAACCACCGAAGATTTTCTCGGACGAAGATCTAAGGGGTCAACTGGAGCGTAATATTAAATCTGTTTACTGGGTTTTAGACCCTAAATATCAGAATCGAGAGGCAAGCCAGCAATGGAGATTCGAGATAGACGGTGAGGGCTCCGTAGATGTTTTCAATTTAACCACTGAGACAGAATTTACGCAGGAGCATGCCGATATTTTTACTGCTACGCTCGCTAAATTTAAGCGTCATTTTCCTTTTGCTACAGATCAACTCGAGACAGTGTTGGTTGATGATACGCTTCCCCCTTCGTTTTATGGAGATCCAAGAAACTTTCCCACACATGGGTATGCGGTTAGCAGTCAAAGGCTAATGCAATTAACACCGCTAGGACTGGGTTTTCACCCTTATCGACGTAGCCAGATGGATATCCCTACATTTCAGGCAACTTTTTGCCACGAACTTGCGCATATTGCCGGACTGGATAGCAAACTCAGCGGAGAGTGGTTTAGTGCAGGTTACCGATGGTACAGTAGCCCTACAAAGGGTATTGAGATTGTGGCGGATATTCCGAATAAGCCTGAGGAATGTGTTAGTGACTATGCTCAGCTCAAAGGCCAAGAAGACATCTGTGAGTCGGTTGTCGCTTACTTACTTCAGCCTGAGTTGCTTCGCGCTAAATCCCCAAGAAAATACAACATCCTCGGTAGTATTGACCAATATGACAAAACTGAACCAGTATCTGTGGTTGGTCAAGAGCAACCGAGCGTAAAAATGCCAACATTGGAAGCAGTACGTTTCTTCATAGACGAATCCATCCGATAGATAGCCCCATATCTAATACTTTTCGAAATGATCTATTGCTTAACCGGAGCTGTAGTTCCCGCCCCCACAGTCGCACTACTAGTAGCTTCCACCACTTTCTTGGTGGATGGCCTATATAGTATGGCACGGACGGATTTGTCTGGGGAGACATATAGCAGCACTACGTCGCCGTTCTGAGCGTTTTTGAAAAAAGCGTTTTCTGTTGCCAGCTTTTTAGCGTCTTTGACAGGTATAAGGCTGGGCGTTAAATCTGTTGGTAGCTCTACAACCTTGCCAATCTCTTCCTGATACTTCAGAGCGTCAGTTTGGCCATCGGATGATTGGCTGGTAAATTGTTTTTGGACTTCTTCTTTGAGCTTGTTCCGATCATTAAGTAGAAAAATAAAGCCAAGTATTACTGCTAAAGCAACTGCGGCCATTATTACTGTGTTTTTGGAAAGTCCATGTATACGAGGCACAACTAGGCTAGGCTCAGCAGCAGCGACCTGCTGCTTGGACTGGTCGATTGGGACTTGGATTCGTACTCGCGCCATTCTACTCTCCGTTATGCTTATAGTTTATCATTGTTGGACGAAGGTGTTGGGGTTATTTACGCTTATAGCGGTCCAGGTGAATTGCAAGTCCTGGGTAGCGGGTTGCGCCAGAACTATATCGAAGCCAGTGGCAGTTACATTATTGTGACTATACTGGGCAAATTTGCCGCCGCCAAGCGCCAAGGTTATGATTGGAGGCTGGCCATACGGTTTGCTAAATGAAACGTGAACAGAGCTGGCTCCTGATTTAATTACGGCGTAACCACCGGTGTTGTTGTTGAATGAAGCATTGCCATTAAAGACTACATCCTCATTAAATACGGCTGGTTTAGCAAAGGTTACAAGGCCACCGAATATGCTATCGCCGCTAAATTGCGCCTGGCCATTTACCAATAATGAGCCGTTAATTAGGGCGTTCAAGTCTGCCGTAATGTTGCCGACATGCAAGTTGTTTAAATCAATAGCGCCGTTTTGGTTGACTTGAGTTTGCAAGCTGTTGATTTGGTTCTGGAGCTGAGCGTAAGAATCCGCGTCGCCACCAAAGTAGCTTGAACCAACCATTACCAGCACCTCACCCTGGCCTGCTCCACCGTAAGACGTAACGGCTGTACCGATGATAGGGCCAGCGCCACTGGCTTTGGTGGCTACGCCGGGCGTAATGGAAGATGTCAGTGGGTCGCCAACAGCGACTGGACCTTGAACCTTGACCGATACGCGTCCAGCTGAAGCCACGTTCACCGTACCTTCGCTATCGGCCTGACTGGTATCAGCTACAACCCCTACCAAGCCCTTCTGGAATGACGCCGAAGATTTGCGCAATAAGCCTTGTTCGTCAGCACTTACAACATCACCTGCACTGACCGGCTCTGCCACCCTGTAAGGTGTTGCTACATAATTGGTGATAATGCTGCTTACATCAATGGTTTCAGCGTGTATATTAACCAGTTGGTCTTCGGTTATAGTATCAACTTTCGCGGAAAGCTCTTGGATGGCAGATGCCAAGATGCCAGTGAATGATTGATAATCAATTCCAAGATAATCACCTACCCCGTAACGCTCGCTTACAAGCTCAGGCAAGAGTTCTTGGACTTCCTGGGCTATAAAGCCATAATGGATTCCAGTATTATTATCATCGTGTGCTACCTCTGAATATAGATCATTAAATGTATAGCTCACAGCACGTAGTTGATTAACTGTATCGAGTGCACTGCTTATAGTGTTAACGTCCTGTTTTAAGCGCGCATCAGATATACCAGCGTCGGCCGCACAATTCCAGACAGAACTGGCGTCAACCCATTTGAGAATTTCATTATTAGCACAGCCTTGGAGCAAACCAATGCCACCTGTACCAGCTTCGAGCCCAGAGCCATTGCTTATAGCACCCGCGCCATCACCCGCGATAAAGTCGTTTTGGTCGACCAGTGCCGCGTCTTTGCCATCAAGACGGTTAAACTCTGTGGCATTGACATTCACCGCGTTAATCACAAAAGCAGTTGAGGCGTTGCCAGTCAATGTAACCGTATCGAGCGCTGAGCCCACACTAATAGTATCGGCAGTGGTGTTGTTGGTGCCTATTTGTATGGTATTGCCAGATGTGCCCAGACCAAGCTGGATGGTCTTTACGCCATTGCCCGAACCAAGCGTGATGCTCTCTGCTGACGTGTCAGTCCCAATAGCAATAGTGCCGGTCGTACCGGAATCAATGGTAAGGTTTGTACCTGCGGCTGATGATACTGTGACCGCGCCAAGGCCGGTATAACTCTGGCCAGCTGCTACGGAGACTCCGGCGTCACTGGTGAGGCTATCAGCATTTAAGGCGTCCTGTATATCCACGTTACCGGCCGCATTGATAGCTAGCGTGGCTTGGGTAGAAGTAATCCCCCCATTGGCGGCTACCGCGCCTGTGAATGTGCCGCCAGCACCGGTGAATATCGTGCTACCAGCAGTGCCTATCGTCCCGGTAGTGGTAATGGTGTCAGTGCCGACGTTTATACTACCGAAGTTAGCGGTGATTGAGCCAGCGTCTAACGCGCCCGTGCCAATAATGGCTGTCGTCACGGCGTCATCTGCATCCAATAGTGCGGCGGTTTTGCCATCAAGACGATTAAGTTCAGTCGCGTCAATTGTGTTGCCACCCAGGACAATCGTAGAACTGGCGCTACCTGTTAAGGCCAGTGTTCCGGTGCCATTTCCAATAGTCGTATTCGCAGTGCCGCTGTTATTGATTTGGGCGGTGCCAGTTATAGTTATACCGTTAGTCCCCTGTATCAAACCAGCACCGGCGTTCAGTCCAGCACTTGTCAGGGCACCGGCGACTGCTACCGTACCACTGCTGTTACCAAGGTTAAGCATTGTGGCCGCACCGCCAATCCGAAGCGTAGTTACAGTGGTGTTTAGCAGGTCGAAACTGGCCAATGAGCTATCGATGTTATTCTCGTTATAATAAGTTGTCCCGTTCCCTGTGGCAACACCGCTAATGAAGTAACCGCGGCCATAGCGATTCGTCAGGGTTTCAGCAGTATTAGTGGCACCGATTTCCGGGACGTGGTACTCGTTTACCGTTGAAGTATTCGCCCAAACCAAAGCCGGGGTAATTGTTAAAGTATTGGTTGCCTTGGCCGTGATCTTGGCATAACAGATATCAACCGTACCACTACAGTCAGTACTATTGACTTGCACATAATTCCCGACGTCAAAGCTGGCAGCGCTTGTCAGGGTTAAGCTGGTAGATGGTATGACAGCGGCACCGTTAGCTGTTGACGTGCCATCCAGGGCCGTGAAAACACTAGTTATATCACCGCTCGTATTCACGCTGAATTTGTTGCTCGCGGCCGTAAGCGTGGTACTGAATGTACCGCTAGCTCCCGTGAAAGCCGTGCTGCCGGCAGTACCTATCGTCCCGGTGGTAGTAATTGTATCGGACCCTACGTCTATGCCGCCAAAGTTAGACGTTATGCTGCCGGCATCTAATGCTCCAGTGCCTGTAATTCCCGTATAACTGCCAGATATATGACTCGTCCCTAACACGCCGGCAACCTCAGCCGTAGCCAGGTCAACAGCGGTAGTGGTGCTACCGGAGCCAACGAACAGGCTGGCGGTTAGGGTGTCACTGACATCAGCGTCGGTAATGCTGGCACAGGTCAGGTTGCCACTAGCGGCAATGGCGTTAGCGAACTGGTTAGCACTACAGTCGGTGGGGTTGGCGGCTAGAGCTGTGGCCGAGGTAGCCAGGGCGGCCAGGTCAATCGTGATGTTGTTGGGGATGTCAGCGTCAGTGATGGCGGCACAGCTTAGGTTGCCGTTCGCGGCAATGACGTTAGCGAACTGGTTGGCGGCACAATCGGTGGGGTTAGCCGCCAGGGCGCTGGCAGTAGAGGCGTTGCCGGTTAAGGCACCACTGAAGGTAGTGGCCGTAATAGTGCCGTCTAGGGTTAGGTTAGTGACGAATGAACCATTGGTATTAGTGAAGTCGATGGTGATGTTGGCGGCACCGAGGTCAGCCGGGCCGCTTTGCAGGTTCGTAGCCCGTAAGTTGCCGGCTACTTCGGCAGTCGCCAGGTCAACGGCGTCAGTAGTGCTTCCTGGGCCCGCAAAAATACTTGCCGTAAGGCTATTAGAGACATCCGCATCAGTTATGCTGGCGCAAGTCAGGTCTCCATTTGCGGCAATTGCATTGGCATACTGGTTAGCCGAACAGTCAGTGGGGTTAGCGGCAAGTGCCGTGGCGGTAGTGGCGTTGCCACTTAGGGTACCGCTGAATGTAGCGGCTGTAATACTCCCGTCCAGGGTGAGGTTAGTAACGAATGATCCGTTAGTGTTACTAAGGTCTATTGTAACGTTAGCCGCGCCAAGGTCAGCAGCAGCACTTTGCAAGTTTGTAGCCCTTAAGTTACCTGCTACCTCAGCCGTGGCCAAGTCAATGGAATCTGTAGTGGAGCCGGAACCGACGAAGAGGCTTGATGTTAGGGTGTTCGAAACATCAGCGTCAGTAATGCCGGCGCACGTGAGATTGCCATTAGCCGCTATGGCGTTGGCAAATTGGTTGGCGGCACAGTCGGTTGGGTTTGCGGCTAGGGCGCTGGCTGTGCTGGAGTTGCCGGTTAAGGCACCGATAAAAGTGGTGGCGGTAATAGTACCGTCAGTTGTTATATTCGTATTAAAGGAACCATTGCTGTTGCTGAAGTTAACCGTAACGTCAGCCGCGCCCAGGTCCGCAGCAGCACTTTGTAAATTGTTAGCCCGCAAATTGCCGCTTACTTCGGCGCTAGCTAAATCTACAGCATTGCTGGTGCTGCCGGAGCCAACAAGGTTAACCGCGGTAGTCGCATTGGCGGCGAGGTCGATAGTGATGCTGTTTGGTATGTCGCCATCTGTTAGGGCAGCACATGTCAGATTGCCGTTAGCGGCAATGACGTTTGCGAACTGGTTGGCGGCACAGTCGGTTGGGTTTGCGGCTAGAGCGGAGGCTGTTGATGCGTTACCACTCAGGGCGCCACTGAAGGTCGCAGCGGTTATAGTCCCGTCTATGGTCAGATTAGTCACGAACGAACCATTGGTATTACCAAGGTCAATAGTCACGTTGGCGGCACCCAGATCCATTGCGCTGTTCTGCAAATTGCTGGCGCGGAGGTTGCCGGCTACCTCAGCCGTACCGAGGTCAACAGCATTAGTAGTGCTGCCAGAGCCAATTAGGTTGGTGGCATTTGTCGCGTTTGTCGCATTGGTTGCATTGGTTGCATTGGTTGCATTGGTTGCATTATCAATGGTGATGGAATTCGGAACGTCCGCGTCTGTGATAGCAGCACACGTCAGGTTTCCGTTGGCAGCAATAGCCGTCGCGAACTGGTTAGCAGCACAATCTGTTGGGTTGGCAGCTAGAGACGTCGCGCTCGCGGCAAGGTCAACAGTGATGTTGTTAGGGACATCAGCGTCGGTCAGGCCAGCACAGGTTAAATCACCATTGGCAGCAATGGTAGTTGCAAACTGGTTAGCAGCACAATCATTAGGGTTACCGGCCAAGGCAGACGCAGTGGAAGCATTCCCTGTTAATGCCCCGACAAATGTGGCGGCGGTTAGTGTGCCGTCTATTGTCAGATTAGTTACAAATGCTCCGTTAGTATTGCTCAAGTCAATGTTTACATTAGCGGCGCCAAGGTCAGTGCCGGCGCTCTGAAGATTGACCGCGCGCAATGTCCCTGCCACTTCAGCTGTCGCGAGATCTACGGCATTAGTCGTACTACCACTTCCTACTAGATTGGTTGCGTTCGTGGCATTTGTCGCGTTATTAATTGTGATTGAATCAGGCACATCGGCGTCGGTGATGCTTGCGCATGTTAAGTTACCGTTCGCGGCTATGGTGGTTGCGAACTGGTTGGCCGAACAATCGGTTGGGTTACCAGCAAGCGCGCTAGCAGTAGTAGCGTTACCAGTCAAAGACCCTACAAAAGTTGCGGCTGTAACCGTACCATCGAGTGTCAGGTTAGTTACAAATGAACCGTTTGTGTTGGTAAGATCTATACTGACATTTGCCGCGCCAAGATCGGTACCAGCGCTCTGCAAGTTAGTGGCCTTAAGGTTACCGGCGACTTCGGCGGTGGCCAGGTCTACAGCGTTACTGGTACTACCGGAGCCGATAAGGTTCGTGGCATTTGTAGCGTTAGTTATGGTAATGCTGTCTGGAACATCCGCGTCAGTTATCGTGGCACAGGTGAGGTTACCATTGGCGACAATGGCGTTGGCGAACTGGTTGGCCGAACAGTCGGTGGGGTTGGCTGCGAGCGCGCTCGCCGTAGCGGCCAGATCAATCGTTATAGAGTTGGGGATATCCGCGTCAGCAAGAGCAGCACATGTCAGATTGCCATTAGCTACGATGGTGGTGGCAAATTGGTTTGAGCTACAATCTGTCGGGTTAGCTGCCAAAGCGCTTGCCGTTGAAGCGTTTCCTGTTAATACACCGATAAAAGTTGCTGCTGTAATTGTACCGTCTAAGGTCAGGTTGGTAACAAAGCTGCCGTTAGTGTTGCTCAGGTCAATAGTCACATCGGCTGCGCCGAGGTCAGCGGCGGCAGATTGCAGATTGCTAGCCCGCAAATTACCTGCGACTTCCGCGGTAGCCAGGTCGATAGCACTACCAAGCTTCGTCACGTTGGCACTTAAAGCACCGTCCGCTACTGAACCGCTGGCTGAAACGCTGAGCGCGTCAGTTACCTCACTATCAGCCCAGGCGAAGCCCAGAGTACCACTATTGGTAAGTTCATCTTTGGTGATTGTCGCACCAAGCTTGGTGACGTTTGCGCTAAGGGCGCCATCCGCAACCGTACTGCTCGCCCCTACAGTAAGCGTATCTGGTATATCGGCGTCTGTGAGCGCAGCACAGGTCAGGTCTCCATTAGCAGCAATTGCGTTGGCGAACTGGTTGGCGGCACAATCGGCTGGGTTAGCGGCAAGCGCAGTTGCTGTCGTGGCATTACCCGAGAATGACCCTGAGAATGAAGCGGCTGTAACCACGCCATCAATGATGAGATTCGTGACAAAACTGCCATTGGTATTGCTTAAGTTGATAGTCACGTTCGCAGCCCCCAGATCAGCGCCAGCATTCTGCAAATTCGTAGCCCTAAGGTTACCGGTCACTTCACTCGTCCCCACATCTATGCTGGTTCCTAGCTTAGTAACATTGCTACTGAGCGCGGCATCATTCACCGAGCCGGAAGCACCGATAGTGATCGTATCGGATATTTCGCTATCGGACCAAGTAAAGCCTAAAGTGCCGCCACTTGATAATTCATCCTTGCTGATACTTGAGCCAAGAAGACTAACGTTGGCGCTTAACGCCCCGTCCGCCACCGAACCGCTAGCTGAAATAGTGATACCGTCCGGTACATCCGCATCGGTAAGTGCCGCGCAAGTGAGATTCCCGTTAGCTACGATGGCAGTAGCGAATTGGTTTACCGCGCAGTCGGTAGGATTTGCGGCAAGCGCGCTGGCGGTCGTGGCATTACCCGATAAAGCACCGCTGAAAGTGTTAGCCGTAATGGTACCATCAAGTGTTAAGTTCGTAACAAACGAGCCGTTGGAATTACTGAGGTCAACGGTAATATTCGCCGCTCCAAGGTCAGCGGCGACAGATTGCAGATTGGTAGCCAGGAGATTGCCGGAGACTTCAGCTGTTGCCAAATCAACCGCAGTTGTAGTGCTGCCGGAGCCAACGAACAGGCTAGCAGTTAGGGTGTCACTGACATCGGCGTCGGTAATGCTGGCGCAGGTTAGGTTCCCGTTGGCGGCAATTGCATTGGCATACTGGTTAGCACTACAGTCAGTTGGGTTAGCGGCTAAGGCGGTGGCAGTAGCGGCAAGGTCAATAGTAATGGAGTTTGGTATGTCAGCGTCAGTGATGGCGGCACAAGTCAGGTTGCCGTTGGCGGCAATGACGTTGGCAAACTGATTGGCGGCACAATCTGTGGGGTTGGCAGCTAGGGCGCTGGCCGTTGAGGCGTTGCCGGTTAAGGCACCGCTGAGGGTAGTGGCGGTAATGGTACCATCTAAGGTTAAGTTAGTTACGAATGAGCCATTAGTGTTGGTGAAGTCTATGTTAACATTGGCGGCACCCAGGTCAGCTGGGCCACTTTGCAAGTTAGTGGCCCGAAGGTTGCCTGCCACTTCAGCCGTGGCCAGGTCAACGGCGCCAGTGGTGCTGCCACTACCGACAAGGTTAGTAGCGGTGGTAGCTAGGGTGGCTAGATCGATGGTGATGTTGTTAGGGACGTCAGCGTCAGTGATGGCCACGCAGGTCAGGTTGCCACTAGCGGCTATGGCATTGGCGAACTGGTTGGCACTACAGTCCGTGGGGTTGGCAGCTAGGGCTGTGGCAGTCGTCGCGTTGCCGGTTAAGGCACCAATGAAGGTGGCGGCTGTGATGCTGCCATCTAGAGTCAGGTTAGTAACGAAGGCTCCGTTAGTGTTGCTAAGGTCTACGGTAACGTCAGCGGCACCTAGGTCTGAGCCGGCATTTTGCAAGTTAATGGCCCGGAGGTTGCCGGCTACTTCCGCCGTGGCCAGGTCAATGGCGGTAGTCGTGCTACCTGAGCCGACGAACAGGCTGGCGGTCAGGGTGTCAGAGACATTGGCATCATTTATAGCCGTACCATTCCATACACCGACGGTGATAGTACCACCAGACACACTAAGGCCGTTAACTGCGCTTGAACTTAGGGAACCGCCAGATATAGTTGCAGTGTTAATGGTGCCGGTAGTAATCAGCGTACCTGCCACGCTTGCGCCACTGGCGGTAACATCAAAGTATGAGGAAGTACCGCCGCTGTTCTGGACGGCAAATAGTGAAGTACCGAGCGGTGTAGAATTATCCCGTATAAGTAAGCTGCCGTCAGCACCATTCAGATTGACGATGACATTACTGCCGTCGACATCGTTATCGTATACGTTTTGGAGAGTCGGCGCTGAACCAGTGCCGTTATCGGCGGCACAAGCCCATTGGTTAGACCCATTATATTTCATTATTTCGCCGGCGGTACAATCGATCAGCGACAGGCCATTTACATCAACCTCTAGGCCCTTATTAGCTTGCAGGCTGAGCGTAATGCTGTCAGCGACTACAGAGATACCATTGCCCGCCCCTACTGCCAAACTGGCGGCTATGCCCTCGCCGCTGGCATCCCCTGTCAGACCGTTGCCGGCAGTTATACTCTGGATATAATTTCCGGTAGTGTCAGTCCCTAGAACAACACTGTCTACGCCGACATTAAGACCGCCGCTGAAAGAGCCGGTTATGTCACCCGCTGCTGGTGATTCTCCGACGTTTACGTAAATACTGTCTAGTGTTGTAAAGTAGTTCGCATTAGTCAGAACCGTGCCAGTCGCACCACTAAATGTATAGGTTGCCGGCGCCCCGGGAGTAGCAAACGTAAGTGTTACATCATTGGTGCCTTTTTCTAGCTTAACGTCACCATTCTCAAGAATACGTATAACTTCGCTGCCAGCGGTATTAAAGATTATGTCGTCTGCTCCGGCAGTCGCAGTTGTCCCTATAGTAATAGCGCCGGCGTTTTGCAGCGTTGGTGTCGTAACCGAGCCAGTAAAGCTTGGGGAGTTAGTAATAGAAATACTGCCGCAGTTTGTACCAGTTGTACCTATCGTGACCGTCGCGCCACCACCGCTTAAGTTGCCGGTTCCACTGGCACAAGTAAATGTATTTGCGCCAGCGGCCGCATTGTTGGCACTGGAGCCATAAAGTACGCTCAAGGTTGGAACTGAACCTTCACCGCTGTTTCCAGTGGTTGAGAGACCGGTGAGGGTACCTAGATTGGCTACGTAGTCGCCGGTGGTGTCAGTTGTTAACGCAACACTGTTAGCCCCGACATTAAGGCCAGCACTAAAGCTGCCGGTGATGTCTCCGGCTGCTGGAGACTCACCGACATTGACGTAGATGCTGTCGGTGGTAGCGGTGTAGTTGCCCGTAGTCAGGATGGTGCCTGTGGCACCTGATAGGGTGTAAGTGGCTGGGGCACCGGAAGGCGTACTTACCGCCAAGGTTACATCGTTTGTGCCCTTTTCGAAGAGTAGGTTACCACTTTCCAGGATGCGAACCTTTTCCGTTCCAGCGGTTTCAAAGATGATGTCATCACTACCAGCGGTGGCCGTGGTGCTGATTATCATAAAGCCAGTGTTCTGCAGTAGCGGAGTTGTGACGCTGGTACTGAAGGCTACGGCATTATTAGTCGTTAGGTTATTACAGCTGCCGCCTGTACCCAGGGTGATGGTGTTACCACCACCGCTTAAGTTGCCCGTGCCACTGGCGCAGGTGATAGTGGTGTTACCTTGGACGGCAGTATTGGCAGCGGAACCGTAGGCTACGGCCAGGCTGGTTGAGCTGCCTAATGCAACACTGCCACCACCGGACAAGCCGTTTCCGGCACTGACAGTTATAGATGAATTCTGAAGAGCGCCGTTAGCAAGCGTTGTTGTCCCGGCAGCCGTTAGTCGACCCTGGGCGTCGACTGTAAAGGTGGGAACAGCCGTAGTTGATCCATAAGAATTGGCCGTAACTGAGGTATCAGCCAGGTTAAGCGTCGCACTGCCACCCAGGCTAATGGCTCCGCCGCCAGACAAACCAGTACCAGCGCTAACTGTCACTGCGCTGTTTACTAAGTCCCCATTTGTCACCGTGCCATTTACTATCTTGCTGCCGTTAACACTATCAGCTTCCAGCTCACCTAAACCAATAGTTTGGCCTAGCAAAGTGACATTGGCGCTGAGGCGCAGGTCATTTAATGTCCCACTGCTTACGTTACCGGCATTAAGGCCAGTCAGGGCGCTACCATCACCGCTGAAGGCTCCGCCAATGATTGTGCCCGTCACATTAATATGGCCAGCCTGGGGAGTACCAGGAGTAGCAGGCTGCAGTGAAACGCAGCCGGAACAGCTATTAAGGCCTGTGATCGCTACATTGGCCGCGCCAGTAATCCGACCTTGCTGGTCCACGGTAAATTGGCCAACTTGCGTAGCTGAGCCATAGTTTCCTGCCGTAACAGCGGTATCTGCCAGATTCAATGTCGCGCTGCCACCCAGGCTAATGGCTCCGCCGCCGGACAAACCGGTACCACCGCTAACAGTCAGTGAACTGTTCTGCAATTTAGCGTTGGTAACATTGCCATCGGCAATCTTAACAGTCGTAACAGCGTTATTGGCTATTGTGCCCATACCACTGGCATTAACCGTCAAATCACCACCCAATGCCTGCGTGACCCAGCTTGTACCATTACCAATCAGTAAATTACCGCTGGTAGGCGTGGTGGTGCCAAGTGAGCTGCCATTAATTTTACTGACAGTTGGGTTAGGATAGCTACCGCTCAAGTCGCCACCTGCTGTTCCACCCGGAGCAACGCCACTAATAACGGTATTTGTTACGTTTGTTATCCTGCCCTTGGCATCCACGGTGAATACCGGCACTTCCGTGCTGCTGCCATAAGTGTTAGCAGAGACACCTGAGTTTGCCAACGTCAATAAGCCGGAAGCAGCTAACAACGCGTCACCAGAGAGGCTTACAAAGCCCGGTACGCCACTACCATTCGCAACCAGCAGTTGCCCAGTTGTACCAGCGGTCGTTGCCTGGACAGCTCCGGTACCATTGCCATACAACACACCATTACTGGCAAGAGTTGACACGCCTATACCACCGTACTGTACGCCAATAGTGGAGCCTTGCCAGACGCCACTGGTAAGCGTCCCGACACTGGTAATGTCAGTAAGGTTACCAGTGGTAATAAGCATGCCGTTAACATTAGGCACCGTAAGTGTACGCGTAGTCCCAACATCTACGCCCGCAACATTAAACATTGCTTTCTTGGTATTGTCGGTACTGTCCTGCAATGTAAAGCTATTGTTATTGAAACTCCAGTTACCACTGATAACTTCAGCATTCGTGCGCCGCGTGATACCTGAATTCGTGTAATCAAGCCCTATGTTAGCCCGTCCAGCTGGCGTCTCGGTGACAGTGAAATCATTGTTGGCGTAGTTAAGAGTATTAATAGTATTAGATATGGTTACGCCGCCCTGCTGCATGGTTAGCGCGCCGGCATTGAGGTCAGTGGCGCACTCCCACAGGCTCGTGCCACTATTCCACTTAAGTATCTGGTTACCCGCACAGCCGCCGATAAGGCGTAGGCCGTCCGTACCCAGTTCCAGTCCGGAGTTAGAATTAACAGTTCCCGTTGTGCCGGTAGTAGCAACATCCAGGGCTATAGAAGTGGCTGCATTTTCCGAACCCGAACCTGTAACCGTAAGGCCAGTTCCCCCGGTAAGGGTTGCTACGTAATTTCCCGCTGTGTCTATGCCCAGGACAACGCTGTCAGCACCTATGGCCGTGACGCCGCTACTATTGACTGTAACATCGCCTGTCATAACCTGGCTAACCCAACTTGTACCATTGCCAACCAGCAGCGCTCCGCTACTTGCGTTTGTACTACCTAGCGATACTCCATTAATACGGGCTACCGTTGGATTGGGATACGATCCGCTTAAGTCACCACCCGCTATTCCACCTGGTGTTACACCGCTAATAGTCGTATTGGTTACCACAGTAACTCGGCCTTTAGCATCTACCCCAAAGACCGGTACTTGGGTAGCGCTACCATACGTTGCCGCAACAACACCTGAATTTGCCAATGTAAAGGTTCCGGTTGAGCCTAAGGTCGCATCGCCAGATAACGTTGTAAATGTTGGTACATTGGTGGCATTAGCAAGGAGTAATTGACCACCACTTCCAGGTGTTGTAGCTTGCACAGCACTAGTTCCGTTGCCGTATAAAACGCCGTTGGCCGTTAGAGATGTAGTCCCAGTGCCGCCGTATTGGACCGCGACAGTCGAGCCCTGCCAGACCCCACTCGTCAGGGTGCCAACGGCTGTTATATCCGTCAGGTTACCTGTCGTAACAAGGGTACCGTTAGTATTCGGAGCCGTAAATACCCTTGTTGTACCCGCGGTAATACCGGAAAGTTCAAAAACTATTTTCTTAGTTGAGTCGGCATTATCCTGAAGCGTGAAGCCAGCATCAGTGAAATTCCAATTTCCACTAATAATTTCGTTGGCGCTGCGGCGCGTAATGCCAGAAGTAGCATAATTGATAGCCAGATTAACTGCCGCGTTTTCCGTGCCAGATCCGGAAACCGTAAAGTCCGAGCTGCCAGTCAGGCTGGAGACATAATTGCCTGTCGTGTCTGTCCCAAGAGCCACAGAGTTTGGCGCAACGCTTAGGCCACCAGAGAAACTTCCTGTAATATCACCCACCGCTGGGGACTGATTTTCGTTCACATATATAGAATCAAGCGTCGCCGCGTAATTGGTTGTCTGCAAAACATTATTGCCAAGCCCTATCCTGACCTGGCCACCACCCAGTGATGTAACTATAAATTCATCTGATGAGCTTACCGCGGGCCCAAATTGTATATTCGTGGCACTCATGACAACCACGCTGCCATCTGAAGACTGTACGTTCACAGCACTACCACCGGCATCCGCATTACAGATCCAGGCACTGCCATTCCATTTTAGAATCTGGCCACTGGAACAGCCGCCTACTAGACGCAGCCCCTGGCTACTTGTCTCCAGCCCGGAGGCTGAACTTGTTGTCGTAGTGCTACCACTGGCTGCGACCCTTACTTCAACCTTGTTTGAAAGTACCTCGGTACTAACCCCTGTTTGGACACCAAGGCTTACGCTGCCGCTTGAACCGCCGCCGAACAAACCAAGCCCGGCGCTAACTTCATCTATATCGCCGGATGGACTATTAGTATTATTGGTACTGGTATTCGAGGTTGGTGGCTGGCTGACATATGTGGTCCCTCCGCCTCCACCAGCCCCCCTAAGGGCCATAATAGTACTTACCGACAAGTTATTCAGCTGGATGGCACCGTCGCCAATCTGAGTACCCGTAATAGACTTATCTTTAATTTGCTTGCCTGTTAATGGCAATACGGCCAAGTTGCCGTCTTTATCACCCGGTTCACGGCCTTGGACAAACTGGCTGTTAAGATTAGCAACCAAACCTTGGTCAGGAATGTTTATATATGATGAGTCAGGCACGCTAAGTACATATTTACTTTCGATATTGCCGTCTTTATCAGGTGCAAATATATCGTTGACATCTTTTATAGCGTCATTTGGTTTGATGTTGGCAGCCAGATCTGGATTAACAATACCCGCGACACTAAGCGCGGAGTTAGTAACAGGACGTAATATCCGGGCAAATATACTTGGTGATTTGGGCTCTATATAGTGTCTGCCTAAGTGATTAGCGGGTGTATAACCAAAAATATTCGCCATTGCGCCTGGCGCGGTCAGGAATAGGCCGGCGCAGGACACTATTAAAGCAGCTAGCAATACCGCCGAGCCAATAGTCGCACGCTGCCAGACTGGCAACCTAAGGAACCACCCAGGAGTAGGTAGTTGCACTTTGGGTACTTGCCAGTGAGGGCGAGGCGTAGAAGCCTGGTGTTGAGGGGCGTTTACGATACTTGGAGTAGAAGCTACTTCCGCTGCCGCAATAGGTATGTCTAAAGCTATAGTAGGAGGTAGCTCTGACTGTTCGAGGCTTGATTGGCCCAGATAGGCGTCTACCGCGTGGCGGGAGTATAGCCGTTTGCCATGAGCATTCCTTTCAGGCTTCAATTGCCCCTGCTGTTCGAGCCGACGGACAGTTGATGGCGAAACGCCAAGTAGTGTTGCTACCTCTGATGATGATAACGGTTGCGTAGATGCGTGGTGTTCCAGTTCTTCTACATCAAAGTATCTGTTTTTGCCATCCAGGCGGGTAGAGTTGAGCCTGCCAGCTTTTTCCCATCTACGCACTGTATCAATTGAAACCTGGAGTATTTCAGCGGCATCACCAATAGTTACGAACTCCCTCGTAACCTGTTCTGCCTCTTGTAAATAGCTTTTGTTGCGAGATTTCATGTTTGTTGAAACAATTATTTATTCTGAATTCTTAACTTTAACCTGTTAAGAAAGCTTATGCATAGTTTATGCGTAAGGAGTAACCTATGCAATACCTATATATAAAAAATGTGTTCAATTTATATGGGCATCTTTTGCCATGAAAGGTGTTTGTATCTGTTAATAGCTCTTACGATCTAACATCAACCTGTGGATAAGTCTTTACGCTTTTTGCAAGACCAGGGCCCCATCCAATAAAATACCCGACTAGTTTGCAGGAGCCTAGAATGCCTTATGCAAAGCTTTTAGGCATAGTTCGGGACTATTTTACGACTTAGCTGGGGAAGCCTCATCTATAGCTATTTGTGTTTCTTGTGAACTCATTTCAAAACCCACTTCCAGGGCAAAAAGTTCAGATTGTGGGTAGAAGGGTCGGTAGCGTGAGGAGGCGTAACCTAGGTTACGTTGACGAATGATAACGGCGCTTATGCCCGTAAGCTTGGGCTTTTGGGACGGAAACGGGGTTTTGAAATGAGTTCTGTAGATGTTATTAAACAAAAAACCCTTGGAGCCATTCTCTACACAGCTTAACGTAGCGCTTTTAGGCGGTTACAGAATTAGGTAATGTCCGGATTGCTCATGGAAAACACAATGGTCTAAATACTTGGGGTTCTTAGCAAGGCGCATTTCAGCCTGCATTTTGAATGATAATTTTGCTAACTTTACAAAAATAAAACTGATCAAAGTGCGAACGTCTGCAGTATAAAATACACATTTGCGTTTATGGGCTTTAGGTATATAGGAGTGGTATATTACAGTTTAAATGATTTTACTAGTTTTTTATTTTTTACAATGATGTGAGTATAAAAGACCCTGTTACTACGGATAATATAACTACTTATTTTAACATTACTCTATTCATTAATACAACGTAGTTATAAATACTAAATAATTATTTAATTCATGCTAAGTTAACGTTGAGTAAAATGTGTTGCGTTAAATACTGGACCGAAAAACTATGCTGGCAACTAAAGTATAGGTTTTAGTCAAACTTACTTTGTTAAAAGTCGGTGTTGAACTATTTACAATTTTGAATACATTATTTTACGACCTCCTCTAACCGTATTTAACAGGTATGTATGCCTGCCTTTCAGATTTAAAAAAATTAACACCTTAGGATTTCTGGCCAGACAATGGCCTTACTTTTTTATATTCGCAGCGTATAATTTGCTACATGGACACGTCAGAAAAAATTAACGAGCGCATTAGTAGCTACGGTGACTGGCGCAGCGACCGACTCCGAGAATTACGAAAGCTAGTAAATGAAGCCGCGCCGGAACTTATAGAAGATTTCAAATGGGGCGTGCCAGTTTGGACATATAACGGTATGGCCTGTGCGATCAGTGGTTTCAAAGATCATGTCAAAATTAACTTTTTTAAGGGTGCTTACCTGTCTGACCCTAAGAAACTGTTTAATTCCGGACTTGATTCCAAAGAGCACCGTTCCATTAACTTTGCTCGGAACGATAAACTAGATAGATCAGCCATAGCTGATCTGGTTCGTAGCGCCATAGCTTATAACAAGGGAAAATAATGAAGTTAAAACCCTATTCTACTGTCGATGAATATTTAGCAAACTTTTCTGGTGAGACAAGGAAAAAGCTGGATACCTTGCGTAAAACAATAAAAGAACTGGTACCAGAAGCTGGTGAGAAAATCAGTTATGGAATCCCAACGTTTACTTTGAATGATAAGTATTTTATATATATCGCAGGCTACACTAAACATGTCAGCCTGTACCCCATCCCACCTGGAGATGAAACATTTAAGAAAGAATTAGCGCCATACGTAGCGGGCAGAGGCACCGTCAGGCTTTCACTGGATAAGCCCCTACCCTTACCCCTGATCCGCAAGATGATAAAGTTTGCCGTTAAACACAATAAAAAAAGAACCGGAAATTATTAACATGGCTAAAAAATCACTCATGAGTCGTAATAATATTCTAATGTTAACTAGTGTTTGGCTAGCGCTTACAGTTTTTACATTCACAATTATGAACCCACCTCAATGCCCAGACAGCTACACACAGGCACAGATTGATAGTGCAAACTGCATTGTGGGTGCGAATATAGGCTTGGGTATATTTATCATGTTCATTTTCGTACCGCTCTCAGTAATATTAATTGGCCTATGGAGCATTTATATTTTAAGACTAAAGCAAAACAAGCAAACGGATAAAAAGTGAGTTTTCAGGCTTACATAGATAGCATTAAAGCCAAGACCGGGAAGACGCCAGATGAACTGAAAGAGGCGGCTGAAAAAGCTGGCGTTTACAGATACAATATGAAAGCCGGTGATCTGGTAAAATTCCTGAAAGATGAATATGGCCTGGGCCATGGCCACTCCATGGCCGTTTGGTTAATCTTCAAGCAAAAAGGCTGGGTGCCTGACCCTAAGAAAAAATAGTAATTCATATAGTGTACCCCTCCTTTAAGCGTATAATTTACCTCAATGAAAGAGATCATAGGTGGAGTTGCTGTTGTGCTCACATTCTTGAGTTATATTCCCTATTTCAAGGACATTTTAAAGGGTAAAACACATCCCCATATCTATAGCTGGATTTTATGGGGGCTACTAACAATAATCATCTTTGCATTGCAGATTAGCGATAACGCGGGGCCAGGCGCATTTGTTACCTTATTTGCCGGACTGATGTGCCTAACAGTAGTGATTCTAAGCCTGAAGTACGGGAAGAGAGATATAGTATTTTCTGATAAAGTAGTCTTTGTATTAACCCTGGTAGCCATAGGTTTATGGCTTATAGCCAAACAACCAGTTCTTTCTATAATATTGGTAACTATTGCCGATATACTGGCATTCATACCAACGGTAAGAAAATCTTGGAACAAACCTCACACTGAGACGCTGTCTCTCTATGTAACCAATACACTTAGGTTTATTCTTATTCTTTTCGCGCTTAATACCTACACCTTATTAACAGCACTTTGGGTAGTAGTATGGATAGTAGCGAATGCCCTGTTCTCAACAATGTTAATTGTCCGTCGTAAACAAATCTTCATCCTCTCCTAAAAAATAGCCAGCCTGTTAATCTAGATTCTTAGGAATTCGAAGATCTTGTTTATGAGGAATGCTGGCCAAACAACGGCTTTTAGTAAAGACAGTATAGTATCCCAGAACCCGTTAGTGTTGCTGACAAAATGAATGGCAGCCCCAACAAATCCCAAGAAGTAGAAGCCTCCCGCTGAACCCGAATGCCCCATCATCATTTTTTTATCGTGTTTAACCATAATAGTGTTATCCTCCACCCCAATTAATACACCCTACCCACAGCAATAGCAATGCTGAAGCTTCCGCCAAGCGTATAATCAATATCATGAATATCAGTAGAAAATCTCAGGAAGAGCTTGCTAAAGAGACCGAGGAGTTGGTCCAAAAGGCTCTAAGTAATCATCGTTTAGGCGAAAGCTACATTATTGCCTCAAATGCATTATTAATACAGTCAAATGCTAGAGTTGAGGGGGAAGTCGGTAACCTTACTAATCAAATTAAAAAATTCAATGAAAAAACCGCGAAACAAACAGATAGTTTGGTAAAAATGACTAAGGCCTTAGTCAATCTCACTTGGATTTTAGTAATTATAGCCTTGGTTACGGTCGCTGTAACAACTATACAGCTCGCGCAAAAATGATAAGCATTGACTTTTGGCAAATCCTTAAATCCCGTTTTGATATAACTGCTTCAGTCTAGTCTTTGCTTTGGTTAACTATATCCTCATCGCCATCATATTCTTCAAGATATTCGTCAACTTCATGTTGCTCAGCTTCTCCGCGTTCAATTTTTCCCTCAAGTTGTTTTCTTCTCCTATTCCAGAGGGTACTGTCTATGAAGAGAATTACTATGAAAGCCAACCAGCTAAATCCCAAATTAGTAAATACTATTATGAGGATATAAATAAAAGTCATTTAACTTCTACAGTATCCTTAATGAATTAGATTTACAAGTAAACCCTTGGATTTGGAATTACTCAGTAACAATTAGTGTTAATAAAATTAGATTCGATACCATAAGAGTAGCTTGTGCAACTTATTGGTTGACGAGCTTGGTATTGCGATGCATTATAATAACTCCTTAAATTGTTATAGTCATTGACCAAAGTATTATAATCAGTGGTTAATTTATCTACTTGCTGTTTGTAGAAGTCAGTCATGTAATCATTTTTCGGAACATCCGAATAACCCTTTTCGTATCCTTTACTATATCCTGAATCCCTCCCAGCATTCTGCCCATAATAATATCCTATATAGCCTGCAACAAGCCCTGTTATTAAACACGCAATGGCAACTGTATTTCCCATTTGAATTTTTTTACTCATATTTAAGAAATTATACTTCTTTAGGATATTATTTTATATAGTTATAATCGCAAAAAGTGGGGATTTTATTCCCTCTTTTTGCTTCCGCTTTGGGAAAGGAGCAGCCAGAGAAATTTCTTAAATTTCGCTGCGCGATGAGGGAAGGGGTCACCTTCTCTCATTAAAGCGAAAAGCCGCCCCTAAAGGCGGCTTGTAGCGCATAATTTGGCACCGTGCTATTTTCCCAGGGTTAAAACCCAAGTATTGTAACCGCTGCGAGGCTTAACTGCTGTGTTCGGCATGGGAACAGGTGTGGCCCTCGCGCCATGGGCACCAAGCGTGGACTTCGTCCACGCAATTTCCAATTTCCAATGATCAATTTCCAGTGATGGAATTTAACATTATTAATTGCTGCGCGGCCAAAAGCCAAGCTTAATGTCCAAGTACTTTATACCGTTTATGATATAGGTTAAATTTTAACCATAACCATATATGATATATTGCACGTATTTTTGAATTGTTAAGGCAAACGTGGTCTGTTGGTCAGACCAATAACTAGTCAATGCACTTACTCTGAGAAAGCCGGAGCCTTGTCAGAGTTCGTAAAAAGTCTGTGGGACTATTAGTACGCTTCGGCTCCATATGTTGCCACACTTCCACCTTGCGCCTATCAAACTGATCGTCTTTCAGTGTCCTCATAGGGAAATCTAATCTTGGGATCAGTTTCGCGCTTAATATGCTTTCAGCGCTTATCTGGTCCGCACATAGCTACCGGACGATGCTTTTGGTAAAACAATCCGTACACCAGCGGTGCGTTCACCCCGGTCCTCTCGTCACGTATTCCCTTATTACTAAGGGCGCAGACTATATCTTCACCCGGCTGTCTTCCAGACGGCCGGGGTCGGCATGTTATGGAAGACTTAAATTTTCGTTTTTAAACGAACTGTCTTCCATCTGATCCATAAGGATCAAGTCGTTACGGGGTCAATCCCAAAAGTGATAAAACTTCTTCTCTGGTCTTTTTCTTTTTGGTGATGTAGTTGTGAGACTGAACAGCAAGCATATGATCTACTAATGTAGTCAAATGCATGTCTGTCAGATCACCAGCCTTTGTACAGCCTAAGATTTCAGTCGCAGCCAGCATTATTAATGCTTGCCGCTTCTTAAAACGTAAGTATGGTAACAGATCCAAGAGTATATCTCGTACCTGCCGAAATCCATTGATCCGAAGCTCTGTCATGTCGTCATTACGACGGGAAATGTAGCCAATGCCAAGCACTTGCCGTATCCATAACAATGGCTCTTCGTGCCGACTGTCTTGATACAAACAAATCGTGCACATAAATCGCCATCCGAGTTTCGTATCTTTGCGTTTCTTAAGTTGTAACATGAGGCTGCCATCACCATCCAGAAAGCCAGCGATATACGCTAAATCTGTCTTGGAACGACTTCCCACGGTATTGCCCTTGATAGTGACTAAAGAAGAAAGCATGATTATCTTTAGTATATCAGTCGGGTTTCACCGTTATAAGCCGAATTTTCAATCTCGATTGCTCGAGAAAGTAGCAATTTCTTACTAGGGGCAAATTCCCTCAAATTTCCTATCGTCCACAGCGGATATAAACCGAACTGTCTCACGCGTGTCCACTATGAATTGTTCTATTTCTCATAGCTTCTCCACCATTACTGATGGCACGGACTATATCTTCACCCTTAACCTAAGTATTACTAGTTAAGGGGCTGACGTATGAAAAATCGTAAATTTTACGATCATTCTCACTGTTCCACATGCTTACTAGGCGAGTTTTCCAGATCAGTCTCTACGGGATCAAACCAGCATTACACTGGCGCTTACCCTCGGTATTGCCCTTGAAATCGTTCGTTAGAACTTCAGTCGGGTTTCACCGATTTTAGTCAGTATTTGTATCATTGGTGCGATGTACACCGATACATTACTCTCTCTCGAGAGTAGAACGCAATGTAATTTACGTTCTGAACCCAGCTCGCGTACCTCTTTAACCGGCGAACAGCCGGACCCTTGGAAGGTGCTCCCCCTCCAGG
>JAZKJC010000004.1:0-52011 GCA_040384565.1 Patescibacteria group bacterium
TCCAAGTTATTGATGATGTTATTCTAACGGTTGCGTTTGATGTTGGAACTTACGACAACAAAACCAAAAGGTTGCGGCTGCTATACTGGTACATGAAAATACGCCAGCCGAAAAATATATAATTGGCATATCAGTAGAGGGAACAGCCGAGCTTATAGGTCAGGACCCAGATGGAGAAATTAGTGAAAAATATGCTGAAAAGTTGCAAAAACCCCCCAACTTAATGGCCGATATAAAAACCGGCAAAAACCCCCACAAATTCTACCGTCTAACACCGACAAAAATTGTTCTCTTTGACACCAAGGAGTTCTCGAGTAGTCCTCAGCAAGAGCTAGTCTTGAAAGCACACTCATGAAATATAATTTTCACCATGGAACTTTAAGTGTCCGTGACCTGCAAAGGTCAATTAAGTTCTACGAGCTTCTTAATTTCCATGAAATTTTCGATTGGAAAGCAGAAGATAGATCACTCCAGATTACGCATATGAAAAATGGGCCATTTGTTCTGGAGCTATTTTGTTATGCTGTATTTGTTGAGCCACCTGATTCTATACATTCCATCGACACGGACTTGCCGGTAATTGGGACTAAGCATATTGCCCTCCAGGTAGATGACATTATTGAAGCAAGAACTGATCTTATTCAGAAAAAAGTCATTGACGACACAGTACAAATTACTCAAGGCAGAACAGGCATTACCTACTTTTTTGTTCCAGATCCAGATGGTATTTTGGTCGAAATCGTTGAAGATAAGCGGGGACTGTGAGTAAGAAAAATTATTCTAGAGAGTCTAGGAATTCGGTGATGGCGGCTTTGGCTTCATCTAAGGTGTTATAATTTACGACTTTTACATGGGGGCTGCCTGCGATCATTGCTGTTAGGCTGTGATCGGGCTTAGCGTGATAGAGGCAGAGGATTGGTTTTCCTAAGTCTTCTAATTTGCCGATTTCGTAGCCTACACCGAGGCTTGGCGTGCTGACTTCGGCTACCATGGCATCCGTTTCCTTTAGCCAGGCCATGTCACGTTCGTAAATTTCTTTCACAGTTATGCCAACCTCGCCGGTAACTTTTAGGTCTATGAGGCCTACATGCTCAGTCAAGACTTTGCGGTCCAGTGACTTTATATAACTAATAAGCTCCGCATAAATATGCACATCAGCTCGCCCACCCCTGATTGAACCGGCAAAATATATATTTTTCATGGACAGTTAAGGACTTTGCCCATAGTTATTAGCAACACCAGTTAAGCATCCGTCTGCAACGGTTTGAACTATGGAGACTACGGCGTGATTTGTACTATCGGCATCGTTTGGGTCAAACGGATTACCGAGAGAGCCGGGATCTGCATGCATTAGCTTATTGTGCGTATCGTGCATATTAGCTTCCGTGTAAGAATTTCCATTAGCAAGTATAGCTAGGTCTCCATAATACCTCAGGTTTAATTTCTTCTGTGTTGTCGGCATCGTAGTTGCAGCTGTAGCTCCTTCAACTACAATCACAAGATCGTCCATTGAAATTATTGCGCCACAATTTCCCACAGGGACAATAAATTCATTAATATCTGTAACTTTTGCAATCGTTTCATCAGGAATAACAAGCGGGACCCCTATACTGTCAAGACTTGCACGAATTTGGTTTTCAATTATGCTAGCGTTTTCTTGCTTTTGAGCCTCACTCATAGGTAGTGGAGGTTCCAGGGTATAAGGTTCGGTAGTTGGGACAAAGAGGGTGGTAGTGGTGGTCGGGGGGACTATTTCAATAGTTGTAGACACGGCAGTTGAGCCAGGTCCTCGCCTCCCGGCTGTGGGTGAAGCTGCTTCTACCCTCGGTGCTTGCTCACTACCGCAACCGGCCCATGATCCAGCAAACAAACCCACCGAACACATTAAAGCGGCTCTTGTTTGTTTTGCCCTCATTACAGCTATATTACAACACAACGAACCGTAGTTTAAAATAGCTAAGCGTTGCGAAAAATACAAAAGCTTTGAGAGCAGGACTAAATTTGGGATCAACACAAGTAGCCTAATATATACCCATGATAAACCACTTTCCGGCTCTTAGACTCGCCTTTTATAGCCAGAAGTTCCCGAAATTTAATAACCGTACTACCGGTACGCTGATAAAATTTCAAAAACTTCTGACTCATACAACATCAACCCTAAAAACCGAAAAGCAATTTATCATGGGTATAGAGCCACAGATGTTGGTTTGAATTCTTTTCTGAGCCATTCGTCCAGGCTGCCACCGCCTCCGCCGGACATGGCTACTACTAAATCGCCAGCTTTCAGGTGTGCTTGGATGGCGGTTTTCAGGCTGCCGGTTAGTTCCGCTGGCTCGGCGATTTCTTGATTGTCCATATGCTCTATGAGTTCAATGGGCGTTAAGATGTGCTGATTGGGATCTTCGCGGGCCAGGTAGCTCGGAACCCAATAAAGCTTTTTAACTCCTTGGAATAAGTCGTTATAGGCGTCTTTGATGTAGTGTTGGCGCCTATCTGTCAGGGGCTCATAAATCACTACGACGTTTTGGGAGGCCTCAGAGGCCATTTGCAAACAGCCCCTTATCTTTCCCTCTGTATGGGCGTAATCGCTGTACAGGCCCTCAGTAATGCGCTCAAAACGACGATTCAAGCCAGGGAAGCGGTTCATGTGTTCAAATAAATTCGAAACTGGCTGTTTGGTTATTTCATGCGCCGCGTGCATTACCTGCCAGGCATCACGGCGGTTGACGTTACCAAGGAGTTTAACAGCTTGAAGAGCTTGATCACTGTCATCCAAAACTAACAAATTATCGGCAGTAGGTAGTTTTAGCCGCTTGACATCACTCTTCCAGGTAATAGTCCACTGGCTCTGGCTAATAAAATCCCGAAATGCTTGCTCGTAGTCACCACGTGTAGGGAAAATCTCATGATGATCCCAGTCTACCCCAGTGATTACACTCAGGTATGGTTTAAAAGCCAAAAAGTTATGGTCAAACTCATCAGCTTCGTAGATAAAATACTCTGAGCCCGGCACAAACTGCCCCATTTCACCGAACGATATCTTGGCGCCGACAGAGTAGCTGATGGGAACTTGCAGTTGCTTGAACAGCCAAACAGCCATAGCCGTTGTTGTGGTTTTGCCGTGGGTGCCAGCTATGGCAATAAGCTTGAGATTTTTATCCTTAATAATTTGATTAAGCAACTCATCACGCTTGCTGGTTTTGATATTGTTTTCCTGGCAAAAATGCAGTTCTGGCGCGTCTGTGTTTTCTATGGTGACTGCAGACGAGTAAACAAACCAGTCAATCGGCTTTAACTGATGAACCTGGGCAATTTGCTCGTAGCTTTGACCAATATGGATGTTTTCAATGCCGTGCTGTTTCAAATACTGGATATATTGGCTATCTTGCTTATCTGAACCTGAAACATCGTAGCCAGCCTGCTTCGCTATCATGGCCAGCGGCCCAATAGCAGTGCCACCTATGCCTGAAAAGAAAATATGCATGCCCACATTTTAACAGATTGAAATCATTTACCATTTACTGCTGGCTGTTTACTAAAAGTTTTCCGTTCTCTGTTCATGAGTGGCGAACGGGTTAAGGCTAATGTATGGAAAACGGTGAAAGGTAAACCGTAAACGGTTACAATAGCAGCATGGACAAAAGAAAACTGCATCATTATTGGAAAACAATCAAAAAAGTAAAATATTGGTACTTTCTGATAGCGGCAGTTATATTTGGAGTTTTAGCAGTTTCTGCATTACGGCAAAATAATTTACGAGCTTTGGAGCTGCGTGATGAGGTGCTGAAGACAGATCAACAGAACGGTGATACTGAAGCAGCGCTCCGCAAGCTTCGGGAACATGTCTATGCACATATGAATACTAATTTGGCTACAAGTACCTCGGTCTACCCACCCATACAGCTAAAATATCGTTATGAGCGGCTGGTAGCAGCAGAAAAAGCCAGGGTAGGTGAACTGTCCAAGAATAATATTTATAACGACGCCCAGAAGTATTGCGAGCAGAATTTTCCCCAAAGCTTCTTCGGTGCCGGGCGCCTGCCGTGCATTCAGGGATATATAGATAGCCATCCTGCTCCAGTTATTCAAGAACAAGCCATACCTGACTCGCTCTACAAATTTAACTTCGAAAGTCCCCGTTGGTCATTTGATCTAGCTGGCTGGAGCATAATTCTCGGCATAATATTTGTGCTATTGTTTGTTGCGCGTTTTGTTTTGGAGCTTTGGTTCCGACAGCAGTTTAAAAGCCATCTGTAATTCTTTGTTTACAAAAAATGCATATATACCCAGCAGAAAGTAGTTTCTGTTGAGTATAAAATCACCCCGCAAGATTTGCGGGGTGATAGTTTGCCGGATTAACTCTTTATGAGTTAACGCCGAGCGGGGGTGGTTGGTGGAGTAGGAGTAGGTGTAGGAGTTGGAGCTGGTGTTGGAGCTGGTGTTGGAGTGGCTGCACCAGTATTGGTTTCACACTTTTGACCATCCGGATTCTGTTTCTTGTAATCCGCAACAGCTTTAGCAACTTGACCATCATCTTTCAAGTTTTCCCAGAAAATGATCTGATCCTGATTAATGACCATACTGTCTTGAGGGCCATGTAGCTCACAGCCAAGCTTTACCAGAGAAATATCCTGGTTAGCGGCAGCGGCGCCGTCCGGTTGCACCTGCTGATTAACACGCAAGTAGTAAATATCGCCTACATTCATGAACCGGTCGTTAACCGAAGAAATTCTACCAAAGTAAACTTGTCCCCCATTGAGGAACACTGCCTGCATTTTTGATTTATCGATGAACTTGTTTTGAGAGGTTGGTTTGCTGAAAGCAACAGAGCTAACTACTGCCACCAAGAGAGCAGTTATGCAAAATAGTAGCACAACACTTGCCGTCCTGAAGTTGAATAGTGAGCTTTTTCCTTTACTTGTTGTATGAGCTGGTCCGCCTGTGTGATTAACAGGTTGATTAGCTGGTTGTGTTTGGCCCGGGCCTCGATTCCATTCCATTGATTTCCCCACGTTTATTATGTTTCTATACGCTGATAAGTGTACTGCATAAGCGCTTTGGGATGCAACAGTTTCTTTCGGGGATAGGCGCGTGCCCGGCACATTTTGGTCCAAAAACTATGGTCCGCACTCAGCGTACTCTGGAGTACGGTTATCAAATTTCAGGAAGTTCTGACCAGAAAAGGCAAGACAAAAAGCCGGAAAGTAGTTTCTGTTGGGTATATATAGACTTGGAGAAGTATTGTATTTTTTAAGAAGAAAATAATTATTTTTACAGGGGTGGAAGCAACAGGTTAGCTAAAAACCCCATTGACAACCAAAAACTGACAAGAGTATGGTAAGGGGTACCAACAGTAATGTAAGAGAGGGAGAGCTATAAATGGCTTACAAGCACACAAACTCTAAGGGCGTCACATATTTTCTAAACTCTAAGGCCGTAGTACTACGCGGCGGTAAAGAGCAAACTATTTATTACTTCAGCAAGGACCAACGTCCAGAAGCAATTGATGCAGTACCAGACGGAATGATGGTTAACGAAAACCCACGCAACGGTTTCTTGACTGTCAAAAGAAAATAATCCTTATTTCTAAGGATTCAAGCCGCCCGGGGACCACCTCGGGCGGTTTTTTTAATAGATCATTGCATAAATTCGACTAACACGCTTATAATATGGATATTATGAAGAAATTTGGTCGATTGACACCAGAGGGTGGATGGAAGCATGCCGTGCTGATTCCATCAGATGAATTTAATACGACTGGGTTAATGGTCCAAGAATTACGCATTCAGGACATACTGGATGGAGAAGAAGTACCAGATGAGTCAGCCTCAGCGTTATTACTAAGATACCAAAGAGCGCGTGAAATAGTCCAATCAACACCAGTGCCCGATGATTTTAATGTTGCAGAACGATTACAAACTGCGATGTTAGAGATTCATGGTATGGACCAAGCAATTCAAGCAGGCTTCAAGCAGCACCAACTGCAAGGTTTGCTACACGAAGTAGTAGCGATAGAGTCTTGCCGACGAGTATAGGCACAAACTTGCTTAACGTGTTAAGTAATCCTAAAAGTTTGGTATAGTATAGGTATATGGCTGAGGTAATAGTTACCGTTAAGAATCTGACCAAGAAATACGGTAAGAAAAAAGCCGTAGATAGTATTAGTTTCGATGTCAAAAAAGGTGAGATATTTGGTATTTTGGGTCCAAACGGCGCTGGCAAGACCACTACCCTGGAGATGATAGAGACATTACGGGAAATTGATGGCGGTAGCATAGCGGTAGATGGCTTGGATGTTTCAAAACATGGTCAAAAGATCAAATACATTATTGGTGTACAACCGCAGGCACCGGCATTTATGGACAAGGTTAGGCTAACTGAGCATCTGGATCAGCTGGCTTCTGCCTATGGGTCTAAAGTAAATGCAAAAAAACTCTTGAAAGAGGTGGGCCTGACAGATAAAGCTAATGCGTTCGTAGAACAGCTTTCTGGGGGCCAAAAGCAACGTTTCAGCATCGTGGCTTCACTGGTACACCAGCCAAAGGTGTTTTTTATGGACGAACCAACTACAGGTTTGGATCCGCAAGCCCGGCGTAACTTATGGGATCTTATCCGTGAAACCCGCAACAAAGGCGTTACTATTTTACTGACTACTCATTACATGGAAGAAGCGGAGTTATTATGTGATCGGGTGGCTATCATGGATAACGGCAAAATTATTGCACTCGATACTCCAAAGAACCTGGTCAAACAGCTGCTAAAGCGGGGATTCAAAAAAGCCCAGCATGTGGAGCAGGCAAGTCTGGAGGATGTATTTATTGATCTAACAGGAAAGGAATTGAGGGACTAATATGGACAAGGCCTTTCTGCCTGTTATTACTTTTGCTCGCATAGCAGTAAGGCGAGCGTTCCGGGACAAGACGGCTATATTCTTTGTTTTTTTATTTCCGCTCATTTTCTTGTTTGTTTTTGGCGGGATATTTGGCAAGCAAAGCGACGTATCTTTCAAAGTTGCGCTGGTTAATCAGTCTAACAGTGAATTTTCCCGGCAGTTTGTGAAGCAGATGGGTGAAGCAAAAGTCTTCAAAATTGATAAAGAAGCCACCTCTCTGGATTCAGCCAAAGAAAAAATGAACCGTGGTCAGCTGGATGCGGCCATTGTGCTGCCATTAGATTTTGGTGATGTCAAAAATCAGCAATATCCGTCAGGACAAGCCAAAATCTACTATACTCAGAACAGTCAAAGTGCTGCCATTACGCTTGAGTCCGTATTGAACTCAATCTTTGCCGACATTAATAAAGGTCTCGTTAAAGCTGACGTACCATTTACGGCGGCAAGCGAACAGCTCAACACCAAGAGTCTGAGCCAGTTTGACTACACCTTTGCGGGGCTGCTGGGTTTTAGCATTATAGGTCTGGGTATCTTTGGACCGGTCAATGTGTTTCCTGAGCTAAAAAAGCAGGGCATACTGAGGCGGCTGCATACCACTCCGCTGAAAGTCTGGCAGTATTTTGTGGCAAATGTTATCTCACAGGCAGTTATAGGTCTGCTGTCTATGGTATTGATGTTCGTGGTTGCCATGACTGTGTTTGACCTAAAGCTCAGTGGTAATATCTTTGAACTGGCGTTCTACATAGTTTTTGGTATTGTTATGATCTTTGGGATTGGCATGGCCATTGGTGGCTGGGCAAAAGACCAGAACCAGGCTGCGCCACTGGCCAATATCGTGGTATTCCCTATGATGTTTTTGTCTGGCACGTTTTTCCCGCGCTTTCTTATGCCTGAGTGGCTCCAGAGTGTCTCGTCTTTCTTGCCTTTAACACCGGTAATTGATGGAATTCGGTTGATTGCTACAGAGGGTAAGCACTTGACGCAGCTGGGGCCACAGCTCGGGATGATGACAGCTTGGCTGATTGTTGTTTATTTGATTGCGTTCCGCACTTTCCGCTGGGAGTAAGCGCTCATCATTTTCCCTCAAACCACCGGTCCGCATTAGACAAGCATAGAACATAAAATACTGCCCTTGGCACAAGTGGCTTGAGCAAAAACGATTCGCTTTTTATGGTGCTTAGGTGGATTAGCTGATTGAACTTAGGTATACTTTGTACAAATATAATGCTTCAAAATAACACTAAAACACTTACCTATATAGCGATTGTATTTCTTATTCTGAGTCCCTTGATTTCAGCGAATTTATTTATTACTCCAGAAATCGCCAATGAAGGCGGGGGTGCCGTAGGTGTTGGTGTGGCTTTTATAGTTTTTCTTGGCATACCCTTTATAATTTTGGTCGGTATCATTACAGCTGTAATTCTGAAATTATTACACTACAGCAAGAAGATAGGGTATCTCTTGGGCTTTTTACTTCCCGCTTTTCTTGTTAATCTGTTTATTCTTATCTAATAGTCCTAAAATGGATTAACGCAGGACCCGCATGCAAAAACTCACTCTGCTAAGAGTCGCTCATCATTTTCACTCAGGATAGCACTTTAGCGTGGACAAGCAATGAATATTACACACTGCGTTTCGCATAACTACCCTGGACAAAAATGATTCGCTCTGTTTTTGTTATGCACTTATAACCAGTCTATTTTGAGATGTTATTGATTCTAAGCTAAGCCGTCTTTGCCACTCCTGAATCGCCAGGCTCCCCAGATGCCAAGTAGTAATAATGCAATCGCTGTGGCAGCGATTGCTTTTAGATTTTTCGTCTTCCAGTATACAAAAGGAATAAAAATAAGAGCCATGACTATGGCTCCTGATTCAAAGATTCCTTCTACCCATGAAATTTTCTTTTTAGCGCTCATAGCCGCAGTATAGCATAGATAAATGGGGAAAAAGTTCGACCATTAACAGGGGAAAAACGGATTTTAAAACTTGATGATTGCTAGGCCTGGTATGGAGCTGAAGTCTGAGTCACGAGTCAGCAGGCTGTAGCCACGTTCTACGCATATTGCGGCAATCCACATATCGTTACTAGGTACAGGACGGCCTTTTTGTCGTAACTTGGCATGCATTTCACCGTATACGCGGGCAATATCCTCGCCGACTTCACCAACAGTTACCCGTTTGTCTTGCATAAATCGGGCCAGATAGCTTAGGTTCTCCCGCAGCCTTGTTCCTTTATAAAAACCGTAGTAAAGTTCGCCCAATACAATTGCCGGTAGCAATATATCGTCAGTGTAGGCTAACTGTTCGCGTACGGATTTATCTCCTGCCAAAAAAGCGGTATAAGCATTGGTATCAAGGGCAATTTGCACGTTATTTCCAGTCCGACTGGTCGATAACCCTTAATTTTTTAGATGCAGCATTTAGCTGCTTGGTTGCTTGCTTATCGAGTTTGCCAAACAGGTCATCTAGCTGATAATTCGGTTCCTTATAGTCAGGCATGCCAACCCCGACACGCAGCACTTCAAGCGTAATAGCATTTAGGCTTTTACCACTCCGCCGGGCCATCGTCCGGAGTTCTTTGTCAATTGTGGGTGGGATGCCTCTGACGGTGTATTGCCTGCTATTCATGCCTACATTGTATGCTAAAGTGCATGCATTGTCAATGGCGCTCATCATTTTCCCTCAGGGTAGCGGTCCGCATGGACAAGCATAGAATATTACATGCTGCCCTTGGCATAACTACCCTAAGTGAAAACGATTCGCTTTTAGTTAGGGGAATTTAGGAAGTCAACTGATCCATTCTGATACAATCTGCTTATGGCTTGGTATATTTATGCTTTCTTGGGTATTTTATTTTTTTCTGTCAGTGATCAAATCAGGCGTCTAGTGCTTTCAGGTAAAAATAAGATTGACTACTACACAGCAGCTTTTCTTATAGCTTTTATGACTGTTTTAGCTTTAGCCATATATGTAGCATTCGCTGGGTTTATTATGCCGCCCATAGGTTCGTTTGTCCCATTATTTATGCTTAATGTTGGGCTGGCTTTTGCTGGCTTGCTTACCAGTCAAAAAGCCTTAAGCCTGCTGGGTGTAAGTGAATTTACGATTTTGATGAGTAGCCGGCAAATCGTAACATTGCTTGCCAGTGTTATCTTTTTAGGAATTGGGCTTTCGTTGCAGCAAGGTATTGGAATGGTGCTGGTTATTTCCGCGCTCTTAGTGATGTTTTTGAATAAACGCTTGTTTCAAAAAAATAAGTCTGCTGCGGGAATGTTTTTTGCTATTTTGACGGCATTGAATTACGGATGTTCTATATTAACTGACCAGTTGATTTATCGTAAGTCTGATCCGGCCTCTTACTTGATTATTCAACTTTCCTTGATTGCTATCATGCTGGTATTAGTTCGGCCACAAACCCTAAAAGGTTTAGGGTTGCTCTATTCTGCAAGACACGGGGCACAACTTTTGTTGCTTGGTAGTTTGGGTGCGGCAGCGCTGGTGCTGCTTTTTACCAGTTTAAAGCTAGCCGATAATGCACCGCAAGTAGGTGGTTTGTTCCAAGTCAGTATTATTGTCAGTGTCTTATTGGCTACAATCTTTCTCCGGGAACGAAAAAACCTTTTTAGAAAAGCAATCGGTACTCTTCTGGGTACCCTCGGTGCTATTTTGATTGTTTTGTAATGCGTTCGTAGGCTAGTTGGGCGCTTATTAGGGCGGGGGGGAGGCCTATGCCGGGGTGGGTGTTGGCGCCTACGTAGTAGAGGTTTTTGACTTTGCGGTTGGTGTTCCGCGGGCGGAATGCTGCCGATTGGCGCAAGGTGTGTGCCAGGCCCAGGCCGGTGCCTTTGAAGCTGTTGAAGCGGGCTTCAAAATCTTTTATACAGAATAGTTTTTTATAAACGATGTTCTTGCGCAAATTGGGTAACTTCATCTCAGTTTCGATGGTTTGAAGGATTTTGTCAGCGTACTGATCCAGTTGCTTCTGTGTGTAGTCTAAGCCTACGGCAACAGGGACAAGGACGAATAGATTTTCGTGTCCAGGGGGTGCAACGGTGAAGTCGGTTTTGCTGGGGGCGCAAACGTAGAGGCTAGGGTCAGAGGGGAACTGCGATCCACCAAAAATCTCCGTAAAGTTTTGCTTCCAGCTATGGCTAAAAAGTAAGTTATGGTGCGATAGGGAAGCACACTTCCCTTTTACCCCCAGGTAAATAAGCAGGGCAGAGGGTGCTAATATGCGCGATTGCCAGTACTTTTCCGAATAATCACGAGACTTAGGCTCCAACAGGTGTGCTTCTGTGTGGTATAGATCTGCATTGCTGATAACAATGCCAGCAGTGTATTGCTTGCCACCAGCTATTACGTCCGTAGCTTTATTACCGTTGACTATAATTTTTTCAACAGGGGTGTTTAGAATAATTTTGGCGCCTTTTTGACGAGCAATATTCTCTAGGGCGCGAGTCAGCTCGTACATGCCACCTTTGGGATAAAACACGCCTTGGCTAAACAGCACATGGTTCATTAGGCTATACAGCGCCGGTGTTTTGTATGGGCTTGAGCCCAAAAATATGCTGGGATATTCGATTATTTGCTGCAGCCTTTGATCTTTGAAGTACTTCCCTGCCTCTGCGTGCATGTTACTTAACACGTTAAGTCTCTTGCTTTCACGTAGCATCTGGGGTGTCATGAAATCTCGCGGCGAATCATAGTTTTTGTACAAGAACTTGCCCATAGCTACTTTGTAAATATATTCGGATTTTTGCAAATATTTATTTAGCTGGTTACCAGCGCCAGGCTCTATAGTTTCAAATGTTAGTTTATCCTGTGCGGGCATACTATAAATATCAATTTGCTGGCCTAGGTTCTTATAAAAGACTCTGTAACTTAGCGAAAGTTTTTGTAGTTTTACATGGTCATGAATGTTTTCACCAACAGCATCAAAAAACCGCTCATATACATCTGTCATTAACATCCAAGATGGGCCGGAATCAAAAGTAAACCCTTTTGCCTTGAACTGACCGGCACGGCCACCGGTTTGCTCGTTTTTTTCTATTACAGTTACGTCCCAGCCGCTCTTGCCAAGCAAACACGCAGCTCCAAGGCCCCCAAAACCACTACCAATTATTACTACCTTCTTCATTCGTAGTTCAAGTGTATACTAGACGTATTGTGATTGAAGCTAAAAACCTTGGGAAAAGGTATCGTAAAAAGACGGCTGTAGAAGATTTGTCATTTACGGTAGAAAACGGGAAGGTTACTGGTTTTTTGGGGCCCAATGGCGCGGGCAAATCCACTACTATGCGTTTGATGTTGGGGTTAGATAACGGCAGTGGCAATACAACTTTTGATGGCAAACAGCTGCATGATTATAATCGGCCATCCAGAGTAGTTGGTATTTTGTTAGAAGCTAAGGCGTTTCACCCTACGAGGACCGCGCAAAACCACCTGCGGGTACTGGCTGCCGGGGGTGGTATCGATGATAAACGAGTAGACGAAGTACTGAATATTGTTGGGCTTAAAAATGTGGCAAAGAAAAAGCCCGGAAAATTCTCCTTAGGGATGAGCCAACGGTTAGGTATTGCGGCAGCAATTTTGGGCCACCCTAAGTATTTATTGCTGGATGAGCCAGCTAATGGGCTGGATCCGGAAGGCATAGCATGGCTCAGGGAGTTTATAAAAGATTACGCGGACCAAGGTAATGTGGTTTTTGTATCTAGCCACTTGCTAAGCGAAATGTCCCAGATGGCCGATAATGTAGTTGTTATAGGCAAGGGCAAAATGATTGCCAGCGGCTCGATTGAGGAGTTGCTGGCAGGCAATACTCACTCTACCGTGTTTGCGCGGGCAAGTAGTTTGGCTAAGCTAGAAAAAGCACTCAAGCAACAGGCAATAGTATTCACAAATGCTGATGGTGGGCTGAAGATTTCAGGAGTAAAAACCGACCTGGTAGGTCAACTTGCTTTTAAGGCAGGCGTACCACTATTGGAGCTTGCTAGCCATTCCGCATCGCTTGAGGAGGCGTTCTTGGAGCTGACTGGAGGCGTGGAAGAGTACAAAGCCAAAAAGGTAGGCAAGGCATGAAACAAGCAATCAAGGCCGAGTTTAGAAAAATACTTACACTCAGGTCAACCTACATAGTTACTGCCATTGCCTTTCTGCTAGTAGTCTTCTTTGCGTTTTATATAGAGGGCCTACGCTCAAACCATGAAGTGCTGATGGACCCAAACCGTCTGGCTAGCGAAGTAACTAATGCAATAATTCCTACGGCTAGTCTGTTTTCTTTTGTTGGGTTACTACTTTTCACGCACGAATACCGCTACAGCACAATCATGTATTCATTAACATCATCCAAGAGCCGGACACGCGTTCTGCTAGCTAAGATCATTGTTATTTCCTGCTATGCTTTGCTTGTTTCATTGCTAATAGGGGCATTGTCTCCCGCATTGACGTATCTAGGAGTGCAAATAAGGGGTTTAGAATTTGCGCCGCAAGTTTTCCCTGTATGGGATTTGCTCTGGCGTACCTTGTTTTACGGCTGGGCTTATTCAATGGCAGGCTTGCTGCTTGCAGCGCTTATACGTAGCCAGGTTGGTTCTATCGCGGCACTTTTTCTGGTACCATCCGCAGTTGAAGGCTTTGCGTCATTGGCACTAAAAAATAATGCAATGTACCTGCCGTTTACTGCTTTGCAGAAAGTTATTATGACTGGTCAGGTACCACCAGAAGGGGCTCCATTTACAGGGCACTTGCCAGCAGGCAAAGCCGCTTTAGTTTTTCTGGCTTATTTAGTAGTGGGCTGGTTAGTTGCTTGGTTCTTATTTCTAAAGAGGGATGCTGGAACGTAATTTAAGACAGCATACTTTGAAATATCCCATCTGGCACCAGCTTAGTGGCAAATCAGAGTAGGAAGTCTTTAAGTGGGTAGTGTTAACGTTCTAACAGTAACCAGGTTGAACCGTATGCTATAGTGCAGCTGCTATTAACTTAGGAGACAGAAAGATGGCAGAAGAAGTACGTGAAGTTCAGGAAACAGTAGTTCAAGACGGCAATACCGTTCAAAAAACCCAACGGGTATCGGATACAAGGGGTGAAGCAGAACATTCCAGGACAGTTATTGAGCGGGTTATTTGGTACATAGCCGGCGTATTGCTGGTATTACTAACATTTAGGTTCGTATTGTCGCTACTGGGCGCGAACCGGGGCAATGCTTTCGCGGATTTCATATATTCCGTTACTTACCCTTTCGTCGCGCCTTTCTTTGGCCTGTTTGGATATAAGGTTCAGTACGGGGTAGCTAGGTTCGAGATTGAGACATTGGTCGCAATAGCAGTCTACGCATTGGTAGCCTGGGGAATAGCCAAACTCGTCACCATCAATAAATAGCTGGATTAGGACTTCCGCATAACAGCACATTTTGCCCGAAATCCTGTGCTTCGGTGCCCCGCCTGTCTGTCAGTCAGGACGGACAGGTCACGTACCAAAATGTACGCTCTGCTCCGATGCTCGGACTTCGAACAAACTACACAATTCTGCGAAATTCCTCGAGGTATCATTTAAACAAGTAAGGTTTCTCACAGACTTGAAGCGTGGACTTCTATAGGATAGATACTGTTACTACTGTAAGAAAGGAGTATCAAATGGCAATTATGTATAGAGATGCGAGAGATACGGGGGTGGTGGGTACTGGTGCCGGATATGTGACAACGACGATTGCGAGGGTTGTTTCACTTATTGGCGGTCTTATTACGGCTGTTTTGGCGCTACGTTTCATCCTGGTATTATTGGGGGCAAATCCGGCCAATGCTTTCGCTAACTTTATTTATAGCGTAAGCCGCCCGTTTGTAACGCCATTTTATGGCCTGTTCAACTACAACGGAGAGCTTGGTATTGCCAGGTTTGAGTTTGAAACACTCATTGCGATTGTATTCTGGGCAGTAATTACCTGGATGGTCGTCCGCTTGCTCACAGTTGGCGCCCGGGACTAAACAGAGACTAAAAAATCACGCACGCGTGGAGTGAACTGCCTTGTCACTGACGGGGCAGTTTTCAATTAACAGATGTAAAAAAGTTTTATGCTTGCATAAGCGGATTCGTGTATACTACTGGGTTCAACTAAATAGGAGGGCGGATGAGTATAAAAAAATTATTAAATAGATTTACCACAAGCGTAATAGCGGTGTTCGCAATACCGGTATTTGCTTTAGTACCAATAGCAAGCGCAGCAAGCAATGTACTTGTAGACTTTGAAGCATATACTCCCGGCACAATTAATGGGCAAGATGGCTGGAGCAGTACTGGTGCTGCTGGCTTAGGGTGTGCGCTTTATGACCATGAAGTTGATAACAGCAATGGAGTAACCAACTTTGGTGATAAAAGTTTAAGAATATCCAACGCTATAACAAGTGGTTGTTTTGGTGACCAAACTTTTTCTAAGTCATTAGCAGAAGAAGCTGGCGAGACAAGTGCACAAAACGGAAGTTTATCAGGTGGTACCCGACAACCATATTTTGAAGCACAATGGAGCTTTGCTTCTACCACCCCAAGTGCAGAGCAACCTGGTCTTGCTGTAGTCGCTAGTCCAGATCGGGGAGATGGTGCTCGTATGAGCTGGATACAGATGACCGATACGCCAACGGGTTTAGCGGTTAATTTCTTTGACTATCAGAGCGGTACAGTGGGGGGCACTTGTGCCAACGGGCTAAACTTTGTCTCAAGTCCTGTTGCTAGCAATCTGGACCGAACTGTTCCTCATAACATTAAGGTGACAATGGAATTTGTTGATGGTGTGGCAAACGATGTCGTCAAAGTCTATGTAGACGGAGTACTTGGGCATACTGGTACGAGTTGGGAAGATTATTTCCGCGAGTGTGAACTTAACCAAACTCGAACAGTTGATTCTGTACTATTTCGTACTGGAGGTACGGCCGTTCCCGCAAATCAAGATAAAGGTTTCTTAGTAGATAATCTTAGCTTAAGCTCTGGACCAATTCCACCAGTTTTGGTTGGTCCAGCCACTAATAAAGATGAGTGTAAAAATAATGACTGGAAGAATTTCAATAATCCGACCTATAAAAATCAAGGAGATTGTGTGAGCGCAGTAGCTTCCAAGGGTCGCAATCAACCTAGCGGTTCGACTCTGACAATCATTAGCCCCTCTTTCTAGCTATTGCTGTGTTAAATTCCTGAAAAAAACCGAGGCTGCAATATGCCTCGGTTTTTCTATTGGAAATAGGAGTAAAAGATACTGAAAAGCCCCTCATTGTTTGAGGGGCTTTGAAAAAAATAGGGGTATTGGTAAAAACGGTAAGTGGTTAGGCTTTGTGGACTTTGTGGCGTAGATCTTGCCAGTCATTCTTGAAATCTGCAGGCATTCCTTCAAACTGTTTACGTGCTAACTTATCCCAATCTTTCTGTGACATATATTTCTCCTTAAACTTTTAGAACCGTTTAAGCATATAACCTCATAGAGCTAATGTCTGTAAAAAATCCCACCTCAAAAGACAATAAAAATCAAGTTGAAATTGAATCGTAAAACGATATGATTATTGCATGAGCAACGCAGCTTCTCCACAGAAACTGGCAGAAAACGAAGCGGTGTTTAGGGAATCAAATGAGAGAGTACATAAAACCCTAAAGAATTTACAGGCTAAGGCAAAAGAGGAAGACCATACAAACAGGATACTAAAGGAGAATAGTTCCCTACATTTTTTTTGTGAATGCTCGGACGAAAACTGCCGTGAGCGGATAGTCATGAAGCAAAATACCTACGAGAAGCTACATAAAGACAGGGACCAGTTTATTATTATCCCGGGCCACCAAGTAGTCTCTATAGAAAAAACAGTCATCAAAAAACCAAAATATGCGGTAGTAAAAAAACTAATCCCAGTACCGCAAAAAGCCAAAAGCCTAAACAAAACCGACATCGACAACAGCTAGTTAAGGGGTTTAAGCTTTGAATTAGTTATACCTCAGGCTATTATTTATACCTATGTATGATAGTATTATGTGCCGCAGAGCCACGAGGCGTGATGTGTTATCTACGGATACATATCAACCGGAGAATGCTAACGCAGGCTACGCATTGTCCAATGCTACTGCGTCTGAGTTGACAGTAATTTTTTCTCCCTGGCATGGGGGTGGATGGGCAGTAGATAGGTTTGCGCAAAGGCTTATGGATAAGAATAAAGCTGTCATGCTATATTCTTTTCACGGTGAGATTTTGAAGCCGAATGTAGAGCAAGTAGTGGCTTCCTTTAATTACTTGCAAGATACTATTGCCAGTGACTTGGAACAAATAAAAGATCGTTATAAATCAATACATTTTGTTGGTATTAGTTTAGGCAACATAGCGCTCGCTATGGTAGCAGATAGGTTTAGGGATTTTTCTAGTGCAACTATGGTTGTTCCTGGCAGTAGCTTGGCTACGTCCATGTGGGACGGAATACGAACCCAGCATTTAAAAGATGAATTAGAGGAACATGGTTGGACGAAAGAAACATTAAATGAGGTTTGGAAACCCGTAGCTCCCGTAACCTATGTCGATTCCTTTGCCGGTAAGGATGTCCGCGTTATAGTTTCCACAGCTGACCAAATGATTCCTACTGTCTACCAGGAAGAGCTTGTAACCGCCATGCAGCAGGCAGGAATAGACCCAATCGTAGAACGCAGCAGGCTTGGCCATCTCGCCACCATAGGAAGATATTGTTTGACTGGTAAGCTGTAAAAGCTGTTATTTTATTTCAACGCCATGTGCTTTGTTTGCTGTAGTTACATCGGGCTTATTAGAGCGGCTGCCAAGGCCGATGATTATTACGGCTATTACACCCAACAGAATACCTATAATCTGAACGAGGTTTAGCTTGTCTTTAAAAAGCCATACCGCCGCGACTGCGACTATGCCTCCTTGTAAGCCAAAAATTGTAATGACTAAGCCTGGATTTGGGGAAAGGGCAGTCGCACGATAGAGGCCATAGTTACCAATAGCGCTAGCTATTCCTCCCCCAAAAAGCAGTAGCCACTGGTTAAGTGAAATAGAGCTTGGTAACGATTTAGTTAGAACCGCTTGCAGGCCATAAAGAATGGTGAGAATGGAAACTAAAACAAACAAGACAAATATGGTAGTAAAACCCTTTCTGACTAGGTAAGTGATAATCAGCGTCATGGTAGATATAGAAAACAATCCCACAAACGACAAAACTATCCACGAATTCCTCATGATGCAAGTATATCAGTGTTACTTGGGAATCTTTCGTTTGAACATGCGAGCTATGATGGTTTTGGCGAATTGCTCGTAGTCATCGCGGAAGCTGGCAACAGACGAAAGTTCTTCCAGGATTTTGACATTAAAACCAAGGTCAAACGCTTCAAAAGCAGTTGCCAAAACGCAGCCGTCAATGTTGATGCCACAGAGATCTAGTTCCTGGATTTCACGCGTTTTTAAAAAGCTGGTAAATGCCTCGGATTTAAATGCCGAATAGGTAGTTTTCTCGAATGTATTTTCGGGAGTGGCGTAAGAAACTAAAATGGGATGAATGTCGGTTGCCGGAGGGCCTGTGCACTGTTCCCAGTGCAGGATTTTATGAAAGTTGGAGCCAGGGTCATTACGGAATTTGGTAAACAAAACAAAATCATATTTGCTACTCTCTAAATGCTTGACGATTTTTTGCGGCAGATCAGCTGCCTTCTCAACCGCAAAATATTTCTGTACATCAATGGCTACCAATGCATTTTTCATAGTTTCATGATATCAAAGAGCATTGTTGTTCTTTACATACGTTTTAGCTTAGATCCATTCTCCATTGATGAGCTTTTGCTTTTTGACCTGCGACCAGGTTTTGATTTGTATTTCACGTTGTCTAGCTAACGATTTGCTTGCAATTGGATCTGATACGTATGCCAAGATAAATGGCCCTTGTTGTTTGGCAAATCGAGAGCCTTGACCAGAGTTATGACGAATTAATCTTTTTTCAGGATCGGTGGTTATGCCCGTGTAAAGTCTCCCTGTTTTTGCTTGAGCAATATATAGGTACCAAGGTTTATTCATGTGGGTGGCCTCTCGACTATGCTCGAGGTCACTCGTCTCACTTCCGTCGTGGTTTACCACGAGCGAACGAAGTGAGTCGAGTGGTGGGGGTGGTTGGATTTGAACCAACGACCAATCAGTTATGAGCCGACTGCTCTAACCACTGAGCTACACCCCCGTGTCGGAATTGACGGTCGACTGACGGAAAACAAAAGTATTTGTTTTCCTCCACTCTCTGGTCGCTTCCTCCTTTCAACTTTGCAAACAGCTTCGCCTGGTTTACAAAATTGGTTAGCCGCAACAGAGCCTAACAGATGAAAGTATAGCAGATATTGGTTCTTACCGCTTCGTCTTCACACTAAGGGTTTTACTAGGTAAACTTTCATTCCCGGCTGCATCTACGGCTGTCACATAGAACGTATGGCTGGTGTTGGACTTTAATCCTGTAACAGTAAAGTTAGTACCGGTAGCGGTGCCTTTGAGTGAGGTCAGTGTCTTTCTGGTTCCGTCCTGGTAGATACGGTATTCTTTGACTCCTACGTTGTCAGTAGCGGCTAGCCATTGCAGAGAGATGGAGGTGGTGGTAGTACCGGTACTCATCAGTCCACTTGGAGCACTGGGTTTGGTGGTGTCGGGGTTGGGGGTGGTAACAGTAACAGTGTTTGATGCACTGCTGGTAGTAGTCCCGTCACTAGCTACCGCTTTGACGTAGTAACTGTACTGGGTGTTATAGGTAAGGTTAGAGCCATCGTAGTAGGTAGTTGACGGATTGTTGAGGTAGCCGATCTTGGTAGGAGTAGTGCCGGTGGTACTTCTATATATGTCATAGCGGGAGACAGTGCCAGTACTGGCTGTCCAGTTTAGTTGGACGGTGGGGCCTTCGGGGGAGAGTGAGGGGGTGGCGGTTAGGTTGGTGGGGGCGGAAAGGGTGCTGCTTGTGCCAGTCATGAACTCACCGGAGAGGTATTCGCGCAGGCCGGGGACGTCTTTGGCAAGTGGAATTTCTCTGTTTTCCTGCTCGCCAGTGGCTGCATTCGCGCTTCCGAAGAGTTGACGATAGTCTTCGGCGATCGTTTCAAGCATAGACCAGGCATGACTCGATCCAAGCCGAGGATCGCCGGTGAGACCGCGGGCCGCCAGGTAGCCGGCGAGGTCTGAGTCGCCGCTGCGGTGCGAGTAGAAGCCCTCCCAGGCGTGGCCGTACTCGTGGAAGAGCGTCATGTCGCCGTCCTGGAGCCACGAGCGGTAGCTGATGTAGCACGTGGCCGTGAATGATCCGCCGGACGTCGTCGCGCAGTAAGAGCTCGCGTTTTGAGCGAACCGTATAGTTACCGTTGCTGCTTCTTTGCCTATGAGTGTACCTTGTCGCAAGGCAGCATCTATTTCTTGAGCCGTGACCACGTCATTATAACTCTGAACCCTAAGTCCGTCTGCAGCCGTAAAGGACGATATGGGATTTGCCAGGTCAGTCGACCAGATAATTGGCCGCCAACCAAAATCGACTGTTGCACTGCCCGACAACGAGAGCGCCCTTTCTGGCTTAATTGTGGGGGTGGTAGTGGGAACCCATTGTTCCCAGATTTGTTCCCAAGAGGAGCTGGAATATCTGACGATGTAGTTGCCATCGGCTATTCCGCTGAATGTGTATCTTCCGGCGGAATCACTAGCGACACCCGCGATGAAACTTTCATCACTACCCATAAGGTATAAGATTTGGTCAGCCATTGGCTCCTCCCCAACATCCATCACTCCGTTCCGATTCAAATCCTTAAATGCTATACCGGAAATAGTACTGGTCCCCGCCGCAAACGATCGGAAGATCAGTACCGAACCAACTACCGCGAATAAGGCTATGAATAGCAGTAGGTTTTTACTCTGGAAGCGAGAGTTGGATAATAGGGTTTGAGGAGAACCTGGTCTGAGCTGGGCCATGAGTGAACGCAAGCCAGTAAACCGGCGTTGCTTGGTGGTGGGATCTGTTGGTTCCATGGCTCTACGTCTCCTTTTAATTATTATTCACTGCCAATTGAGACCTACAAGCCATCGGCCCTTAGTTCGACTTCCGGATTACGGCCTGATGGGTCAGTATGGCTAAACCCGCTGGAACTGGATTTGCGGCCACCAGAACCGGTACATTCACTGTTGAAGTTTACATTCTTGGGTTCGCCAACTGCCAGTAAGGCGCCGTAGACAATTGATGGCGCCGCTCCGAGATGGGTAGCTATATATAGCGCGGCAGCTCCGGCCACATGTGGGCTGGCCATGCTGGTTCCGGTTTTCAAAGTATATGTACCGCCCTTGTTAGTAGAGTAAATATTTACCCCCGGTGCCGCTATCATATGGCCTTGGTCAGACGCCGAGCCAGCGTAACCGGTAAAGTAAGCTAATGTATCGTCGCTTCCGTAACTGCTGGCCGCACCTACACCACACGGTGCCCCATCCGAATCATTCAGGGCCGAAACCGCCAATACCTCGTTATACGCGGCTGGCACCATGGCATTGGCAGAGCTTAAGTCCTGCCCGCCATTACCAGCGGCAGCCACAATAGCCACGCCGTCTTTATGTAGTTGGCAAATTGACTTATGAAGCGCATCCCCGTTGCTGTTTCCGCAATTCCCATCATCTGTACCAGGAGAACCCAGGCTGAGGTTAGCTACCTTGATTGGCCCGCCCTTGGCGGGTGATTTGGAGTCGACAAAGTCAATTCCGCATATAACATTAGAGATCGATCCAGCGCCTTTATCATCAAGTACTTTCACCGCCCATAGCTTGGCTTCCGGGGCCACTCCGACTACTCCGAAATCGTTATTCCGAGCAGCAATGATACCAGCGACATGCGTACCATGGCCGTTGCCATCACTATAACCCCTGCCGCCCTTTGAACAACTTGTCCCGCCGGCGATATTGGCGGCCAGGTCCGGATGTGTTGTATCAATACCGGAATCAATAACCGCCACGTTGATACCTGACCCTTTATTGGCTTTGTTGACCGCTTTTACTCTTCCTACCCCAGTACCAACGCTTTGGCTCAAGAGTTCTACCGGCAGGTCGGGTGAAATAAACTGGACTTCGCTATTTTTGCGCAGGTCGGCGAGGCGGGCTTCGGGTATCCGCGCGGCGTATCCTCTTACTACGTTTTTATACTTAAACTTTATCTCCAGCCCATAGGCTTTGGCGTGTTTGTCGGCAACAGCGTCAGAACTGGCATTATCCTGAAGCACGACTATGTAGTCGCCCGCTGGCGTGGCGGCAAAGGTCCGCCAGAGCATGATAGTTCCTACAACTGCAAACACTAGCAGGAACGGCAGCATGCTCTTAAGCGAGTAGCGGCTGCTACTGGCAAGCTTGAGTTTAGCGGGTTTTTTTCGGTTGCTGGGTTTCTTGGTTGGCATGGGGGTTTTCCTTTTCTTCGTTAGTTTAGTTTGTGCCATAATAGCTATCTTCTAGTCTTCACACTAAGGGTTTTACTAGGTAAACTTTCATTCCCGGCTGCATCTACGGCTGTCACATAGAACGTATGGCTGGTGTTGGACTTTAATCCTGTAACAGTAAAGTTAGTACCGGTAGCGGTGCCTTTGAGTGAGGTCAGTGTCTTTCTGGTTCCGTCCTGGTAGATACGGTATTCTTTGACTCCTACGTTGTCAGTAGCGGCTAGCCATTGCAGAGAGATGGAGGTGGTGGTAGTACCGGTACTCATCAGTCCACTTGGAGCACTGGGTTTGGTGGTGTCGGGGTTGGGGGTGGTAACGGAGACGTTATATGATGGAGGGCTTTCCAGGCCCGTTGGACTAACGGCTTTGACCTGATAGGCATACTGCTTGCCGAATTGCAGGTTAGAGCCATCGTAGTAGGTAGTTGACGGGTTGTTGACGTAGCCGATCTTGGCAAACTCCTGGCCAGGGTCAGCCCGGTAAATGTCATAGCGGGAGACAGTGCCAGTACTAGCTGTCCAGTTTAGTTGGGTGGTGGGGCCTTCGGGGGAGAGTGAAGGGGTGGCGGTTAGGTTACTTGGAGTACCAAGGGCTGCCACCGGCGGTTTAGTGAAGGTGTTTTGCAGCCAATCCTTGAGCCCGGGAACGTCGGCGGCCCGCGGGATCTCTATGTTCTCCTGAGGGTAAGTGAGGGCCGAGGTCGAGCCGAACAGCTGGCGGTAATCTTCGGCGATCATCTCCTTGGGATCCCAGTACACGTTTGTGCTAATCCTTGGATCATCGGCTAACCCTCTGGCTTCCAAGTAGCTTGTCATAACTTCAGTTTGTTGAACCATGATTTGGTGATACAAACTCCAGGCGTGGCCGTATTCGTGGAACAGCGCAGCGTGGGATCCCATCACCAGCCAGGTCAAGTAGTCAGTATCTAAAGTGGCCGAGTAACTTGTATAGGCGCCCTCCGAGCCAGTCCAGGAAGAATAACAAACGTTGCTATCACCCAGGTCAAACCGCACCTTGGTAACAGCCTTTTCAGCACCTAACAAGCTACCAGAATGAAGTTCATCGTAGATTGTTTGTGCGGTAATGGCGTCGTTGTAGCTGGCAACTTCCATCCCATCAGGCCCAGTCACTGAAGTAATAGGATTGTTGACATCCGTAGAACGTAGAATCTTCCGTATGCCAAGGTTAGCTGTGGCAGTGCCTGTCAGCTGGACAGTCCATTCCGAACGGAGTGAGCCGCCGTTGTTGGATGGCACCCAATCGTTTCTGAGCACATCCCAATCGTTCGGGCCTACCCACACCCGGTATCCGCCGTCATCGAGGCCTGACAGGGAGTAGCGCCCGTCGGCGTCGGTCACCACGTACCCAACGTTACCGCCCGACGCCTTGTTGACCCCGAGCAAAAGGCCCGGGAACGGCGTCTCCCCGGCATCTTGCACCCCATTACGGTTAGCGTCATCAAACAGTACTCCGGAAATTGTACTGGTGCCAGCCGCGAATGACTGGAATAACATCACTACACCAACCACGGCAAAACCGAACATAAATACTACACCTGGCAATGCTTTTGGACTGCGAAGTTTTTGTATAAGCCTATTCACGGCATTTTCGACATATTAATTACGTGTGTATCACAACGCTAAAGTTTATAGCCGCATAATATGCCTGTGCTACGGGTTAGTCAATACTAATAGTTCAATAAAAGTTCATAAATATGTTGCATTAATATTTTTATGGATGTATTATTTTTAATAGTCATAAGCACTTAAAGAGTAAAGGGATAAGAAATTATGAAAAAAATAGATGAAAAAGGCATAGCCCATCTAATGCTAATGATGGTTGCAGTGGTATTAGTCGCAATAGTCGGCGTTTACTTCTTGGTCGCCAGCAAGGCTGCTCCAAAATCAGTAACAACAACTCCGCCAGCTACCGATACGACCACCGCGCAACGGACTACCGGAAACGGTGCGCCCAACGGGGCTCACTTCAATCTTAATATTATTGGTGTGCCTAAAGAAAAAACAGCTGAAATAACCAGCGGTAACCGTATATTCGTACCACTGGAAGGGGTTTGCAAGATTAACCTTACTCCTGGTGATTTCTCTGTGCTTGACGGTAACTGTACGGATAACAGTCCGGCCGCGTTTCAGTTACCAAATCCTGATCCGGACGGTGATGGCACAACTGACTACACGGTATGGGCTCGCCCACTTGGAAAACCAGGCGGCAAAGCAACTGCTACCACCTGTGCTACTGATCCTACGACCGGGGAAGAAGTTTGTTCACTTGAATCAAGCGCATTCGTACGCAACAAGGGTAAAAGTTCCTTTGAAAACGTTAGTAAAGGTTTCCTGACAATTTTGTATGACGACGACGGTGACGCCAGTACCGCGCCTATACGCGTGTCCATATTTGACGACCGCCTGCAAGATTACTTCTGGAACTACGACAACAAAGGCTTGAGAGTCTTACAGCTACGCTTCTACCAGAAATAGTTAAGACAAACTTAGATACTTAACGTCAGATGGATGGCTAATCCATAAGAATAAGTTAGCTAAGTAAGCGCGCAATAAAAATATCTGGACATACCCATTTGGGTTATAATAGCTACTGTAAATGTTAGAAAAAATAAAAGTACTCATTAAAAATCCAAACTGGCAGTTGTTCCGTGATGTGCGTTTTCTGGGTTTTGTGGTTTTTGGTATTATGGTGCTTTTGGCTAGCTGGAGTGGAGTTAAGGTGATTCAGACAAACTTTGAACTCCAAAAAGAAATTGCCGAGTTGGATCAGCAAAACCAGGTTCAGCAGCTCCAAACTACTAATCTGAAGCTTAGAAATGAATATTATAATTCCGATACTTACCTCGAGCTTACTGCCAGAAAACAGCTAGGCAAAGGTGCTCCCGGCGAAACGCTATTGCTGGTTCCAAAAAGCGTAGCGCTGGCGCATGCCAAGGAACTACCTGAGGAAAAGCAACCGGACACTGTATTACCGGAGGTCAAAAAGCCGTTTTACCAAAAGAACTTCGAGGCCTGGATGGATTTTTTCTTCCACCGCGGCCAATCGTAACTTTAGCGTCTTGGACATTTCATAAGCTTATGTTTATTATGGATGTATGTCTACAGAGAAAGTAACACTAATAGCAGCTCCTGTTGTCGCTGAAGCTCCAGACTCAGTCGATGTAGTGGTAATCCCTGAAGCTGCAGGAGCAACTGTTGAACATGATGAAGCTTTCTTTCTAAAGCACTTTGGAATTAGCATGGAAGATGCCCAGCAACCTGTTAGTAGGGGTAAACATAGTGGTACGTTTGGTCAGATGATTATGGACGCTCGTTGCCCGGTAGGCAAAATGTTACGTACAGCTTTTGAGGAGGGTGGCAATGAGGCTGTTGACGAGAAAATAGTTTTGTTAAAATTATTGGACCCGGAATTTTCAGTCACTATTACCAGAAATCCTCGTGAAGGTACTGAAAAAAATCTAAGCACAGCTGATGTAGTAAAAAATAACACATTAGTAGACTCCAAGCCGGATCCCAAAAAAAAAATTATTGAAAAACTTGTGACTGAGGCGGCAGTCCATGCTCGAGCATTGCAACAAAATATTCGGCAAGCTGTTGCCGCCCAATCCAAGGTATTGCATCGGCCAGAAGTATCGCCTAAAAAGCAGACAGCAGAAGCATCTAAGTCTCCGGCGTCCAAAAAACCTGCTCAAATTAAACCAAAGTTTCCACATGCTGAATCCAGAAAAATCAAAACAAAGCCCAAGTTAGAGGCTTCAGCTGAGCTGACCAGCGAAAAACTGACTTATAAATCAATGGCGGAAACAAAACTACCGAAAGTACGGACTTTTATTCATGAAAGGGTTGAGCGCGATGAAGAGATAGCCCAAATTGAGCCAGCTGACGATGCCTTAGTAGCATTTAACCTATTAAAGCCAGAAACTGATGGCGTAGAAGTTACCTTCGAGACGGACTTACCAATCTATAATCAGTCAGAAATGATGGACGAAACAGAGACAATAGAATTCCAGCCGCTAGAAACCGAGCTTCTTGCAAATGCCATAACTGACACTGAATTCCAACAAACATTACCAGATGCGTTAACAGATACTGAGCTAGAAGCATACGATGCTGATGGTTTAATGGCCGAACTGCCTTTCCTGGCATTTGACCAGCCGGATGATCTAATAGAAAACGAGAACGTCGAAGCACTAAAGCAGCCAGTCTTAAGCAAGCAAATCGCTAAGTACATAGAGACAATTGAGCCCAATAAATCCGAAGAGGCAACAGCCATACTGGAGATAGTATTAAAAAAAATAGAATCTATGCATATACCGAGCGAGGATGGTAAGGAGGTTGTAGATAAGGCAGACATGCAGCAGGAATTAGAGATATTATGTACTAGATTATTGAAGTGTATGGGTGAGAAGCCTACTAAAGCGCGCGTAGCCTACCTTATACAAACTTTAATGTCCGAATATGATCAAGGCACCCACGAACGTAAGCAAGACTTTAAGCAAAATATGACTGACTGGACCAAACGAATCGACTATTCATTAACCAACATAATTGGGCGATACACCTTGCAACTAACGGCTCCAAGTTCATTCGCTTATCCATAATTAAGCTGGGAGAATCACGTATGGCAGACAATATGAAAGACAAGCCGGAAGAGTATTGGAAGCAAAAGCTGACACCTGACCAGTATCGTATACTCCGGGAAAAGGGCACTGAAGCTCCGTTTACCGGCAAATACGTAGACAACCATGAGGACGGCATATACCGCTGTGTGGCTTGTGGTCAGGAACTTTTCGGGAGCGATACCAAGTTTGAATCTGGCAGTGGCTGGCCTAGCTTTACTGATCCAATGAACCGCGAACATGTAAACCTGCACGAAGATACCAGTCTCGGTATGAGCCGTACGGAAGTAACATGTGCCAACTGCGGGGCTCACTTAGGCCACGTGTTTGATGATGGTCCGGCCGACAAGGGCGGCCAACGCTACTGTATCAACTCCGTTTGTTTGGCATTTGAACCCAAAAAGAAAAATTAAGCCTTTTTAATTTCTAGGACTATTTTGCCGGGTACGGCACCAGAATCACGGGCTTCAAACGCTTCGTTGGTTTGTTCGAGTGGAAAAACTTTGCCGACACGCGGCTTAATGATGCCTTCTTCTATGAGTTTGCCCAGAGCATCGAGACGCTCAATGGTGACCCGGGAATTTTGGTGCAAGGCAGTAATTCCCAGTTCTGTGGCTTTGGCCTCATCAGGATCCGCGGCCATGCTTACTGCTAAGGCGCCTCCTTTCAGAATACCAAATGATCTACTAAAATCCTCACCACCGACTGTATCAAAAACAGCGTCAAAATCTTTTAGAATGGCAGAGAAGTCCCGTTCTTTATAATCAACCACCTCATCTGCGCCCAGTTTTTTGACGTAATCAAGATCCACACCAGTGGCGGTAGTTGCGACATATGCGTTCAGATGCTTAGCGATCTGTATGGCAATCCCGCCAATGGCACCACCCCCGCCATGGATAAGTATCTTTTGGCCTGACCGCAAGTTAATATGCTCAGTTACTCCCTGTATGGCGCTCACCCCAACTAAAACTAATGATGCCGCGTCTATGAAATCCAAATTTGACGGCATTTTGGCAACTTGAGTGGACCTGGTAATCGCGTACTCAGCGAACGCGCCGCTGTTGCCGACCACGGCACTGGCCTGTCCGTAGACTTTGTCGCCGACAGAAACATGCGTAACCCCATCACTAACTTCAACCACCACTCCGGCAATATCACCGCCAAGCGTGACTGGCAGATCCAGTGGGATATATTGCCGCACGTCGCCGGCTCGCACAGATGAGTCAAACGGATTAAGGCTGGAAGCATATACTTCCACCAAAACCTGCCCCTCGCTGGCTGCGGGTTTTTCAACCTCATTAATAACAACTACTGATGGGTCACCGTATTCATTGATTTGAGCAGCTTTCATAATTCTCCTGGTTATTAATGAACTCAATAGTATGGACTAGCCATCTATACCCATGATAAACCACTTTCCGGCCTTTTAAGCTCACCTTTTATAGCCAGAACTTTCCGAAATTTGATAATCGTACTCCCGGTACGCTGATAAAATTTCAAAGACTTCTGACTCATAAAACTTCAACCCTAAAAACCAAAAAGCAATTTATCATGGGTATATAAAGATTGTGAGACTTTTCACTCGTACTTATATCTTAAAAAGTAGATTTTTAGCGAAGACGAGTCATCAAACGTAGGTTTGAAACGTAATGCTGGGGATCGGTTGCGGGGTGGGCTCGGAGATAGTTGAGGTGTTTATCTACAAATGATATAAGGTTGTTTGGATACAATACGCTATTTGCGCTATAGCTTGATTCGGTCATATAAGCACTGTCTGAAGCCATACGCTGAAGCGCGTTTTTGATCTCAATTCCTTCTGTAGTTTCCAAGAAACCAGGTTTTTTCTTTACATTAGGCATGTATGATTCCTTACTCCCAGCCGAGTATTTAGTGTGAGGTCGGCTTAGTTAATTATAAGTATACTCTCTTCAGAGGTGAAAACCTAATTATCACCAGTATTTCGGAATTGCTAGAGCTGTTTATATATGAATTTGTGGCTTTTCTGGTATTTGGTTTGGTAAGATGTGAGTATGAAGAAGCCTTTGGGAGATAAACCGGCCATTGTGGTCAAGGGCTTGCAGAAATCTTACGGCAAACTAAAAGTGCTGGATGGGGTGAGCTTTAGCGTTCCACAGGGTACGATTTTAGCGTTGCTGGGGCCAAACGGCGCAGGTAAGACAACCACTATTAGAATTCTGAGTACACTTTTGCAGCCAGATGGTGGGAGCGCAAGTATCAACGGACATGATGTTGTCAAAGACTCAGAGAAGGTACATGCCAGCATTGGCTTAACTGGTCAGTATGCCGCAGTGGATGAATACTTAACCGGTGAAGAAAATTTGCATATGATTGGACGGCTTTATCGACTTAGCCCTGAGGATACTCGGCAACGCACAAGCGAGCTATTGGAACAATTTGATCTAGTAGACTCCGCAAAACGGCCAGTCAAGCAATATTCTGGTGGGATGAAACGCCGGATTGACTTGGCTATGAGTTTGATTGCATCGCCACCTGTAATATTTTTGGATGAACCAACCACTGGGCTTGACCCACGGTCCAGATTGACAATGTGGGACATGATCAAGAAAATGGCCAAAAGTGGCACAACCATCCTATTAACAACCCAGTATATGGATGAAGCCGACCACCTGGCTGACAATATTGTTGTTATTGATGATGGCAAAGTTATTGCGGAGGGTACTGCCGATACTCTGAAAGCCAAGGTTGGTGCTGACCGTTTGGAAGTCACTATTGGTAAAAAAAGCAGTTTTGATAAGGCAGCGGAGGTTTTAAAAGCTGAAAAACCACAGATAGATCGTGACAGGCGGACGATTAATATTGCCAGCAAAGGCGGCGTTTCCAAGCTAAAAGCGGTTTTGCAACAACTGGAATCGGCTAAGATTGAAGTAGAAAGTATTTCCCTGCATCGCCCAACACTTGATGATGTGTTTATGTCTTTGACTGGTCACATTGCAACAGCAGAAGAGCAAGAAGCCAAACCGAAAGGCAAAAAGTAATGGACAATTCTAAGTCACCTGTCAGCAATATACGTCCGGAGCGTCGCTCAAACCTGTTTTGGGCAATTAATGACTCTTGGGAGATGACCCGACGTAGTATCCGGCATATTACCAGAAGTCTGGATCAGGTTATGTCGCTTGTCATGTTCCCGATCATGTTTATGCTACTAAACCGCTATGTTTTAGGAGGCTCCATCAATACCGGCATAGATTATGTGAATTATTTATTCGCTGGGATTTTTATCCAGACACTGGCGTTTGGCGCTAACTACACCACAATCAACTTGGCAGTGGACATGAAAGAAGGCATTGTGGACCGTTTTCGGTCGTTACCCATGGCTAGTAGCGCCTTGCTTATAGGCCATGTTACGGCAGACCTAGCCCGCAATATTATCTCCGGTGTGATCATAATTATCGTGGGTTTTATCGTTGGATTTAGACCTAATGCCAGTTTTGAAGAATGGTTGCTGGTAATAGGACTGGGACTACTTTTCTCACTAGCAATCTCTTGGCTGTCAGCTATTTTAGGGCTTATAGTCAAAAGTCTGGAAGCAGCGCAGTGGATTGGGTTCGTATTTATTTTTCCACTGACGTTTATTTCTAGCGCGTTTGTACGCACGGACACATTACCGTCGGCTCTTCGGGTATTTGCGGAAAACCAGCCTTTAACCCACGTCATTAACGCCATGCGCTCATGGCAGGTTGGTACGCCAATGGGGGACTCTGGCTGGCTGGCTTTTGTCTGGTGTGTTGGGATCATTGCAGTTAGCATGCCACTAGCTGTATATATGTTCCGCCGCCAAACCCCCCGCTAATTAGTTCAATTTATCTGGGACCAGAACCAGATGCTCGTCTTCGAGTTGCTGACCTCCTGGCGACGGCAGGTTGTATGAAAGTTCCTGTACCAGCTTCGTGTTTGCTTAATGATGTAATTATTAATACGCTACACATGGTTCTAGCAACTGAATTTATAATGTTAGCTAAAACCCCGCCAGCATTATTCCCAAAAATAGCTTTTATCTCATCAGGTGATAAATCGCGGGCATGGCGCAATTTTTTGCCACCACCAAAATTATCACGATGGTTTGCTACTACTATTCCATAGTCAACTTGATCTTCTTCTGCAAGCCTTCTAACAACATAGCTACCGCATAAGGCGCCTTGCATAGCAGGTTCGGCTGCATAAGACTCATCATCGCTTCGCCCCATTTCATAACCAAACATTTCTGTAATGGCTACGTGCCCAAGCGGGCTGTGCGTTTTCAGCCATGCGAGCTCCTCTCTTCTGAACTCATCTGGCCGTAGGATACGCATGCGCGCTTCAACTAAAGCACTAGCAGTAACATCGGCGTCAATTACTATATGTTCGCTGGGTTGACTATCGATCATTATCCGAATATTGCACTACGTACGGCACGTTTGCAAGCTCGAGCACTTACTCTTAGTAATTGGTGATGGCTGGCGATGGGTAAAACTCTGGAAATGTTCAGCTGTATATGTGCAGTGTCTTTGAGCTTAATTTATGTCCAGGCTTCTTAAAAACTGGGCGTTTATGGCGACAATAATTGTTGATAGTGACATTAGGACCGCGCCAACAGCGGGGGATAGCACAAAGCCTAGTGCGGCAGTCACGCCAGCGGCCAGCGGGATGGCAAGGGCATTGTAGCCAACCGCCCAGGCAAGGTTCTGTACCATCTTTCGGTAGGTTGCTCTGGAAAGTCGGATAATCTTGGCCACGCCCCCGGGATCACTGCTCGCCAGCACTATTCCAGCAGACTCTATGGCTACATCGGTGCCTGCACCAATGGCAATACCTATGTTGGCTTGGGTTAGGGCGGGGGCGTCATTTACGCCGTCCCCAACCATAGCAACCTTGCTGCCATCAGCCTGCAGCTTTTTGACCACCTCGGCTTTATGTTCTGGCAAAACTTCAGCAAAAAATTCCTCAATTCCTAGTTCACGGGCTACCCAGGCAGCAACGCCCTTGGCATCGCCGGTTAGCATGGCAACACGCTTACCAGATTCCTGTAAATCCTTTACTGCTTGTTTGGATTCATCGCGTATTACGTCGGCCAGCATGATTGCGCCATGAACAGCTTTGTCCTCAATAATGTAAATAACAGTTTTGCCGTCTTGTTCTGCCGCCGATGCCTGATCAGCAAGGATTTTGGGCAGCTCTAATTCGAGCTCCTCTAACATTCTTGGGCCACCCGCATGAACAATAACGCCTTTTACTTTGGCGCGAGCACCCCGGCCAGATAGTGCGGAAAAATTTGTGGCAACAGGTACTGTTATATTCTGTTCTTTAGCAGACCTTACAATGGCTTTGGCAATAGGATGTTCTGACTCATTTTCTACTGCTGCCGCAAGTGCCAACAAAGCCTTTTTATTACCATTTGTGCTAATCATATCTACTAAGCCTTGTTCGCCGCGGGTTAAGGTACCTGTTTTATCAAACAAAATTACGTCGATGTTGCGGGCGGCCTCCAGAGCCATTTGCTCACGTACTAGCAAGCCACTTTGAGCCGCTTTGGTAGTAGAGATGGCCGTGACCAAAGGAATGGCAAGACCCAGCGCGTGCGGACAGGCAATAACTAGCACAGTGACAACCCGTTCAAGCACAAACCAGGCTGGTTCATCACTAAAAAACGTCCAGCCCAGCAGCGTTAAAAGCGCCGAGCCAATAGCTACAAAGGTTAAATAGTATGCGGCTTTATCGGCCAAAATTTGCGTCTTGGACTTGCTGTTTTGAGCATCCGAAACTAACTTCATAATGCCTGCCAGAGCTGTATCGTCGCCAGTTTTGGTAACACGTATTGTTAGCGAACCACTGCCATTTAGGGTGCCACCAATTACAGCCGACTTGGCAAACTTTTTCACTGGCTTAGATTCGCCAGTTAACATAGATTCGTTTACATCAGACTCACCCTTAACTACCAACCCATCCACAGGGATATTTGCTCCGGGTCTTACCAGCACCATATCACCAACTTTTAACTCTGATACCGTGACTTTACGTGTAGCATCTTTTACGATCAGTTCAGCCTCGTCAGGTAACAGCTTGGCCAGCTCTTTTAAGGAACCCTGAGCACTCATGACTGAGGCCATTTCCAGCCAGTGACCAAGCAACATAATAGTTACCAGTGTTGCCAGCTCCCACCAAAAATCCATGCCCTCAATCAGCTTTAGGCTAACTGTCAGGCTGTAACCAAACGCCACAGTAATGGCCATAGAAATCAGGGTCATCATGCCGGGCTGTCGGACCGCCAGCTCAGCTTTAGCGCTTTTTAGAAACACTAATCCACCGTAGTAGAATATAATTAGCCCTAATATTGGAGGTAATAATTCGCTGCCCGTAAAATCTGGCATACTAAAGTTCAGCAAATCCTGAATCGTCATAGAATACAGCAACACCGGAATAGTCAGGACAAAGCTCAACCAAAACTTTTGCTTGAACATATTTGGGTTGTGACCGGCGTGTTTATCATGATCGGTGCCTGATTTGCTTTCATGCTGGTCATGGCTTGGACTAGTTTTAATGGCCACCAAACCCATCTTGCACTTTGGGCATATACCTGACTTTTCCTGACTAATCTCAGGATGCATTGGGCATACGTAGCTAGTCATCTTAGTGACTACTATCGTTTGTTTCGTGTGACTGAGACGTGGATTTATAGTCCCAGTCTGTTTGCCAGGCTTGCATCATGTCTATTTCTTTGGACTGTGCCGATATGATATCTTGACCAAGCTTTTTTAGCTCGTCGTGTTTGGCATTGGCTTCAATCAGCTTTGCCATATCAATGGCGCCTTCGTGGTGCTCTATCATTTCTACCATAAAGGCTTTGTCAAAATCATCACCCTTAAGGCTTTTTAGTTTAGCGGTTGCCTGATCGTTATGTATGCTAGTAGAAACTGACTGTGTATTATTTTGTGTCGGTTTGTCATCCTTTATTGCCGTACTTATGCCAAACGTAGTAAAGCCACCAATAATTACACCTATTAAAATTAACCCAGTCACTGTCTGCTTGTTCATATGCCTCCTATTTACTTCGTCTATTATGTAATTCGTATAAATTAAGCAGTTCCTGGGTAGCCTCTTGCTGCTTTTTGTCTGAACCAGAAACAAACTTTTCGGTAATGTGTGTTTTGATGTGATTTTCTAAAATTAGCTTGTTCAGGGAACTCAGAGATTTCTGGATAGCCAAACTCTGGGTCAGTATATCCATACAATATTCCTCCTGCTCAATCATTTTTTCCAGACCCTTTAACTGGCCCTGAATAATCTTGGACCTGTGTAACGCACGCTGTTTGATGTTTTGAATCATAATATGAGTATATACCCCCCAGGGGTATTGAGTCAAATCATATTTATATCAATAAAAATATCTGCAAACTTCGGTAATGTTAAAATGAGGTAAGGATTGGCAAACTACCGAAACTATATGATGAGCTGGCTGATTGGTGGCAAGTGTTTTCGCCTACTTCTGACTACGGGATGAGGCTAAGTTTTTCAGCAAGTTATTGGAATTTAGTGATAGTGTCGTTATCTGGATCTGGGTCAGCGGGAGGTGAGGGCGTGTCTACGCTAGGGCTAAAAGTTGGTGGCGTATTAGATACCTCGGGAGTTTGGGGTTGTTGCATTGATAAGCCGCTTGGTATGTTGTCAGGCTTGTGACGGTTCCTGAGCATTATGGCAGCAGCTACGCCAAGCAGCAGAATAAGAAGTCCTCCCGCTACTATTGGTAAAAGGCCAGATTTTTTGGTTTTAGGCGGGGTAGTCTGGGTAGCAGCTGCAACAGGGGCTTCAATAAAATTCTTTTCCTGGATTACGGGTTTATTGTTTTCTGTTATGGCGGTTACTCTTGCGCTGTATGCTCTGTTTGGCTCTACTGTTTTGGATAATTCCGCAGTATATTTACGGATTGTGCCATTGGGCAAAATGCCACCTAAGTCTTTGTTGGCATCAAGTGTTTCAATGACTGCTTTTTTATCGTCCAGAATCTCAATCTTTACTTTTGGTAAAGTGTAACCATTCCCGATATTTTTGAGGCGTACAATAAACTTCCCATTTGCCAGGCCTAAGGTGGCCACTGATATACTAGTCGTATCAAATTCTTCAATAGCTATTTCCTGAGTAATCGCGCCGACGTTTACAAATAATAGGCTGCCAACCGATGCGCTTGAATCGCCAGCGCTAAACCGCACAGTTCCATAATAAGTTCCAGGTTTAGTTTCAGCCGGCACTGCAACATTAAGTGTGTAATCACCTGATGCACCAGCGTTTAGAGATATTGAACTCAGGCCAGAAAGCCAGGTTTTGATTCCACTACTCAGGCTTAAGTCACTTGTTATCTTGGGCTGGCCGGACTCATCATCGGCTGCTGTAAAGTTATCAAATATCGGGCTAAACTTGCCTGGAGCAGATCCTACATTCCTGACGGTAATAGTGACCTTTTTCTTATCGCCCGGGCTAGCATCTATTGAGGTTTTTACTGGTGATACCTGGAGCCCGCTACCCTGCGCTTTAATCACGGGTGATGCTATTACAAGTGTTAAAACTGAAAAAATACCAAATAGGACAAGTGTTTTTATGTTACTATTCTTCACTCCAGCATTGTAGCATGAGCGAAATACTAATCTAATTAGTAAGACTTAAATAGGTATATCTAAATGGTTGAATTAATATTCGATGAACTCGGCCCAGAATTCTCGGCGTCCAGTAGCGGATGATTGTGTGTTGCTGCGTGATTGTGCTTTTTTAGTCATGTATCCTTTCCAAAGTTAACAATACAATCATAAGCTGAAGCGTTTTTAATCGCTGTTAGATTACTAACCCAATTTTTAGAATGATATTTAAGTGTTCTGTATTGAGGTAACATTCAAACTATTAGCGGCTTCTGAGGGAGTTACAAATTTATCTACGACACTATATTTAAACTTATTGGACACCACTTTTTCTAGCGAGGGTATATCATGCTTGGGCATTACTATGAACTGGCTTCTATCTTTGTGTAATTCCTGGTATTTACTGAGTGACAAAACTATTCGTTCACGGCAATTTTCATCAGAACATTCACAGTAAAAATGTAGAGTCATGTCAGGGTGGGATTTGAATGAGTCGTCTCTTTCTTCCCGGGCTATTTTCTCCAGTTTATCCAGGCTATTTTGAACTTTTTCATTGGCACGCCTAAACACAACTTCGTTCTCGACTTGACGTCGCTCAGATGGTGATAACGTAACAATAGTCTTAATATTTTTCATCTTACGCCTAGATAAATGCAACTCATAAATTAACTTAGGGCTTTCTGTAGTTTAGGTAAATCTCGGACGCTAAAAAGATGATCATTTTGACCCATTAATTTTTCTTCAAAAAGTAATTCCAAGGCTCGGCTGGCTGTTTCGCGGTTCATATTAATAGAATCGGCAATATCCTGGTGAGTTATGGGGGCGTTAATCAGTATCTCTGAGCCAACCTGTTTACCAAATCTTTCAGCTAAATAGAGTAACTCCGCAATAATTCTGCCGCGCGCTGACCGAAATTCCAGGATTTGTATGCGTTTTGTATAAATAGTAATAATATCAACAGCTTGTTTCAAAATTTCTTGGGACAACCACGCATTACTTCCCATGGCTTTGCGCAACGCATCTTTGGATGTTCTTAGTACCGTAACATCGTTCATTGCAGCGTAAGATAACCCTGTAGTGTGTGCTCCATCCAGGGCCCAAGGCAGTGGCATGAACTCGCCAGCCTCATGAATCAACAATAGATTCCCATGTCCAGCTTGGGACACAGAGTACGCCTTTACAAAGCCCTCTTTAATAAGGTAAATACCCTCTGGTTCGTCAAAGCCCTCAATAATCGTTTCATCTTTTGCAAAGTGCATAAGCAAGCCATCACTAAAGTGGGCGATAATACTTTCGTCTCTGGTGTCCCTCGTCGGCATACCTGCCAGTGATCTTGTGATCATAGGTGTAGTATATACGCGAATTGAATTTAATGATGTGACGCTGCGCACATACTTATTAAGCCAGATATTTTCGGGGGCTATAAATAACAGCAACTTGCATAGCTGGCTTCGGCAGGCATCAGTAATCCTCTAGGACAGCCTTGTGCTGATAGTACTTGGCTCACCACGATAACCACTAATTAATAAATTGCGTAATGTAAAAGTGTATTTTTATTGAGACTGAAATGTAGAATATTTAAGCATTTGTGACTATACCGGCGGCGGGTATTATTAGCATAGGTTGGCTTTGGTCTATGGACGGATCGGTCGCAGCCACTTTTTCCATGCCTGCTCTGAGGACTGGGACTGAACCTATTGTCAATACTCTTACTTCTCTTATAGGTCTGATAGGCATCAAGGCTAGATCTACTCCTCCGTGGTTAAGTAAAATGCCTCCTGCAACCAACCTTTCTGCTACTCGTAGTGTATCTAAAGAAAAGAATGAACCAGGCCCTTGCTCGCTATAAAGCTCGGCAAATGTGTCTGCGTCAGGTTGAATATCTGCATACCAACGCGCCGATCCGTTAGCTTGGCTTACTTTAATCAAAAAATTCAACAGGCCGTCTCGTACACTCGCTGCTTGTATTAGTTCTTGGGCAGTTTCGGCTAAGGTAGGGCATCCAAAGCGACCGTCAATTCTCCCTTGCTGGATAGCAAAATTAGTCATTACTTACTATTCTAAAACATTAGATAATTATTGTAAAGAAAAATGTCAGTGTAGTGCTTTTTCACTACCTGGTTGTGTAAATTACTCCGCAACAGCGACTTCCTAGATAATTTTTTATCCACAGGACAGATTGTGTTTCTTTAATTATTGCCCTTCCTTTGCTTATGCTTTAGCACTATACTAAGTAATATATGAATAAGAAATTAGGGTATGTATCTCTGTTCAGCAGCGCGGGTGTGGGTTGCTACGGGTTTAATCTAGAGGGTTATGACTGTATCGTTACTTCCGAATTAATTCAGCGGCGTATTGATGTACAAAAACACAATAACGTATGTTCCTTGAATGAGGGCTATATTGCTGGCGATATTACGGACCCAACAACACATAGCCGTATATTTAGTGCGATTCGCAACTGGCAGAAAAAAAACAAGAATGATGAAGTAGATGTTATTGTTGCAACCCCACCTTGTCAGGGTATTTCAGTTGCAAACCATAAAAAGAAAGATGAGCTTGGGCGTAATTCGCTGGTTGTTGAGTCCATAAAAATAATCAACGAAATTCAGTCTCGTTATTTCATTTTTGAAAATGTTAGAGGGTTCTTAAATACTGTTTGCACCGACATCGATGGAGTAAACAAGAGCATCCAAGCAGCCATACAGCAAAATCTTGGGGGCAACTACAATATAGCTTACCGTGTCCTTAACTTTAAGGAGTATGGAAGCAATTCTAGCCGCACGAGAACATTAGTTATTGGTATAAGAAAAGATATCGAAGAAGTCACCCCTTTTGAACTATTCCCAGAACATTGGTCAGCTCCTACCCTAAGAGGTCTAATATCTGACCTACCAAAGCTTAGTACCATGGGCGAAGTCTCTGAGAAAGATATTTATCACGCGTTTAGGACATATAACAACAGAATGCTTTATTGGATAAAAGATACCAAAGAGGGTCAGTCCGCTTTTGATAATTATGACGAGCTCAAACGTCCGCATACTGTTGTTGATGGCAAGATTATTCCTAATCAAAACAAAAATGGCGATAAGTACAAACGCTGTTATTGGGATGCGGTGGCACCTTGCGTTCATACTCGGAATGATATTCTTGCAAGTCAAAATACAATTCACCCAGAGCAGCCTAGAGTATTCAGCATACGTGAGCTGATGCGATTCATGAGTATCCCAGAAGAATTTAAATGGAGTGAGCACGGGCTTGAAGAACTCAACTCGTTAAGTGCTGAAGACAAGCGGTTGTTCTTGAAAAAGCACGAAATGAATATTCGACAGTGTTTAGGTGAGGGCGTGCCTACTGGTGTTTTCAGAAGTATCGCAAACAAAATTGCGACTACAGAAGCCCGGGAATTACTGAGCTTAAATAAAATCAAAAGACTTATTGAGAAGAATGATTTAGACAAGACAGAAAAACTTCTCCAATATTTATCAAGCGAGAGACCCGACTTTGTCACGGCAACTAAAGTTGCTGAGTTGGCTAATGCCAAGAGACTGGACGATGCCGCCTACTATACTCGTCAAGACCTGTGCTCTAACTTAGTATCAGATCTACCAGACTTTAAACTTAATAAAACCATCCGGATACTTGAACCATCAGTTGGAGTCGGCAATTTCCTACCTACAATATTTGAAAAGTATCGTGATAAGCAAAAGGTTCATTTGGATTTAGTTGATATAAGTAATGACTCAATTAAAGTTCTTAAAAAGGTTCTGAAAGCCCTTAAAGTTCCAGCGAACTTTGACGTAAGAATTATTAACGCGGACTTTCTCTTACATGAGTTTAGAAACACTTATGACTTAGTTGTAGGCAATCCACCATTTGGCAAAGTTGACGCTTCACAATTTGCTGATTATGCGGCGGTTGGTATTGGAACTTCAGTTAAATCGCGAAATATCTTTGCGTTATTCTATGAAAAAGCACTGAAGATTAGTGATGTGGTTGCATTCATAAGCCCAAAAAGCATACTGAACGCGCCCGAATTCAAAACCTTAAGGGCTGTTCTGGAACAGTATTCAATAGCAAAAATCAACGATTACGGCGAAAAGGGCTTTAACGGAGTTAAAATAGAGACAGTCAGCATGCAGGTTAACTGTAAGCAACCTGCTGATAAAACAGTCATTGAGTCTAGGATCCTAAAAAGTTATCAAGTTCATGATCAGGCTTATGTGATTGACGCTGGATTACCGTACTGGCTAATTTACAGAGACAGCTATTTTGATGAAATGTTAAATAAACTAGAGCTTGGATTATTTACAGTATTTCGAGATAGAAGCCTAACGTCAAAAAATATGAAATCCACTGGCAAAATCCGAGTACTTAAATCAAGAAATATTCTTAATGGCGACACTCAGCAATTGAATAGTGACCAATTTGTAGATTCGCTAAATGTTTCGCCGATTGCACAAAAGTTTCATAATGCTAAAAACATAGTGGTAGCACCAAACCTTTCGTATTATCCAAGAGCCACATTTTTGCCAAAGAACACTATTGTTGACGGTTCTGCCGCCATACTTGTGCCGAAGCGTTTAGTGAAACTTACCAAAAAGGACTTAGCATTCTTTGCATCCAAAGAGTACTTTCTGTTCTACCGAATCGCACGAAACTATGCAACACGATCTCTCAATATTGATAGTAGTTCCGTTTATTTTTGGGGTGTACCGAAAGATAATTTGAAGCACGAGATTTTTGAGCACGAAACTCGTTCGAAGTTCTTATTTGCAAGACCTATTGAATTGTTTGAAGCTTTTGCTGCTTAGGCGAGCTGAGACTGCAGAGCCCGTAAGCGCTCATCAAGCCTATCGGCCAAAATATCAGCGGCTACATCCTCAGCCAACTGCCAGCCATAGATGGCGTTTACCATACTCACAAAGTTGCGATAACTGTAAAAGTCTTCGTCGGAAGTAAGCGACCCAATTATATTTATCAGTTTGACCTGTAAACAAACTGTTTGAAATATGGGATCTACCGGTCCATGATATTTGCCCAGGTGGGCCAGGCTGCGGTGTTGATCTGGAGTCAACGAAATTAAATTTTCTTTAGAAGCCGCAAATTGTGGATAGGACCGACGCGGTAAAATATGGTGGGCCTCAACTACCCTATGGGGCGCATATCCCCAAGCAATGTCTTTTATTTCACTGTCCATGCTGTACTTTTTCTTAGTATCGTCCTTAGCTTTTTTCATGAACGAGTCTAAGACACCCTCTTGGTCGACAGTTGCCAGCTGTTCCGTAAGAAATTGCTTGTATTCATTGCGCGTCATGCCACGTGGCAGATCGATGTCGCGGAAATTCGTGCGCTTGTAAATTAGATAGGAATAGGGGCAAGGACCAGTTTTGACCCACGAACTATCTTCACCCGGAATGTTGTGTGCGTAACAGTACAGATTAAAGATCTTGTTAATCACCCTATATGTATGGTCCTGGTTTGTTCCCTTAACATTTGTGTTGATACGTGCCCACTGTAAATAGGCCTCTTTGATGTATACGTAATTATCTTGAGTTGGATTTTTGCAGTAGGCTTCGAAAACGTTGGATAGGCCATTATCGGCGATCAACTTGCCCACGTATGCGGTCAAAAAGCGTGAAGCATTGAAATCGTTTTGAGCAATGTATTGCAAGATCTCCAACTGGTTGATGCTGTAGTGACTTGGTCGACCATCATTTTTATTGAGTAGTCCAGCATACGCCATAACTTCCAGCTGATAACGACTTACTTTATTGAACTCTCCTTTGGCATTTTCCTGAGGTGCCTTAGAAAAATAATCCCGCATCAGTGTAATGTAGGTTGAAGAGGCCCGGATATCCTGATCCGTAAAAATCAGTTCGTGGTTGCTTTTAGTTATATCCAGTATGACAAAGGCTACGCACCAAAACAGATCGGGAGTAATTTTCTGCTCGAAATGAACTCCAACTTTCGGAATTTTCTTAAGGCTTCTATTTTCAAAGTATTTTGCAAAGTCCATGCTTAATGGAACCATAGCATTTTTACACCTTATTTTCTAGGCTATAAAGGGGTAAAAGAGGGTAAAAGAGGAGGTTCCTCTGTAGGTTTTATTTTCTGGCTCTTTTGATGTAACATTTTTTATTGGTAGCGTGCGTACAATCAGTTGGAACTTAGCTGGCACTGAAATTATCGGATGGAAAAGCTTCAGAGAGTTGAAGCAGGTAATTATGTTTGATATTGACAAAGTGTAGGCATGCATGCTAATATGAATGCATGAAAACTATACAGTACACTATTCGTAATATTCCCGAGCCAGTTAATCGTTATCTGCGCAAAAGGTCGCGTTTGAGTGGCAAAAGCCTCAATCAGGTAATTATTGACGAGTTATCGGAAAAGGTGGCACTCCCTGTGGCAAGTGTAGGTACGGCTCTCGATTGGTTTATTGGCAGCGGCATTGATGACGCCACTCTCACGGCTTTAGATGAGGAAGATAAGACTCAGAAATCGCTGGCTTCTAAGGAGCAATAGTATGATTTTGGATACTAACGCTTACAGCGCTCTTGCACGCGGAATACCAGTAATTATTGAGTTAGTTAGCGATGTTGCTGAACTTACGCTTCCACTTCCCGTGATAGCTGAGTTACGTTACGGTTTTGCGAAAGGTTCTCAACTAGAGCGTAACGAACAGTCTTTACAGAGGTTCCTTGCCCAACCTCAAATATCAATCATACTACCCACACTGAAGACATCAGAGCACTATGCAGCAATACAGTTACTATGCCAACAGCGAGGCAAAGTCTTATCGCAAAACGATATCTGGATTGCTGCCCTGGCTCGTGAAACTGATGATGTGCTAGTAACTTTCGATAGAGATTTTAAAGTACTGGCTGAAGTTTTCAGTGATAAACTGATCATTTTAGAGTAGAGAGGACTCGAATCTAAACAACAGGGGTTAAAATAAAAACAGTTCCGAATTGTTGAAATTCTGGAACCGTTTTGTATCTGGCAGTTTGACTTGGTAGCGGGGGCAGGACAGCGGGCTTTATTTACTGATCGGTAGTGGAACTAACTTTCTGCCATGTAATCAGCAACAATATTGACTATTTGCTTAACAGCAGGGTTGCAGTCCTTAAACAGCAGACGATTAAATAATTCGTCGCCGTAATCTCGAATCAGTTGACTTATCATTGCATGAACAAATGACTGGGTTGCGCCCGTAACACCGGAAAAATCTAGAATAATTTCATCGTCACTATCCTTGAGTGTTGGAGTAATGAACTTTAGTCTTAATTCTCTTGCGACATCTTTATTTTCAGCAAAGTTACCGGCCTTATTAGCAATGAGAATTGTGGTTGGCATTTAAATAAACCTCGGTGTAAATCGTTCTTTCCTACGAGCCTTAACCGCGCTTGAATATGCGTTACGTATCATTTCCAATAATGCAGCAAATTCATCTATCTTTTCAAGGGTAATATCTATAGCAATTAGTGTACCAGGGAAGTTAGGGGCAGAATCTGTTTGTGAATTTCTGTCACTATCTGGGTTTGCATTTAACCTAATTGAACGTACATCCGGCCTTCGCTTAAGTAGTTTGTAAACTCCTGTTCCGCTATAAATCATGAAGTAGTTTCTTGTAACCATGGAAATTGATTTAACAAAGAAGAGGCCTGCGCCTGCGTTTTCTGCTGTGCCACCTTCGCGCGTAGTTGTACCAGACACGCCCGGCACCAGAGCCCACTTAATCGCATCTAAATCAGTATGAGTACGGCTAGGCCAAATATGTCTCATGGAGTTTCTGATACCCATACCGGTATCGCATATTCCCAGCCTAATAACCCCTTGCTCTTTGGAGTATTGAGCAGCAACAATTGCACCGTTCTTGGCATCCGCATGCTCAAGTACATTCCTGACCAATTCTCCTACAGTATATTTAATCGCATCCGCTTTACTAGGTTCTAAGTGCAATAGCGGGATCATGTCGTGAATAAAATGAGTTTGTTCTTTAGGTGTTCTTATTTGTGTTAAGGGTATATATCTGCCTGCTGGCTCATGAGTGACGATTTTAAATGGAGACTCTTTCTTTAAAATCTTAAATAAGCCCATTGCATCCAAGTAATGACCCGATTTTGCAGTAATCTCATCGAAAGTAACGTTATCTGACCCCATACTTAATCCTAGTCCGGCAACTGCTGCAAGAACAGCAGGATGAGCGTTTATCCATTTATCATTCGTAGTTACATGTAGCTTACCTGGATCCGAGGTTGTAAAACTACGTAAAAATACGTCAAAATTCCTTAGATAGTCATAGTTAGAAAGGTGAATCTTCATAAAACAACTATACCAGTAGGTTACGTTTTTTGCAATTACGTAACCTACTGGGAGTAAGTATCCGTATGATAATTGCTCTATATTGCCAGTAGGTTACGTTTTTGGAGAATTCGTAATATTGGCAGTGCAAACAAGTTTACAAGAGTTGGCTCTCTTGTGACACGCTCCCGACATGTCTTCCCTCCGAGCTTTAGCGTCGGAGCTTCGAGCCTCCCAAACCAAGAAAAAAGCCCCAACGGGGTAGGACTCTTTTATTGGTAGCGGGGGCAGGGCAAACGCACATTAATCTGTGCGCCGTATTCTCGGGCACCAGACTAATGACCGAACCTGCAGTTAACAAGCCGTTGCATTACCATACGTGGCAGTATGGAAACTCTGCAATTATTCTGAGTTAGGATAGTTTTCAGGATAACAGCTAACGCTGTTCACGCCATTTGGTTGTTCTCTGCTAATACAAATTTCTTTTGTATTTGGCACTGGGCTATTATTCGATTTCTCAGAAACCCATATGTATCCTAAATAGCTTGAAACAGCAACAATTGGTATAAAAATGGAAGTAAAAACAACTTTCTTTGGCGTAGGAACGTTTTTTATGCGGGGATTTTGCTTCTTGAGTCTATTCTTGTAAACCTGTACAAAGAACCGAGTGTACAAGATTATGGTTATAAACGTCAAAAGAATATTAGCTGGTGCTCGCCCGGATGTTGGGACATCGTGCCCACCAACGATTGAACCACCAGTTCCAAAATAAATCATAATTCCAAAAATAAACCATGCAATAAAAAAGAGGGGTAGAGCCAGCACACTTACAATAACAGTTTTACGAAATGCCTTTGACTGGCTTTCTTCGTCCATACACGTTAAGTGTAAATTAAACACCTACAAAAAGACAAAGATAATTATGGTTGGTGGGGGGCAGGACAGCGCACATTTTTGGCTCTAAGCCAAAAACACTTCTCCGCTGCGGCATGCTCGGAGCAAGACTCCTGCGCGTGTCCTCACTCTGCCGAACCAGCAACTACGATATTTTCCGAGACGGAAAATCCCTGTCGCAGATTCGTGTTCAGCCCCAGCAAGAAAAAAATCCCAACCTTTTAGGCTGAGATGTTTTTCTTGGTAGCGGGGGCAGGACTCGAACCTGCGACCTTGTGGTTATGAGCCACACGAGCTGCCACTGCTCTACCCCGCGTCGTTGGAATTGACGGTCAGCTTCCGTAAGCGCAAATTATTGTGCTTACTCCAACTTCTGGTCGCTCCATCCTCTCAAATTCGTGAATCCTCTCACAAATTTGGCCTTTAGCTTCAGAAAATAAATCTCAAGCTGGAGACTGCTCTTTTCCCTTAAGACATCCGGGAATTAAGTCTGTAAATAGTAGCAGAACAGATGTAAAAAGTCAATTAGGTCTTAGCAAGCACACAATCAAGGGGGTTGTAAATATATAAAAATAGTATATTATAGTTAAACTATGATATGCAGAAGACTAATATAGTGGCTAAGGGACCTGAAAGGCAATCCGGTGATGGGCATAATCCTGGTCTTGGCGAAAGTATGCAAGCTGCTACTCTGAGCGCAGAAGAATACAGAGCTCTGTCTATCGGGCAGCGTCTGGCAACTGCTGGAACATACTTAAGTGGTTACCTGGACACTTCTTTTTCTAGTAATGACAATGGTATGCCTGATGCTGGTCTGTCAGTAAAAATTCCATCGGCTGAACCCGAGGAAGTATTTGAAGCCAAAGTTATTTACCGACAAGCTTTATGGCAAAATGGTTTTGGGGGTAAACTCAACATTAAACGTCATCCTACGCTCAGAATATTTAGTCCGGTTTTAGATCGTTCTATTAGAAAAAGAAAAAATTATACACCGGTAGGCGAGATAGAGCTCGTTCCTGTTTATATATCACCTGTTGACGGTAAGACAGGTGGTTCCTTAGTAGAGCCTCTTTTTTTCGTAGATGGCCGCTCTATAAGTGCCGAGGATGAAAGAGCAGCACAGATGGTGGCGATTGTTGATGAAGCAGTTTGTGGTTTATTGCCCGAAGAATAGTGCTAAGTAAAAAATTCTGTATATTGCTCATGCTGGTATCTTGAGTTAATTATCGATACTTTGATTCATGCCTGAAAGATTTAGACTTACGCCCGAGCAGTTCGCTGCGCTGGAACCTACCGAAACTGTGAAACCAGCTGTTCCTACTGCGATTACATTATCTGGCGATCTAGAAACGCTAATGGGTATAGCAGAACACGCCTTACCGGTTCTGGATTCAGGCTTACGGGATGACCCCGAAGAAATGGACAAGTTATTAGCACAATTGCGAGATGACGCGTCGATATCCCCAGCACGCGGGCAGTTTAGCATGAGGCTTTGGTGGCCAGAAATGCCCGATGATAGCACAGAAGAAACATGGAAATTACGGGTTAGTCTCAGGAACGCTGCATATCCATTATTCGGCTTAATTCGGTCTGCGGTTAACGCATGCTTAGAACAGCCCGAAATTCCCTAGTAATATAAAATTTTAGCTTTGTTTTAGGCAATTCGGTTGTGCTTGCATTAACGCATGTAAAGACTATTATTTTGAACAATTGTAAAATAGAACTTAAGGAATTGTTATTAAATGGGCAAATATGAAGATAGACTCAAATATTTAAGATCCCCAGAGTCATATACAGCTGAATGGGAAATCAATCTTTCGGCTAGGTTAAATCGCTTACACCAAATGGGAAGATTTGCGTGCAGAATTGATGCTTTAGATCCAATAGGGTTGATCTCATCCGTGGTAATAGTGCCAAACAGAACACAACGGCCCAAAGACGTTCGCAGGGCAGAGGATGGAAGGTTGTATTTGCCTTGGGCGGTCATGCATACTAAAGGCACAAATCCTGATCTACAGCAGATTGACTATGCCGTTATCAATATTGCCGGTATTCCCACAGCTAAAAGCAGGGAAGCCCGCCAACAACAAGATGGGGAAAATAGGCTATTCCCTGACATGCTTTTTAGGGGCGGTGAGCTAGAAGTTACCTCTCTTGCCGAAGTAGCAGATGGATTACAGGCTCAAAGCTTCAATTTAGGTGAGGTAGTTGGTTTAGTACTAATCGCAGCAGGCAGACACAAATTTCCGGTTTGGGCACCCTTAGAATAAATCAATATAGCACGCCAAAACACTGTAATGACTTAGGGGTTTAAATAAACTCCTAAAGGCTAAAAGGTCTAGGATATTTATCTAAGACCAAGCTTGGCTGTGCAGGCTGGCCATTGGCCCCAACCGCTACGAGCTTGCAAGATCTTGCCGCGAGCTATTTGCTCTTCGCGACTAGCCTGGTGCGGGTAGCCACTGCCACCTACTCCTTGCCATGTAGAGAGTGTGAACTGCAGTCCACCGTAGTAACCATTGCCAGTATTAATGGCCCAATTACCGCCAGATTCGCATCGTGCGAGGCTATCCCATACGCTACCGTCACTTATGGCTGCAACAGGTGCTGCTGCTGGAGTAGCGCGTGGCTTTGCAGCTGCTTTTGGCACAACTGCTGCGAGAGCTTGTGCCACCACTGGAGGTGCGTCCTGCGGAACGGCACGACTTGCTAGTTGCTCGTCAGGCTTTGGAATTCGCAGCGTGTCACCCGGATATATGATATCTGGATCCTGAATATTTACATTCGCATCATACAGCCGTGGATAGGTTGTTGCGTTTTCCTCGGCTATTTTCTCCAAGTAATCGCCAGGTTGAACCTGAACTTTCTTATCCTCTACCACACTAGTAGGTGCGCTCTGCGCATTTGTTTGTTGGTCATTTTGTGATTGTGCGTGAACTGACTGAGTGCTGGCAGCAAAAAAGACTGTCGCAAACAGCAGTCCCGCTAGACTTGCGGATATTCGCATAAATTAACCCTCCTTACCTCCCCCTGGTGGCATCTTCGTTCCATCATTCTTCTCGCACCAGCCATAAAGTGCTCTGGCAGAGCCAGAACTCTGTATGGCTCCCGCCTGTCTTTCCGACAGGACGGACAGGTCTTGGCGCTAGGGACGTTTTTCCTCTGTGATACTCCTGGGCAGTACTTTATGTACAGCCCAGTCCGTTTCTCGAGGAGAAAACGCCCCTAGCACCCAATTGCGAAAAGAATGATTTTCTACTTTAATTACTATTTCGTCTTAGATTTCCAGGGTAGGTATATGTGCTTTTCCACCTCACGAGTAAAAAAGCACAGAAGCCTATGTTAACGCGTTGAAATTATATGTCAAGTACCGTACCACGCTACCCATAGTGCATAAAAGTTGTACCAAAGTATGCTATATAGCGTTTTATTGATAATTATCAGTAGTTAAGATATGTTGTAACCGTGAAGCACAGAGAACAATTTAAACTGGATCAAAGCGGCCAGGTACTAATGTCTACTGACATACAAAGACGCTGGACAAATCATGGTAATCGCATACTGCATATCGCAGATCTCGAAGTGGCTTATTTGGTACTTAGGGGTGGCTTAAAATGGCCCTTGTTAGAGGAGTATTTTCCCACAAGCAAGCTGCACCAACGTGCCATTAGAAAACAAAGAACTATCCTAGCCCCTAATAACCCTAAAGCTTCCACGGGATTGTTTAAGGATAGGACTATGGGCGTATTAGGCCATTGTGCTTTATCACCCGCGGCCTATGAAAAATGGGGAGGAACCGTCAAGGTTGTCGATGTCGGCAGCGCAGTTGTAATTACGCATCCGGATGCAGAAATTGATATTGATAAAACTGTGCCCATGGATTTATTACAGGGTGAGGAATGGCTATACAACATTGACGGAAAATTATCAGGATATTTAGGCATGGCTTATAGGGACTGGAGACAATTACTGGCTTTTCGTGCACCTAATGCCGGCGGTGTCAGCGATTTAGTCAAACCTCTGCAATTGCCTATGGGCAACACTATTTTTGGGGAAAAAATAGTTCAGTGGCTCATAGATGACGTTGGGTAGATAGCCAAGCCCAATCCTACATAAAAAAGCAGCACACCGTGAAATGCATCACCCCGCACCAGCGAGCACAAGATTAGTGGTATTTCGCGGGTATAAGGTCTTTAAACCTAATTTTGTGCATGTTGACGATAAGCTATGCGCGGCATACTATTAAAGTTAATGAAAAAGTTATTTAAAATACCCATGCTTACCATAGTGATAATAATTTTAGTTGTGGTTAGTCTGTGCGTAGGATATTTAACTGGTAAAGCTAACGCGCCGACAGTAAATACGCCTAATCCAACACCAGCCAATAACGTCACCAACTCTAATCCAGGCACCAATAGTAACCCACCTATTGATAATAAATTTCCAGGCTTTAACCCGCCACCAGTAAACCTAAATGACTGTCTGGAAAAAGTAAATAACCTTGATGCGTCGGCAGAAATTGTTCAAAGCTTTAGGGCAAAATGCTACCAGGTTTATCAGTAGTGCGTATCATCAAACCAAAATAAAAAGCCCCGGAAAACCGGGGCTTTTTAAGGTGTGCTAGTAAATTACCAGCTACGGTTTCCACCGCCACCGCCACCGCCACCACCGAAGTCGCGCCTGGGACGATCCTCTTTGGGACGAGCTTCGTTGACCGTAATGCTACGGCCGCCCATGTCGCTCCCGTTGAGGGCCTTTTCAGCTGCTTTTCCTTCTTCGTCGTTTTCAAATTCGACAAAGCCAAAGCCTTTGCTGCGGCCAGTGTCGCGGTCAGTAATGACCTTGGCGCTAGCAACAGTACCGTGAGCTGAGAAAATTTCTGCAAGCTCTTCATCGGTAGTGCTGAATGGCAAACCACCTACAAATAATTTGTACATGTATTATTCCTTTGTTATTAATGACCAGGTACGACCACTTATTGTATTGCTCTTCGCACGGACCTGTTCTCTAATAACCAAGAAACAACCCGACTACACCAGCTAACAGATAAGGAACCTTTGTCTAATGCGTATATCTACCGCATCAAAGAGAGTATATCATCCTTACAACCCATATGCTAATAGCATGGTATAATAGTAGGTTCATATGGGCGAAGCCACGATAGAATTAAAAGTACTTTCTGTTGATCTTTTTGAAATGCCGGAAAGGTATTTACAAGATCTTTCTTCTGATACAACCGGGAATTTAGGAGCTGTCGGCTTATCGACAGAAATAAGTGAATACAACGACGGTACTGAGGTCTTACCAGCTGCTACTATAACCGAAGAAACACCAGTACTCCCTCACCAAGCAATTCTGTCTGAAATTGTTGACGCAGCCCCAGAAGCATCTGTGGCTACTCACGGAATTGTGAGAGCTCTTTATGGAAAAATGGATAGATCCACTCTCGTAGAACACGCGATGCGCGGAGATAAGGGTGCGTTTGGGACACTTGCTGAGCAGACCTATAAGGATATGTTGACTTTAGCTTACAGGCTCACAGGATCTTATGAAGATGCCCAGGACGTAGTGCAGGAAGCATATGTGAAAGCCCTTAAATATATTGCAGGCTTCCGTGGAAATGCCGATTTTAAAACTTGGATGTATCGTGTTACAGCTAACTGCGCTAATACTCATACAGGCAAAGCAAAAAAAGATAGACATGAAGACGTGGAGGATGTACGTTGGGTTTCTGCTCTTGAAGATCAGGATGAATTTATAGATCCAGCAAAGCGGGCAGCATATATAGAGAGTAAAGGCGAGTACGAACGTGCGGTCTGGGCATTGCCCACAAATCAACGAGTTGTATTAGTGCTTCGGGACATTTATGATCTTTCAAATCGAGAAATTGCGATTGAGCTGGGAATCAGTGACTCTGCTGTAAAAGTACGCTTACATCGTGCCAGAAGAAATTTAATTGAGACGACATATGAGGGAGGCACTCAAAACAAATCTTTCAGAGAGACTCCCAGCCCTGGAGCCGCAAAGGAGCCAGAAGTTGTTGACGAGCTGGGAAAAACCCGTGAAGAGGTACAAGCAGTAATATCTAGATATCCAAATTGGGCAAATTTATCCCGTAGCGAAAAGAAAGTTATAATTCTTCGCGAAGCTAGAGGCTGGACCCATACAAAAATTGCTGACGTCATGAAAATGAAGAACGCGAGACGATCTATGCGAGTATTTCTTAAGGCTAAGCGTAAACTTCTCGACGATGAATATACCCCAAATACTCAGTTTATCCCCCGTACTTCACCTGATGAAGAAACTGGAACAGTAGAAGAAGCATCATAGTATTGACAATTTAGCAACTAGGTGTATAATACATAGTGTTGATGCATCACCCGTCAACTTTTCTCGGAATTACGGCAGTCTTATTACAGACTGTTACATCCGGAAAATAAGACGGGTAAAAAACAAACAATATTAACATAAAAGGAAATACATTTTGAACTTACTGACGCTAGGTGAGTTGGCGTACGAATTAGTGCCAACTACCGATGAACGCATACTACAAATAGATGCCGAACTAAACGACTAAAATTTGTTAGTAGCAGTTGAAACAAAAACTTAAAAAAGGGGGAAAATAATGCTCATACAAGACATAATGCCTCGGTCAAAACCGAGCACAGCGTCTAAACTACGACGCACTAAAACCAGGCGTTTAATTCTAATAAACGTTTGAACAGATAGAGCCCTCCGGGGCTCTATTTTTATGGCTTAAAACCAGTTTTTGTAAGGTTTTCAAATGGTGGAAATAGCGGAGCAGGCATATCGGACCACTCATACCACGCCCACTTGGCCGTTTTGTGTGGTTCCAGAACTTTAGGTTCGCCATTCACCCAATCAGCACGTACATAGATGGTTATAAAATGCTCTGTTCTGAAAAAATCATTAGTGACAGTAATTATTGTTGGCTCAGATATTTCAACGCCGGCTTCTTCTAAAGTTTCGCGCCGTGCGCAATCCTGCCACGATTCACGATAATCTATCTTGCCACCTGGCGGAGCCCAGGTATCTGCGCCGTGCGCACTCAAATGCTGACGCTGGCCCAAGAGTATCTGGCCATTTTTAAATATACATACGCCCACTCCAACTCTGACTTGTTGCATAATTAGAAGTATAACGCAGGTCGGGGTAGTATGTATTAT
>JAZKJC010000004.1:52111-78479 GCA_040384565.1 Patescibacteria group bacterium
GAGCAATGAGCAATGAGCAATGAGCAATGAGCAATGAGCAATGAGCAATGAGCAATGAGCAACAGTGAACTTTTATTTGTTGTGGATGAAGATGACAATCCACTTGATCCACTGCCGCGTGATGAAGTCATAGCCAAGGGTCTATGGCGCCGGACTGGCGGCGGCATGATCATAGATAAAAAGCTGGGTAAAGTGCTTTGCCAGAGACGTTCTGAAAACAAAGATGAACGTCCGGGTGTGTGGTCGACGTTATTTGGTGGAAAATGCGATGATGGGGAATTACCAGAAGACACAACGCTACGCGAACTGCAGGAAGAACACGGCATCATAGCCAAAAAACAAGACTTAAAGTTCTATACCAAATATAAAGCGGATACAAGACGACAGTTTGAGTACTTATACCTGATATATTTTGACAGCACCAAGTACAAAGCATCCTTTGACCCCATGGAAGTAGCAGAAGTAGCTTGGAAAGATATAAATGAAGCTATAAAACTGCTACAAAATGACCCAGGCTGGTATGAGTATGGTTACGACATAGAAATGCTTGAGCAAGCTTTATAAATAGCCGAGTTTTTTGAGGGTTGTGGTGGAGGGTGGCGATACTGGCAGATTTTTTAGCTTTGTAACAGGGAACCATTGGGCGTCTACAAAATCGTCTTCAGTTTTAATCTGTATTTCTTTGGCCAATTTATGTAACTGGATAGTAAAGTTGTAAAAGGTCATTTTGGCTAGCACGTGTTCGCCTGTGCCGCGCAAGATTTTTACTGATTCGCCTGTAAAAACTAAGTCTATTTGATCAATTTTTGATGCAGAAATATCCAAGCCGATTTCTTCCAGCATTTCGCGTTTAAGCGCTTCAAGTTTGGTCTCGCCCTCATCAACTCCCCCGCCCGGCACAATCCAAAATCCCGGGTACATACCACCGTTCAGGCTCTTTCCCATGAGTAACTTGTTGTCGCTGGAGAAAATAAATGCTCCCACAATATTCCGCACCAAAGTCCGCATGTATTAACTATAACAATAATATTTTTGAAAGAACTAATCACAATTCGATTGGCCTATTTCATAAGGAACTAAGGCGTCATTGGTTTGAGGTTCTGGAAGTCTGCCAAAGTCGCCATCAATCATTAGGTTAGCCGCGTGCTTTTCAGCCCATGTAGGGATCTGGCGTATCACGGGCTCTTGAATATGTCTTTCTTGCAAGGCCTGCATCCGTATTTTTGCATCTAATTTTGCTTTTTCCTCTGGCAAATGCTGTGCTAAATGAGCTAGATGACCAATTTTACATGCACGCTGCAAAGGAGACAACGGAGCACATATTGCATTAGGTATATTTAGTATCCTGCTCAATGGATCGGTCCAATGATCAGGCGGCGCAGGGCGGCGCTTTCTCCTAGGCATTTTTATAACATACAAATATAATTTGTGTTTGTCAATGGTAGCGGCGAGTGGGCTCGAACCACTGACCTCAGGCTTATGAGTCCTGCGCTCTAACCAGCTGAGCTACGCCGCCATTGTGAAGAACAGGGGTGATTGTAGCACGGATCATGGTTGTTTGCCAGATTATCTTAGGATAAGTACGGCGGATATAATGAGTCCTATAACAACCGTTAAGTCATGCACAACGTGAGCGGAAACTTTTTGAGCTGTTCTGGCTCCGAGGTAACCACCTATGGCATTTCCGGACGCCATAATTAACCCTTCATTCCAGCTGATTAGTCCGGCACGGGCAAAATATATTGTTGCCACTACAGCCATGGTGATGCCGCAGAGATTTTTGATGGCATTCATTTGATGGATATTCTGAAGGCTGGAAAATCCTAGAATAGCTAGCATCATCAGCCCAAAACCAGCGCCAAAAAAACCACCGTACATAGCCAAGGGGAATACGGCCATAAAAATGAGCGGCATAGTATGCCAGTGAATTTTGCCGCGCTTGGTCTGCATGCTCAGCCATTTGTGTATTTTGGATTGCAAAGCCAACAGCAATACTGCCGATAGAACTAGCCATGGCGCTAGTTGTTCAAAGGTTGTCGGCTGTGTATTTACGAGAATGTAACAACCAAGAATTGAGCCTATCAAGCAGGGCAGAGTGAGATAAAAAAAGCTGTGAGGGATCTTGCGCAGTTCCCGCCTGTAGCCATAGGTTGCCGCGACGCTGCCTGGCCAAACTGCCAGGCTGGAAGTGGCATTGGCAATCAATGGGCTCAGCCCAGAAGCTAACAACGCCGGATATAAAATAATTCCACCACCACCAGCAATGGCGTTGATAACACCTGCAGCTAGGCCGGCTACGAAAAGTAATAATTCAGTTTGCATTTACGATTTTTATTTCAATTACGCTACAGTCAATATACCATGTTTTATATCTGTGTACGACAGGCATGTTAAACTAAAAGTATATGATTAATAAGGCGGAACGTCGGCTGCAGATAATTAGTGGACGGGTTCATCCGGCTTTGGCGGAAGAAATCACTAAAATATTAGGTGTGCCACTACATGCCGTACAGCTTACCAACTTTGCTAACGGCGAAATAAGCTGTCGCTTGGGCGAGTCTGTACGCGATAGTGATGTGTTTATCATTCAACCACATGGCAATAACGTCAATGATGCCATTATGGAACAGGCCATTATGATTGATGCGGCCAAACGTGCCTCGGCTAAATCCATTACTGCTGTTTGTCCGTTCTTGGGTTATGCCCGCCAAGACCGCAAATCCGCCGGGCGTGAACCAATTGCCGCCCGCCTAGTTGTTGATATTCTGGCGCAAGCTGGGGCTGATAGGATCATTAGTGTTGACCTGCACGCTGGCCAAATCCAGGGGTTTTTTAATGGTCCGTTTGACCATCTGATTGCCCGGCCTATACTAACCGAATACATACAAAAACATTTTGATCCTAAAGATCTGGTGATTGTATCGCCCGATGCAGGGCGCGTTAAATCTACCGAGCGTTATGGCTCGCAACTGAACTGCGATATTGCCATCGTGCATAAGCACCGGTCCGTCATAAAGACCAATAAAGAAGAAGCAAGGTATCTGATAGGTGACGTAAGAGATAAGATTTGTTTAGTAACAGATGACATGATTGATACCGCGGAAACAATTTGCGCGGCAGCTGAATTACTAGCTGAACACAAGCCCAAAGCAATCTATGGAATGGCTACACATGGGGTTTTGTCCGAGCCTGCGCTGGCTCGAATAGAAGCGTCTGCTTTCAAAAAAGTTATTTTTACCAATACTTTGCCGCCGGATCATGTAATTAAGTCTAAAAAAATAGAGGTGCTGTCAATTGCTCCGCTTATCGCCGATGCCATGGCTGCAATATTTTCTGGTGGCTCAGTTTCCGCTTTGTTTGACGGCAACAATCAAATCTAGTTTCTTCATTCCCGCTAGCCCTTTTGATACTTTCACATACAATAAAAAGTAACAAATTTCGTCAGGTGCCGTATAATGTGACTATGGTTCAATCACGGACACGGGCTAGGGTTATTAGTAAAGAAGTTCTCAAAGGACTCGTGGGCGCAGGAGGGTTAGCGGGCGTAATAATCGCCCCAAACTCTTTGTTGCTAGTTGACAAGTATATGAAGCATATTGATAGGCGAAATGCCAGACACACCTTAAAATATCTAAAATATCGAAAGCTTATACAGGTTAAGGACGTTAAAGGCGAACTTGAGTATAAACTTACAAGTAAGGGTTGGGACAAGTATGAAAAAATTGTGCTTGAGGAACTAGAAATTAAAACGCCAAGAAAATGGGACTATAAGTGGAGGCTAGTGATGTTTGATATACCGACTTATAAACGAGCGCAACGTGATCATTTGCTCCAAAAACTAAAAGACCTTAATTTCTATATGTTGCAGCAAAGTGCCTGGATACATCCATTTGGCTGCGAAAAACAAGTAGGGATTTTACTCCAAATACTCAATCTAGAAAAACATGTATCTTACATAGTTGTAGAAGATGGTAACTTTGTCGACCATGCCACCAGATACTTCCAGAAACACAAACTCCTTTTATAGTGAGATTACTCTTAATTCCAAAGTCACAAAAATCGTCAGGTGCCCAAAAATGTGGCCGATAGTTTTAGAATTATGGCAAGGCGATGGTTAGATGTTTTAGTGGTGCATGGAGATTGGGCAGCTTCTTAAAAAAGCTTGGCAATTCTTTGTAAAACCTCTTCGGGCTTGGCTTCCAATAGGACACCTGCTTGATCGGTAGTTGGATAGGTCATTGAACGCTTTGTTGCGAAACCCAATCTTCGGTAGTACTCAATTAGTTGGATCATGCTTGTTTTGGTATCACATCGTAGGTATGTGCGGCCACGTCTAATTGCTTCACGGGCTGCGAATGCGATTAGCGGGAAACCAGAACCTTTAGGTGCGATTTCTGGATCTTTCATAAGTTTATGAAAGTAAAGTGCTTGTTCATCCGTGCCATCATCTTCCCAAAGAGTATCTTGCTGAGTAATAACAATCAGTGACGTAATAGTATCCTGTTCATCTTTCATGACAAAACAGTCCCCAGATTCTATTTGCGAGCGAAGCTGGTCATGAACATAAGTCATTGCTGTCCACATGGGCTCGCCGGAATTCTCAAGTGCCAACTGATTGGCCCTATCCAAAATAGCAAGGATAGCATCTGTATCTGCGGGTACTGCGGGTTGTATTAGTTCTAGTTGGCTGTGAGATGATTTGGTCATTATAAAATTACTTCTATTTTATTCCGAGTGCTCTTAGGCCATTTTTTGAAGCAATTTCTATCAGGGCATCAATATCGTACACATGGGTCGCTTCCAGCAGAACCCGGAGCTCTGTCCACATATCTCCATCACTGAACGGTTTATAGATGTCAGCAATATCGTCAGTACCAATAGCGACACGTACGCCAGCTGGAATCATTTCATCAATAGGTGTTACGGAATTATGTGATGGTGACAGAGTCTCGTTGCGACGGCTGTCAATCCAAGCGGTTGGGCAGGCAATAACAGTTATATCTTGTTCTACAAGTTGCTTATATATTTTTTGCCGGTAAGATTTTTTTTGGGCTGCCAGGGAAATACAGTGCACGGCTGAAACCCGGCCTTTATAGCCGTACTGTCTTGTCTTTTGGATTAGCAATTCTGTATCACGCTGATTAGGGTCGTTTAGCTGATCGACATGAATATGCAGGGACTTATCGTGTTTTTTGGCTGTCTCAAATAATATATCCAGGTGTTCTGCTTTACGATTGACACCAATTTTCATTTCACTATCGCGCTCGGGTAACCCGCCAATAATATCTACAAAACTGGCGGCTTCTTCAAACCATTGGCGTTGCGTTTTATCCATTAGGCCTTTTATGGGCTGGTGAATGAATTTAATTTCCATTTGTCCTTTATACTGAGCGCGTACTTGATCGGCAGCTTTGAGGTTTTTGTCTTTTACGATACTGTCACAATCAATAAATGAACCCAACGCCTGAACTCCTTGAGCAAGCTGGTTGTCAATTACTCGTGACATTCCTGCCACAATCTCTTTAACGCTAACCTGGACTTTGTATTCATCTGGATGATCCCATTTTAGGTGCAACGGATCACCAGTTTTCTTCCAGTTACCCCAATTTATAATGTAGCTTCTGTCAATATGGGTGTGGGCATTTACCCAGCCACCACGAGCCTTGATTTTCTCTAGCAGTATTTGTTTTGGGTTTATATCTTGCCAAGCCATGCTGTCCTATTCTAACGTATTTATTAGGCAGTGGATGCCGCCACCGGCTTTATTGAATTCATTGACATCAACTTTGTGGATACGCATGCCAAGTTCGTTGAGTTTTTTAGCAAACGATTCTGGCGCTTTAGAAGGGATAATAATGTCCTCCCCGCTTATAAACGAATTAGCGCCGAAAGCTTTCGCCTCGGCAGGCGTAAATTCCAGCAAATTGGGCACAAAACGATTGAGTAGGTTTTGTGAATTTTTGGAAAAAGCTGCAGGGAAGTAAAAAGCAGTTGCATCATCTATAGGCAAAAAGCACATGTCCAGGTGGTAGAAATATGGATTAACTAGTCTGAGTGGAATAACATCAATATTTAACTTTTGGGACAGTTCCTCGCAGCTGGCTACGTTGGCGCGGAAGCCAGTGCCGACTAGCAGCATGTTATTAAAAAATAATGCGTCACCGCCTTCAAACGAGAAAACGTTTGATAAGGCACGCAGGCGAAAACCATGATCACGGAACCACTCGCGGTAATAAACGCGTTCGGGTTTGCGTTGCGGATAGCGAAAATTGCCAAGTAAAACCGCTCCGTCTTTGACAATCCCCTGGTCAGTCGCGAACACCATATCCGGCACTTCTTCTCGCTGTTCGATAACATCGACTTTTATACCGAGGTCTTTCAGCTTTTCAACAAGTTTTTGCCATTGCTTCATAGCTTTGTTGGCATCGACCGAATGCGGTTTCATGTAGGGGTTGATAATGTAATCGACGGTAAAATATGTTGGTTTGCAGACAAGGACTCGCGCCACTTTTGCCAGTGGCATCAGACTTTTGCCCTGCTTAATTTGTTTACAACCTCACGGGCGACGGACACACTTGTGATGAGCGGTGTGTCGGATTTGACAGCTTTCTCACGTATGATTTGGCCATCCGTTTTTTCCTTTCCGGTGGTGCTTTCATGATCAACTTTGGTAGGAATATTGATAATGATGTCAAACCGATTTGCGTCCAACAGGTCATTAAGATTTGGTTTGAGCTCCGGACTACTGATTTTGTTGATCAAAATAGCTTCCATACCGTGCGACTTCAGGAATTTATAGGTTTTGTATGTGGCGTACAGGCAGTAGCCCATGGTGTGGAGAGCTTTCATTTGTGGCAGGAGCTTCAATTTCTTGTCTCGTCCGCCAACCGCCAGAAGCGCCGTTCTTTGGCGCCGTTGGGCTAGCTTCATTTGAAGAGTGTAGTGTTCTATAAAGCCAGCCGAAGCATTTTGGTTAAACAGATTATTTGTTTCCATGAAAGTCGCCAACTTTTCATCAAAGATAGTATTGGGCGTTTCAAGTGCGACGGCTTCGGCGTGGCCTTTGAACAACTTTACTGTAACCGTGCCGGTAATTTTTTCGTTGACTTTATTAAGATAGGCGTTCAAGTCATCCATGAGCGGCTCAAACCACAACGCGCCGTAAACCAAGTATGCCCACTTATCGTCCACGATTGACTTAAACTCATTCTCTAGCCTTGTAGATGTGTAGCGCTCTAAGGCCTTGTGGGCGGTAATGATGGTTTCGCCAGCGGGTGCTTCATATATGCCGCGGACTTTCAGACCAATGACCCGGTCCTCAATCAAATGCACGATACCAACTGCATGCTTGGCGGCGCGTTTGTTCAAATGCTCAATAACAGTAACGAGTGACATTTGAATATCATCAATTGCCACTGGAAGGCCTTTCTCGAACTCGATTTTGATGTATTCTGGCGTGTTTTTGGCTTTTTCCGGTGTGCTGCAGACTTGAAGGATTTTTTCCAGCGGCGGGATAAGCGCCGGGTTTTCAATTTCGCCGCCTTCGCCGGTAACGCCCCACATATTGTCATCGTAAGAATATGGTTTGTCTTTGGTCTGCTTGACCGGAATACCATGCTTGCGGCAGTATTCCAGCTGGTCATCCCGGCCCATGTTCCATTCGCGTACCGGCGCGATCACTTTGATATCAGGGTTGAGTGCCAAAGCTGAGCCTTCAATCCGAATCTGGTCATTGCCTTTACCGGTCGCTCCGTGGGCGATACTATCAGCGCCTTCCGCGGCCGCTACTTTAACTGCCCACTTTGCAAGTAGTGGTCGTCCTAGAGGAGTTGATAAATAATACCTACCTTGGTACATGCCATTGGCTTTAATGCTGGGGGAAATATATTCATCGGCAAATTCTTCCTTGGCATCAATAACTATGGCTTTTGAGGCGCCAAGCTTCAAGGCTTTTTTGCGAATTTCTTCTAGGTCATCGGTTTGTTGGCCAATGTCTATAGTGAGGGCAATAACTTCAGCTTTATATTCTTCCTGGATCCATTTCAGCATCGTAGAAGTATCTAAGCCGCCGGAATACAGCAGGACTACTTTCTTAACCTCACCCTTGCGGCCTTCATGGGAAGCAACCTTTACATATTCACTTTTACTTTTTAGCGCCATATTCCCCCAAAAGTTAAGATTATCAAGCGCTAATTGTAAGCTTTTTGTACCAAAAGTCAACAAAAATTCAAAAAATGCTCTAAGTTTGTTATGCTATATAGACCAATGAAAAGCATAATTTCCATTACCGACCTTTTTGCCGATCAAATAAAAAAGATCGTAATTAAGGCAATTGAGCTGAAAAATCAGGGAAATCATAATGACCTACCATTCAAAAACAAAAGTATGGCTATGATTTTTGATAAGCCCAGTTTACGGACTAGACTATCATTTGAAACCGGAATGACTCAGCTTGGAGGGCATGCGGTATATTTGGCTCCGGCAGATATTGGGCTGGGTGTTAGGGAGACGGTACGTGACAGCGCGATTGTGATCAGCAGTATGGTAGACGTGATTGTTGCGCGGGTATCTAGCCATGAAGCAGTCAAAGAACTGGCACAGTATTCTAGTGTGCCGGTCATAAATGCCATGACCGACCTTGAACATCCTTGCCAGGTTTTGGCGGATCTCCAGACAATTCATGAAAACTTTGGTAGGTTTGATGGGTTAAAGTTGGCTTATCTTGGAGACGCCAATAATAACGTTACAAACTCACTGGCTTTGGTAGCAGAACTAATGGACATGGAAATGAGTATTGCCGCGCCAAATGGCTACCAGATGTCTAAGGAAATCGCGGCTCGGGCAACAAGTGTTAAACATTTTGAAGATCCTAAAAAAGCCATAGATGGAGCACATGTAGTCATTACCGATACCTGGGTAAGTATGGGCAAGGAGGCGGAACAGGCTACCCGGCTGGCGGATTTGGAGCCGTTTCAAGTTAACAAAGCGCTAATGGGACTGGCCGACAAACGCGCTATATTCATGCACTGTTTGCCAGCATATAGAGGCAAGGAAGTGACGGCGGAAGTTATTGATGGACCACAATCAATGGTTTTCGCAGAAGCGGAAAACCGTCTGCATGCTCAGAAAGCTCTCTTGCTATATTTGCTAGACGCCTAGTTCTTGCTTGATTTTCAGGTAGGCATCACGGAAAGGCATGCCTTGCTCTACGAGTTTATAGACTCTGGCTGTGGCAAAAAGATCACTGGTCATGGCTGTTTTTAGTACATCTTCATGGACGTGCATTTGCTGCACGACGGATTCCGTCACGGCGATAGTCTGGACGCACAGTTCAATACCCTCCACTACTAAGCGTTTGGTTATTTGGACGTCACGGTTATAGCCGCTAATTAGACCGGCTACAATTTGCTGGATCTCGCTGGCTTTGGATAAGTAAGCCCGTACATTAGCACGCATGATTTCAAACAAATCGTAGTTTCGCTTTTGCGGCATGATTGACGATCCAGTCGTAAAGCTTGCCGGCAAACTAAAATAACCGAATTCTTGCATGGTAAAAAGCATCATGTCAGCCGCAAACCGGCCACAAAGTTGCATAGGCATGGCTAGAGTTTGTAAGGTTACTCCCTCGAACATCCCGCGCGAAAGCCCACAATAAAGTGGGTTTTCCTGTGTCCGGGCAAAGCCTAAGGCTTTGGTTGTAAAGTTGCGGTCAACTACGGCTGATTCTACTCCAAAGCCAGAGGCTGAGCCCAAAGGATTTTGATCTAATAATTTGGCAGTAGAATTAATAAACCCTTCACTATCCTGAAAGCCAGCGGCAAAAGAAGCCAGCCACAAGCCGACTGTGGTGGGCATGGCTTTTTGTGTATGGGTATAGCCTGGCATCGGGACTTGGGCATTTTGCTCCGCCTTATCTAAAAGGGTGGCCGATAGTTTGGACATGCTGTCAGCAATTGTCTCAAGCTGTTCTATCAAATAAAGCCGGATCATTACTAGTGCCTGATCGTTCCGGCTCCGTCCGGTATGGATTTTTTTGCCAATCTCACCGTATTTGGTAGTCAAGTAATTCTCTAACGCGGTGTGGACGTCTTCTTGCTCGCGGGTAACTTTAAAATCACCTTTTTGCCATTTTTCTAATACGCGGTCCAGGCCCGCCTGAAGCTTATCATTTTCGCTAGTAGTTAAAACGCCAGTTTTGACTAGCATGGCGGCATGGGCTTTGCTGGCCAAAACATCGTACGGCAACAGCTTCTGGTCAATTTCATGGTCATTGCCAACTGTGTACTCCTCTATTAAAGGCAACAGCGCGGTCTGGTTTTGCCATAATTTGTTAGTTTGTTTCATATTCATTCTCCTAATTAATTAAAAAAAGCTCCCTTGGGAGCTATAAATACATAAAATCAACAGCTCCCTACATACGGCAGCGACGGCGATGGCTTAGGACGATGCTGGAAATATTAATCATCTTGCCTGTAATACTATCCTAAAAACCTGACTATGTCACATATCCTGCTAGAATTAATAAGTGGCTACACAGACTAGTAAAATTAAAATTGGCGTATTTGGCTCGGTTGCCGGTGATATGAATACAGCTCTACCAAGAGCTAAAGAGCTAGGGAACATACTGGCCAAGTACTCTGACTCCATAATAATCATTACAGGCGCATGCACCGGCTTGCCGTATATTGTTGCAAAAGAAGCCCATGACGCAGGTGTTGAGGTGTGGGGATTTTCCGCAACCTTAGATAAGGACAGCCAAAATGCACTGCACCCCAATGATGACAATACTATTTATGACCAAATATTTTATGTGGAAAGTGATTTTAAATTTGCATCTAGCCAGCGAGTTAATTTTAAGTACCGCAACGTTTTGTCTACTGCCACTTGTGACGCCGGAATATTTATTTCGGGCCGGTGGGGTACACTCAATGAGTTCACTGACCTTATTGATTTTCAAAAGATAGCCGGAGTGCTTACTGGCACAGGCGGCATAGCGGACGAACTTCCTGAGCTTACGCGTATAGTAAACAAAGAAGGCCAGGGCAAAATTATTTTCAACGACGATCCTGAGGTACTAGTCCAACAAATTCTTACTGAGCTTGGTTTTCCAAAAACTGTTTGATTTCAGCTGCTAAATTAGGGTTCCACATGGGGCTGGTGCAGGCTTGGACGAGTTCTGCGCCAGCCTGGCGGTATTCAAAAAAGTCATCTGGTGTCATGACACCGCCGATGCCGGCAATTTCATAGCTGTAACCTTTTTGTTTCCGCAGTGAACCTAAACGCTTAACCATATCCAGCCCGGCCCACTTGATGCCAGCTCCACATAATCCACTGGTTAAACGACCTTCGCCAGGTAGGGCTTGACCACCCTGTTTATTATAAATTTTGGCTGGGATAGTGTTGATGAGTGCAACTGCATTGATGTACTGATCAACCTCCTCCATGATGTGTTCTAGCAGGGTCTGCTGCTTGTCGCTGAAATAACCAAGCTTGATCATCAGCGGTGTGTCACCAATGGCTTCCCGAGTCCGCTTGCAAATGCCAATGACTGCATCAGGCGTGTAGCAGACAATGCCTTCACCTACAACATTTGGGCAAGATAAATTGAGTTCAATTATTTTAGCACCTGTGCCAACGGCCATTTTGGAAGCATCAGCAAAATCCTGCCAAAACTCCTCAGAGCTCATTCCTTCTCTGGCGGTGCCAAAAGTACTGGCAACCATAACTTGCCTTTCGTGGGCTGAAACAACGGCCTTTTTCATATCATCTACCCAAAAATCAGGACCTAAACCTGGGTTACCAAAGGAATTTGTAATCACCAGTTTTTTGATATCGGTTGGAAAATCATCGCGCACAGTCAGGCCCATGTCAGCGGCTTCCAAGGTAATATCACCTTCCACGTCAATCGGTATAACATTTGGAAATGGATTGGCGGGAAACGGTACCGTTCGCATGGTTTTGTAATGCACTACATCGTAACCCCAATCAAAAGCGGCTTTAACATGCTTGCTGGTGGGCAAAGGCCCGGCGGCAATCCCAAACGGCAGATAGATGGGGAAGCCCAAAAACGTAAACTGTGGTTCGCCATTGCGCACCAGTTTTGGAATATTATCAAAGTAGGGGCCATCAGCAACATTTTCATCAAATGTCTTCGCGGGATCATAGAAAAGTTGCGGCATAGCTACTTTTTAGGATAGCATAGTCCTAATGACGTTTCAGCAAAAACTTCAAGACATGGTGGCCAAAAACAATTCTTTGCTTTGCATCGGGCTGGATCCTGATTTAGAAAAGCTACCTGACATTATTCGTTCCAAGCCCAACCCATTATTTGAATTTAATAAAGCAATTATCGACGTGACTGCTGACCTGGCTTGTACTTTTAAACCTAATCCAGCCTTTTATGAAGCTTATGGGTCGGATGGTGTTGTTCAGCTTAAGATGACGGCGGATTACTTGCGTCAAAATTACCCTGACATACCAATATTGCTTGATACCAAACGAGCCGATATCGGTAACAGCAACTTGGGATACGCCAAGTATGCCTTTGACTACATTCAGGCCGACGCAATCACACTGCCGCCGTATATGGGCGGTGAATCATTACGACCGTTTTTTGAGTGGAAAGATAAAGGGTTTTTCATACTGGTGCGTACCTCAAACCCAGGTTCTGGCGAATTCCAGGATCTGATGATTGACGGCAAACCACTATACGAGCATGTGGCGCAAAGTGTTACGAGCAAATGGAACCAAAACGGCAATTGTATGTTAATGGTCGGCGCAACCTACCCCAAAGAGCTAGCTGATTTACGCCGGATTGCTGGTGGCGACATGCCAATATTGATCGCCGGACTGGGTGCACAGGGGGGAGATGTGAAGGCCGCGATTGAAGCAGGCATTGGAGATAACGGCCAAGGACTCGTAGCCAATGCATCCCGAAGCATCATTTATGCCTCAAATGGCGAAGATTTTGCCGAAGCCGCCCGCGTGGCAGCCCAAAAAATGCGTGATGAGATAAATGAATACAGAAAAGGGAAAAATAATGAATAAGGAATTAAAAAAAGAAATTGCGATTGATCTTCATACCATCGGAGCTGTAAAATTTGGTGAATTTACATTTAAATCCGGCGTTGCATCACCAATCTACATCGACCTGCGCTTACTAATAAGTTACCCTAGGGTTTTAAAAAAAGTTATCAAGCTGTATGAGGAAATGCTTGGATCCCTAACCTACGATCGTTTGGCTGGTGTTGCATATGGTGCCTTACCAATTACCGGTGCGATAAGTTTTGAGCTTGAAAGACCTTGGATTTTTTTGCGCAAGGAAGCATTGCAAAAAGCCTACGGGCTTGAAAAAAGCTTAGAAGGTGAATATAAAAAAGGCGAAACGGCAGTTATGATTGAAGATCTAGTAACATATGCAACTTCATTGCTTGAAACTATCCCCGTAATAGAACAGCACGGACTGATTGTTAAAGATGCTGTAGCACTCATAGATTATGAGAAAGGCGGTAGAGAGGTGTTGCAAAAAAAAGGTTATAATCTATATTCAGCGATTACGATGCGTGAGATTATGGACATACTTTTTAGCGAACAAATGATCCATAAACGAATGTACGATCTGGCCCAGGATTTTATAAGTAAAAAGGAGTTAACGAATGCCGCAAAAATCGCAAATTGATTTATCGAAAGCTTCAGCTGGAGAGGTCTTATTAAAAATTGGAGCGGTAAGTTTCAGCTTTAATCCTCCATATACGTATACCTCCGGGCTAAAAGGGCCAATGTATTTCGATAATCGAATCATCCTTTCTTATCCTGAAGCACGAACAAGGATTGTAGATCTTTACATTGAAGCAATAAAAAAGGATATCCCGCTTAAAGAAATTGACTGTATATCCGCAACAGCAACAGCAGCAATTTCTCAAGGAGCCCTCGTAGCTGACCGGCTTAAACTGCCCATGGTTTATGTGCGGCCGTCAACCAAATCATACGGCAAAGGTCAAAAAATAGAGGGGTATCTCAAGCCTAATACCAATGTGCTTGTTGTAGAAGATCATGTGTCTACCGGGGCTAGCATGATTAATAATGTGTTAACAATCCGAGGGGCAGGCTGTAAAGTTAAGTATTGCATTACTACGACGACCTTGGAAAATAAAATGGCTGAAGAGCTTGTAAAAGAACACAATGTAAAACTAATCCGACTGGCAACATCAAGAGAAATCATGGCTATAGGCCAGAAGCATGGATACATCTCCAAGGCTGAGAGAGATGCGGTTGAAGCTTGGATAAAAGATCCGGAGCAATGGGATTTGACCATATAATAATCTTATGATATAATACATACTTCAAACGAGGTTTGTATGGTCTTTGAAAGTTATTCTAGTCAACAATTTACGAATCCTGAATGGGCAGCTGCGTTTTATGAAGCTGCTGTTCATCAAAAGCAAAGTGGAACTCAGGTAATTATTCACGGCATTGCACAACACCCTGAGATTCAGACAAAACTACTCGATCCAACCCAGCCAGCCAGAATTCTACTGGTTGGTCCGGACCAAGGTCATACCGAACTGCCAGTTGTCAGCAGAATAATTGGTACAAGAAATGAAGGTCACACTGTAGTTGATGCAGTTGACCCGAATCCAACTGTCGGTGACAGTCTAAAACACAGTTTACTTGTCTTGGATGATGAGTCTAAAGTGAATTTTCGCTTTTTTGACCAACCAGTTGAGGAATTTGTTGATGGTGACCTTGAGCCATATGATTTGGTAATTGCTGCTCATTCGCTTCAATATGTTGCTTTTGAAGAAGAGTCCTCAGTCGCTAGGCTTCAAAAACTGACAGATGTCTTGAATAGGCTGGAAACAAACAGCAGTCTAATGGCTATAATAGCCCAAGCTAATGATAGAGGCGAAACAATATTTGAATTTCGGAGAGATTGTTGGGACATCATTAGAAATTGGGACGGAGTTCTAAATATAGGACAACCAGAGCTAGCTGATCGTCATTTTGAAATTACCTCGGATGTTATCATTGATGCACTATATAGATTAGGAGCTGGCAAAAAGCTTCATGACCATGTATCGTATCTCGGCTATTCATGGTTCATGGATATGTCCGCATTTCCTGAACATACTGAGAAAGTCGACCCTGAAATAAGCAAAAAAGCGCGCTCCATACTTAGCTTTCTTATAAGAAAAGAGTTTGACAAACTGCCTAAGATTGAGCAAGTTGAAATATTGGCCTGTTTAGAAAGAACTATTTCGTGCGGCATGAACCACGGCACAAGTCTCTATTTTGACGATGAATCCATGCGACCAGCCAAACATTTACGTGGTATAGACTACGCTATATTTACAAGCGATACCCCCTCACCAATCAAACGGCAGAATGCTCTTGCTGCCACAATGATTGAAGCGCAGTATGGGAATCTATTTCATTAGATTTTCCTAAAAGAACTGCTAGCCACCACTACATTAAGAGGATAGTTCTGGTTTTAGCCGGCATTGTCCTTATATCTTTAGGAAAAGCCCATTAAAATGACCTTGACATAAAGTGTATTGATATGATACACTTTATGTATGAATAACAGAACTCAAACTATAAATATCACTGTGCCAAAAGAACTTCTTAAGCAAGTTGACGCATTGGCTAAGCGTGATTACACCTCGCGCAGCGATATTATTCGTCAGGCGCTGCTGGGAAAAATTCGTCAAACGCAGTTGGATGAATGGGGTGATGAGGGCAACTGGGAAACAGTTGTTGATTTCAGAGATTTGCCGGGTGGTGGCATGTCGTCTAAAGAGTTTATAGAACGCCTGAAGAAGCTCGATGGACAAAATAAATAAAGCACTGCTCAAACTTTCTGACAAGCAACGCACGAAATTGATGGATGCTTACGGGCGAGTTTTGGCTGAACAAGTCGACGGGCTTGATCTTAAAAAGCTCAAAGGCAATTCCAATGTTTATCGGCTTCGAGTTGGTGATAGCCGATTAATATTTCAACAACTGCTTGACGGTGAACGGATTATTCTATACGTTGGAAAACGAGACGACAAAACGTACCGAGATTTCTAGACGAAGATCTTCCATAAATATTAGTAAATTTTCCGACTAATATGAGAGCTTTTTGCCTGTAATACTATCGGTAATTATGTTTGTCCTAGGTAATGTACTTGAGTCTAGAATTCAATTTCTCCTTGAGGAACGGACAGAGCTGTACCAATAGTACTGCGTAAGGAGTACCGGAAAGGAAAATTGAATTCTAGGCCAAGAGCACTGGCAGTGTTTCGGGCTCTGCTCGAAAGCAGGTCAGTGCGCTACATTGGCTAGGCTATTCCCATTCGGTGGTGGCGGGGGGCTTATTAGTCAGGTCTATGAAAACCTGGGAGATGCCGGGGACTTCGGCCAGAATGCGCTCGGAAGTTGTTGTGATGAAATCTATCGGCAAATCACGTCCGGGGATCATGGCCTGGACTGTTAGAAAGGCCGTGGTGGTGAGAGGGCGGAGTACTATAGAGCGTTTGCCAGTACTACCAAAAGATAAGGGCAAAAGCACCACCGGGAACTGCGTGATTTCTTTCAAGAGGTTTCGCGTTCGCATTTCTTGGTGGACAATGCTGTCGGCGTGGCGAAGCTGTTCTAGGGCGTCAGGTTGAAGCAGGGTTGGTGTCAAGCTAAGTTCAGTAATGGGCTGGTTGCCTAAAGCCACTACCACACGGTTTACTTCATCCCTGAAAGCGCTGGGCAAACTTATGGCTAATTGGCCGAGTATTTCCCACGAAGCGAATGATTGCAGCGCTACGGCGGCAATGTGTGAACGTTCATCACCACCGACGCCAACATTACGGATTGGCAATAACTTGGCATGTGTTTGTGTAGCTTCCAATGCGCCTTGAGTTTTTAAATATGTCTGGATGGCCTTTTCGATTTTGCTATTGCCAGTACTTACTTCATCGCCCTTGGCGCACAATACCCGTACTGCTAACCCTGGGCCAGGGAAAGGTTGTCGGTTAACCAGTTCGCTTGGCAGACCAAGATGGCGTCCAAGCGCCCGCACCTCATCCTTGAACAGCTCATCAAGCGGCTCAATCAACAGACCTCGACTTTTGAGGTCCTGGACTTCCTGGACTTGATTGTGATGTGTTTTTATAAGTGCGGTATGTTGGCCACCTTTGCTATAACCACTTTCAATCCGATCGGCGGCATTGGTACCTTGCAGTAACAGAGCTTCCTTTAACCCAAGCTGCGATATTAAGCGGTTTTGTATATCTACGAATGTTTTTCCAATAATACGGCGCTTCATCTGAGGATCGACAACTTCGCCCAGTGGCATAAGAAAATCCTGAGCGGCCTGGACCTTTTCAACCGGAATGTTGAGGGCTTTTAATAAGTCAATTACAGCATCGTCCTCGCGGCGCATTAGGCCATTATCAATATAGTAGGCATGTAGTTTGTCTGGTGCTATTTCGGTGGCTGCCAATGCTGCCATAACCGATGAATCGACGCCGCCACTTACAAATGCGATCACATGCCGATCCCTGGCTTTAGCCCGGATATCTGCTCGCAAACTTACTGCCAACTCATCCATTTTGCGGTCCATGTAGGCCGGATCAGGCTTAAGGTCTGCGATATCATTTAGAAAGTTTTTGAATACCTGGTAGCCTTCTGGAGTGTCATCAAAAACTTCCGGATGAAACTGGACACCCACGATGCGTTCTTTAGCAATTGCCGAATATACTGTCTTGTCTCCGCTGAGTTTATGCTGGCCAATGATTTCAAATCCAGGAGGGACTTGCACTACAAAATTGCCATGAGTAAAGAGGGCTGAAAAACTAGCTTTTGTACCTTGAAATAATGGGTGTTTAGTATCGACAGTTGTCATGACGCGGCCGTCCTGGCGTGTAGTTCCACGCTCTACTTGACCGCCCAGCGCAGTAACCATAGCGTGGAGTCCATAACATATTCCCAAAATGGGCATATCCAGTTGCCAAACTGCCGGGTCGGGCATCGGCGCGTCTTCGGCTTGTGAACTTGCCGGACTACCAGATATTATAATTGCTTGATAATTTTTCTGGAGCTGCTCTACGGGCGTACTTAGTGGCAACACATCTGCCGGATAACCAAGTCTTTCGGCTGCCTTTTGTACCAGATCAACATATTGCCCGCCTGCGTCCAGCACGGCAACTACGCTTTTCCCGGCTTTTTTGTCATGACCCTTCATTGCCCTAGTAAACCATATCCCACAGCTCATTAAAACTCCATTCCCCATAAAAAACTAATTACTCTAGAAGAACAGTCACAAATATCGGCAGCTGCCGTAAAATGTGACTTTAATATTTGTCAGAGAATAAGAGAATGTGTGTGAGGTTTTGTTTCTGTGTCGAATTCTGAAAACAATGCAATACTATTAATGGTATGAGAATTGCGATGGGGGTGGGAACTTATGTTGTGGCAGTCAGCGGCGGAGTCGACTCTGTCGTATTGCTAGATTTGCTGCGTAAACATCCGGGCGTAAAAATGGTTGTGGCTCACTTTGACCATGGTATCAGATCGGATTCTGCGGTTGACCGTAAGCTAGTCCAAGAACTTGCACGAAGTCATGGCTTGCCGTTTGTGCACGAAAATGGAAACCTAGGGCCAGATACTAGCGAGGCTGTCGCACGGAAAGCCCGGTATAAATTTCTGCACAAAGTTAAGTTAGCCACCGGCGCGCAGGCTATAGTAACCGCTCATCACGAGGACGATATGCTGGAAACAGCTATTATCAACTTGCTTCGTGGTAGTGGCAGAAAGGGATTAACTTCGCTGCAAAGCAACGGCCAGCTATTACGCCCGTTGCTGGAATACACTAAAGAACATATCCGGGATTATGCCAAATTGCACGCGCTTCAGTGGCGGGAAGATCCTAGCAACAATGACATACGTTATACAAGAAATTATGTACGCCATAAGCTGCTTCCAAAATTTAAAGACAGCAAGCGAGCAGAACTAAAGATTTTATTAGAGGATTTGACGGAGACAAATAAAGAGCTAAACAGACACATAAATACACTGCTTCATATTCAGCCAGCAGTGGATATGCTGGACCGCAAGTGGTTTATAGGGTTGCCGCATAGTGTATCTAGAGAAATAGTCAGTTCATGGCTCAAAAGATACGGCGTACGAAATATAAACAAAAAGACCATTGAGAGATTAGTCGTGGCCATGAAAACGGGACGGGCGGGTAGAAACATAGATGTTGATGGCACACACAAGTTATATATTAAAAAATATGTCTTAGCACTCAGGGTACTTGAGCGCTAGAACTTTATGCTGGTTTATGTATAATAGTTCCATACCCCAGATACTTAGCTTTGCAGTTTTTTGGGGTGATGATCATTAAGGTCAAAATATTTCAAAATCTTATTAGCGTACACGTATGTACGGTTATCAGATTTTGGAAGATTGTGACCGGCGAGGGCGATTCAAAAAACTGTAAAGGTAGGTATTTGGGGTATAAGTATGGATCCGAAGAAATCATTTCGCAGCACTGGTGGAGGTAAGGGTAACGGACGCAAAGGTATGAAAAACTTTGGGTTCCTGGCCTTATTGGCTCTATTTGGCTTAATTGTTTTTGCTGCTTTTTCCCAGCCCAGCACACTAAAGGAAATATCTTTGTCAGAGGTTATTAGACAGGGAAATGCCGGAGAACTGAAAAAAATCACCATTCGGGGTGATGAAAAACTGGAAATTACCAAAAAGAACGAAGATAAACCAAGCGCGATCTCCAGCAAAGAAACCAGTACGAATATTTATGACCAAGGTCTGAATAAGGATATTAAAGATCTGGAGATTGACCCAAGACCAGCCGACAGCAGTGGCAATACCTGGGCGCAGATCGGGCTTTCTATCGCACCGGTATTGGTTATAAGTTTGGTGCTTTTCTTTATGCTAAGGAGTGCTCAAGGCCAAGGCAATCAAGCTATGAGCTTTGGCAAAAGCCGGGCACGGTTATATGGCAACGAAAAAGACAAAGTTACATTCAAAGAGATTGCTGGTTCTGAAGAAGCCAAACAAGACCTGGAAGAAATTGTAGAATTCCTGAAATTTCCTAAGAAGTTTGAAAGCGTCGGTGCCAAAATACCAAAAGGCGTAATGCTGGTGGGACCACCCGGAACTGGAAAAACGCTCTTATCGCGGGCAGTCGCAGGCGAAGCTGGCGTACCGTTTTTTAGTATTTCCGGCTCTGAATTTGTTGAAATGTTTGTAGGTGTTGGTGCCTCTCGTGTCCGAGACCTATTTGCTAAAGCCAAGAAAAACGCCCCATGCATTATTTTTGTAGACGAAATTGACGCTGTGGGACGGCGCCGTGGTTCTGGCATGGGCGGCGGACATGATGAGCGTGAGCAGACGCTAAACCAGATTCTGGTAGAAATGGACGGGTTTGAGCAAGGTACCAATGTAATTGTACTGGCCGCTACCAACCGTTCAGACGTGCTTGATCCTGCATTATTACGTCCTGGCAGGTTTGACCGTAGGGTTAACATTGATTTGCCGGATAGAAAAGACCGTACCGCTATTTTGAAAGTGCACTTTGCTAAAAAACCGCTCGATAGCAACGTAGACCTAGATGCACTGGCTGCCAAAAGCGCCGGCAGTAGCGGTGCCGATCTGGCTAACATTGCTAACGAAGCCGCCATTATTGCCGCCCGCCATGACCGTAAAACTATTACCCAGGCTGACGTAACCTCAGCCTTTGAAAAGGTTGCGATTGGCCCTGAGCGTAAGAGCAAGATCATGAATGACAAAGAAAAAGAACTAACCGCCTACCATGAAGCGGGCCACGCTATAGTTGGACATGTTTTGCCAGACAGTGACATGGTGCACAAGGTAACTATAATTCCACGTGGTGGTACCGGTGGTGTTACCTGGTTTATTCCACCAGAAGATAAAAGCTACCACAGCATAATTGAATACAAAGACGTTTTAGCGCGTATGCTGGGCGGCCGTATTGCCGAAGAAGTTAAATACGGCTTGGACCGTGTTACCACCGGTGCTGGCAACGACCTGCAAAAAGCCGCCGAGCTGGCCCGTGAAATGATTGTCAACCAGGGGATGGGCAAGCAGTTGCGGGACCAGGTGTTCCATGTAGAAGAAGGCATGATGATAGAGCGCATGGTGCATGAACGCCGCTATAGTGACGAAACCGCCAAGATAATTGATGACGAAGTCGAACACCTCATAACAGAAGCCGCTAACCGCGCCAGAGTAGTAATAAAGGCAAACCTAACTCAGTTAGAGTCGCTCAAAAAAGCCTTGCTAGAAAAAGAAACCGTAGAAGCTGAAGAAGCATTAGAGATTCTAAAAGGCACCAAAATGCCCAAAGAAGCTGCGCTGTACTAATTTAAACCAGTTTCGACGCCCGTTCCGCTCGCTCTCGACATACTTTCTTGTGTCAACAAGAAAGTATGCAAAGAAATGACAGGCGACTACAGTTCTTGATGCGTTCATTGTCAAGCCGCACAAGGCTCACAGAACTCGCCCTTTCTTTCCTTATTGGGAAGAAGGAAAGGACTCAAACAACTGTTCGCATCTACTTGTGCGTTTGACATTCTCTGGCTCAGGAACTTCCGGAGCCTGAGGAGCCGCCATGGAGCTTCGCTATATTTTGATTTTGCTCATGGTTGCATTATTACAAAAAACCTATTAAATGTGACGTATTAGTTTAAAAACTAGGAGAATATGCATGAGTACTGATGAAACTGCACCAACTTCCGAACCAAATATGCCGGTTGAAATTGAGAGAAAGTTCTTGGTGCCAACTTTACCCGACAACTTGGAAGAATTTCCACATAAAGCTATCAAGCAAGGTTACATTGTCATCGGAACAGACGGCACAGAAGTAAGGTTGCGTGACAAGGCTGGTAAATATACTCTCACCGTAAAGTCAAAAGGAGAATTATCACGGGGTGAGTGCGAATCAGCGCTAACAAGGGAACAGTTTGATACTTTCTGGCCTACGACCGAGGGCAGACGAGTAGAGAAGACACGATATGAAATTCCTCATGGTGATTTGACGATAGAGCTTGATGTTTACGAGGGTGATTTAATAGGACACGTATCGGCAGAAATTGAATTTCCTACTGTTTGGGCAGCTGATGTCCTTGAAGTGCCAGACTGGTTAGGGGCAGATGTTACAGCAGACTCTGCATACAAAAATCAAAATCTTGCGACACGAGGTTGGCCGGAATAGTTACTTTTTGCTAGGTTAGAAGCGTGGAGGTAATCTATAATCTAAGGCAGTGAAGCGAATTATTGACCGGGCTAATAAACGGGTGTCTTTGGGTGGTGCCGCTGCGCTCTTGATTGCGGTGGCGTTGGTTGGCCAGCTAATTGGGTTTTACCGGAACCGTTTGGTGAGCGCCAACTTTACACGCTTAGACCCCGGTAGTACTGACGCGTTTTTTGCAGCAAATCAAATCCCGGACTTTTTCTTTTATACCATCGCAGCCGGCGCGCTTGGTGTAGCTTTTATGCCGTTTCTATCTGATCACCTGGAGCGGGGTGACCGCAAAGGCGTATGGGAGCTGGTAACGAGTCTGCTCAACATGCTGGCAATTGTTATGGCGGTTGTGGCAGTGATAATTTTTGTGTTTGCAGAGCCCCTGATCCATCATATCGTCGCACCCAAGCTTACAGGCGAGCATTTGCATCAGGCGGTGATGATTATGCGATTAATTGCTTTGAACCCGCTATTATTTACGCTATCTGGTGTGCTTACTAGCGTGCAGCAGACCTTTGGCCGGTTTTTCTTTTTTGCGGTGGCGCCACTGGCTTATAACTTATCGATTATTCTTAGTGTCTATTTGTTCAAGGATAATGTGGGAATTATTGGCCTCGGCATAGGTGCGCTTGCTGGTGCGATTATCCAACTCTTGATCGCGTGTCTGGGATTATTTGGCCTGGGTTTTCATTATCGTCCAAAAATTATGTGGCGCAGTCGTGATTTTCACCACATATTACGGCAGCTGCCACCCCGTTCTATTGACCAGGGTATTGACCAGATAAACAGTATCGTAGAAACCAATCGGGCCGGACATCTCGCCGTAGGCTCGATCAGTCACTATAACTTTGCTATGACACTTCATAATGTTCCGATTATGTTGATTGGAACCTCGATAGCGACGGCGGCTTTTCCGCGCTTGACTGCCAGGCTGTCTCAGCACAGACCAGATTTGTTCAGAAAAGATTTTTTGGCGATTTTACGGACGATGATATGGCTTACTATGCCGACCATTGTGATTTGTTTCTTTTGCCGTGCATATCTGGCCCGTTTGTTGTTTGGTGATGTTGCGCCAGCCGTAGCTTTGATTTTTGGCTACCTGACATTGGCGGTGTTCTTCCGGATTATGTATAGCATTATGTCGCGGTATTTTTATGCCCAAAAGGACACCAGGACGCCTTTGCTCGTATCTATCTTTGCGATTGGCCTGAACATTGTCTTGGCATTTAGCCTGGCTAAACCGTCAACCTACGGTGTGGCAGGGCTGGCTATGGCGCAGTCATTAGTGGCTATGAGTGAAGTCCTAATTTTACTGACTATTATGATTATAAGAGACCATCGTTTGCTGAATATGCAGTTTTGGGGCGCTGTTGGCAGGATAATGTCTGTTACTGGTTTTAGCGTGCTGGCAGCGTTTTTGATGATCTCCATCTTTCCGCTTCGATTATCAGACATCGGTATATTTACGCTTGGCGCCAAACTAGGCAGTATAGCTGCGGTTACGTTCTTGACGCACTTTAGTGTTTCATGGCTATTTGGCCTGGAAGAAGTACGTCCGGTTATTGAGAAAACCAGACGGTTTATACTGCGTCCGCTTAAGCTGGATCTGTAGCCGAAGCCTCCAAATCGGTTGTAGTACCCGTCAGGATTCACTAGCTCAATTAGCAAATACCAGTTTATGTGTAAAACTATTACTTGACAATATTTGCTACGCCAGAGCCGAGCTGGCCACTTTCTAAGGCCTGCCTAAACACTTCGGCCTCATTTCTGCCTGCTATAAAGCGTTTGAAAGCAGGGTTGTGTTCTTTAACTAAATAAACTATTTTTACAGCAGCTTCGTACAACACGACACTTGTTTCTACCATTTCATCCAGACTATCTACCACAAAAACATTTGGAGATTCTTGTCTTTCTAGATGTGTGGCAGAAAGTTTACGCGCACGTATGGATTCTTGGCGAGCTACTGTATCATCAAGCGAAACATCAAGATCTGGTGCAATCATAGCTACTACGAACTTGGGTAATGGCGAAGACCCTCGTATACTATTCGCAACAGAGTAACCTTGTTCAGACAATGAACCTGTACCGTATGTTTCGTCTGTGACAGGCCAGTCCTGGACTACGTCATAATTGATATGGTCAGCTTCGAGCGGTATATCCTCAGGGCTCCAAGTACCCGGCTTTTTTTGGGGGTTGTAATAAGGAATGCCCATACGTTCATATTCTGGAATAAATAGATCTTGCCTAAAAGTACTATCCCCACATGTTCCAAAAAGACCTACACATGGTTGTTCTTCAAATGCTCCCATACTCTCAAAGCTCCTTTAGGATAATATGAAACTATAGTATACTTTCATGCATATTTGTCAAATCTATTATAAGGCACAACTTGTTTAACATATATATTGACATAGCAACAAAATAATTGTAACATAGTCAGTAAGTGAGTTAATTATGTCAACAAATATAGAAACAAGTACTATGCCTAGTTATGATGTTGCACTGATGGGGAGCTGTGGTATTGATAATATCTGGCGGTCACCACTTAAACAGGCATGTGCAGACCGAAGTCTCACCTATTTTGACCCATACTCCGAAAATGGTTGGAGCTTGGCCAGCGTATCTCATGAAGTTCATGCAGTACATAATTCCAAAGTTGTGTTTGTCGGTGTGAATGCAAAGACCGATGGTTATGGTAGTTTGTGTGAAATAGGGTGGTCAGCTGCGAGCGCTGTTTTAGATGATAGGCAACTACACTTTTTGATAGAGCGGCCACCATTAGGCACCAAACCTAATGATACATTTTTGCGAACAAGAAAGTTGGCAATTGATCTTATGGAAATGTTTCATGTTTATGATCCAGAATTGTTTACGATAAGTCATAACTATAACGAATTTATTGAAAGAGGTATTGGAGTCATCGGCTCCTTGAAACGTGCAAACCGAAGTATCAACAGGGCAAGTAGTAAAGTAGGTGAAAAAGTACAACTTGAGTGGATACCTGAAATCGCTGTTTTTGGGGTAGTAAAAGCATCTAATAATTTTAGCGGAGAACTTTCGACCAATGTTGTGGCGAGGCAGTTAGCTGATCGTAACCTGCCTGTTTACCAACCTCCTACTAAAAACTGGAGCGAAGAAACTCATCATAGTCAGGAGATGCCACATAAGCTAAGAGCAAAAGTATTGGTTCAAACTATTGATTCTACCTCCCCAAGCTTCGGTTCATTAGTAGAAACAGGAATATTTGCGGCTACGGCACTAAGCTTCAGCCGTCCGTTTGGTGTGCTGATCAAGGACTACTATGACCCTGATTTGGGTAGTGTTGATATTGATGCCTATCCAAACAGAGTTCGCCAACTTACACGAGGACATCTTAAGGTCATCGCTGCCAAGTCTAATGGTTTGATTTTTGTTGCTTCAAATGAAAAAGAATTAGCCGAGTTTGCTGTTAGACAGTACGGTTCCTCGTAGATTAATAGATTCGTGGTGTGGCATCACTGATAACAAACTTGCCTGCTTCTGCGAATCGTCCAGCGGCATCAACAAACTCTACATGTCCCCAAGTTGCAGACTCGAGTGGTGTGGGTGTGTAATTGTATCCAACGTCGCTGGGATTGTCGAACCTGAACCCTCTATCGTTATAGGTTTCGGCCTGAACAGTTACTGGATTGGTCGGTTCTGTTTCGTCTGGAAATACTAATAATCTAACATTTAGATCTTCCGCAGTTCGTACAGTTATCTCTACACAATCAGAGCTTAGCTCAACGGAGTTTATGACACCTCCTTTTGCCCTATAACCTTCGTCCAAAACCAAAGTGTCACCTTCGGCTGGTCGCAGTACGATGGTATCATATTTGTCAAAGTCTATCCCCTCTGGTAATACTGGTTGGGTCAAGGTACGGATATTTTCGTCTGCTCGAGTAGCAAGTTCGGCTTTTGTTATTGGTGGTGTAAAACCTTCTTGAAAACCAAATGGTTTTGCCGTAGTGTATCTCCTTATGCTCAACTAGATAAAACATTTATAGTTCAGATTAGCAGGATTGTCAAATTAAAATCCCTAAATTCTAGAACCAAACGCAACCTGCGTTAAGTCTAGCTTTTGGTACGGGT
>JAZKJC010000005.1:0-144358 GCA_040384565.1 Patescibacteria group bacterium
CTTAACAGTTTAGGATGCCTACCTTTTATGTTGCAAAGGTGTTGAGTTAATACGAAGATATTGAAAATTAAGAAGGGTTATTTTATAATAAACACCTTATGAAAACTATAGGTATAATTGGCGGGCTTGGCCCTCAGACAACTGCTAATTTCTATATGAGGATTCATACGCTGACAGATCTTGATGAAGCAGGCATCAGGCCACATATAATCATAAACAGTATTCCAATCACGGTCTTTTTGGAAAACGAGAACATTATTCATGAACGAAACTTTATGCCCGTGCTTCCTTTATTGATTGAAGCGAGTAAGAGCTTAGAAAAAGCCGGTGCGGATTTTATAGTACTGGCATGCAATTCACTGCATATATATGAAAAAGAAATAGCCGAAAGTGTCAGCATACCTTTTTTAAGTATGGTTAGTGCTACAATTAGCTATATTAAAGCGATAGCTGTAAAAAAAGTTGGCTTGCTCGGGACATATAAAACAAATTCTTCTAATATGTACACGTCGTACCTAAAATCTGCTGGAATAGATGTCCTTCCAGTAACGAGTCATGAGCAGCAGCAGTTAAGCAGCTTAATCATTCATCTTATAAACAATACGTATGGAGAGAAAGATAGAAAACTTTTTAAAAGTTTTATTGAAAATTTGGTGGAACAGGGCGCTGAAAGAGTAATTTTAGCATGCACGGATTTCCACCTCATCCTGGACCCTAAATTAAGGCATCAAGTTATTGATACAACCGAAGTCTTAGCCCAGCAGTCCGTAAAAATGATGCGGTCTTAGACTGTAAGGATTTCAGTACGAGGCAGATTCCTAGCGATTCTTAGGCGGCTAATTCGGTCTTAACCATTTCGGCGACTTGTCGTGGTGTCATCTCGGCTTTAACTATAAAGCGTTTAACGCCTAGTTCCTTTAATGCTGGCGGCGCTTCCTGCTCGCCCATATTTGTAAGTATAATTACCCTAATATTCTTGCCCCATTCTGTTAAGCGGAGCATTTTTAACATTTCGTCGCCATTCATTTCCGGCATCATGAGGTCAAGCAAAATAATATCAGGCAGCATCTTTTCGGCTAATTCAAGTCCTAGCTTTCCATTAGCGGCTGTTTCAACTTCATAGCCTTCTGCCTCAAATTTGATACGGTACATCTGCGAAATAGCTTGGTCATCTTCAATTATTGCTACCTTTGCCATATTTTTTTAATCCTTAGCTTTTACTGGTTTATCCAGGATTTCCGCGACAATTTCGGATAACTGGTTATTAGAGAGGTTTGCCTTTACGATATAGCGCTCAAAATTAAGAGATTTTAAGCCTTCTGGTGCCTCTGATTCGCTAATATTGGTCAGAAATACTGCTTTGATGTGTTTGCCCCAATCGTTTTTGCGCATTTCACGTAATATATCGTCACCGGAAATTTGTGGAAGCATCAGATCAAGCAACACCAAATCAGGCAACTCTTGCTTTATAAGAAGCAGCCCATCTAAGCCATCATTAGCAACCTTGCATACATATCCAGCCAGTTCCAGACGAGTTTGATATATTTCTGCCAGCATAACATCGTCTTCAACCAGCACTATTTTAGTCATAACCATATGCTAAGGGAACTTTCCCAAAAGCACAATCCTCTATTTTGTTTCCAAAGTTACGCCTAATAGCAGTATTCAACCATTTGGCTATTGCGGTCATAGTGAAAACGTAGTTACATATAGTCAGTTTAAAGTTTAAAATAGATTATGAATACATTACTAATAGCCGTATTCACTGGCTTGAGCGGTATGATCGGTTGGGGTTTAGCTGACTTTTTTGCCAAAAAGACGGTAGATAAAATTGGCGACCTAGCTACACTAGCTTGGGCTCATGTTTGTGGCGTTATTCTACTGGCCATTCTGGTTGTCGGCAAATTCTTTTCTGAAGGAACTATTGGTGTCTTGCCCGAGAACGCTAACGAACTTGGCTTAATTGCTGGCTTCGGTGCTTTGCAGGCCTTGGTCTATTACTTTGCCTATCGTGCCTTTTCCAAGGGTAAATTAGCTATCTTAAATCCTATATTTTCTTCTTACTCCGGCTTTGTCGTTATTTTGTCCGTTTTGGTTTTTGGAGAAATTTTGGGCCTATTACAGCTGGCAACTCTAGGATTAGTATTTTTGGGTATTTTGACTATTAGTGTTGATGATGAGTCATTGCTTGTAAAACAGCTCAAACTAAATAAACACCCGGGAGTACCAGATATATTGATGGCTGTACTTTTGGCAGCTCTCTGGACAGTGCTATGGGGGCATTTTGTCATAGGCAAAGATTGGTTACTTTACGCCAGTATTATGTACGTATTTATGACTATTACCATATTTATCCTATGTATGTTTCAAAACACTAACTTACGTGTCCGTGATACTAAGATCTGGAAGTATTTTGTGTTTATAGGTATAGGCGAAGTGGTTGCGTATGTTGGCGTCAGTATAGGCTATAGCTTGACAACGCATACTAGTATAGTGGCAGTTCTGAGTGCAGCTTTCTCTGTTCCAACTCTTATTTTGGCACACTATTTTTTGAGAGAGCGCATAACATTTTTACAGAAAATAGGGGTTGGGTTGGTTATAGTTGGTGTTTCGGCACTTCCTTTGTTATAATACGATTAAGTTTAAAAATAAAAATATGATTCCTAACGACGTTGAAATTCTTAAACAAGTGCGCCTGACCAACTACATGACGCCTTACTTTTTTACAAGCCGGGCGATCCTTAAGCACAACTACGAAACATTTGTTAACCTTTTTGATAACGCGGAAATTTATTATGCGCTGAAAGCAAATTCCGATCCAAAAATATTGTCTTACCTTAACGGCCTGGGCTGTGGATTTGAGGCAGCTTCATTTTTTGAAATAGAACATCTGCTTCAAGTGGGGGTGTCTGCGTCTAATATTATGTACGGGACTTCAGTTAAACCGCCTGAGCATATTGAAAAAAGTTTCCAACAAGGCATTACGCGCTTTGCAGCAGACTCAAAGGAAGAAATAGATAAAATAGCAACCTGCGCGCCGGAATCCAGGGTATTCGTAAGGGTTATAGTTGACGATACGGGCAGTGTTTTTAAGATGTCAGAACGGTTTGGGGCTCCAGTAGAAATGGCGAAAGAGCTTGTATTGTATGCTCGCCAGAAAAATCTAAAAATTTACGGGATAAGTTTTTATGTGGGATCGCAGGCAACTGAGGCGAAACGGTGGGCGAATGGCCTACGGATACTAAAGCCAGTTATAGAGGAACTTTCGCATGAAGGTATCAGTCTAGAAATGGTTAATATTGGCGGTGGCTTCCCGGTGTTGTATGACAATCATAAAGAAGCACCTCATTTATCGGAAATTGTGGCAAATATCCATAATGTCCTACATCAACTTCCTTACATTCCCAAAATAATCATGGAACCAGGCCGCGGAATTGTAGCATCATCTACCGTATTAGTTTGTACTGTCTTTTCACGCTCTGTACGCAATGGACGCGTTTGGCTTTGTCTAGACGCGGGAATTTACAATGCTCTTTATGAAGCTATGATCCATCAGGGATCGACGGGTTATACAGTACAGCCTTTCATCCCATCCCAAGGTGACGAACCTACTATGTTCTGTACTTTAGCTGGCCCAACTGGCGACAGTCTAGACATTATTGCACGCCACGCAGTACTACCGGAATATATAACGGTGGGAGACAAGCTGATCTTTGAAAATACGGGTGCTTACACCGTCACTATGGCCAGCGCTTTCAATGGTTTTCCCAAACCAGAGCTGTATATAGGTTGACAATAAAAGACTAAGAGCTTACGGTTATATTAAATGCGTATCACTAATAATAATTATCAAAAAATACTTGTCGTCTATTTCTTATTACTATTATCCTTTTGGTCGTATCTGGCCTTAACTAATTCCGTAGAAGGAATGAAGAATTACTTTTACTCCTTTATGTTTGGACTAATCCCGTTTTTTGGTGGGCTCATTGGCATATGGAAATCCGGGATATGGGGTGGTCGTAACAGCTCCCTCGGTAAGTCTATACTTTTTATTTCCATAGGATTACTTTTATGGGGTATAGGGGAGAATATCTGGTCATATTACAATATAGTCAAGGGTATCCCCGCACCTTATCCGTCGCTGGCAGACATCGGTTTTGCGCCTAGTATCTTCTTCTGGGGGCTAGGAGCTTTTTACCTTTCTAAGGCAAGCGGGGCACGCCGAAGTTTCCGAAAAAGCCGCTTCGCTAAAATATTTGCCACGGTTGTATCACTTATTCTGTTAGCAATTTCATACTATATGCTTGTTGTGGTAGCACGGAACGGCGTGTTAGTTCCACCTGATGAGCCTTTGCTAAAACTTATTCTGGATATTGCTTACCCATTAGGTGATTTTATAGCCTTGACCTTGGCTTTTGTTATTTTTGGTTTGTCATTCCGTTTATTCGGTGGGCACTATAGCATACCTATTATGAGCATATTGCTGGGTCTTATAACGATGTATATTGGTGATTTTGTGTTTTCCTATACCACCACAGTAGGCACCTTTTATAATGGAAACTGGGGTGACCTTATCCTGACAACTGGTCTATTCTTTTTGACATTTGGTATCCTTGGATTTGCTTCTGTGCCTGCAGCAGTTGGGCAACGTATACACGCCAAGGATGCGTAGTCATGGATATTTACGCGCAAATTATCACCAAAATTATTGAGCAGCAGGAATCTATCATTGGTCCAGTCGCAATACAACAAGCTCAACAAATAACTGGAATAAAGGTGGACTGGCCAAACCACCAGGTAGTTATACAGGGTGACGCAAAAGCTACCATTAACAGTCTTATTGAACAATATAAAACATTGTTTGGCCAGATTGCAGTCGAGGTTTCCAAAGACGCCGTAGCAAAGCTAACGTCTCAACTGTCAGACGCTCAGTTGCCAGAGTCACTCAAATAATAGCTTGTTACAAGAAGGATAAAGGGTGGAAGAAAAACGCACAAAACAACGCAATCCTTTTGGTAAGAAAAAGCAACTTGAGCAGGATTTGGCGCAGATTTCGCAAGAAATGTATCGCCGAAATCTAGAACTGGCAGAAACAAACCAGGCGCTGTCCTTACTTAGGACAATTGACAGCTTGGTTTTGGAGTCGCACGATGAACTAAAAGTTCTCTGCCAGAACATCTCCCAGGCAATAATTGACCACTCGTCCTATCCCTTACTGGCGGTTTTGGCTAATCCGCCACATAAAGATTATTTGGAACTGTTAGGCTGGGCTACTTCTTATGAAAACCACCCTGAGGTAGACCGTTATAGAGTACAGTTAGATGACCATAATGATTGGTTAGTACAGCCAAGTCGTATAACTACCATAAACCTTAAGTCTTTAAGCAATGAATCAATCGCAAGATTACTTCATGACAGTACCCAAGATATTGTGGCCCTGCGCCACGCCATACCAATACAGTCTGTTGCTTTGGTTAAGTTACTTGCCCGCCACCGGTTGGTGGGGCTGATGGTAGTAGGTTTCACCCAGGAGTCCGAATCTATAACAGAAAAGGAGCATTTATTGCTTGACCGTCTAAGCGAAGTAGTAGGCATAGCTCTGGATAGTAAATTGTTGTATGAAGAAAATCAGCAAGTATTGCGGCAGCTGCAAAATACTAACGAGAAACTCAAAGCGTTGGATGAGACGAAGGATGAATTTATTAGTATGGCGTCGCACCAGCTGCGGACGCCGCTGACCAGCGTCAAGGGGTATTTGAGCATGGTGTTGGAAGGAGATGCCGGGGAAATAAGTGAAATGCAGCATAAGCTGTTGGATCAGGCGTATGTCAGCAGCCAGCGCATGGTTTATCTGATCGCAGATCTTCTAAACGTTTCACGCCTGCGTACTGGGAAGTTTATACTGGAACCCGTTATAACCAATTTGGCAGAACTAGTTGAGGGCGAGATAGGCCAGCTGAAAGGAACCGCCAAAGCCCGCAACATTAAGCTCACTTACCAGAAGCCGGACAACTTCCCGACCTTAATGCTTGATGATACCAAAATCCGTCAGGTAGTTATGAATTTTGCAGATAATGCTATTTATTACACCCCAAGTGGCGGGAACATTACTATAGAATTGGAAGACAAACCCAAAACGATTGAATTCAGGGTTATAGATGACGGACTAGGTGTGCCAAAGGCAGAACAGCACCATTTATTTACCAAGTTTTACCGCGCAGAAAACGCCCGCAAAGCTCGCCCAGACGGAACGGGGTTAGGGTTATTCATGGCCAAAAAAGTCATTGTAGCCCAAGGCGGCAGTCTAATCTTCAAGAGCACAGAAGGCCAAGGCAGCACCTTCGGCTTCAGCTTTGAAAAATCCAAACTTTTACCAGACGCATCAGCTCAAGCCGAAAAATAGCTTTTAAAACTAAGGTGTTAGCACAAGCACTTCGGGCAATGTAAGCATAATAATATTGACAAATAATCATGTTTAAGCTATTATAGTAACATATATGCCTATACCTGAAATGATTCAAACAGTTCCAGCAATAGTCGCCGCCGGTTATACGGTTGGTGTGTGTGTTGAGCTAGCTGTACAGCGAGCATTGCACAATGAGGATAGGACTTTCAGCGAAGAGATGCACGGTGCTACCATAAGTATTCCTAAGCCTTCATTAGGCCGCCGCTTAGGCAGCGCGGCATTAGGCCCAGTGGCTGCTTGGAGCGGTGTAGTTGCAGGTGTGTCTGTAGCTGCATGGATGCCATCTGAAACTATTCAGACAGCGTCTCCTAATCTACAAATAGTTGCCGACCTTTCGGGTGCTACAGCCCTAGGTGATCAAGCGCCCCTTAGACGAGTACGTTCAATCACCGAAGCGTTTGCAGGCAAAGATGATTTAGATGTCCAAATAATTATGGCACGGGGTGGCTTAACAGAGACAGTTTCTCCAGACGAATTAAAAAAAATGGGGGCATTTGGTGATTCGCCCATAGAGGCCTCAACTTCAACGGCTATTGATAATAGCAGTGAACTGCGCAAAAAAGCCATTACAGCAAATGCCGCCGCTAGAACTGTCGGTGTTTTAGTTTTAAGTAATGATAACTCTGCAAACCAATCAAGTATTGTGTCAAAGGCCAAGACCGAAGGCGTGCCGGTGTGGACTGTCAATGTCGGCAATTCCAATGAAAGCACAGACGATCTTCAGGCAATTGCTAAAGGAACAAATGCCAAGTATTGGGACGTAACAGCTAAACCTAATAAAATTAGGGATGAAGTAACCAGTACATTAAAGTCCCGCAGTGAACCGGTTGATAAGCCAAAGCCGAATAGGTTTCTACAGGCAGCATCAGTTTTTAGCATAATGTACCTGCCGGTGATGTTTGGTTGGCGACGGAGAAGAATGCAACCACTAAATAATGGATTAATAGAAGAGGGAAGGATTTAATTATGGCTGAAGTTATGAGTGCAGGGGAAGCTAAAGGATTTTACGATGAAGCCACTAAACAATTGGCTGCAGTCGAAACTGGTGAACCACTAGGAATAGATGCAGCACTGGTTGGGGCGGTAAGCGGTATGCCATTTGTGCTATTAGGCCCAGTCGGTGGTGGTAAATCCTCGATTATCGAAAGTATTCCTAATTTACTTAGGGACGTACGCGATGATCAAACCGTATTTCTACCCCCTTTGTCTGATATGGCCCCACAACGTGTAGTTGGCGGTGATATTACTACTGTTACGGAAATAGATGAAGGTGACTCACGACGCCGTGAGACTAAAACCGTAGGAATTGAAGCTTTGATCCCAACTGATGTAGTAACCTTACTACTCGATGAGATAAACCGTGGATCAATGACGGTCAACAACGCATTGCTCCGTACGCTTGAAAATAAGCAGTTACTTAGTACCGTGGGCAGGATTAATCTACCTGAGTTACTTATTATTGCTTCTACGATGAACCAATCAGAAAATAGGAATCATGCTGTATTGCCAGTCTCTCCAGCCGTTGCATCCCGCCATGCAATTGGAGCCCGAGTAGGTGAAAAAAGCGTACATACACCGGAAATCATAGACCTTATGCTTGATGACCCTGAGCCTGTAAAGGTAGATCAAATAGCCGATATATTTCAGTTTTTACAACTGCGCGAGCATGCAAAACGTGATTTAGCTATTCCTGAGACACTCAAGCCAGCCGCCATAAAGGCTATTGAGCAGTCTCTTGAGATGATGGATGGTATATTTGTTGAGCAAGCAGCTGGTCGTTTCGCTAGACAGATAGGCAGAATTGCCAGAGTGCACGCCGCACTAACTGGGGAAAAAGTAGTAGAACCGGCTAATATTAAGCAAGCCTTACTATGGGGCGTTACTGCCAAGGTCGGTATGCTATCAACACGTAAAGCTACTGATGATGCACTTGCAAAAGCTGACCAAATACTTGTTGATACAATGCCCAGATCCGCCTAAGGATCCTTAGGAGAATATATGCCAGCATTACCAGAAACACAGCAAGCACTCTCGGATTTGCCGGCAAATAGTTTGCTTGGTGGCGGAGAGCATATGCTCAATGACATTCGTACAGGTACGGAAGGTCGTTACGTTGGAAGTATCCCATACGATCCTAGAGATCATTTTCCGCACGATATTGACCCTCTATCACCTACTGGCATTGCTCTAGGCGAAGATTATGTCAGGCAAGTGCGTCCCACGCGTCCTCTTACTTTTTCACTTGCGATTGACCAAACCGCGCGTGCTGAAAACCCAGTCCTCACGGCTGCTAAAAAAAGTCTGGCAGAAAGTCTGGCAGATTCATTGGATTTGACTGTTTCGCCTGGTGATCGAGTTTTTTCTTATGTTGTTAGGTCAGACAATAAACCATCAGATGATTGGCGTTATGAAACAGTTCAAGCCGAAGATTCCGAAGCTTTCACGAGTACGCTACTTGGCCTAGCCAATAGAGGACTTACTATAGTAATCAGTGATTTTAGGCGAGTTAATTTTGCGCACCCTGAGCTAGATTTAAGTGGCATAGTCGCCGTTAAGACAAACCATAAATTAGAACGCAACTTACCAGCGGGTATTGGAGTAGTTAGTTTGGGCGGTTATAACAGCGTAAATACTAACAAGAAGCGAGAATTACTACGCGCCAACAAACTACTGCATAATAGCCATGAAGATATAGTAGCTGGGCTGAATAACGCTGGGGCAGGAGTCGCTAGTGTGGTAATTGATCCTAAACATCCCGATGGGTTTAACCTACGGGCAACTGATCAGGCCATTGCAACTGCTATACGTAGTGTATCGGCTGTATAAAATCTTATTGCCAAGCATAAGAAGATTGATTAAAGTAGGAAATATGATAAAAAGTATTGACAATCAATGTCGCTTGTGGTACAATTTAATCATACGTGAAACACTCTCTTTGAGAAGTGGGCGCGGCAGTGGAGTTTACTAAATTCAATCGAGAGGAATGTGAAAAATGAGCGAAGCAATTTATGCATTTTACCCAACGCTTGGAACAGCTCGTCCTGGTGTAGAAGCACAGGCCAATATTGGTATGTGTGAAGCGGCAGACGTTAATGTTGCGGTTGCGCGTATGCAAGGCGAGGCTGGTGTAGCAAGAAAGCTTGTAGTTCAAGTAGCAGCTGGTGTTGCTTGTGCAGCCGTGGTATTAGGTATAGTTGGCAATAAAATTGCGGACGGCAATGACAAAGACACACAAGCCATAACTGAAGAATCTGTGGCTGTTGATTGTGAAGACTCTAGCTTTGCGCGTGTTGCTAGCTCTGCTATGCAGTATGAAAGCAAGTCATTCCTGCCCAAACTAGAAGTTATTGATAATAAGAAAAAAGTTCAGCCATATATTGATAGGCTGTTTGATAAAAACGGTCCGCTTGGTGGAAAAATTGATATCGGATCCCTAGCAGCACTCGGTGCTGTTGTAGGGGAGCCTTCTCATGACGGCAAGACGACTGATCCTAATTATGACTATTTTGGAACATTTAGTCGATTAATAGCTGAGTATCAGGCTGCGGATGGCTTAGATAAAGCTGAAGATGATTGCCAACAACTCAAAGAGACTTTAAGCCAAACTGCTGAATATAATGGTAACTGGGCACAAAAGGGTGACGTAGTTACCGAAATGGTGGCTCTTCGTGACTTGGAAAATAACATTGTTGGAATGGACTTTATCGAAGGCCCAGTAACTCTCGATACCTTAAGGGGAATTGAAGTTAAGCTGCGTCAAAGCACCAAGGGTCTTGACGGATTCATATCTATTCTAATAGATGATGTTTCTAAGAAAATTTACATAAAAGGTATAACTATTGGTAAGGGCGGCAAGGCTACTATTGATGAGCTTATCGCTGATAATCCAGCTCCAGATGCGCCACCTAAGCTTGGCAAAACCGCAGCTACTACAACACCTGCCGGCCCGGGTATAGTAGGTAACACTCCAGATACTACTGGTAATACTGGCACAACCGGTTCTGGTGGTGCAGGCTGTGGTGTTCCTGGAAAGCCTGCCTGCCCAGGCAGTGGTCCTGGTACATCCGGCCCTGGCGTACCCGTAGCACCCGAAGGAACTGTACCAGCTGCTGGCACCACACCTACTACGGAAGCTTCAATTACGACTCGACCTCCTGCCAGTACTACAACGACAACTCAAGAGACTGTCAGTACAACTACACCTACAACAATAGCAACTACAACCACTACCACTTCCGCTAACAAAGGCAACGAGCCTCCTCAGAATTGTGAAGAAAACCCGTTCCTGCCGGAATGTAGTTAATTATAAGAAAGGAAACAGTAATGAAACTTAATAACTTTAATAAACTTACCCTATCAGTAATTGTTGCAGCAGCTGCATTATTGCCGCTCAGCGCTTCTGCAATTACACCCGGATCAATCCCTTACCAGGGCGAAGAAACCTCTGGCGTAAACTTCCCAGCCTTTAATATTTTCAGTGGCGTACCTAGTGTTGGTAACGAAGCTGATTTTATTCGGGTCAAAAAAGACGGTGAGCCTAACACTACACTGCGCAACACTGTAGATACGGCCTGTAAGACAGGTGACCGCTTTGATGTATGGTTTTACGTTCATAATGGTGCAAAGCCAAGCTTAAACGAAAATGGAACTGGACCCGGTGTGGCTAAGAATGTAGTAGCAAAAGTAGCTCTACCGGCTACAACTGCTTCCGGTCCTATTACAGGTGGTGTGACGGCTTCTAATGCTCAAGCAATTAGTGATACTGCGAACATTACATGTGCAGGTAAGCAGTTTAAGTTAAAGTATGTTGAAGGTTCAGCAAATGCTTTTCTGGACTTACCTAATAAACTCGTTCCTATGCCAAGAGCTATCGTAGAAGGTGGAACACCAATTGGTACTAACTTGCTAGACGGTAATGTCTGGGGTTGCTGGGAGCAACGGGTCTGGATGGGCTTAAAAGTTGAAGTTGAAGAAGTTCCAGTAGTTGTTCCATCTAGCGGTGACTGTAAGTCAATTGATAACTTTGTTGCAGACCCAAAGACCCGTAAAGTCAGCTTCAAAATTACAGGTACTACCCAAAACGCTACCATTACAGGCTATAGGGTTGACTGGGGTGATGGTAAAGGTGCTGTAGAAACTACCCAAGACGCTAGCTTCACTTACCCTAAAGATGGTACGTTCAAAATAGTTGCAAGTGTTAAGGTCAAGTATGCGAACGGAACCGAGGAATGGAAGCCACCATTGGTTGCTTGTCAGCGTGATGTTACATTCAAAACTGACACTCCCCCAGTAGTCGTACTACCTCCAGTAACACCTGTCGCTAAGGTAACCCCTGCTGCTTTGCCAAAAACTGGTCCAGCTGATGTAATGGGATTGTTTGCGGCTACTAGTGCCGGTGGAGCATTTGTTCACCGCTACATCCTAAGCCGACGCAACCGTTACTAAGGTTGTGGATAAAGCACTAGCCTAATATACAAAAATATGTTAGGATGGTGACAGTAACGAGCATTGACTGACCGCTCCAAAACTCTAGAAATCCCTCCGTCACATCACCGGAGGGATTTCTTTTTGTATCTGTTATAATAGTTCTCATGTCAGTTATTGCTTCATTGGTTTTCGTCTTCACTATTTGATAATTGAAAATTGTGAATTGAAAATTGGAGCGCCAGCGACTAGGTCCCGTCGTCTAACGGTTAGGACATCAGGTTTTCATCCTGGCAACAGGGGTTCGACTCCCCTCGGGATCACCAATGAAAGCGCCCCACACCGAGTGGGGCATTTTCATTGGTGGATTTCAAGAGAAATTCGAACTTCTGTTGCCACAACGGGGTGAGAACTGCCCGGTGGCACTTCTCAAGAAAATCTTCAGGGTGACAACTTGTTGTCAACCCAAGAAGTTTTGGGATCGCCGGAGGTGACTCGACTCCTCTCGGAATCACCATTTATAGATTTCAGAGCACCATGATGCTCTTTTTTCATAGCTTTGTGTCTGAAATGGCGCTCAAAAGCTGGGTATATGCAAAGGAGATTGACGGCCACATACAAAACCTATACAATATACTCGTATTAGTGAGGAATCCAGATGGCAACCAAGACATTGAATATTGCACTCGATGAAAATCTTCTCAAAGAGATAGATAAAGCAGTAAAAAAACAAATGGGAACACGCAGCGAATATTTTCGACGGTTAGCTTTAGATGATCTAGAGTTTCGACGTGAGTGGGAAGACCTCTTTGATGCCGCTAACAAAAAAGGTCGTGCCCTAGGCATAACCAGCGAACAGCAAGTATACGACATTTTAGATGAGTATAAGCGTGAAAAACGCCAAAAGTAAACCCAAAATTGTTATTGATACCAATGTTTTTATCTCAGCACTGGCGTTCGGAGGTAAGCCTCGCGAAATAACTAAGCTTATTGCAGACAAGTCCATTATATTGGTCATCTCCGAAGATTGTCTGAGTGAACTACGGCGTAAAATTATTTCCAAATTTCCTGAATTTATTAACGAACTGGTACGACTTGAACGGTTAATGGGTCGCCGGGCTATATTTGTAAAACTTGGGCTTCCTAGCGTCACGGCTAGTCGTGATGAGGACGACAACAAATTTATCGAAACAGCCGTGCTTGGCCAATGCGATTATATTGTTAGTGGCGACAAGGACTTGCTGGATGTTGGTAAGTATCGAGACATTCACATCGTAAATCCATCGGAATTTTTAAAACTTATCAATGTCTAAATATCTACTGCCTACCTCGAGGTATACCCATGTGAAATTGCTTTTCGGTTTTTAGGGTCGATGCTTTGCGAGTAAGAAAGTTTTGAGATTTTATCAGCATACCCTTGCGGTACGGTTATCAAATTTCGGAGACTTCTGGCCGGAAAGGGCGAGCCTAAAGGCCGGAAAGTAATTTCTCGTGGGTATAAATGGCCTTGCCATCAACATACACCGTTCCCAGTTCTTCTAACTTTTCGTACAGTAAACTTGCATAGAGTGAGTGCCAACTATCGCACACAGAACCCACTACTTTACACGTTTTATTCCTTGTGATGGGCCATGCAGGCTACTTGCTTAAGTGTGGTAATTTTTTGGCACTTTTCTCAGATAACATAAACGTTTACACTATAGGGGACTATGGAATCGACTAATAAAGCACCAAACGTGCCAATTGCTAGCTTTAAGCGAACAAAGATAATCGCTACTGTTGGGCCGTCAACTGATAGCTATGAAGCTATTCTGGACATGATAAAGGCCGGCGCCAATGGAATTAGGCTTAACTTTAGCCACGGTAACCAAGAAGAACGTATTAAGCAGATTCAGTGGATACGCAAAGCCTCTAAAGAATATGGTAAGCCAGTAGCAATAATTCAGGACTTACAGGGACCAAAAATTCGGCTGGGAGACTTTGACGGCATCATAACGGTGCAAGCTGGCCAAGACCTCAGGTTTCAGTACAAAGCAGATTACGCGCTAACAGGGTATTTGCCAACTCAATATGATCTGAGTAAAAAAGTTAAACGCGGCGAGCGCATGTATCTGTACGACGGCACAATAAAGACCACTATCACCAGCGTAAAAGATGGCGTTGTGCACGCGCGTGTAGAGAACGACGGCTTGCTGATCAAACGTAAGGGCATAAACCTACCTGACACTAATCTGGGCGGTGATATTATCACCAAAAAGGATAAGTCTGATCTGGCTTTTGGCTCGGAGCACGATATTGACTATGTCGCTCAAAGCTTTGTCCAAACTCCCCAAGATGTCAGGAATATGCGAAAACTCATAAAAAATCTAGGGATGGATGCCAAACTTATAGTGAAATTTGAAACAAGACTGGCCGTGGAACACATGGAAGCGATTGTTGAGGAGGCCGATGTTTTGATGATTGCCCGAGGAGATTTGGCGGTTGAAACCCCAGCAGAATCAGTGCCAATAGTGCAGCGCCAGCTGATTGGGCTGGGCATGAAACACGCCACGCCAACAATAGTAGCAACGCAAATGCTTTTTAGCATGACCGAGACACCTGAACCTACCCGGGCTGAAGTCTCAGATGTGGCCACAGCGGTAATAGTTGGTGCGGACTGTGTGATGTTGAGCGATGAAACCGCTAACGGTAAGTATCCTATCGAGTCAGTCGCATTTATGAAGAAAGTTATTTTGTATACTCAGGCTAACAATCCTTTACATGCCGTTTTCTCTTACGGGCATGCTCACCAAGGTAAGCAAGCGGCTATTTGTGAGGCAGTAATAAATTTAGCCGAAATGGTAAAATCTAAAGCAATTGTCACAGAAACTAAATCCGGCGCTACTGCACTTGAAATAATTTCACGCCGCCCATGGCAACCAGTTATTGCCGTGACTTCAGATGCACGGGTCGCACAGCAGCTATCTATAGTTTATGGCACTAAAGGGTTTGTGAGGCCGGTTAACGCATTAGCAGCTGTGCGAATGACCGACTGGCTTAAACAAAAGAAAATACTAAAAAAGGGTGATATGGTGGTGACAACCTCAGGCCAATACCCAGGTGTGGTTGGCACAACGGATACTATAAAAGTACGGGTGCTGGAATAAGAAATATGGAATACGAAATGTGGGAAAGCAAGTATCAACTTAGGTGCTTGTTTGATTCTCTTTTCTGGGAGCGAAGCGACTAATGGGCTTCTGGAAAAAAACCGTTAATGACATAGATATCGATAACAAGCGGGTATTATTACGAGTTGACTACAATGTGCCAATGGATGAATCCGGCGATATTACTGATGATTACCGGCTTCAGAAATCTTTGCCAACTATAGAATATTTGCTGGAACACGGCTGTAGCCTGGTATTGGCATCCCATTTGGGCCGTCCGGATGGCAAGGTTGACCTGGCTTTTAGTTTAGAGCCAGTCGCCAAGCGTCTTAGTAAACTTTTAGGCAAAGAGGTTATTTTTCTAAAATCATGCGTCGGCGAAGCCGTATCCAAAGCTACAGCTGATGCCAAACCAGGACAAATTTTTATGCTGGAAAACGTCCGCTTTTATAAGGAAGAAGAAATCAATGACGAAGAGTTTGGCAAGCGGTTGGCTGAGGATAGCCATGCAGAGGTCTTTGTACAGGACTGCTTTGGGGTAGTGCATCGGGCGCACGCGTCAATTGTTGCGGTTACCCACTATTTGCCCAGTGTAGCGGGGCTGCTTGTGGAAAATGAGGTAACTACTATTCTAGGGGTTATGGACAATCCCCAGCGCCCCCTTATGGCCATAATTGGCGGGGCAAAAATAAGTGACAAAATTGACGCCTTGAACCGCTTTATAGATATTGCCGATTTTGTGGCGGTGGGCGGGGCAATGGCAAATACGTTTTTGTTGGCTCAAGGCTTCAAAATTGGCAAGAGTGTGGCTGAACCCAAAGAAATCGCGACAGCTAAAAAAATCCTTAAACGGGCAGAGGCCAAAATCAAAGAACAAAACTTTATATTCTATTTGCCACAAGACGGTGTAGTGGCAACCAGTCTGGATAGAACCGCACAGACCAGGATTGTTGATTGGGATGCTCATGTGATAGCCGCTATAGAAAACTATCCTAGACAAGCCCCCAGGCGTACAGAGCATGTGCTGGCGGACGAACTCATCCTGGATATTGGACCATTTTCCGGGGCTTTTATTGCTGGGGGTATGCAGCTTGCCAAGACCGTCATCTGGAATGGGGCAATGGGTGTAACCGAAACTAAGGCTCTGCATGGGCCAGTAGGGCCATTCGCTCACGGCACGGAGCTGGTAGTGGACGCAATGCTTGGTGAATACGGCCATAAGCCTTTTACGGTGTTGGGTGGTGGCGATACGGTGAGCTATATTGAAGACCGCAAACTAACTGATTGCTTTGACCATGTCTCAACTGGCGGTGGGGCTAGCATGGAGCTGATGAGTGGCAAAAGTTTACCTGGCGTAGACGCACTTATGGACAAGGATGGTTAAAACCACTCCGGGCTGCTCATTCCCTGTATAATCGTGTACAATAAACCTAAGCATAAGTAGTATGAATTAAATGAACAAAACGCTGATAGTTGGAAACTGGAAAATGAACAATGATGTGCACCAAGCTAGCTTGCTGGTGCATCGTTTATCCAGTGAAGTAAGAATTCATCGTGATATTGAGATTGTTTTAGCACCGAGCTTTGTATGCCTGCAGCCAGTTGCCTTGCAGCTGGATCATCGCAAATTTCGTCTGGCTGCCCAGAACGCATATCACAAAGACGAAGGTGCTTTTACCGGAGAAATTAGCTTTAATATGCTGAGAGGAATTGTGGATTACGCTATAGTTGGGCATTCTGACAGGCGTTATAAGTTTGGTGAAAGTCTGGAAACAATTCGGGATAAGGTTGCAGCAAGCGTGCGCAACAATATAACCCCCATTCTCTGCGTAGGAGAGACTAAGCAAGAACGGCTGGACAAAGAAACCCGACAGGTATTGCACGATCAAGTCACAACTGCCCTGAGTGACCTGACAGCCGAAGAAGTAGAGGGCATGGTAATAGCCTACGAGCCAGTCTGGGCGCTTAGTAATGGCAAAGATTTTGCTCACCACGAAATTCCTACTCCTGATCTAATCAAAAATGCTATAGCGGTAATCCGTAATAATATCCGTCATCTGTATGGCAAGGAAGTCGCCGAAAACGTCCGAATTTTGTATGGCGGCAGTTCCAGCTCTTCCACAGCCTACGGGCTTTTAGCTGTCCCGGGCGTAAACGGGCTATTGGTCGGCGGCGCTAGCCTAAATTACAAAGAATTCGCAGGTATTGCCGAGGCAGCTTATGGCGTTAAGCACAAGGCAGATAATCATGGCTAGTGAAAAAGATACTAAGAAGTCCATGGACATCTCACGTCCAGGAAAAACCCCACCAGATGAATCATCGCGGCCTGTTGTTGTATCTCACCGCCCAATGATGCAAGATCCCATGATGATCAAGACTGACACAAAAGCACCAGAAGAAGAAACCCCAGCAACTAAATCCATAGAACCACCAAGCCATAGCAGTAAAGTTATTCAACCACTGAACGAACAAGCTTCGGAAGATGATAATAAAACGCCAGCTAATACTGTGGAAGAAATAGAATCCACCACCAAAGATGAAGAAACCAAAGCGCCAGAATCAAGCGAATCCGCAGTAGTAGATGCCGTTGTTGACCAAGTGGGCGCTGGCAAGAAAAAGGGCGGTGGTCTTAGCGAGGCCGATAAAGCCAAGCAAGATGCCTTGCAAAAACTTATCACCGAAAAAAAGTACTTTTTGCCAATTGGCCATGGACATCATAGCGGTAAGAAATCCAGCCCAATAGCTTTGATATTACTTGTCTTATTAGTTGCAGCCGCAGGTTTCTATCTGGCAGTCGATGCCGGCCTAATAGGCTCAAACATTAAATTACCAATCGATATTATTAAATCTTAAGAATTTCAAATTAGCGGCTTGATAAATAAGTATTGCTGTGTATTTTCGAGCCACTGTTAAAATGATTAAGTGTTAGAAAATCTATTGATAGGACTAAATCCAGAACAGCAACGGGCGGTGGAGACTACTGAGGGTCCACTGCTAATATTGGCCGGAGCAGGCACTGGCAAGACCAAGACACTGACGCACCGGATTGCCAATTTGATTGCTAGCCGCCGCGCCACGCCGTTTAATATTTTGGCAGTTACGTTTACTAATAAAGCCGCCAAAGAAATGCGCGAGCGGGTGGCAGCACTTATAGGTGATAATGCCCAAAACCGATCTTTTATGCCTTACATGGGTACATTTCACGGTATTTGCGTGAGGATTCTTAGGCAAGATGGTGAATATGCCTCTGTCCCTAAAAACTTTGTGATTTTTGATGAGGGTGATCGCCAGAGTGCCATTAAGCAAGCCAGCAAGCAGCTAATGCTGGATGAAAAGTCTTTTCCTGCACGTACGCTCTCCAGCCTGATCAGCAGTGCCAAAAATGAACTAATAAGCCCTGTAGACTTTGTGGGTAAGGGCAGCGGACCTGTGCATGCAGCCGCTGCCAAGGTTTATCCGCTTTACCAAAAAATCCTCAAAGATAACGGTGCGCTGGATTTTGACGATCTTATCGGCAGAGTTGTCCATATGCTGCAAACTAATCAAGAAATTCGAACCAAATGGCAGACACAGTTTGCCTACATCATGATTGACGAGTATCAGGATACTAACGCAGCCCAATATAAACTCATTAAACTGCTTACCAACGACAAGCATAATATAGCTGTGGTTGGGGATGACTGGCAATCAATATATTCGTGGAGAGGTGCGGATTTCCGTAATATCCTAAACTTCGAGAAAGATTATCCAAAGGCAACAATTATCAAGCTGGAGCAAAACTACCGCAGCACCAAAGCAATTCTGGATGCCGCTCACGCTGTCATCACCAAAAACGCTCAGCGGTCTGACAAAAAACTATGGACTGACGCGGGCATGGGCAAGCCGCTGCAGATTATGCAAGTCCAAAGCGAACGTGCCGAGGGCGAATCCATTATCCGTCGCATTAAAACAGCCACGGACTTACGCGCCCAGAACTTTAATGATTTCGCGGTGTTGTACCGTACCAATGCTCAAAGCCGCGCGGTGGAAGAGTCTTTTATACGCTACGGTATACCTTATAAAATTGTCGGCGGCCAGCGCTTTTATGACCGCAAGGAAATAAAAGACATCATGGCGTATTTACGTCTAATCTATCAACCAAATGACCGTGTCAGTTTTGAGCGCGTCGTAAATGTGCCAACCCGGGGCATCGGCACTAAATCCGTAGAAAATTTCTATTCCTGGATGGCTGTACAAGGACAGTCCTTGTACAGTAGCCTTGGGCGGGTAGCCGAATGTAATGAGCTGACTACTAAGGCTCGTAATGGCTTATCAGAACTTGGAAATATATTGGAAAGTTTCCGCGAGCTTATGGACACGACACCCTTGCCAGTGTTGTTAGACAGCTTGATCAGGCGGATTGACTATATGGCTTATCTGGATGATAAAACGCCGCAAGGAGAGGCCAGGCAAGAGAACGTTCGTGAGCTATTAAGCGTGGCTAAAAGCTACCAGGAATTCGGGTTGGAGGGCTTTTTGGAAGAAACCTCTCTAATTAGCGATATTGACAGTGCGGATTTTGGTTCCAACGCAGTAACCTTGATGACTCTACATGCCGCAAAGGGTCTGGAGTTCCCGGTAGTGTTCATGGTTGGAATGGAAGAAACCATCTTTCCTCACTCCCGGGCAATGTATAACCAGTCCGAGATGGAAGAAGAGCGCAGGTTGTGCTACGTAGGCATGACCAGGGCAAAAGAAGAGTTATATCTCCTACATGCTACAAGCCGCTTGCTATACGGCGGCATGCAGCATAATCCACCCAGCAGGTTTTTGAGTGAGATAGACGGCGAAGTACATTTGGCCTCCGGCCTAGACAACGACTTCTCTAAGCTTTCCCATTTCCAAGATTTCCAAGGCCCGGCCTTGGAAATAGCGGGCGAACCACGTTATATTCCTGAGCTATTGGAGGGGGATGGTGTTAAACACCAACTGTTTGGAATGGGCACTGTGCTGGAGATAGAGGGCGACAACGCTACCATCTATTTCAAAGGCAAAGGTACAAAGAAATTGAATGTAGCTTTCGCGCCGTTGGAAAAGTTGTGAAATCTTTGTGGCAAAAACTCGGCACGGCTGCTTTCTGGGCTAGCTGGCCTTTGCTTTGGATTTATTTGCGGGTTACTAAAAGGACTCGCCTACTGCTGGTTTGCGGAGATGAATTTCTGGCAGTACGGGGATGGCTCAGTAGTGGTAAATGGGGATTGCCAGGAGGTGGCTTGCGCTGGAAAGAAGATCCTCACGTGGGAACACTGCGGGAACTACATGAAGAAACAAATGTAGTATTAACCGCCAAACAGTTGCGTTTCATGTTTGAAAAAAGATATAAAGAATATGGGTTGCCTATTGATTGCTACTGTTTTTTCGCAGAAATTAAAAAAAAGCCCTCTATAAAACCAAGATTATTTGAAATTACGGATGTCCACTGGTTGCCGCTTAAAAACAAAGAAAGTTTTACAAAAGATGCTGCATCGGCACTGTCATGGTGGCAAAATCCCAGGAATGCGTCTAAAAAATTAGCTTCTAAATCTGATTCATCCTTACCCCATAACTAACAGTTTAGACAGCTCCCGGGCGATTTGTTACACTAAAGGATGGCTCAGGTGAGTACTGTTTGTTAATTCTGTCACCAACCAACTGGCTATGAATAAGAAAAAACTATCTATAAGACAGGGCTTAAAAGCTCGTGGTGTCCACAAGCATCCTTTTGTGGTGCCGGTGATAACGCTTGTTGTTTTGAGTTTTTTATCGATGATTGCATCTGTGGTTCTAAATAGCCAAACTATCGGAGCAGCTGATACCCACATTGTCCAATTATCGCTGGACGGTGAGAAACAAAATGTATCGACACGCGCAAAAAACGTAGAGGAATTTCTGACACGTGTACAAGTTAATCTACAAGACGGTGATGTAGTTGAGCCAGCCCAAGATACACCCATTGAAGATGATAATTTTAGGATCAATATCTACCGGGCTCGACCAGTAACAATTTTTGACGGCGAAAAAAGGATTCTGGCTTTAAGCGCGGCCACCACTCCGCGCAGCGTAGCGGCGCAGGTGGGCATAGAGGTTTTCCCGGAAGATAAGCTCAAACAAAACGTTTCAGATGACTTGCTGCGTGACCAGGTTATCGGTGAAAAAATTGTGATTGAACGGGCAACTCTAACCAACCTTAACCTTTACGGTACGCCGGTGGCGGTTCGTACGCACGCGAAGACAGTTGGCGAACTTTTGAAAGAAAAAAACATCATTCTGGCAAACGGGGATACGGTGCAGCCTGAAGCTACAACACCAGTGAAGTTAAACCTACAAGTTTTTGTGACGAGGTTTGGCACCCAAATTATCACTAGTGAAGAATCGATTCCCATGAAAACGGAAATTATTGAAGATACTTCCCTTAGCTTTGGCACAGTCGCCATCAGGCAAAAAGGCAGCCCCGGCAAAAAAATGGTGACCTATCAACTGGAGCTGCAAAACGGCAAAGAAGTAACTCGTCACATTATACAAGAGGTACGGATACTTGAACCCGTAACGCAAATTACTGCCCGCGGAGCGCAAGGATCATTTGGCCAAGCACTAGCACTCTTAAGAAAATGTGAATCAGGCGGAAATTACGCTATAAATACTGGCAATGGTTTCTACGGAGCTTACCAATTTGATCAAAGTACATGGCAAAGCAATGCGCCCCCTCCTTATAACACACAACGACCAGATCAAACACCACCCGATATTCAGGATATAGCCGCAACCACATTGTATAAACGACGTGGCTGGCAGCCATGGCCTGGTTGCACGTCAAAATTTGGCCTTCAGGATATTTACCGCTGAATCTATGGTTGCTTATGCGCGGAAACATGGCGGTTGATAAGGCTCCTACAATTACTGGGTTGCCCACCATCATTGGTAGTAATAATGAGAGAACCGGGATAGGTTCTCTCACCCTACCCCACGAAACAGGCAGTTTCATGGGGACCCCGTATCGCTCAGGGAAATGTGCTCCATTTCTCTGGCTGCTCTTTCCTGAAGCGGAAAACAAAAAGCCCGGGGAAACCCGGGCTTTTTGTTGCTTAAAATTTGGTGCTGTAGTTAGCAGGTTTCCAAGATGCAATTCCTCTCTGTTATAATCAGCCAGATGAGTGAAGAGATTGTGGCGAAGAAAAGTTTAGGGCAGCACTGGCTAAATGATCCGGTTACGCTTGAAGCTATTTGTGATGCGGGTGATGTCGCAGATGGCGATGAGGTGCTTGAGGTAGGGCCGGGTACGGGGACTTTGACAGAAAGCTTGCTGAACCGTGGTGCTCATGTGACTGCGGTAGAACTCGATCCGGTTCTGGCCGTAACGCTGCCATCTAAATTCAGCGGCCGAAAGTTTGATCTAATAGAGGGAAATATATTGGAGTTTGATTTTGAGAAGATGGCTACTAGCTACAAGGTCGTAGCCAACATCCCGTATTACCTTACCAGTAACCTGATCCGGGTACTTTCTGAAACACCTAACCAAGCCAGCAAAGTCGTGATTCTGGTGCAAAAAGAGGTGGCACAGCGGGTAGCGGCAGCACCTGGAGATATGTCGTTACTATCCGTTAGTGCTCAGTTTTATTGGCAAATAAGTCTGGGGCAAATTGTACCTGCCAAGCTGTTTACTCCACCACCCAAGGTTGATTCGCAGGTGCTAATTATGGAGCGTAGAAAGGAACTTATCTATCCTAAGGTTGATCATAAAAAATTCTTTCGTCTTGTAAAAGCTGGCTTTGCGGCAAGGCGTAAAACACTACTCAACTCCTTAGCAGGGGGGCTCCGAACAGACAAACAACAGATAGAAAAGATTCTCGCTGAGGCGAATATTTCATCTGGCTTACGTCCTCAGAATTTATCCCTAGATGATTGGCACCGAATTTATGAAGTTGCCTCAACGCCCAAAACTAGGTAATCCCCTGCCCTGTGCATAAATACTTGACGTGTTAAGTATTATCTTCGTATACTTTTGATAAAGGAGGAAAGCTGGATATGGGGCCAACAAGAAACACCGGATATATGCTTCAGCACCTCTCTTCTGTGCTTGCTAAGCAATCTGATCAAGCCTTGCGGGAACGTTTGGGGATAGGCTTGTCTCAGCTAAAAATTCTTTGGGCACTTGAGGGCTCGCCAAACCCTTATGCTGCTCGCTTGCAACAAAAAGAAATTGCCGAATGTTTAGGCCAAACAGAAGCTAGTATCAGCCGGCAAATTAAGCTAATGCATGAAAAGGGGCTCTTACAAACAACGATTAACCCTACCAATAAGCGCGATCACCTGACAGCCCCAACCGCCAAAGGTCTGCGCATCAGCGAGGAAGCCATGGATATTTTGAACAATTACCATGCGCCAATGTTTGAAGATCTGGGCGAAAAAAAGCAACAACAATTACTGGAAATATTCACGCAAATGCACAAATTATCCTGCCAACCCGGCAAAACTGGTGCCTGCCATCGCCCGTTTAGTGTTGAATAAAGTAAAGGGAGAAAGCTATGAAAGATAAGCTCAAAGAAAAACTGGAAAGCAAAGTCCTCCCGATAGTACTATTTACAATTTTTATTGATTTAGTGGGCGTGGGACTGCTGATTCCAGTGATTCCGCAGCTACTGGGTAATCCTGCCTCTGGTTTTTATCTTCTGCCGGCTGGCTGGAACTACAAAGATGGTCTGGTGTTACTAGGTTTTTTGTTTGCTATTTACCCTTTCATGCAATTTCTTTCTACCCCAATCCTCGGTCAACTATCTGACCGTTTTGGCCGTAAAAAAATTCTGGCTTTTTGCCTGGCCGGTACGTCACTTGGTTATGTTTTGTTCGCCATTGGCATTATTACCCGCAATATTCCGCTATTGTTCTTTGCCCGGGCTTTTGATGGCTTTACGGGTGGAAACCTTAGTGTGGCCCAAGCAGCCGTGGCAGATGTAACCCCCCCGGAACGCCGCACCCGTAACTTTGGATTAGTCGGCGCCATGTTCGGTTTGGGCTTTGTGTTAGGGCCATATATTGGTGGTAAGCTAGCTACATCAGGGGTAACGTTGTTGAATATCGGACCCATCGAAGCTTTCACAACACCATCCTGGTTTAACGCGGCCACCCCGTTTTGGTTTGCCGCCATACTTAGTGCCCTTAATTTCCTGATCGTAGTATTTAGGTTTCCCGAAACTCTCATGAAAGTACAAAAAGGCTTGCGCATACAGTGGAACAAGTCTGTCCATAACATCATTAGCGCAGCTACAGCCCCGGGTTTGCGGACGGTATTTCCAACTATATTTCTGTTTTGGGGTGGTTTCACATTCTTCACCACTTTCTTTGGTGTCTACGTAACCGATAGATTAGGGTTCAATGCCAACAACTTGGGCGATTTCTTTGCTTATATTGGTCTCTGGATTGCCTTTACTCAAGCCGCGATTACACCGATTCTTGCCAAACGTTTTGCCAACTGGCAGATTGTGCAATTTAGCACGATTGGCTTGAGCTTGGCGCTACTACTTAACTTCATACCAACTAACACTACACAGCTACTTCTCTTAACTCCCCCAATCATGATTTTCGTGGGCCTAATGATAGCCAATTCAACAGCGCTTGTCAGCCGCACAGCTAGTGCCAAAATCCAAGGAGAGGTCCTGGGCATTATGGCGAGTGTCCAGGCTTTAGCTCAGGCAATTCCTGCCGCCCTAACGGGTTACCTCGGAGGCATCAACCGCAACGCTCCAATAATCGTGGCATCAATTACCATCGCTATCGGTGGCATTCTGTTCTGGCTAATATATAAACCTTCCCGCAATGTTGATACTCCAGATCCCGCAGAACCAGCAGTTGCGCACTAGACATAAGCGTTGTAATTTGCTATAATACGTATTCCGTCGATTAGACGGATCATACGGGGCTGAATTTAAGCTCGACGTTGGACTTTAACGGTTAGATCAGCAGGTCGCTTGTCAGCGTATAGACGAACCCAAATAGTTGTAAAACTTTTTGATCGCGCAAAGACTTTTGTAGCGAGTGCTTTTGCACCCGCCAAGTCTTTCGCAATAGCTTAAGTTACGACTTAAGCCGTGCCTGACATGACATCAGATAGTGCCAAGGTACGTCAAATCATCTGATTGCTCTAAGTGACTGATCCATAAACTTAGCTAAGATAATGGATTAACCTGTAAAACTTTTTGGTCATTTCTATGTTTTACAGAATTCAAATGACATATACCTGTAGGATAGACTAACCAGTTAAACTAGCGGACCCGGAGGCGGTATCCGGCAGCTCCTCCAAAAACGCATCAGAAGATAATTCTGGTGCTTTTTTGTTTGTAGGCGGGGGCAATGTCTATTACAATCTAAGCACATGTCAAAAAATAAATATGTGATTGTTGGAATAGTGTTTGGTCTAATAGGGCTAGCTGGAGTGGCATGGGCAGTTGTACCGAGCCAGAACACACAGTTGGTGGAGCAAAAGGTTTCAAACGTGCAAGGAACATCAACGGGAGGACTTTTAGAGACGAGTGACCCAAATAGCATTCCCCTTAATCGTCCTCGTCAAAGTAATTTATCATCAGGCGGACTTAGCGTAACCAATGGCTCGAGCGCCAATAACCTTGGGCAATTGACGCCTGACAGCAGTAATTCAAATAAATCATCTTCAAAACCTCAATCTAACCCGTTTGATCCAACAACTTTCGGGCAATACGATAAGTATAAAGAAGAGACAAGCGCGTTGTTTGGCGAAGTGCAGGTGGGTACGGGTGATGAATTAACTGCCGGTAAAAAAGCAGCTGTTTACTATAAGGGCTGGCTCACTGATGGCCAACTATTTGATACGACACGTCCAGACAAAGATGGAAAACTACAACCTTTTGTATTTGAAATGGGCGCTAACCAAGTTATTCCTGGCTGGGAGCAAGGCTTAGCTGGCATGAAAGTGGGCGGTACGCGGCTTGTGATTGTTCCGCCAGCGGTTGGCTATGGCCCATCAGGCCAGGGTCCTATACCCGGCAATGCAGTCCTAATTTTCCAAGTCCAACTCGCTGCTGTGGAGTAATTTACGAGGATTTACTCTTTTCAAACCATTCTTTTGGGCGATTAAATTGCCAGGGGTCGCGCACATTGCATTTATGGACTTCAACGCTTTCCCAGACTTTTGCTGTCACGTAAGGCTCTCGGTCTAACCAATCCTGCAGTTCACTCTTGGATGGAAAATCCATGATCAGCATTGATCCAACCATCTGGTCATTGTCATCCCAAAGTACCGCGCCATACCACATGTTTCCAGCTTGTCTAAGCTGTTCGCCTAAGTCAATATGAGCTTGCCGGGGCCGCTAATCGTCTTTGTTGCGCTTTATCGTCTCGGCGGTCTTGTCCAATTATTAGAAATTGCATTTAACTCTCGGTTCTAAAATCTTAGTGAGCGAATTTAACGTCAATACGTTCGGCAGCCTGTTCAACCCAAGCATGCAAACGGGTTAGTTGATGAGCCATAACCAATCGTTCATCATCAGATATTTCCAGGCGTTTTTCTATGCTGTCAAGATGGTTAAGAATGTTATGAGTTTGTTTTTGTGCCGTTTCCAAACTCGTCTCAATTTTGTTAAATCTCTCATCAATTCTGGCCATCATCGTATCAAGTACCTGTAGCACATCATCTATATCTTTTGTTGTTGCGCCAGCCTTTGTCGTCATTTAATTATTATAGCACTGGGCTAAGACGTCTAATAAACAACCTGAACTTCTTTTAGCCAGATTTTTTCTGGGCGGGTTAGCATGAAGACTATTACGTCGGCCAAATCTTCCGGACTTGTAAACTTTTCAATTTCAAAATCATCACCGGCTTTAGCAAACATTTTTGTATTTGTTCCGGCTTAGTAGACGGCAGCAATACGTATTGGATCGTTTTTGGTATCCTGGTGCAACACATCAGTAAAACCTTTCATGCCGTATTTAGTGGCGGTGTATACTGACTGGTAATGGCCACGGTTATTAAAAGATTTTGGGCTTCGGGGTTGTTGATTGTGTTAGCGGTTTCTGCTATTGGGGCGCGGGTTGTTGTTCAGCAGCTGCCTGTTAAGACTAGTGTTCCAGCGTCGATTGTTAGCTGTGCACACCAGGCTAATGATTTTGATTGTTGGAAAGAACGATACAAAGCTATGGTTGAGCAGGATTCACCCAAAGCAGCGTTTGCTGATCTGCGGCAGTCCTACGAAAGCAGTGATTACGTGCGTAGCCAGTGCCATCAAATTGTCCATGTGATTGGACGTACGGCCGCGGCAAAATACAGCGACACAGTATCTGCATACGATCAGGGCGATAACTTTTGCTGGTCTGGTTACTACCATGGTGTAATGGAGGGCGTTGCGGACAAGTTGGGCGCGGATGAAGTAATGGCCACCATGACTACTATCTGCGAGAGCGCTAAACAAAAGAGCCCATATGGTTTTTATCATTTTAACTGTGTGCATGGGTTGGGCCATGGGCTGATGGCAATTAATGGTGATGAATTATTCGATGTGCTGGAGCTGTGTCGTAAATTCAGCGACCAGTGGGAGAGGGAGTCTTGCTACGGAGGTACATTCATGGAAAACATCATGAGCTCCCAGAACGCCAGGCACTCTACTAAATATATAAAACCTGACGACGCGTTATATCCTTGCACGGCAGTGGATGTGGAGTTTAAGCAGCAGTGCTACCTAATGCAGACTTCGCACGCTCTACAAGTCGAAAACGGCGATTTTGAAAAAGTCTTTGTGCTTTGTGCTGGTGTAGAAGCACCCCTAGACGTAATTTGTTATCAAAGCTTAGGCCGCGATGCATCTGGCCGATCTATTAGCAACGTGGCTTCCACCAAAACGACATGTCTGTTGGGGCAATCTGACACTGCCCAAAGCAATTGTGTAATTGGAGCCGTCAAAGACTTCATAAGCTATTTTCACAGCGATAAACAGGGCATGGAATTATGCAAATCGTTTGATAGCCCAAGCCTCAGCGCAACATGTACTAGTACGGCCCAACAATATTATTCGACGTTTTAAGCTGTAGAATAGTTGATAAGACATGAACATAGAGCCATTAATCTCGGTAATATTGCCTACTTACAACCGCGCCCATACAATCAGTAAGGCTGTTCAGAGTGTTCTGGAGCAAACCTATCAGAAATGGGAGCTAATCATTGTTGATGATGGCTCAACCGACAACACCAAAGAAATAGTTGGATCCATAAATGATTCAAGAATCCACTATTACTACAAAGCCAATGGTGGCCCGAGTAAGGCCAGAAACTATGGCATCTCGAAGTCTAAAGGCAAATGGATCATATATTTAGACAGTGACGATCTGTTGCTACCTAAATGTGCCGAAACAATGATCGAGCATCTCACGCGAAATCCTCAAGCAGTATTCGCCTTTCCGCGCTCTATCAGGACTTTGGAGCTTTATGAAAACGGAAAGCTTACGAAATCCATCGATGATTCAGGCGATACTCCAATGGAATTCACGCTTCAGGACATTTTTAATCGTAAAGCTGGCCATTCGCCGAATGGGTTTACGCATCTTAAAAGGCTCTATAGCGAAGGACTACGGTGGGATGAAGACCTTACCCTCATGGAAGATTGGGAGATCATGTTATCAATAGGTGAAAAATATCCAGATGGGTTTTTATATGTACCGGTCGTGTTGCAAAGTTATTCGCAGCGTTTCGGCAGTGATAACCTAGTTTCTAATACACAATATGATTCTTGGGCTGCAGCGTTTGAATACATTTACCAAAAACACAAAAATGACAAAATGATGATGGGACAAACTTGGTACCCATCAAAAGTGGAAAAGTGGAGCCACCGCCAGCAGGAATTTGAAGCTGGTACGCGCCCACCATACCAGTATCACTATTTCCAATAACAACACCTCTCAGACTTAACATTTTGTACCCGATCGAGTATGTTTTGTTAAGTCATTTTGACTGCTTTTAAAGCAAATCAACTTCTACGTCTCGCCAATCATATATTCAAGCAAGCTTTATGCTAATGTTGTTTATTGATGCCCAATAAAAGCTTTATGGTACATTGTTTAAATGATAACTTGTGTTTTTGAAGATGGTGGCAAAGGTAAACTGCGTCATGTTGTTGCAGACACCATCGTGCTAAAAGATGACAAGATTCTAATGGTTAAACGATCCCCAAATCTGTTGGAAGGGGGTAAATGGGGGCTAATTGGTGGTTATGCGGAGCGCGACGAGACCATTGTAGGCACTGTAGGCAGGGAAGTCATGGAAGAAACGGGCTGGGCGGTTGAAAATATAACCCTGTTAGCCATAGTTGATAATCCAGATCGAGCAAACGAAGATAGGCAGAACGTCGTATTTGTATACTTTTGTGATGCCACCAAAAAAGTTGGTGAAGCCGATGACGAATCTGAAGAAGTTAAATGGTTTGTATTAGATAAATTGCCATCCAAAGAACAAATTGCCTTCGACCACGCCGAGCACATCGAACTTTATAAACAGTACCTAGAAGGAGATGTTAAGCTACCAATTATGAGCAAAGGATGAGCGACAATGAAATATCGGTGGTGGTTGACGAGAATGATAACGTAATTGAATACAAATTGCGTCTGCAGCTATTGCCAACTGAGCGGATTAGAATAATCGCAGTATGGATAGAAAATAGTCAAGGACACGTTCTTATTGCTCAACGAGCTTTGAGTATGAAAATGGATCCAGGCTGTTGGGGGCCAGCTGCAGCTGGGACAGTTGAAAAAGGTCAAAGCTATGAAAATTGTGCTCTGAAAGAACTTGAAGAAGAGCTGGGCATTAAATTTGTCACGCTGAATGCCTTTCAAAAGCAAATCTATGTGTCGACTCGAGGACACAAACGGGTATGTCAATGGTTCAAGTTGATTTGGGATCATCCAGTCACCGAGCTTAAACTGCATCCGGATGAAGTTGAAGCAGCAAAATGGATAGAGAAGAGTGATTTAGCCAGAGAGACACAAGTTAACCCAGACAGTTTTGTTGGCAGTGCGAGTATGTGGCCAGAACTATTCAAATTGATTTAGCTTGGCCAAAATCAAGACCGGCGCCGTTGAGTAAGTCGAAGCCTTTTAAGATTGATCGAAACTCTGGATCATCACCTGGATTTGCTTGGGTGACATGCTCGGTTGGTATCAACCTGTCGCTGTTGGCCACAACTTCAGCGCGGGTGAACCAGCCTATGGAGGCATGGTCTTCTGGGTTGAATTTGATCTGATCCAGCGGGTCGGTAAAACTCGCGAAATATATAACTTCCACGGAGTGAGAGCCCTTGATCAAGTTTTGATATGTAAATGCCGCGAAGGCATCACCGACATTGACGTTCATCTCAAACTCTTCGCTGACCTCACGTTTTAGTGCCACGACCAAATCCTCTCCAAAGTCCACATGCCCACCAGGCAGTTCATAAATTCCGGGCAAAAACTTTTTGGTCAGAGCTCGCATAGGCAGAAAAACCTTTAAAACCCCATCAAACTTATAATGGATAAACGCGCAGACGCTAATAACCTGCTGCCCATGTGCTGGAGTCGCGCTATCATGAATAATCTTCACCATTATTGGTTATTATAAGTCAGACAACTCAGACAACTCAGACAACAGACTTTGTTAGATAATTTATAGCTCTTATTCGGAGTCACCTTATACTAGAATTTGCCTATGGAGGGGTAGGCGCAAGCAAAGGAGCGATTGCCAATGGGTAATTATACGGATGATGAGATTGATATGGATCTGGACGAGTTCCTGAAAGCACAATTACAGGATATGGATGGCCCATTTTATGAGCAAGGGGATTAAAATCTCCCCTGTTTTTTGGGCTAACTAATCTTAAGAAGACCTAAGTAGCTTTAGGTTTTTTTGGTTTTCTGACCTCTTTACGGCCTTTATCCTTAGACATAATTTCCCCCCTTACGTAACATGGAGTATGCACGCTGGCGATGATATTTTCAATAACTTTCCGTAAATGGTTGAAAATCTGCAGGCAATGTGCTATTATAAGGGTAATTGTTTTAGATGAATCCGGGTCTGTTAGTTATTTACTCGATTTCATTTCAGGCAAAACGAGTAAATATAACAAGACAGGATTCTTTTTTTATGCAAAGTTCTACATATTCATTTCGCGGCAGCCGCCGCCCAGGTGTAGCTAATAATAATCGCCGCCGTAACAGTGCTCCAAGATCAGGAAATAGGCATGGCCAATATATTGACCCGGCGCGTTTTGTGCAGGTTGCCAAAGCTACTGAAATTGAGGCCTACATAGCCATCCATCAGTTTGACGACTTTTTGATTGAGCCAATACTGAAAGCTAATTTATCTGCTAAAGGCTACGTGACGCCATCACCCATTCAGGATCAGACAATTCCGGCCGGCTTGGAAGGCAGGGATATCATTGGTGTTGCTAATACCGGTACCGGCAAGACAGCGGCATTTGGTGTCCCAATCCTCAACAAATTGATTCTTGATAAATCCTCCAGAGTGCTTGTAATTGCCCCTACCCGCGAGCTGGCAGAACAAATCCAAGACGAATTCCGTTCACTGGGTAAGGGTAGCGGACTGTTCGGCGCGTTACTAATAGGTGGTTCAAGCATGGGTTTGCAACTGCGCGATCTGCGCGACAGACCGCGTATTGTTATAGGTACACCGGGACGCATTAAGGATCACCTTGAACGCGGTAGCTTACAACTGAACAGTTTTAATACGATAGTTTTGGACGAGGTTGACCGTATGCTGGACATGGGTTTCATCAATGATGTGCGCCATATTCTGAACCAACTTAATCCTCAGCGTCAATCCTTTTTCTTTTCCGCGACGCTTGATAGCAAGGTTAACAGCCTGATTCAATCATTTTCTAACGATCCTGTTACGATATCCTTGAAAGCAGGGGCTAGTAGTGATAACGTTCATCAGGATGTAATTAAATACAACTCGCCACATGACAAAATGGATAAACTACACGATATTTTACTACGTGGTGATGTTGCAAAAATTATTGTTTTTGACGAAACTCAGCGTAAAGTAGAAAAACTTAGCCAAGAACTTTCAAGCCGAGGATTCTCCGCAGACGCCATACATGGTGGCAAATCACAGGGTCAACGCCAAAGAGCCCTAAAACGCTTTAAGGTAAACGAGGTCAATATTTTAGTTGCGACTGATGTAGCAGCCCGCGGCATAGACGTCGTAGACATTACGCATGTTATAAACTTCTCATTGCCTAATTCCTACGACGATTATGTTCACCGTATAGGTCGAACAGGTCGAGCCGGAAAAATAGGCCACGCCCTGACCTTTGTAAATGGTTAAAAACTTCACCACCGGCATATTTTGCCAGCCCTAATTTGTGGCTTGACTTGCCTGGCGTGACTACTCTAGGCTGTGGGTAATGATGTTAGACATACCCAAGGAATTTGCTCGCAAATTTTGGCCAGGCAATGTAAAGCTTTCCGGCGCAGATGTGGCGCCGGCGCGTGATTACATTAATGCCTATTGGCACAAGTTGCAGCGCTCACATCCCAAAGACGACGAAAGTCTGGTGGGCCTGCCCCATCCTTATTTGGTGCCGGCTCATGAGGAAGGGCATGATTTTGATTTTAACGAGCTCTATTACTGGGACAGCTATTTTATGGTCCAAGGCATGCTGGATGATCAGCACAAAGAACTAGTGATTGGGATTTTAAATAATTTGACATCACTGTTTAAGCGCTTTAAGGTAATCCCAAATGCTTCACGAACCTATTTAACGGGGCGGTCGCAGCCGCCATTTTTAACCACATTTATTTGGGACATTTATAAAAGCTACGATCTGGATGAAAAATGGTTGACAACACACATGAAGATTGCCGAACAGGAATACGAAAGCGTCTGGATGGGCAAGACAAAGCCTAATGCAAGACAGGTTTTTCGGGGCTTGTCCCGTTACTACGATATTAACTTGCTTAATGATTTGGCAGAGGCAGAAAGCGGCTGGGATATGACACCACGATTTGGCCGCAAGGCTTTAAGTTTTGTGCCGGTTGATTTAAATGCATTGCTTTACAAGTACGAGGAAGACTTAGCAAAATATTACCGTTTGATTGACGATGTTCGCAGTGCTGCAAAGTGGGAAGTAGCTGCGGCGCACCGTAAAAAAACCATGAATGAACTGATGTGGAGCAACATACGTGGACTTTACTATGATTACAATTACGATAAGCAGCGCAGAGGTACAGTTAGTTCCTTGGCTGGCTTTTATCCGCTTTGGGCAGGCATGGCTACCAAAAAGCAAGCCGAGCAAATGGTCAAAGCCTTGCGGCGGTTTGAAAACCGTGGCGGTTTGGCTACAACCGATGTCCAACAACTTAGCCAATTTGTACCAGGCGCCATTCCAACTCAATGGGCATATCCCAACGGTTGGGCGCCTTTGCATCTTCTAATTGTCCAAGGTCTGGAGCGCTATGGCTATCATGATGACGCCCGTCGAATCGCCATGAAATGGCTCAAAACCAACCTAAGTTGGTTTAACGAACATGGTGTATTCCTAGAAAAGTATAATGTTGTTTCGCCAGACAAACCACCAGCCAAAGGCTTGTATCCTTCTCAAACCGGTTTTGGCTGGACAAACGCTGTTTTTGAAAGATTTTGTAAAGAGTATATAGACAAATGAGACACCTAGAAAGTTACTTGTCTTACCCAATGAAACTGGCTTTAAGGTATTAAGGTTAGTCTAGATGGAAGATTCAGAAACTATTCTGCCTTGCGCAGATAAGCTGAGCTTTGATACCAAAACTGAAGCCGAAAGGTCAGCTATTGTTGCGGAGTGGCAGCATGGCAGTAAGCTCAAAGTCTATAAATGTCGCCACTGTCAGCTTTGGCATCTAGCCACAAACTAACCCATCTAATCTGTTACAATAGATAAGAGTTATGAATTATTTTGTTACCACCTCTATTCCCTATGTCAATGGCGAACCGCATATTGGTCACGCGCTGGAATTTATCATGGCTGACGTTTTGGCTAGAGCGGCTAGAGCAAAAAAGGGAACTGTACTTTTTGCTACGGGGACAGATGAGCATGGTGGCAAAATGGCCGAGAAAGCCAAAGAATTAGGGATTATGCCTAAAGAGTTTACCGACCAAATGAGTCAGAAATTCCGGGATTTAGCAAAAGCACTTAACATTAGTAACGACCGCTTTATCCGAACTACTGATCCCGGACATGAGCAACGCGCTCAATTAATTTGGAAAGCGCTTGAAAAAGACATTTATAAAGGCAAATATACCGGCTGGTACTGCACGGGTGACGAGGCTTTCTTCACGGAAGCAATTGTAAAAGCCAATAACGGCATTTGTCCCAACCATAATCGCAAATACGAAAAAATAGAAGAAGATAACTATTTTTTCAAACTTAGCGCGTATGCGCCCAAAATTCAGCAAGCTATAGAAAACGGTGCTTTCAGAATTATTCCGGCCACTCGCAAACACGAAATTTTGAATCTTTTTAAGCAAGGGCTAGAGGACATTAGTATTTCGCGTCCCAAGGACAGTATTTCCTGGGGTATTCCAGTACCGGGAGATGACGCTCAGGTGATGTATGTCTGGTTTGAGGCGCTAATGAACTATATTACAGTGCTGGGATATCCTGAACATGAGGATTTTAAGAAGTTCTGGCCAGCCAGCGTCCAGGTTATCGGCAAGGACATATTGCGTTTTCATGCGGCTATTTGGCCGGGAATTCTACTGGGCCTGGGCCTGCCTTTGGCCAAAACGCTCTACGTTCACGGATTTATCAATGCTGAGGGCGGTGTAAAAATGAGCAAAAGCCTGGGCAATTCTGTGGCACCCTCAGAGATTATTGATAAGTATGGCACCGACGCTTTCCGTTATTTTTTACTGAGACATATTCCATCGTATGATGACGGTGATTTTAGCTGGGACAGGCTATTGACGGTCTATAACACTGAGCTTGCCAATGAACTAGGAAACGCAGTTCAAAGAACCGTTGCCATGATAGTGCAATATCAAAACGGAATTATCGGTTTAACCCCGCAGGCCGAGCATGATCAGGCCCAGTACTGGGAAGCGCTAGAAAACTGCCGGTTTGATCGCGCGCTGGAAGAAGTCTGGGATCAGGTTCATGGGCTGAATCAATATATTGATGAGCAAAAACCATGGGCCATCAATAAAACAGGTGACAAAGAACATTTACGAGAAGTTTTAGCCTACCAGGTCAGCTGTTTACTTGAAATTGCCGAAATGCTGGCGCCATTTATGCCAGAAACCTCCCAAAAAATCCGGCATGCCTTTGAGGAAGGGATAATCAGGAAGTCCGAAACGACTCTTTTCCCAAGAAAAGAAACTACCGCAAAGGCATAGAGTGGAATTAGTAGACACGCATTGTCATATTCATGAGGCCAGTCCGTTAAGTGGGGATAATTTTGTTCATAATAAGTGGACCGAAGCCGGTATCAGTGATCCTCAGTCCTTAGTTGACGAGGCAATTAATGAGGGTGTTAGTAGATTAATATGTGTGGGTACGACATTTGAAGATAGTAATTTGGCGGTAAATTTTGTCCAACAACGGTCAAATTGCTGGGCGAGTGTAGGCATACACCCTCATGAAGCTAAAGATTACACTCATGAACCTGCTAAATTAAAAGTATTTGCCAAGCTTGCCACAAAAAATAAAGTAATCGCAGTAGGTGAGTGCGGACTGGATTATTTCTATACTCATTCATCAAAAGCTGACCAGAGGAAGATCTTGGAGTTTCAGCTTGATTTAGCTCAAAAGCACAACTTGCCCCTTATTTTTCACGTGCGGGAGGCATTTGAGGACTTTTGGCCGATTCTGGACAATTTTAAGGCTGTTAGAGGGGTTATACATAGCTTTTCTGCCAAAACATTGGAGTTGAACCAAATCCTGTCCAGGGAGCTATATGTCGGCCTGAACGGCATAATGACATTTACTAAAAAAGAGGAACAGCTAATTGCCGCAAAGGCAATCCCATTAGACAGTTTACTTCTTGAAACTGATGCTCCTTTCTTGACACCAGCTCCACAGCGTGGTACAATCTGTAGACCAAAGCATGTTTTGCATGTTGCGGAGTTTTTAGCAGGCCTTCGGGGCGAAACAATGGCAGAAATAGCCAATCAGACAACCCAGAATGCCTGCAATTTATTTGGGCTAAAATAGAGTAAGATTATGAATTTATATAATAGATCACAATTATCCCCCTCACCCAGTCAAGAACGGGCTCGTGTTCCAGCACCAGTAAGCTCCAGAATTGTCGTACTTAACCTCGCCAAAGAATTTATAGAAAATGCTGTTGCTACTTATCCTGCGACAAGCACGGCCACGACCAGCCAGGAAACATCCCTAAGCCCTAATACGCACAATGTAGACTTCCACCATTCACCAGCCGCAATTATCCAGCCAGACAAGGATACTACAAGCAATACCGGTATTGATGTTGTGGCAGCAGCTACTATAGCTTTAGCCGAAGCCACATCATCTAACCAAACGCTTGCGGCCATGGGAGAAACTTTAAATGCTTAGTAAATTACTAGGGAGTGTTGCTAAACAAAAGGCCATAAACCGTGATGCCGAGCTATATCGTAACTTAATCCGTCATGAAGCAAAAATTGGTGGCCAAGTCTTTGGTCCGGTTCCTGCAGGCGTTAGGCGTGAGTTCTTTTGCTTAGATGAACACACCTGGGTATGGCACGAGGAATGGCGGGACGCTAAGGGTCAGCAATGTGTCCGGACAACCCGTTATGATGTCCGTCCTGACGGCATTTTGAAAGCTCAAGGCGGACAGTATCAGCGGCTTAACGCTAGAGAAGCAGGTAGACTGGGTCAGGCGGTTGAGATATACATGAGCCGTGTTAAAAACGAAATGTACGCTAACCTCGCCTAGGGCCCAATTAACTGTTTCTCGTTCACCATGATCTGTTTACCATTGAAAACAGAAAATAGATAACGTACGGTAAACGCAAAATAGTAAACTGTAAACGGAATCTATGAATAATATTTATCTTGATTATGCGGCTGCTACACCTCTGGATGACCGTGTATTCGAGGTTATGAGCCCGTATCTTTCTGATAAGTTTTATAACCCATCGGCCACATATACTGCCGCTAAACAAGTAAAAAAAGCGTTGGAATCGGCCAGGGCATCTGTGGCCGCGATACTTGGGGTTAAATCGCCTGAAATTATTTTTACAGCCGGTGGGACTGAAGCAAATAATATAGCACTGGTAGGTGTTTTGCGAGCATATCCCGGCACCCACATAGTAACCAGTGCCTTAGAGCATGACTCTGTTCGAGCTCCGGCATTGGCACTTGCAAGTAATGGATGGTCGCATAGTGAAATATTGCCACAAGTGGATGGCAGGCTAGATGCTAAAAAAATTGCTGAAGCCGTAACGGATAAAACTGTACTGGTAAGCATTATGTACGCTAATAATGAGATCGGTTCTGTCCAGCCACTAAAGCAAATTGCTGCTGAACTTGAGTTAATCCGAAAGGCACGTCGTCAGGATAAGAATAGCTTGCCACTTTACTTTCATACTGACGCGGCGCAAGCCCCAAATTACCTTGATTTGCATGTTAATCGCTTGGGTGTAGATTTGATGACCTTAAATGGCGGCAAAATCTATGGGCCTAAACAGAGTGGCATACTTTATGTGGATAGTAGCGTAAGGCTGTTGCCTATTTTATACGGCGGCGGTCAAGAGCGAGGTTTGCGCAGTGGTACTGAAAACTTGGCATCGTGTATAGGTTTCGCTAAAGCTCTGGAAATGGCTCAAGAGTTGCGATTTGGCGAATCCGCACGCCTTCAAAAACTACAATTACTTTTTATTTCTCTAATTAACAGCAAACTGCGCAATGTTACAGTAAACGGCTCACTTAAGTTCCGTTTGCCAAATAACTTGCATATTACTTTGCCAGGCCAAGATAACGAGCGTCTATTGTTTGCCATGGATGAGCGGGGTATCCAATGTGCGGCGGGATCAGCTTGCAACGCTAGTCATGAAGAATCATCTCATGTCCTGAAAGCGCTTGGATTAACAGATAAGCAAGCAAGGGCATCGCTGCGTTTTAGCTGCGGACGTCAGACAACCGCGAAAAATATTCAGGATACAGTGCAAGTACTCTCTGAAATAGTTGCTTGACATCGCTTGTCAGTTTATAATGGTAATGGTTACTGACTGCCTATGTTAAAGATAAAAATCAAGAAGCAATCTACTGGTTTGGCGCATTTCGCCCGAAAATCTGCGTTCCAATTCTCACGTGCTGGTCATGTACGCTCCGATTCGGTACCCCGCCTGTCTTTCCGACAGGACGGACAGGTCGATTTTCGGACAAACTACATCCAAACCAGTAAATTGCGAGAGTATATTTCATGGCAACGGCTATTTGCCTCTGCCACGCTATGCCTGCTAATTATTCTAAGTGCGGCACAGTCATTAAGCGCCCAGAATGTTACGTCTGGTTACGATTCAGATCAGCCTATTCAGCGAGGCATGATTGTACGTCTCAAAAAGGATGATGCAACCAAAGTTGAACCGGTTAACAAGGAGAACGCGGAACATATTCATGGCGTAGTAGTAAGTGCCAACGATGCCCCTTTGTCAATTGCAGTTGATGGTCAAAAAGTGTTTGTATCCAAAACCGGACGCTATGATGTGCTTGTTAGCTCTCAAAACGGTGCTATCAGCCAAGGTGATTACATCGCCGTATCAGCCTTTGCGGGAATAGGCATGAGAGCTGGCGACACTGAGCCCTACATCATAGGTCGGGCACTGGCGAACTTTAATGACAGTACGGATGTAGTCAGCACCAGCCAAGTCAAAGATAGTACTGGCGCAAACCGAGATATTAAGATTGGCCGAATATCCCTAGACATTGGAGTTGCCAAAAACCCCTTACTCAAAGGCTCCAAGGCAGACTTGCCGGAATTTTTACAAAAAGCTGCGACTACAGTTGCCGGCAAACCAGTAAATGCTGTTCGCGTTTATATAGGGATTTTGATTTTGGCAATAACCACGGTAGTAGCGGGTAGCCTTCTTTATGGAGGGGTGCGTAGCGCCCTAATTTCGATTGGGCGTAACCCGCTTAGTAGGAAATCAATTATACGAAGCATGTTCCAGGTTATTATTACTGGTTTAATTGTTTTCATTACCGGTGTTTTTGGAGTATATTTAATATTGAGATTATGAGGACTTATGTACTTGGCACATTTTGATTCAAAAGCTGCGCTTCGCACCCCGCCTGTCTTTCTGACAGGACGGACAGGTCGCCGTACCTTAGAGTACGGCTCCCTTGTGATGCTCTCTTTTGAGCCAAACTGCGCTCAAGTACATAGGTCCTAAAGTTAACTGGGGTGGGCGCATAAATGGACATACTGGGCTTAATACTTATTCTAGGCACTATACTGGCGGCGACGCTGGCTTTTGTGTATTTGGCTTTTCAGCTGCAAAAGGGTGGTGGCAAAGGTAAGGGTAAAGGCGATCCATTTACAGATCTTGCCGAAAAAGACGTTGAGCATATCTTTAATGATGAATTCCGCGAGGAGCTGCGTAACCGTGGGCGTCTGCATTTTGAGAAAATTATTGGCGAAAATTCAATGTTCTTGCAGCAAGATTTGCGGCTGACGACATCACAGCTTAACGAATACATGAAGAGCGAAATTACCAAGAAACTACAAGAGGAATTTGCCAAATACGAACAATCCATCACCGACGCCAAAGAGTTAGCGATTGAATCAATCACAAAGACGCAGGAAGCTATTGAGCAACAGAGGCAGATGATGTCCCAACAGCTTACCCAAGAAATTGCCGCAGAAAAAACCCGCTTACTAAAGCGCTTTGAAGACAATATGGCAGATATTGTGAATCACTACGTACTGGCTGCGATTGGAAATCAAATTGATTTGAATGACCAGCTGGAATATATCCTGAGTGAACTTAATGAAAATAAAAAAGAAATCCTAGAGGATATTACTCATGGCGGATGAACAAACCCGTTCCGTGCAGCTTCAATTGCCAATTGGCTTAGTGACACGCATGGATGCTGGCCGGCTAGCAGGTGAGGCCGAAGCAGTTGATAATTTCCTGCGTCAAGCTGCTATCAGGGCTCCTGGCACCAGCGTGCAGTTACCCAAAACTAGCCGCTTATTTGATGAAATGGTCTCAATAAATAATTTGAATATGCTCCAAGAGCTTGACCGGCAAAGGCTAACTCAGTTCTTGCAGGCTGTCAGGACTACAGCTCCGATTCTACATATCAGCTTTAACGTGGACCCTTCACCGATTTTTCAGCAGCGTCTAACTACTTGGATTCGCCAACAAATGCATCCGTTTATACTGTTGCAAATAGGTCTTCATCCAAATATTGGGGCGGGTTGCGTAGTTAGGGCTACCAATAAATATTATGATTTTAGCTTACGGCAACGATTTAAGGACCAAAAGATGCTGCTGATTTCAAAATTGACAGGCGCGGATGAGCTGGCTAAAACTCCTGTAGCGGCATCCTTACCGGCGACGGAGACTCCAGCCAAATGAATTCGGGCAACCAACACTTTGACAAACTAGTAGCTGCGGGCAACCCTGTTGGCGAAGTTGTAGCCGTAGATAAATTCTTGCTGCGTGTAAGTGGGCTACAGCCCTGTAATGTTCATGCGCTAGTAATGTTTGAAGACGGTAGCAAGGGCTTTGTTCATCAAGTCAACGCCGATCATGTAGTTGTGCTCCACCTGGGCAGCATAACTCTCCGCACCGGCATAGTCGCGGTCATCCAGCACCAAGAGCTTGTTTGTAAAGTTGGCAAAGATTTTATTGGACGGGTTGTATCTGTCATGGGTGAGCCGCTTGACGGCAAAGGCCCTATCGCCGCGGACGCGATTTGGCCGGTATTTAATACGGCTCCACCACTCTATACCCGTAAACTGTTAGATACGCAGCTAGAGAGTGGCGTTACGGCTATAGACGCTTTATTCCCGGTCTTGCGCGGCCAACGTATGGCCCTGCTGGGTGATGGCAAGTCCGGCAAAAGCACGCTCGTAACCCAGCTGACCATTAACCAAAAAAACACTGATCAAATTGTTGTTTACGTACTAATTGCTAAACGTCGAAGCGATATTGACACCTTGCTCACCAGTCTTCAGAAAAACGGAGGCATTGAAAAAGCTATCGTGGTGGTAAGTACCATGTTTGAATCGCTTATTATGAGCTATATTGCCCCTTACGTAGGTGTAGCCTTGGCGGAGTACTTATGGCAGCAGTTAGCCCAGGACACCATAATTATCTATGATGACCTCACTAGCCATGCCCATGCCTACCGCGAAGTCGCCCTGATGTCAGGCGTTAGCCCTGGAAGAGACTCTTATCCGGGCGACATGTTCTACGCACATTCATCGCTTCTGGAAAGAGCAGGACGACTGGACAGTAATGGCGCACACCTCACTAGTTTGCCACTGGTAAACGCGGCGGGTGGTGACATTACTGCTTATTTGCCAACTAATATCATGTCTATTACTGACGGCCAATGGATTTTGGATATGGATATTTTCCGCAATGGTATTCGCCCTGCCATTAATATTGGGCTTAGTGTTACGCGTGTTGGTGGAGTTGGCCACAACAAGCGTCAAAAAGCATTGGCGGCTCAAACACTCAAAATGCTTGCTGATTACCGTCAGGCTGAAGAATTCTCCCACTTTGGCTCAGAACTTGCGTTGGAAGCTAAAAAAGCTTTGCAAACGGGTAAATATATTTTCGAGATGCTTACCCAAAGCCCATCAGATACATATTCACTAATAGCCCAACAGCTAATGCTTGATATTATTTTAAATATGGGTGACGGCGAAACTCTCGATATATCAGCCATGAAGCTCAATATCGTAGAATATGCCGCCAAGGTAACTGGTGATGATAATTACGAAAATATCAGAACCGAACTAAAATCTAAATCAGTAGTAGAGCTTAAAGGTGCCCCAAGCAAACCAACAACAGAGCTTGCAAAACCTGAAGAGCCACTAACTAAATCCGAAGAAAAAGCCAAGAAGAAAGAAGAGGCTAAGAAATGAGCAAATTAGCTTACAGCTTACAGCTTACAGCTTACAGAGAAGAACTGTCTACCGTCTACTGTTTACTGTATGCTTGCAGATCGGAGATCTGCCTATGAAGCGGCCATCAGAAATAGAACGCGAAGAAATGGCTATGGGCACATTAGCCGAGTTAACTAATGTGTTTGAGGGTATAGCCAGTATGCGCATAGCTCAGATTAAAAACCAAGTTTTGCAGGCGACACTCTTTTTCAACGAGCTCTGGGGTATTTACTCCCAATTAAAGGTAAGCGCTATTTTTGGCTTTGGACGTAATAATGCGGAGGTCGAGGTAAGTGATAAAGAACTTTATATTATTATCACAGCTGAGGGTGGCTTTAGTGGGGACATTGACCAAAAACTCATAACGCTTATGCTTAAAACATATGATCCCGCCAAAAACGAGATTATAGTAATTGGCCATCATGGAGCAATCCAGCTGGCACAGCGAAGCATCGCATATAAAAAGTACTTTAAATTGCCTACCAAGGATCAAAATATTAATGTATTGCCAATCATACGCGAAGTCCAACAGTATAAGAACACTAGCGTGTTCTATCAGGAATATATCTCACTGATGGTTCAAGACGTAAAACGTATCGAACTTTCTAAGGCCGTTCAGCAAAAAGGCCAGCAGACAGAGGAGACCGATGATATCATAAGCGAAGCAAACTATATTTTTGAGCCAAGCACATATGACGTCGTTGACCACCTTGAGAGGTCTATGATGAATATTGCTATGAGCCAGTTGATTCTGGATTCAAAGCTGGCTCAATATGCTTCAAGATTTCGGGCCATGAGTGCCTCTAACCAAAGAGCCAACGAAGCCAAAACTGACCTTCACCTAGACTATAATCGTGCCAGGAGGGCAATTAAAGACGAACGTTTGAAAGAAATCATCAACAGTATCAAAAAAAGCAGAGCGAGCGCATCAGTATGAAAAATAAATACAATTTCACATTTTCCAAACAAGTTTCAGGCCATCGTCTTATCTGGCAAATGATAAATGACAAATTAATGATAAATGATAAATGTAAAATGCTAAATAATTCACCAGGAGCGGTATTGTGAGTACTGGTGTAGTATCAACTATCAAAGACTTAGTGGTACGGGCCCAGTTTGACGATGACTCACCTAGCGTCGGTGAACTGGTTATTGTGGACAATGGACATAATACAAAATTATTGGTAGATCATCTAGAACCTGGTGGCATAGCAATGTGTTTAAATATTCGCTCAGACCGGCGTATCCAGCGTGGCATGAAAGTTAACCGTACCAACAAAGGCATTGAAATTCCTGTCGGCGATATAACAATTGGCCGCATATTGGATGCTATAGGTGACCCATTGGATGGTCAGCCACCAATTGCTGGCGACGACGTTGTATATAAAGATATTTTAAAGCTGCCAGGCCGCTCGACTGAGTTTAAGGTGTCCGCACCGGAAATACTTGAAACGGGAATTAAAGTTATAGATTTCTTCACCCCATTTGTTAAAGGTCGAAAAATCGGAATTATAGGTGGGGCTGGCGTTGGTAAAACAGTTCTAACCATGGAGCTAATCAATAACATCGCTAAAAGTAGCGGTGGCCTATCGTTCTTTGCTGGTGTGGGTGAGCGTATTCGTGAGGGTCACGAACTATGGGATACATTGCGAGCAGAAGATCTTCTCAAAAATACCTGCATGTTCTTTGGTCAGATGAATGAAAACCCCGTTCAACGTTCGCTTATTGGAATTGCGGCAACGGCTGCTGCTGAGTATTTTCGGGACGTTAACCACAAGGACATTCTATTTTTTGCGGATAACATGTACCGTTATATTCAAGCAAGAAACGAGTTATCGACTATTTTGGATCAGGTACCTAACGAAGGTGGCTATGAGGCTACAATATTTTCCGATGTCAAAATCTTACAGGACCGCTTAAGTTCCAACGAAAACGGTTCCATTACCTCAGTCCAGACTATTTATGTGCCAGCCGACGACTTATCCGATCCGGCGGTGCAGTTTATTCAGCATGAGATGGATTCTATAATTGTTCTGTCACGTAAAGTAGCCGAGCAAGGTGTACGCCCAGCGGTTGATCTTAGCAAAACTACTTCTTCTCTTTTAACCCCTGATGTTGTGGGTGATAGACATTACTTGATGAGCGTACAGGTACAAGCTTTGTTGCAAAAATACGAATCGCTTAAAAGTATTATTGCAATTATTGGCGAGAATGAGCTATCAGCTTCAGATCGTGCCGATTACGCCAAAGCTAAGATGCTGATTGCGAACTTTACCCAGAACATGAATGTTATGACTAAACATACCGGTGTAAAGGGCGACTTCTTTACCCGAGAACAAACTTTGCAAAGCATAGAAGAAATAATCGCATGACGAGATACGTAGAACGTATAACGTATAACGTAGTACGGTTGAAACCAAGCCGTTATATACCCATGATAAGCCACTTTTCGGTTTTTAGGGTTAAAGTTTTATGAGTCAGAAGTTTTTGAAATTTTATCAGCGTACCGGTAGTACGGTTATTAAATTTCGGGAAGTTCTGGCTATAAAAGGCGAGTCTAAGAGCCGGAAAGTGGTTTATCATGGGTATACCTACTACGTTATACGTACTACGACCATTCGGGGCTCATGTTATGGCTGATCCGGTAAAAGAACCATCATCAGATTCCAGACCATCTACGCCTACTGGTGATGGCAAGCACATGCATGTTAAGGTCTATGCGCCATTTAAGGTCTATTTTGATGGCCAGGCAGAAAGCATTTCAGCCGAAAACGATACCGGACCATTCGATATATTAGCCGGTCACCATAACTTCATGACGCTGCTGAGCGCCGGTGAAATAACGGTGCGTAATGAAGGCAAAGAAGAAAAGATAAAGATAAACCATGGCATAATGCACGTAAAAAAAGACGAAGTCGTGGTCTTTCTGGATGTCTAACCAACGCTAGTCAATAACAATGTAGTCGAAGCTAAAGCTTCCTGAAGATAAAGCAGGACCGCTGAAGCATAGCTGAAAGTTGCCGGTTGTACGGTTAACGTAATAATTTATGTTGGCAGCACCGGCGCCAACCGGAGTGACAACCACATGGGGTACAGAATTAAACGCCTGAGTAAAGTTGGCGGTCACAAAGCAGCCACTACTCGGGCTACCACCACCAATATTAACCGTAATTGTACCTGCAGTGTCTGTGCCGCTTATACTGACAGTACCGCCTGAGCCGAGACCGTTTCCGTCAACTTTGCCTGGCGTGGTACCCCCGGCATCGATATGCCGGTTCAACTGCAAATCCCCGGTTAGCTGAAAGCTTTGCACTGTGATTTGTGGTGCGGAAATGGGACCGCCAAAGCTACCACCACCGGTAACAGTTAGGCCTTTTTGCGCGGTTAGCTGCCCCTGTATATTAGTGTCTCCCGCAACTGTCAGCTTATTGGCCTGAACTATATCAAAACCACTTGTGCCGGAAACGGTAATACCCGGCAGGCTCAAAGGTCCTCCGACCTTAATACCGCCAGCTACATCTAGCGAGTCACGGATTAGCACTTTGCCGCTAAAAATTGCGTTAGATTCAACTGAAAGTGTCTGCTTAGGATCCCCAACTGACACATCACTATTGTTTAGCTTTTTTAAATCCTCTGGTGATAAATCTTGGGTTGTAATGGTTGTTGGCGCGGCTTCTTTACGGTTACTCTGAATACTTATCAACGTAAAACCAATCGCCACGACAACGATTAATATAAAAAGCAGAAGATAAATATTAAGACGGCCGATTAGTGAACGAACACGTCCGCCTGCGCTTTTAGATTTTTTCTTGGGTTCAGGGATGTTATTATTAGATGGATTGCTATCGCCACCAACAACAACACTAGTCTCCGGACTTTCCAGAGAGCTCAGCTCACTATTTTCGGCTGTTTGGTTTTCCATATATCAATCTTATGCTTATGCCTACTAATTAATCTTATAATACTATGATAGGCATTAAAAACATAAACACATTGTAAATATTTGCTTGTTCTGCCATAATTGGCAATGATAAAGCACATTTAATTTTGCAACCAGCTGCTAAAAAATCATCATGATAGATGAAAACAAAATGATTTCTAAATTAATAGACTCCTTCCGGAATAAAAACCCCGATGAAAAAACGAGGATTTTTGTTCCAAAGTTTTCAATAATTCGTAAAGCGTATCTGGATACGGTTTACGAATTTTGGGAAGTTTGGGGTAAAAAGGACGTTTTTTGGCGGGGGAGTTATTCCGGAAGGAGTCTAATATCTTGTAGTGATTATCCCCATCTGGGTAAGGCCACACGGGATTTTTAAAGAGTATATATGCCCCGCTATTACCGTGAAAGCACATATCACCGGCAAATCCGGTTTATACGAATAATCCGGCGTCTTGTTTTGGTAATAGTGACTATACTATTCGGAATAGGCGCTTTTATTTCTTACGATACATGGCGTGCATCTAAGCAGGCTAGTCGGCCCAGTGCAACTACCGCTCCATCTAAATCTACTTTTGTTTCGAGCTTGGAAATATATCGAACGCAATATTTTCAGTTTCAAGCTAGCAAAACCTGGCGAGCAATTGCTAACGAATCGACGGCGACAAAGTTTATGTACCGTAAGTTCAACTCTAATCTGGTAGAAGCGCAGCTTGCTATATACGTCAATGAACCAGCAGATAAGAACATTGATGCCAATAGAGTCTTGCCAGTTACTTTCAGTCCTGCCAATGATAAGCTCAATGCCTTATTTGTATCCGATCATTGTGGCAAGGATGCTAAAGAAAAAGGCTATAAAATGGTCAAACTTCAAGATGTGACTTTCCGTTGCCTAACAGACTCGGCTGATTACAGTCTGCTCATTGGTAAAGAGGGCGGCACTACTAAGCTGGAAATGGTTCGTGCTGACGGCACTCTAATAACTTATGTTATTCATTTTCGTGATCTCAGAGCAATTGCGGATGCGCAGGATATTGAGGATATAGTTAACAGCTTCCAAGTACGCTGAGCATTAAATGCTTATGATATAATATCCTCATAGTATGTTAGTAAGACAAATAAGAAAAATAATAATAGGTTTTGTGCTTGCGGTGTCCATGACTCAGCCCGTTTTTGCTCAATCTTCATCTCCAAGTTATAAAGTTGAAGAGACTTATTTTGGCAGCGGTGGCGCAGTAGACCTATCCTCTCCTGGCTACCAAGGACAAGCTGGTCTAGGCAGTTTAGGCGTTGGATCATCCTCAAGCGCTAACTATGATGCTGAAGCTGGATTCTACACTCCGAACCAGGTTTTTCTAGAATTTGTCGTGACTGGAGCTACAGTAGAACTCGGCGTACTATCCCCGTCCGCGCCATCATCAGGCGCTGCGCAGGCGGGTACCTGCAACTGCTCATTTTATGTCAGAAGCTATCTGTCATCTGCTTATATTGTTACCACAATTAGCAATCCGCCAACCAGTGAAAGTGGCCATTCTTTTGCTGCCAAGGCAACGACTGGAGCGCCATCAACTGACTCGACAGTGGAGGAGTTTGGTATTAACGTAGTTGCTAACACCTCGCCAGTTCTAGGAGCAAATCCGTTCAACGATCCAAGTGGTATGTTTGCAGATGGCACAGCAGCCGCTGGGTACAATGTAGCTAACCAATTCAAATATGGCATAGGAGATAATATCGCACGCTCCCCTGCAACCGTTGGTAATCAAGGAACCGGTAAGACTAACTTTACAATTTCCTACATTATAAAACCCAAAAATACAACCCCAGCAGGTACCTACCGTATGGATCATGTCCTGGTTGCGATACCGACATATTAAAAAAATTCACGTAAAGATATATTTTTGCTATGCTTAAAGCAAAATAAGGTATTTAATGAAAAAGTTAGCAGTGATGATTCGTAGATACCATGCATTTTTATTGATTCTTACCTTGGGTTTTACAATTCTCCCTTTGACCAAATCAGAAGCTCTTGTTGGCTCAGGCCCCCTTTGGTTAGTAAGTGTAAACAATTCAGGTGTTCAGGGGACTAACCCCAATTACGCACCTACAAGTAATATGCCGACAATTAGTGCCGATGGCCGTAATGTTGCATTTTATTCAACCGCACGACTCGTGCCAGAAGACACCAACACATTTGCTGATGTATATGTTCGTGATGTACAAGCAGGAATAACCAAAAGAGTTAGCATAGCCAGTAATGGAGACCAGGCCGATGGACCAAGTGAAACAGCCGCCATTAGCGCAAACGGTCGCTTTGTTGTCCTTAGATCTGATGCGACCAATCTTGTAACAGGTGATACCAACAATCACACAGATTTTTTTGTACATGATTTACAGACAGCGATTACGACTATTGAGAGTATAAGCACAAGCAGTACCCAAGCAAATAACTCAAGTACTCTAGCTTCTATTAGCGCTGATGGCCGTTACATAGTTTTTGATTCTTTGGCAAGCAATTTGGTGCCCAATGATACAAATGGACGATCTGATATATTCTTACGCGATCGTCAAAATGGAGTTACTAGTAGAGAAAGTATCAATCTATCAGGTAATCAAGCTAATGAAACGAGCTTTGAACCAGAAATTAGCGCTGATGGCCGTTACATAGTTTTTAGTTCGTTTGCTTCTAATTTATTGGTTGGAAACCAAAATCCTAATGATTCGAATGATGCATACGATATTTTCGTACGCGACCGGCAGACAGGTACGAACAGAAGAGTCAGCGTTGGCAGCAATGGTCTACAAGCGAATGGGGGTAGTCAACGTCCACAAATCAACGATTCTGGTACACGGATAGTTTTTGATTCAGACGCAAGAAATCTAGTTCCAGAGAACATTCCTCTTCCTTTTGGTTCACAGTATGCCCAGAATGTTTATATGCATGATTTAACAACAAACACCACAAGCCTTTTAAGTAAAAGTATTAATGGTAGTACAGGGGGTAACTTTCATAGCAACCAGCCTGCTATTAGTGGGGATGGCGAATTTGTGGTTTTCACATCATCTGCAAATGACTTAGTCTCTGGAGATTCTGGAATTATTGGGGAAGGGAGTGGCGATGTTTTTGTTAGAGAGATCGTTACAGACACTACCAAAAGGATAAGTCTTTCAAATAATGGCGAGGAAGGAAACGATAACAGCTATTATCCAAGTATAAGTTTTGATGGAAATTATACTGTTTTTGCTTCACAAGCATCAAATTTTGTAACCCCAGATATTAATGGTTACGATATATTTTTGTACCAGAATTCTATACCTGATACACAACCCCCTATTGTAATGGGTTCCCCAGATCGAGAAGCTAATTCACACAACTGGTATAACGCGGATGTGACGATAGATTGGACGGCTATTGACCCTGCGCCAAGCTCCGCCACTCCGACAGACCCACCCAATACAACTGCAAGCACTGAAGGAGCCAATGTTACTTATACTAGCGGGCAAAGCTGTGATCCTGATAATAACTGTGCTGCGGGCTCGCTAGCTCTATCAATAGACAAAACCGCGCCAACCATTACGGCCACCATAACGTCAGCGCCAAATAGCAGTGGCTGGAATAAAGACGAAGTGACCGTCACGTTTGCTTGTACCGATTTATTATCTGGGATAGATTTTTGTCCAGCTCCCTTTACGGTTTCTAACGACACAGCAAGTCAAACAGTCTCCGGTTCTGCAATAGACAAAGCAGGCAATACCGCAAACGCGTCCGTGGTTGTGAAGATAGATAAAACAGTGCCAACTATAACTGCCTTTGTCGTACCAGCCTCTAATTTAAATGGTTGGAATAACAATGATGTTACGGTGACATTTACGTGTAATGACGTGTTATCTGGGATAGATTCGTGTTCCAGCCCCATTACAGTGAGCGGTGAAGCCAACAACCAGGCAATTACAGGAACGGCAGTTGATAACGCCGGAAATATAACAACGATAACAGTAACACTCAATATTGATAAGACCTTACCGACCATAACAACTGCTGTGACGCCTGCTCCAAATGCTAAAGGCTGGAATAACTCTAATGTTACGATAACATTAACATGTTCAGACACTCTATCGGGCGTTGATACATGTAGTGCTCCTATTACTCTAACAAACGAAAGAGATGGACAAGTTGTGTCAGGAACTGCAGTTGATAACGCCGGAAACAGCATAAATGTTACCCAAACTATCCGCATTGATAAAACTATCCCAACTGTTGGTGCTATAAGCTTTAATACACCAGGTAATCAGGGAGTAAAAACCTTGAATCAGACAATTACGGTGTCAGCACTTGCAAATGATGTTCTATCAGGTATAGATGGCGGAGAATACTTTGTAGATGTTGACCCAGGCGCAGGTAACGGTACGCCTATGACTATATCTGGACTGAATATTACAGGTACAATAGGTACAAACCTTACACCAGGTTCGCATCAGATATATGTTCGTTCTAAAGATGCAGCTGGCAACTGGAGTATTCTGTCTTCTCGGCGGTTAGTTGTCCTTCCATTCTAAACCTGTGGATAACCGCTTGCTTAGGTAAAATGCTTGTGTTACATTAGCTCCGTAACTTTCAACATTACAAATAAAAAGTATCAAAACAAAAGGAGATCATAAGATGCAAAGTTTCATAAATATAAAAGATAGAACGGCTTCGTTGCTTATTGCGACAGTATTAGTTCTATTTAGTGTGCTATTGGCTGTTTTGCCATTTGCAAAAGTATCAGCATACTCAACCCTCAATGAGCGAAAGATCCAACTCGGCAGCTCAAAAATAAGTCAAACAGACGTTACATATGACGTAAGTTTCAAACCAACCACAACTGGTAACATCCGCACAATCATTATTGATTTTTGTGATAGCCCATTGATTGGTACTGTTTGTAACGCGCCAGCTGGCTTTAGCTCAGTCGAGTCAACTTTGATTGTCTCAGACCTCACGGGTCTAGCTGGAACTTGGTTAGTTGATCAAACCGAAACAACTACCAATACCATTTTCATTAAAAACGCTACAGGAGGCAGTATAGCTGCAGGTTCAGAAGCTAGCTTCGACCTTGGTTCAACAGGTGGTACCGATGGTGTTACAAACCCATCTGCAACTGGAACCTTCTATGCTCGCATTCTAACCTATACTACAGATACTGCGGGTGACGCCTATGATTCTTCGAGTACAGGTGCCAACAACCCTCCTGCCGCTACAGTTGATGCCGGAGGTGTAGCCCTTAGTACTGCTAACCAATTGACCATCAATGCTATCGTGCAAGAACAACTACAGTTTTGTGTCGGTACTATAAATGGTGCAGCCCCTGCTGACTGCACAGGCTTAACTGGCAGTACTGTTAACCTTGGTGTTGTGGACTCAACGGTCAGTAGTATTTCCCCAGTTGCTGCTGCTAGCGGTGGCAACAACTTAAACGGTGCCGCTATGGTGCGAACCAATGCAGCTAATGGCGTAGTTATTGAATACTTCGCTGAAGTAGCATCAGGCACTAACCATACACGAGCACTACGTGTACCTGGCGCTACTTGTAACGCTGGTGTCGTAGACACTGACCAATGTTTTAACTCACCAGATACTCAAATTTCGTTTGCAACCGCAGGCTTCGAAGGCTTCGGGGTTACGTCTACCCTAGATACTAGTAGTGGTAGTACTACAAACGTCGTGAGAGACGCGAACTATGACGGTGATGGTACCGCAGCAGTTGGCTTTGCCTGGAGAGAATCAGGTGCATTCGCTACCCTGGCTTCTTCTACGGGTGGTGCACAACCTGAAAACCGAGTGGTCGAAGACGAGATGCTTGTCCTAAGATTTGCAGCTCGTGCTGACGCGACAACTCCAACTGGTTCCTACAGTGTAGTAAGCACATACGTAGCAACCTCATCGTTCTAGAACTATCAGTTCCAGTTACAATTTAGTCAATAATACCTTAAACTAGAAGACAAATGATAAGGTACAAGACATCTCAGTTTAGCTGGTTCATAGCGGTACTAATCCTCGGATTAGTACCGCTAGTTCGCGTATTAGAGGCAGATGCAGCAACTTTACAAAATCGGTCAATTAGGGCTGAAAGTTCCCAGGTCAATGCCAACACTATACATGTGTTTAATTATAATATTCCAAGCATATCGGTGGTTGGTTCAACGGTCTTTGAGTACTGCGCGAATGATCCATTGTTACAAACTCCATGTACGCCTCCGTTAGGCCTAGATGTTTCAGTATCAAACCTTGACTCAGAAGCAGGCGATGTAGGTTATAGCATCCACGCCTCAACTACATCTAACCGGCTAATACTAACAAGACTGCCCGTTTTAAGTATTCCAGGGGCGGCTCAGTATGTTTTCAGCAATATTATTAATCCATCTTCTATTGGAACAGTCTATGTACGTATATCTCTGCACGCAAGTGTTGACGGAACTGGTCCTTATGGCGATGGCGGGGGTGTTGTTTTTAGTATTGCCAACCAGTTATCTACACAAGCTTTCGTACCTCCATTTTTAATATTTTGTGTTGGTGTTACTGTGGCCAACGATTGCTCGAGTTCTACTGGCAGCAATATAGATTTTGGTGAGTTATCCAGAACTAGCCCGAAGACGGCGACTTCACAATTTGCAGGTGCTACTAATGACGCGACAGGATTCTTTACGAACATAGTCGCGAATACAATGACCTCAGGCAATCAAGTTATTAATCCACTAATAGTTCCAACTAATAATGCACCAGGTACTAGTCAGTTCGGACTAAATATGCGCGCAAATAGCAATCCAAGCGTTGGACAAGATCCAGTAGGTATAGGTAGCTCGACAATTCAGCCAGATTATGCTATTCCAAATCAATTTATTCTGAAAGATGGCGTAGTAACCAGCTCGCCGTTACCAACAGACTTTAACGCGTTTACAGTTAGTTATTTGGTCAACGTAGCAGCTAATCAAGCCCCAGGTGTCTACAACACAACCTTAACTTATGTGGCTACCGCTGCTTTCTAAACTTCCTATAACATACACGCATTTACAAAAGACACGCCAATGCTTATACTTAGGCCAGAATGTATAAAAATTAGCGGAGGTTTCTAATGATACGTCGTAAATTATCAATTTTGTTATGTCTAGCAATTCTTGGCGTTGGTTTGTTGTGGGTGCCAGTAAGGGCCCAACAGGAAACAGGTGGCAGTGGTTTGCAAATATCACCTACAAAAACTGATATAAGCATTGTTGCTGGCGATCAGCGTGATTTCACTATCGCCGTTAAAAACGTTACTCAAGGTGACTTGACGGTAAAGACTTTTATAAATGATTTTGAATCAGATAACATTACCGGCAATCCAAGATTGCTGGCTGACACAACAAAAAGAACGGCTTATTCACTGGCTGAAATAATAAAAGGGCTCAACGACTTTGAATTAAAAGCCCAAGAGAGCAAAGAAATAAAACTTACTGCTATCGTCCCGGCTAATGCTTCACCTGGAGCATATTTTAGTGCTGTGCGTTTTACGGCTATTCCTAAAAATCAGGCTTCTGAAGCAACGCAAGATGGCGGACAAGTTGCTCTGACGGCAAGTCTCGCTCATCTGGTTCTTATTGAAATTCCCGGTGAAATAAATGAACAGATTCAGCTAGAAAGCCTTAAATTCCAAAGTAGTGGCAAGGGTGGATCATTTTTCTTAAGTAGTCCCGATAAAGCAAACCTAGCTATTAAGAACCTTGGAAACGGTTTCTCGCGTCCATTCGGTAAGGTAACTATCAGTAGATTTGGCAAAGAGGTGTTTGCGTATGATGTTAACAACACCGATCCAAAAGCTATTGTTCTGCCCAAATCCAGCCGTACGCTCATTAATGACGTAAAGAATATAAAATCTCCCGGTAAATATACGGCGGTTGCATCAGTTGCTTACGGTAATGGAGCAGAAGTTATTAACCAGGAAGTTTCATTCTGGTATGTACCAGCCTGGTTGATAGCTTTGATACTGGCAATAATTCTAGCAGTGGTAATTGGTTCGTATCTGATGTATCGCAAGCGTTTTGGCAAGCGTCAGGCTAAAAAGAATCGTCGGTAAGCGTAGTCATACCCATGATAAACCACTTTCCGGCTCTTAGACTCGCCTTTTATAGCCAGAACTTCCCGAAATTTAATAACCGTACTACCGGTACGCTGATAAAATTTCAAAAACTTCTGACTCATACAACATCAACCCTAAAAACCGAAAAGCAATTTATCATGGGTATAGCAATCCGAATTAGTTTACGTTTATGCTAATATGGGGATAGTAGGAACACCCATGAAACTAAAAAATCTAACTTTGGTAGTAATTACCCCATTAATTACAGTTTTGCTTGCCATCATTTTTGTAAGTATTAGTTCGAGTGTCTACGCGGCCCAAGATTCGGGATCAATTGGTATAGAAGGCCGTATTTCGGCGCCTCCACCTACTCAAGGCGCTACAATTAGTTTGCCAAGAGACGGACAGGCTTTTACCACTGTGCCAATTGACGTTAGCGGTATATGCCCGGTAGGGCTGCTCGTGAAGCTGTTCAAAAATAACATTTTTTCAGGTTCACAGATGTGTACAAATGGTAGCTTTTCTATAAAGGTTGATCTATTTACTGGTACCAACGAGCTTGTGGCACGCGTCTATGATGCCCTAGATCAACCAGGGCCGGACTCTAACAAAGTTACAGTGAGTTTTAATGATAATAAACAGGGCGCCGGTTCCCGCGTTTCGCTAACCAGTAACTTTGCCAAAAGAGGTGCTAATCCCGGGCAGACTCTAACTTGGCCAATAATTTTATCCGGTGGCCAAGGCCCATACGCAATTAGTGTTGATTGGGGGGATGGCAAAGCGCCCGATCTTAAGAGTGTTGAAAATCCCGGTACGTTTAGTATTGAGCACATATACGATAGCCCGGGCGTATACAACATTATCATCAAGGCAACCGACAAGAACGGGGTAAGCGCTTTCTTGCAGCTTGTAGGTGTAGCCAACGGAGCCTTAAGCCAGGAAAATGGCACTAAAACTGACGGTGATAATGCCGGAGGGACAAGAACCCGTATAATTTGGCAGCCCGCGGCAATTTCTATCCCGTTCATCATATCGACGTTTTGGCTGGGCAAGCGCTACGAGCTTAAGATGCTGAAGAGGAAAATAGAACGCGGCGACAGACCGTTCTAAGGCTGTTTACGGTTTACTATTTCCCCTTCACCATGCATTTACCGTTTTCTGTTTTCCATGGCAAACGGCTCAAGTGTAAACGCATAGAAAACAGTAAATGGTAAACGGCAAAACAGGTATCTGGTAGAATAGAGCGACTATGAAAACAGTGTATGTTGGGATGAGTGGTGGGGTGGATAGCTCTGTGACGGCGGCTTTGCTTAAAGAGCAGGGGTATACAGTTGTGGGCGTGTATATGAAAAACTGGAGCCAGGACTTGCCGGGCATGCCATGTACATGGAAAGAGGATTATCAGGATGCTAAGCGGGTGGCCGTGCAGCTTGGTATTGACTTTAAGGTGTATGATTTTGAAAAGCAGTACCGGCATAAGGTTGTGAACTATATGCTTAACGAGTACAAAGCTGGTCGTACCCCAAACCCTGACATAATGTGCAACCAGGAGATCAAATTCAAACTTTTTTTAGAAACCGCTCTCGAGGATGGCGCGGACTTGATTGCCACCGGGCACTACGCCCGGATAGGACGAGCAATGAGCCATGAGCAACGAGCAAAGAACGAAAAGGGGGCTGATTCGTTGCTCACTGCTCACTGCTCACTGCTCACGGCAGCCAACAAAGAGAAAGACCAGACTTATTTTTTGTATAGGGTAACTAAAGAAGCGCTGTCAAAAAGTCTAATGCCTATAGGAGAATTTGAGACTAAAAATGAAGTCAGACTGTTGGCTAAAAAAATGGGCCTGGCTACGGCGGATAAAAAAGACAGTCAGGGGATTTGCTTTGTCGGAAAGGTCGGTATCAAAGATTTCTTGCTGCATGAGCTGGGGCCTCAACCAGCTGGTGCCATTCTGAATCAGAACGGCCAAGAAATTGGCGAACACGACGGAGCGATATTTTATACTATTGGTCAGCGACACGGTTTGGATGTTGGGGGCGGTTTGCCGTATTACGTGGTTGGAAAAGATATGTCAAAGAATCAAGTATTCGTCACGACTGACTTGCAGGATGAAAAGCTCTGGCAGGACACCTTGAATCTTACGGATGTACACTGGATCAGTGGTGAGCCTTTAGCTCTGAGCAATGAGCAAAGAGCAATCCATTCGACAAGCTCAGGACACGTGAGCAATGAGGGACTACAGGTTCGGACTCGTTATAGGGCTCCATTGGTGAGAGCTACGCTACAGGTGGTGACTTCTAGCGCCAAAAATAGCGAAACCACGCTACAGGTAGTGTTGTCTGATCAAGTCCGTGCCGTAACCCCGGGTCAGTCAGCAGTTATATATGCTGGCGAGCAGGTACTTGGCGGCGGCATAGTCTTATATTAAGATTACGGTATGGGAAAACGAGATTGGATTGTCACTGCATTTATAGTTCTGGTAGGGCTAGGACTGGCTGGTTTTCTTCAGAATAGCTTAAAAAGTGGTCTTAAGCCGGCAAATATAAGCACTTCTACCCTTTCCACTGGTGCTCAAGCAGTTGAACCAAAACTTACCTCCGAAACATTACTTAGCGGATTGTCTAACGTTTGGGACATAGGCTTTTTGTCGGATGGCACGGCCTTGTTTACAGAACGATCCGGCACTATCAGTAAAATCGACAATAATAAAAAAGTCGTTGTTTATACAGTAAACGATGTAGTAGCCAAAGGCGAGGGCGGGCTGATGGGTTTGGTGGTAGATCCGGATTTTACAACCAACCGTTTTGTCTACGCCTGCTACAACACCGCTAACGATATTCGGGTATCACGCTGGAAAGTTGATGCAACCGCCACGGCGCTAACTGATCAGATCAATATTATTACTGGCATGCCGGTCAATAAAACAACCTTTCCGGGGCGACACTCTGGTTGCAGGCCACGCTTTGGCGCGGACAATAAGCTTTGGGTTGGTACTGGCGACGTTGCTATTGGCACCAATCCGCAGGATCCTAAAAGCTTAGCCGGAAAGATTTTGCGAGTTGACCGCGACGGCAAGGCTGCAGAGGGAAATCTGAGCGCTCCGTTTGACGCGCGTATTTATAGCTACGGTCACCGTAATGTACAGGGTTTGGCATTACTGAATGAGCCCAAAAATGGTGTATTTGGTTACAGCGTCGAACATGGATCTGCCAGAGATGACGAAATAAATCCCATGAAATCCGGCAATTTTGGCCGTGACCCAATACCAGGCTACAACGATAACGCCCCTATGACAGACAAGACAAAGTTTCCGCAGGCAATTGAGGCAGTCTGGTCATCAGGCGAACCAACCATCGCTCCGTCCGGCGCCACAATTATCACGGGCAACAAGTGGGGAACATACGAGGGCAGTCTAGTCGTAGCAGTACTCAAAGCCAAGCATCTAAGGCTTTTTACCTTTGACCAATCAGGCAAAATAACGGCAGAAAAGGAACTATTCAAAGAAGAATTTGGTCGCATCCGTAGCGCCGTCATGGGTCCAAATAACGACCTATACCTTACAACCGACAACGGTAACAGCTCAGACAAAATAACCAGAGTTACAGTTAAATAGATTGACATCGGCAGGGCTTTATTTCATAAGTAACAAACCGGCAAGTGCTACCACGCTCCCAAAAATTTTGCGGGGCAGATCATCCCGCTCATTAAGGAGTAGCGCTGCAGCTACAAAAATTACCACCACCTTAAAGGTAGTTACCGCAGATACAACGCTCAGGTTTCCAATCACCAATAACAAAAGCACCCAGGACAATGCCTGTAGAAATTTTAGTGCGCCGGTAATCACTGATTCGCGTACGGTGTACGTGGTGTGGCTTTTAAAGATTAGTGCAGCAACTCCCAGGCTTATGGCCTGAGCCCACCAGCTAATAAGCGTACCTGCCGCAAATCCGGTTGTTTTCATCAGTGCTCGTTCGGCGCTCAAAGCAACGCCAAGCAAAACGCCACTAAAAAGCATCATCCAAAAGTACTTGTCGAACCTAAAGCGCCCTAAACGATGCTTCTTAGATATCAAAAGTATGGAAATAAATAACAGCAATGCTCCAATAATCTGTAAGGGGCGTAATCCCTCGTGAAGAAAGATGGTAGCAATAATTATGGTTACAGGAGTATAAACGTTCATAAGCAGCGTGGTTAAACCCGCGTCTACATGCTTTTGAGCACTGTAGCTAAAAACAAAAAAGCCTGCTCCACAAAAGCCGGCAACAAAGGCTAAGGCAATCAACCGGGCAACACTGCCAGTAATAGCGAAAGGAAAAAAGAATAATAACCCCAAGCCAAAAATGGCCACGATTGCCATTGTTTGGAAAGCAAAAGCAATCTGCCCGCCACCGTCTCGTTTCGTAGCGAGCCAGCGCCGTTGCAGCGGCGAAGCACTTGCTGCCACAAAATAAAACAGATAAGCCAATAAAATAATCACCGTGCAAGTATATCAGTCTGTGGCTTGAAGTAGATTTGTTGTAGACTATAACAGATATGAATGCGCAGGAAATTCGGAAAGCTTATTTAGAATTTTTTAAGAAGCGGGGACATGAAGTCATCCCGCGGGCTTTGTTGGTGCCGCAGAATGATCCGACTACGCTGTTTACGGGCTCTGGTATGCAGCCGCTTATACCTTATTTACTGGGCGAAGCACATCCTATGGGTACACGACTAGTGAACAGTCAAACCTGTTTGCGGGCACAGGATATTGAGGAAGTCGGCGATAACCGGCACACCACCTTTTTTGAAATGCTTGGTAACTGGTCTTTAGGTGATTACTTTAAAACGGAGGAAATTCCGTGGCTATTTGAGTTTCTAACAGATGTTGTTGGGCTTGATCCAGCTAAACTCTATATAACATGTTACATAGGTAACAAAGAATTTGATATTCATAAAGATACGGAAGCGGCTCAGCTTTGGACAGAGCTTTTTAAGCAAAAGGGCATAGAAACCAACCAGGTAGATATAGGTTCTGAAGTTGATGGTTACAAAAACGGCATGCAGGGTGGCCGGATATTCTTTTATGATGGCAAGAAAAACTGGTGGAGTAGGGCCGGTGATGAAGTTTCTACGCCCATAGATGATCCGGGGGGTCCGTCCACGGAAGTATTCTATGATTTTGGCATACCCCACGACCCTAGGTGGGGCGAACATTGCCACCCTAACTGTGACTGCGGTCGGTTTACGGAGATTGGCAACAGTGTATTCATGACCTATAAACGAACTGAAGGCGGTGTAGAGCCGCTGGCTAAACCAAACGTGGATTTTGGCGGTGGTCTGGAGCGTCTGGCTTCAGCCGCAATTAATGACCCTGATATGTTCAAAATCAGCGTTATGTGGCCAATTATCGAAAAGCTGGAGATAATAAGTGGCAAAAATTACGATAGCCACACCGAAAGCATGCGGGTAATTGCAGATCATTTACGTGCGGCTACGTTCCTGGCAGTTGATGGAATTGTTCCAAGCAACAAAGAGCAAGGCTACGTCATGCGGCGATTAGTTCGGCGGGCTATCCGGTACGCCTTTGAACTTGGCGTCGAACAAAACTTCCTGGAACAGATCGTACCGGTTATTGCTGACCTGTATAAAGATGATTTCCCGGAAGTGGCTGCTAAACGCCAAGAAGTGATTGCTATACTGGCAAAAGAAGAAAAAGTTTTCCGCCAGACACTGCGGGCAGGGGTACGTGAACTAAGTAGATTGAGTAAAGACGGATTGACAGGCCAAGAAGTATTTAAGCTTTATGATACCTACGGATTCCCCGTGGAGCTGAGCGTAGAAGAGGCTTTCAAACAAGATATCAAAATTTCACAAAACTGGCGTCAGGAATTTGAGAAACTCATGGCCCAGCAGCGTGAACGAAGTCAAACAGCCAGCAAAGGTACATTCAAAGGCGGCCTTGGCGGCCAAACCTTGCAACATAAGAAGTATCACACCGCTACACATCTGATGTACCAGGCATTAAGAGATGTCCTAGGAGACCATGTTATTCAAAGGGGAAGTAACATTACCGAAGAACGGCTCAGATTTGACTTTAGTCACTCTGAAAAGATGACGCCAGAGCAGATAGAGCAAGTTGAAAATATTGTCAATGTACAGATCAAAAAGGACCTGAAAGTATCGTTTATGGAATACCCCACCAAGGTTGCGGTTGAAGAAAAAGGCGCATTAGGCCAGTTTGGCGACCGTTACGGTGACACGGTAAAAGTCTACAAAATGATTGCCGACGGCGCAGACAAGCCATTCAGCTTTGAAATCTGCGGTGGCCCCCACGTTGACCACACGGCCCAACTGGCAGAAGACGGTAAAAAATTTAAAATTATCAAAGAAGAATCCTCATCCGCCGGCATCCGCCGCATCAAAGCTATCTTGTTATGAGGCGTCGAGTGCTTGTAGTCTTTATTGTGCTAACAGGTTTGATTTTTTTAATATGGCCCCGTCCCTTGCACCATGTTATCAATCATCTAACCTGTCCATCATACACATGTGATAACCGAAAAACTGTAACATTTTGGAAAATAGGAGGGGGTTTTGATGTAATTTGTACGCTTGTACGATCCGATAATCCATTCGCAAAAAGGTATAGATTTGATTTAAGTTACTTCGAGCCTTGCGTAGAACTGAGACCCTACAGTGTGAGCGTTAATGACTACTATTTTGATGCTGAGTTTAATGTACTGATTCCTACAATAGGCTCATTGATTTTAGCTGGAGGTTTGACATTTGGGTATCTAAGGTTATCCAAACGAAAAACATCCTGATTCTCCACCTCTGTTTATGCTATACTTAATAAGATTATGCTTGATAAGATAAAGAGAATTCCTGGCTCTGCCGCAGCTTTTGCTAAAAGCAAGAAAAAGAATAAAAAAGCTGGCTCAACGCAATATATGGTTGCGCTGGATATTGGGACGGAGTTTGTAAAAGCTTTAGTAGCCAAAGTAGAGGGCGACAAGTTATCAATCATTGGTGTTGGCCGTAAGCGCCAAGGATTAACAGACATGCAAGCAGGTGCTATTTCTGACATTGCTGGTGTGGTAAAAAACTGTGACGCAGCCTTAAACGAGGCTGAACAGCAGGCTGGTGTAAGTGTCCGGACGGCTATTATAGGCATAGCCGGAGAACTAGTAAAAGGCACAACTACAACGGTGAGAGTACGGCGCAAAAACCCAAGCAAACAGCTGGATATGGAAGAAACCGAACAGATTATCGGCTTGGTGCAAGAACGGGCTCAGATTAAAGCCAAACAACAACTTGCCTGGGAGCTGGGCGGTAAGGATGTTGAGATACGGCTTGTTAACAGTGCGCTAGTGCGGATTGACATTGATGGATATCCGGTAACAAACCCGATTGGGTTCCAGGGTAAAGAAGTCATGGTGCAGCTCTACACCGCCTTTGCTCCGCTAATTCACATCGGCGCTCTGGAACGCACGGCTCAAGAACTGGATATGGATCTCATCGCCGTAGCGGCTGAGCCTTTCGCAGTGGCCCGCTCGGTCATTGGTAACGAACAAGACGCTAGTATGAACGCAGTGCTGATGGACGTGGGCGGTGGAACTACCGATATAGCCGTATTACAGGACGGTGGTGTCCAAGGAACTAAGATGTTTGGTATTGGCGGGCGGGCATTTACACGTGCAATCGAGCGTGAAATGAGTGTTCCATTTAAACAAGCCGAAGATTACAAGCTGGCATACGGTGCGCACCATGTAACCGCTGCCCAAGGCACTGCAATCAAGCACGCGCTAGATAAAACTCTTGATGTATGGATAAGCGGTATTGAACTAGCTCTAGGTGAATTTACCATGAATGATCACTTGCCTAATCAGCTTTTACTTTGCGGCGGTGGTTCTTCGCTTGATATGCTGATGGAGAAGCTCGAACAAGGCAGTTGGTACCGGGAGCTGCCATTTACCAAACGCCCAATAGTACAGCATATCCAACCAGAAGATGTCGTAGGTATTACAGATAAAACCGGGGCGGTAGATGACCACACATTTATTACGGCAATGGGGCTACTAAGAGTAGGATTAGACACTCTGCAAATGCAGACTGGCTCTGAAACCACGGGCAGCATAAAGCAGCGACTAAACAGGATGTTACAGATATGATAACAGCTAAGAGTAATGAGCTAAGAGCAATGAGCAATGAGTTTTTGGTTGCAGTTGAAGCCAAATCACTGCTCACTGCTCACTGCCCACTGCTCACTTTGTCGGGAGAGAAGCTATGAGCGGTACGGCGAAAGATACCATCTATATTGATCCAGAAGATGAGATAACAGGCATCATTGAAAAGGTCAGAAGCTCCGAGTCCAAGATTGTGGCTCTGGTACTGCCCAAGCGGGCTACTTCTTTGCAGTCAATCGTTAATCTCAAGCTTTTAAAGCGGACAACAAGCGAAGCAAAAAAGAACTTAGTGCTAATTACTTCTGATGCGGCACTCATGCCAATAGCGGGTGCAGTCGGTTTGCATGTTGCTAAGACGCTTCAAAGCAAGCCAGTAGTACCGGTGGCTCCTAAGCTTAACACCAGCCCGGAAACTATAGATGATGAAACTCCATTGCTGGATGAAGATGTCCCACTGGATCCTCACGCTTCAATTGGACAATTAGCGGGGCATGTTGCCGCGGAAGAGACTATTGAGTTGGATAATGACACCAAAGCGGAGGTTGCGGCTGGGGCTGAGGGCTCAAAAGCTGTATCGGGTAAAAAATCATTAAGCAAGAAGTTAAAAGTCCCTAATTTTGATCGTTTTAGGCTGCTAATATTCGCGGGCGCAGGGCTACTGGTGTTACTTATTGTCGGTAGTATATTTGCGTTCATTATTCTTCCCAAAGCCAAAATAACTATCAAAACCGATACATCAAACGTAAGTACCGACATTGTCATTACCGGTAAGACTGACGCCAAAGAGGTGGATGCCAAGCAGCTAATTCTGCCTGCGACCAACAAAGAGCTAAAAAAAGTTGAGGTGGAAAAAGTTCCGGCAACAGGGCAACGAGACGAGGGTACAAAAGCCACAGGAACGGTCACGCTCACCAACTGTTATAAAGAAGAAGAAAGTGTAACCATACCAGCAGGAAGCGTGCTGAGTACTAGCGCCAATGGGACTGCCTACGCGTTTTTAACTAACGAATCCGTAACTATTCCGCAAAGTAACTTTACTGGCACCGGAGTTTGCAAGAATGATTCATTTAAAAATGTTAATGTAACGGCCCAAGCGGCCGGAGGCCAGTATAATTTGAGCGCTAAACGTACTTTTAGTATCTCCGTATCTGGTGTAAGCGGTACTGACAGTAGTGCTATGGCCGGCGGCACCAGTAAAATTGTGCAAATAGTCAGTCAGGGCGATGTAGACAATGCCAAACAAAAAGCCATAGACAGGATGAATAGCGCGGCAACCAACGAATTAAAAACGCAATTTGAGTCTGAAAAATTCCAACCTCTAGCTGAAACCTTTGCAGCGGGTACCCCGGCGGTTACAAGTATGCCCAACGTTAATGATCCCGCAAGCGAGGTAGCTGTAACCGTAACTATCGTTTATAAAGAATTTGGAGTCAAACAAGATGATCTGAAGCAGATAGTTGAGGAAGACATAAAAAAGCAAATTGATACCAGCAAACAAACTATCCAGGATAATGGTTTGCAAAAAGCAGAATTAAGAGTTACTGACAAAAAGCCCGTAGAAGTAAAGTTTAACTATAAATCCATAGCTGTGGCCGGGCCCCAGCTTGACGGTGAGGGTATCAAAAAACAGATTGCAGGCAAGAAAAAAGGAGAAACAGTCAGGCTAATACAAGAACGACCAGGTATCAGGGATGTAGAAATAAATTATAGTCCTTTCTGGGTATTCTCTACTCCCAAAAGCACCAAAAAGATAACCATAACTTTTGACCAAAACAATGTCAAAAACTAACATTTTGGCGCTTGATGTTGGTACCAAAAGGGTTGGAGTAGCTCTAGCCCGTGCTGCTGTTCGAGTGCCCGTCGCGCTGGAGACCTTGGATCGACAAAGTCCTGACTTCTGGGACCAATTAAAAAAACTTACGACTGAGCACGGTATAAGCCAGCTTATAGTTGGTCTGCCCCGTGGACTTAATGGGCAGGAAACAGCCCAAACCAGAGACGTAATTACGTTTGCTGAAAGGCTTAAAAAACAAATAGCTCTGCCAATAGTCTGGCAAGACGAAGCACTTACCTCCGTCAAAGCCGAATCTGTATTGAATAACGGGAAACCCTACCAAAAAAGTCAGGTTGACGCTTTAGCTGCCTGCTTTATACTGGCAGATTACCTGGAGGGAGAGGAAGTCGCATTATTATGAAAAGATATGCAGTCGGTGCTTCAAGACGACGTTGGTCAAGAATTTGGCTAGGTCTTCTTATGATAACTTTGGTAGTAGCTGGGGCGACTGTTTTTATGGTTAGACGATCATATAACCAGAACTTACGTCCTATCAGCGCGTCGGAGCGAGCAGTAGTGGTTACAGTTAAACCTGGCTCTACGGTACAGGACATAGCCAAACAACTGCAGGAGCAAGGGATTATTCGTTCCTCATGGGCTTTTGAATGGTACGTGCGCATTAATGATCTGCGCGATCGCCTGCAAGCTGGCACATATTCGTTGCGTCCAAGCCAAAGCATACAAGATATAGCTAGTATTCTGACTCACGGTAAAGTAAATGTCAGCCAGGTAACAATATTCCCCGGCAAGAGAATTGATCAGGTAAGAGAATCTCTAATTAATGATGGTTTTTCGCCGGAGTCAGTTGACGCAGCCTTGGAGCCGGGCCAATACGCTGATAGTCCGGCACTATCCGATAAGCCCAAAAACGCAAACTTGGAAGGTTATTTATATCCGGAAACATTCCAAAAAACGGCTGATACTAAACCAGAAACAATTATTAGGGCCTCATTAGACGAAATGCACACATACCTGTCACCAGAAATTCGAGCGGGCATAGCCAGGCAAGGTTTGACAGTGCATCAGGGGGTGATCTTGGCCTCTATAATTGAACGAGAGGTTGGCAATCCTGTGGACAGGCCAAAGGTGGCACAAATTTTTCTAAAAAGAATTAAATCTGACATAGCCTTAGAATCAGATGCGACGGCTGGCTATGGTGCCATACTGGCAGGGGCAGAGCCCAGTATTTTCTATGAATCTGCTTACAATACCTATAAAAACAAAAATCTTCCACCCGGCCCTATTAGCAATGTTACCAAAACAAGTCTAGAGGCAGTCGCAAACCCAGCTATGACCGATTTTCTGTACTTTGTATCTGGGGATGATAATGAAAACGGTGTATCAATAACGTATTTTTCTAAAACGTTGCCAGAACATGAAGCGAATGTCTCGGCACATTGCCGTAAAAAATGCGGACGATAGTAATAGACTTCTTCTAAAACCCCACCTTACCAATACCAATTTTCAGGGCAATCCGTTAGTTTTCTGTCTCAAATAGTAGCCACGGCTACAATTTGAGCCATAAAACCACCAGCTTACTCCTGAAAATAGCTATTGCCAACAGATGGGGTTTTAGAAGAAGTCTAATATTTTTTACAGTAACAGAGGTCAAAACGCTTATAAAAACTTGTTGTAATCGCACTTTTTTGGTATACTAGTTGCCGTAACTCGCTCATCTGTTAACAGAGGTCAAACTCTTGAGCAGACAGAGGAGTTATATCTATTATTGCTATAAATCTCAAGATATCAGCGTAAGGTGGTCGAACTCCTTACATAAAATAACTAAGATCCAGTAATAGAGCGTCCTTAGTAATTGGGACAGGAGAAGTTTATTCGTACTTCCTCACGCACGCTAAGCCGACGATTAATTGGCAATCGCAGCAAGAAACGGCCATTAAGTCGTCGTTTACAAAGAATATTTACTAGATCCCGCAAGCGTTTTATACGTTTTGCATTGTTAAGTGCTAACTTAGCGCTGCTTATTGGTGTTGTCGCTTTTGTGGCAGAGACTCCTAGTAGTGGCCAAGCCGCTCAATCAGTGGCCACAATTTCTTCAAGTTCCGAAACCGAAACAGGTCCTTTAGATCAAGTTTCTTCGGCGGATATTGCTGTACACCTTGCGCGTGTAACTGGATTACCAGAAGCCGTATCCGTAGTCAATCATGCGGACTCAATTAGTGCTATTGAAGCAACTGCTCCAGCCGATACAAGTGTTGTCGCTAAACCACAAGTCGTGTCGAGTGCCTTACCAACACGTAACGATATTCAAAAATACGTAACCCAACCTGGTGATACTCTAAGCTCGCTCGCAACAAAGTTCGGGGTAACATCCGATAGCATTAGGTGGAGTAATAGTATTACCGGTAGTACAGTTGCCATAGGTATAGAGATTGTAATGCCCCCTAACGGGATGAATGGTATTGTATACACTGTTAAAGCTGGCGATACGCCCGATAGCCTTGCCAAAAAATACAACGCCAATAAAGATTTGATTACATCATTTAATGATGCCGAGGTTGTGGGGCTTAAGCCTGGCGAACATATAATGATTCCTGATGGTTCTATTGTGGCTGTCGCAGCAGCCAGCACTTACAATTATTATGCTTACGTCTTTCCAGGAGGAGGTGGTTATGACAGAGGCTGGTGTACTGACTATGCTTCTAGAAAAGGTGGTGCTCCTGGTGGTTGGGGTAATGCAAATACATGGGCTATTTTTGCGGCGCGAACTCCTGGCTGGGTAGTAAGTTCTATCCCTAAGCCTGGGGCAATTGCACAAACTAGCTATGGTTGGGCGGGGCATGTTGGGATTGTAGAATCGGTCTCCGAAGATGGAGCTATGATTAAATATTCTGATATGAACGGGGTGGCAGGTTTTAACAGAGTTGGTTATAGTGATTGGGTTCCTGTACATTCAGCTTTCCAAAAATTCATCTATCGTTAATAGGACTTCTGTAAAACAGCACATTTCGGCCGAAAGCTTTCGCTTTGCTGTTCGACGTACCTTTCGGTTGGGTGCGCCTGCGCTGCTCAGCTTTTAACTAAAACAGCACTATTTTACAAATGTCTTAAGACACCTCAGCCCTAGACTCTGCCCTAAATTCTCTGTACTCTAAGGGGATGTTTGTTGATGTTGCGGTAGTTAAAGTTAAGGCAGGTGATGGCGGCAATGGGGTTGTCAGTTTTCGGCATGAGAAATTTATTGACCGTGGTGGGCCGGATGGTGGGGACGGTGGTAAAGGTGGCGACGTCATACTTATGGCCAGCCGCAATCAAAACACCCTTGCCAACTTTAGATTCCAGAGGGAGCTAAAGGCAACCGAAGGCCAAGCAGGTTCCAAAAGGCGCAAGCATGGCCGTAATGGTATTGATTTAGTTGTACCAGTTCCACTCGGAACGAGTGTCTTGGGCGTGGACGGCAATGTACTGGCAGATTTAACAATAGAAGACCAGCCGTTGATACTTGCCAAAGGCGGTAAGGGCGGTTTTGGCAATGCTCACTTTGTTAGCAGCACCCGTCAAGCTCCACGGGTAGCAGAAAAAGGCGAACAAGGTGATGAATTAACTGTAACACTAGAACTTAAGATGATCGCGGATGTTGGCCTGATTGGTCTGCCAAACGCCGGCAAGTCCACCTTGCTCAGCGTTGTCAGCAATGCCCACCCGGAAATAGCTGATTACCCATTTACCACTCTGACTCCAAATCTGGGAGTTGTGGATATTGACAAAAAATCTTCGCTGCTGATAGCCGATATTCCGGGTCTTATAGAGGGTGCCAGTAGTGGCAAAGGTCTAGGGGATGAATTTTTGCGTCATGTTGAACGTACTCGGGTACTTTTGCATTTGATTGATATATACCAAGATAATATCGCCACTGCCTACAAGACCATACAGGGCGAACTAGCTGCCTATAAAACAGATTTAGCAGGCAGGCCTCAAATAGTTGTTCTAACCAAAGCTGACGGTCTAGACGAGGAAATTATCGCAGATCGATTAGCGGAACTAAAAAAGCTAGTACCAAAAAACACACCACTTTTTGCGATATCCGCTCATAGTAAAGCTGGCTTAAAAGAACTTTTGTTCGCCCTTCAAAAAATTGTTGCAACAGATCAGAAACAAGTTGCCAAGAAAACTAAAGAAAAAATCCCAGTCTTGACCCTCGGAACCGATGACGCCTGGAAAGTTAAAAAGATAGGCCCTGGGTTTACGATTACAGGTAAAAAAATTGAACGCTTCGCGGCTAGAACTGACTTTAGCAGCTTTCATGGTCAGCAGCGCCTGCGAGATATTATGCGCAAAATGGGCATCATGCACGAACTACGCCGTCAGCAAATTGAGCCAGGTTCTAAAATCACAATAGGTAGTCCCTCTCTGGGCTCTATTGAATATTAGTATACCTTAGCAGAAATTGGTTTTCGGGGTTGATGATTTCCTGGTCAGAAGTTTCTGAAATTTTATCAGCATATCCTTTGGTATGGTTATCAAATTTCGGGAAGTTCTGGCTGGAAAGGACAAGTCAAAAAGTCGGAAAGTAGTTTCTGTTGGGTATATGCTAGACTGGCTGCATGACCCAAAGCCTGTTTTTCTACGACCTGGAAACTTCCGGATTTAACCCACGAGAGCAACGGATTATGCAGTTTGCGGGGCAGAGAGTTGATATGCGGTTCAAGCCCTTGGGTGAACCTCATAACTACTTAATCAAGATGACTGATGACATACTCCCAGACCCTGATGCTGTATTGATTACAGGGATTACACCACAGGTGACAATTGCGGAGGGCATTACTGAAGTGGCTTTTCTGAAAATATTTACGGAAGAAATCTCAATACCAGGAACTATTTTTGTGGGCTTCAATAGTATCAGATTTGACGATGAGTTCATGCGTTTTTTGCATTACCGTAACTTCTATGACGCCTATGAATGGCATTGGGTGGATGGCCGTGGCCGCTGGGATATGCTGGATGTGGTGCGTATGACCAGAGCGCTTAGGCCTGATGGGATTAAGTGGCCGGTAGATAGTAAGGGCATTCCAGCAAACCAATTGACCATGCTCACGTCTATAAATGGTCTGGATCACAAAAATGCCCATGATGCGCTTAGTGATGTTCAAGCAACCATAGCGTTGGCACAATTGCTTCGTGAGACTCAGCCCAAACTTTTTGACTATCTTCTGGAAATGCGTGATAAGAAAAAGGTAGCAGAACTGGCACTTGCCAGAGAACCATTCGTGTATACGAGTGGTAAATATTCAAGTGAACATGAAAAAACAACTGTTGTTGTAACAGTCACTGAGCACCCTAAAAAAGCTGGCGCTGTTGTCTATGATTTACGCCATGACCCGACACCCTATCTAAATATGAAACCTGAACAGTTGGCTAAAATCTGGCACCATTACTGCAAAGATCATCCCTGCAAGCATGACAGGCTGCCAGTAAAAACGCTTCAATTCAATCGTTGCCCGGCTGTGGCTCCACTCGGTGTTTTTAATAATGATAGCCAAAAACGTTTGCAGCTGAGTCTTAAGACAGTCCAAAAACACCTTAAGTTACTCAAGCAATCCACTACATTTGCCCAAAATCTGATTAAGACTATCGACTTACTGGACAAAGAACAACAGGCCAGGCTTATATACGACGAACTAGACGCGGACGCTAAGCTCTATGATAGTTTTATAGATAACAGTGATAAAGCCGGACTTAAAAAAGTTAGAGAAGTTGCCCAAGACGATCTGCATAAGCTGAAGCCTGATTTTAAAGATGAGAGGTTAAACGCATTGTTGCCGCTATACAAAGCCCGCAATTTCCCCAAAGTTTTGCGTGACGACGAGCGTGAAGCCTGGGAGCGTTTCCGTGAAAGGCGTCTATTGGGTGGCAAAAAAGACAGCCGAGCCGCCCGCTTTTTCAACCGTCTGGCAGAGCTAGCCGCCAACCCAAAACTTATAGGCCAGCAGCAATATTTGCTAGAAGAGCTGCAACTTTACGGCCAAAGCATCCTCCCCACAGAACCCGAATAGCAACCTGACTCTACAAGGGCTACATTGCAAGGACGGTTCTTGCAAAGTCAGTAAAGGGAAATAGGTTAGAGGTCTTTTAGGAGTTTCTGGAGGTCGTTTACTTGCTGAGGGATAGATTTTCTATCGTCTAGCAGGACTGGTTTGCCGAATTTTATAGTGACTTTGCCGGATCTTGGGAACTGGATGGCATCACCTGCCATGATGTTTTCAAAGCCGCTGTGTTTGATAGGGATTATCGGGACTTTCATTTCATTTACAATCCAGCCTATGCCGCTACGAAATGGCTGTAACTCCCCGCTTGGGGAATGTTCACCTTCAGGGAAAAATAGAATATGCCATTTTTTATCCAGCAGTTCGCCAGTATAGGCCAAGCTATTCTTAAAACCAGTATTTTTTGGGAAAGGGTATGCATTTACCATCACACTGGCGTAGGCATAATAAAAATTCAGCTGCAAGCGGCGCAAAAATTTGTTCTGGGAAAAACTCTGGCCTTCATTTTCAAAATATTCTTTCCAGGCGGCCGGGGCAATTCTTTGCCTTATACTCCACGGCAGCGACATAATGATGGCCGGGGCGTCAAAGTAACCTACGTGGTTAGCAATAAATATAACCGGACCATTCAGATTCTTCAGGTTTTCACGGCCTATTACGCGGCGGCGTACAAACACCCGCAATAAATTATCGGCTAGTATGAGGTTAAAGCCACCTCTTATGATGCGTAGAGGCGATGATAGCAACCAACGCCTAAAAATATTGGATTCATGCACCTTAGCCCGTTTTTTGACTATATCTTCCAACTCTTTGACGGTGGTTGTGGCGTTGATATCATCTTCTTTGATATCAATGTTGAACTCTTGCTCAATAAACGCCACCAACTCAATGCGGTTCACGGATGTAAGATGCAAATCTAAGGCCAATGTAGATGTTGGCTTAACTTCGCTTACGTCAACATCGCAGACTCTGGCAATCAAGCTGTGGAGTTTAGACGCGCTATCAGCCGGTGGTGGCGTGGATAATTTGGCTTGATTGCCGGTAACTTCTGCCAGTACCAGCGGTTTTTTAATTTTCATGGTTGTTGTGCGTGGAAAATCTTCTTTAGCCCATTTTCCATAAGAAGTTATGCGCTGGCTTTCGTTCAGATCCAGGTTGGCAGCAGTTACTACCTTTTTAATATCTAGCTTTGGATCTAGTGGCAATATTTCGGCGTGGACTTGTTCTCCCTGACTGCTCGGCAAGCCAACTACGCAAACATCGCGTACGCCTTTCTGGCGCATTAGGGCAGTTTCAACATCTTCCGGATAAACGTTCATGCCGGCAGCCGTTACTATTACGTCTTTTTTCCGGCCCTTTAAGAATAAGTAGCCATTATTATCTAGGTTACCTATATCACCAGTGTTCATCCAGCCTTGTTCGAACAGTTCTTTGGTCTGTTGAGGCTTCTGGAAATAACCCTGGGTGATATTTGTGCCTTTTGCCAGCACTTCACCCACTTTATTCAGGCTAAGCTTGACACCAGGAATTGGTTTGCCAACCGACCCAACAACCGATGTTTCGAGGGGGTTTACGGTTAGAACGGGGGAGCATTCAGTCAGCCCATAGCCTTGTACGATCCTAAACCCCAAACCAAACCAAAACTTTTGTAAATCATCACTTAAGGGCGCGCCACCGCAGATGAAATAACCAAAATGTTTACCAAATTTTTTATGAACTGGCTTAAATAAAACTTTTTTGAGGCTTCTTGGCGCATTGAGATTAAGGATTTTTTCAAAGGTATGAGTTTTGCCTTTAGCCTCAACTTCGCGGCGAATGCTGGTTTCAAAAAGTTTTAATAGTCTAGGAACCAACACAATATTGGTAATGCGTTCCTCGGCCAGAACCTTAAATATAAGGTTAGGCCGTAGCCCCCTCATATACACGACTGTGCAGCCAGCACTCAGCGGTGCTAAAAAGCCTGGGTTTTGTTCAAACAAGTGGCTCATGGGCAGTACTGACAAAAATGTCTGGGATGGGCTGACATCAACCACTTTTTTAATGGCTACAACATTACTTATCAGGTTGCCGTGTGTAATGATAACGCCCTTTGGATCACCGGTGGTGCCGGACGTATAGACGATTTCTAATATATCAGCGGGATTAACAAGAGCGCGTTTTTTGTAAACATCAAGATCCTGAATGTAATGGTTAAGGTGCTCAATGACAAGATCCTTAACGCCAAGCTTCGGTAAAAGCTTGAATTCGGAATGGAAAATCAGCTTTGCTTTGATCTGCTGCTGAATTTTGCCCACAAAATCTCCTGTTGCCAAAAAATCTATGGGAACTACAATAACTCCCTTTAGTGCTGCTGCTAAAAATACCGTTCCCCACTGAGGGCTGTTGTAGCCCCAAATGATCAGTTTGTCGCCTTTGCTTAGCCCAGCATTTTCTAAAAGTGTCGCAGTTCGCAGAATATCTTGATGAAACTCCCGGTAGCTATGTTTAAATGTGCGGTAGCCTGTCTTTTGGACAACTGCTGTTTTGTCCCACTCCTCAAAACTTTTTATGAGGTCAACAACTGTTTTCATACCTCTAATATTACCATAGCAACCGCGTAATTGTGATCGTGGCTAATGCTAACGTCGCATGATTTATACTTTTGCCACTGCGGCGTAACGACAATTTTGGGACGGCCAGATGGCTCATAAGCAATTTGAATGTCATGTAGTTTAGGTACCATGCCGAGCGCCTTAAAAAACGCTTCCTTGGCTGCGAGCACTCCGGCTAGGTGCTCCATGCTTACACTAGTTCTTTGGGAAGTAATCTCCGGATTGGATAGCTCATCGGCATGGAATAACTTTTTTAGCATCAGCTCGTCTTTAAAAAGCTTAATCATATCAGGAATAAATACAATGTCTGTGCCACAGCGGATTGCCATATTATTTCCGACCCTTTGATAATTTGCTTAGAATTTCCAAGACCTTTTTTTCAACTGTCTTATCAAAAACAATTTTATGATGGCCATTTACCGGGATGATAATATTTTCAGCACCTTTCAGATAGCTTCCGGTTTCATGCCAAATGTGATTATCATACGCGGGAATAATTGAGTAAACATGCTTATTAACATGCCCCTGATCATGAAGGTTCGTAATACTCGTGCTTCCGGATGTCATTTCCTTAAATGCTTTGTGAGGCACAATTCCGGCAAGTCTAGTACCACTAAAAGGCGTGGCGATAGCTATCACGGACTTAATACGTCCATCTTTATTGTAATGTGCAAGTAACTGTTTGCCGATCAAACCACCTTTGCTATGACCAACTATAATAACGTTTCTTAAATCCTGTTCTACTATCAACCTGTGTACTAATTCAGCAGAAGTATCTACACTAAGTAAATTCCTACCCAGCCTTTTTGCTACATAAACCGGATGGCCGACCAACGAGATTTTATTGCCAAGTTGCTTTAAAAAGTGCCATTTTAGGCTGATGCCTGGCAGTAAGATCACGGGTATTTTATTTTCCTTTGTAAAGCCAAGGTAGTGTTTAGGTACGCTGCGTTTAAACGTCAGTCCTGCTTTTGCGCGGTAAGCATAGTCAACTACCCAATCTTTTACAGCCACAACCTAACTTCCTTTCATTGATTGTTTTATTCGTTTATAACGGTCGCGATTGCCCAGCAGAAATGTGATGCCAGTGAACACTGCGAACAAACCCAGGGATATCATCCAGAGTGCACTGTGACGTTGTAGCCAGAAAGCGCCCAGGAGAACTAGTGGTGGTGCGAGAATATCGTAAGCTAACTGAATCTTTGGGTTTTTGACAAAGATGTAATCACCTAGTTTATCCGCGTGCTTTTTCAGTAAGTCTATGTAACGTTTGGCCCAGGCGTGGTGAACAGCCAGTAACGTCAGACTCAGAATTAATAGCGGTATTCCACCCGGTCCGGGTAAAGGGCTGGTAAGCGCAGCCAGTATCATAAGTACAACAGCCAGCGCATCAAATATTATAACTTTCCAAAATCGCATAACACGTCGCATGTAGATAAGTATACGGTACCAGGCAAACTACTGGCATTTTACTCTGTTTTTTGGTACAATCCATTACCATGATAAATTGCTTTTCGGGTTTTCAGGCTTGATGATTTTTGTCCCAGATCTTCCAGAATTTGCGGAGCATATCTGGATATGTGTAGCAAATTATGGAAGATCTGGGACAAAAAGGGCAAGTCTGGAAAGCGAAAAGTAGTTTATTATGGGGATCGCGTCAACATGACTGATGTTATTAGAGTACAGGGGGCGAGGGAACATAACCTCAAAAATGTGGACGTCGAAATCCCACGCAATAAGCTGGTAGTTATAACTGGTTTGTCTGGCTCTGGCAAATCAAGCCTAGCGTTTGACACCATTTATGCCGAAGGTCAACGCCGCTACGTGGAGAGTTTAAGCGCCTACGCCCGGCAATTCCTTGGACTGATGGAAAAGCCAGACGTTGATCTAATCGATGGCTTGAGCCCAGCGATTTCTATTGACCAAAAGTCTACTAGCCGTAATCCACGCAGTACCGTTGCTACCGTCACGGAAATATATGATTATTTACGCCTACTATTCGCTCGTATTGGGGTACCGCACTGCCCGCTTTGCGACAAGCCAGTTACGCGCCAAACCTCGAATGCCATAGTCGACCAAGTTGTTGCTTTACCTAATGGTGCCCGGCTAATGGTATTGTCCCCTGTCGTTGAAGATAAAAAAGGTGCCTTTGAACACATCCCGGAACAATACATGCGCGCTGGTTTTGCCCGCGCCCGAGTCGATAGCGTGGTCTACTCATTAGACGAATTCCCAGAACTCGACAAAAATTACAAACATAGCATTGAAATAGTGGTAGACCGGGTAGTCAATGATGAAACTAGCCGGGGCAGGCTAGTCCAAAGCATCGAGCAAGCCTTGGCGCTCGCCGATGGAAAACTCAAAGTATTAGACGTTGATAATAGCAGGGAACACACCTATTCACTTATGTATGCCTGCGTGGATCACCCTGACGTAGGTATTCCGGAGCTAGAACCGCGTACCTTTAGTTTTAACAGTCCGCATGGTGCCTGTCCGGTTTGCACGGGGCTTGGATCACGGCTAGAAGTTGACCCAGAGTTAGTTATTCCCAACGGACGGCTTACAATTGCCGAAGGCGCCATCAGGCCGTTTAACCGCGTTAATTCAGACGCTTGGTATACCAAAAAAATGCAAGCTGTTGCTGACAAATATAACTTTTCCTTGCAGCAGCCAACCAGCGAACTAAGTAAAGAAAACATTAACAGAATTTTGTATGGTACTGGTAGCGAAACTTATAAGATTTCACTTGGAATTGGCCGGACTTTTCAAACAACCTATGAGGGCGTAATCCCTAATCTTGAGCGTCGTCACAAAGAGACCGAGAGTGATTTTATGCGCCGTGACATAGAGCGTTTCATGCGCGAACGGCCTTGCCACGAATGCAAAGGCCGACGTCTTAAGCCAGAAGTATTAGCGATTAGAGTTGCCTATCACTCCATTATGGACATTTGCGAACTGTCCATTGACGAAGCCATAGATTATTTTAAGAACCTGAAACTTAACGATAGGGATTCACAAATTGGTTACCAGGTTATTAAGGAGATAAATGCCCGTCTTAAGTTTATGCAGGACGTTGGACTTAATTATCTTAATTTGTTGCGGAGCGCGGTGACTTTATCTGGTGGTGAGGCACAGCGCATCAGACTTGCTACCCAGATCGGTTCGGGCTTGCAAGGCGTTTTGTATGTTTTAGATGAACCAAGTATAGGCTTGCATCAGCGCGATAACGCTCGGCTGATTAAGACATTAAAACATCTGAGAGATATTGGTAATACGGTAATAGTGGTTGAGCACGACGAAGAGACGATCCGTACAGCCGACTATTTGCTTGATATAGGGCCGGGCGCCGGAATCCACGGTGGTGAGGTGGTTGCCGCTGGTACACCAGAAGAAGTTGCTCATAATTCAAAAAGTATTACTGGCGAATACTTAATTGGTAAAAAGCAGATTGCAGTTCCTAAAAAGCGCCGGGCTGGTAACGGTAAAAGTTTAGTCATAAAAGGCGCACGCGAAAACAACCTCAAAAATATTACAGTGGAGATTCCTCTGGGCAAGTTAGTAGTTGTAAGCGGTGTATCGGGCTCCGGCAAATCAAGCCTAATCAACGATATTTTGGCCAAAGAACTTTCGGCTAGACTGATGCGTGCCAATGAAGTACCCGGTGCGCATGATGACATTGAGGGCATCAAAGAACTCGATAAGGCAATTGTGATTGACCAGTCACCGATTGGCCGTACCCCGCGTTCTAACCCAGCGACGTATACCGGCTTGTTTATGCCTATTCGAGAACTATTTTCGAGTGTACCTGAAGCAAAGTTGCGTGGCTACAACCCGGGACGATTTAGCTTTAATGTACGTGGTGGCCGCTGTGAAAACTGCTCCGGTGATGGCATCATCAAAATTGAGATGCATTTTTTGCCAGATGTGTATGTTCCTTGTGAAGTGTGTCACGGTAAGCGTTATAACCGCGAAGCCTTAGAAATACACTACAAAGGCAAAGCCATCAGCGATGTATTACAGATGACGTCGGAGGCCGCTCTGGAATTCTTCCAAAACATTCCATCTATTGCCCGCAAACTTCAAACAATGGTTGACGTGGGCCTTGGCTATATATCGCTTGGCCAGCCCGCCACGACACTTTCTGGAGGTGAAGCCCAGCGTGTCAAGTTGGCAACAGAATTATCACGCCGCCCAACCGGCCGTACGCTATATATATTGGACGAACCCACCACAGGCCTCCACATGGCAGACGTAGACAAGCTGTTGAGCGTCCTGCATGCTCTGGTGGATACTGGCAATAGTATGATTATTATCGAACACAACCTGGATGTCATCAAAAACGGCGACTGGATTATAGACATGGGCCCAGAGGGCGGCGCAGCCGGTGGCCAAATCATAGCCGTAGGCACTCCCGAACAAGTAGCCAAAAATAAACAAAGCTACACTGGCCAATACTTGACAAGAATGATATAATATCATATATGCCTTTTGTAAATCGTCCTTTATTTCCACCTCCCTCACCTGAACTGCTAGAAACAGCATGCCGTGTCTCTGCTGAAGCTACTCTGAGAACGGTTGCTGCTGATCCAGCATTGGAATTGGATCAACGCATCGGAGTCATTGGCGATTATATGATTAGTTGTCTTTTTGCGTCAAAGCCAGAAACGGGTGTTAGTGGTTGGGAAGAGGTATGCAGAGAAGGCCTGACTCATGCTGGTGCCTCAGAAGAAGTCGTCGAAGAATTAAATACAACCTACATTCGCAAAAGGGGGGTTCAGCGAATAGTTTTTTCATTAGCCTATTTGCGTGACAATGCAGGCACTAGAGGTGTTATTAAAAAGGATAAAAGCGTAACTATAGCTGATGAGACCGCATTTCTAAGGGGAGTGATTGAAAGAGCGCAGCAAGACGCCTAACTCCTTAATCGATTTTTTTGTTGAGGAAGATATTTCTTAGACCATATTTAACTTTTTCGGCAAGCAGTTGTCGGGATTCTTTCTTTTTGAATAAGTGGATTAATGCTAGTGCTAGGCTTAAAACTAGAATGCCAAACATGACCAGTTCGATATACTTATCTAGGTGGGGGATTCGGTTGCCTATATAGTAGCCCAGGCTTGGCATAGTCACTCCCCATACTACAGCGCCGACAACATTAAATATCATAAAACGCTGTCTTGGCATTTTGCTGATTCCGGCCACAACCGGAGCAAAGGTTCTGATTACCGGCACAAAACGTGCCAAAATGATGGTTTTACCACCATGTTTTTCATAAAATTCCTCTGCACGGTCAATATATTCACTTCTAAATAATAAACTGTCCTTTTTGTTAAATAGCCTGCGCCCACTGCGTCGTCCGATGCTATAACCGACATTGTCCCCGATTACTGCGGCTATAACCACACATAAAATAAGCAGAGGCAAGGAAAAATGTCCCTGAGACGCATATAGTCCAGCCCCAAATAGAAGGGTGTCCCCCGGCAAGAAGAACCCAATCAAAAGGCCCGATTCGGCAAAAACTATGGCCGAAATAATCAATAGTCCGCCGCTTTCAATCAGTTGTTTTATGTCAAACATTCACTTCACAGCTTACCACACCCACTCTTTCTACAAATCTACAAAATCTCACAAAAAACGACAATTGTCGTATAATGTGATGTATTGTGCAGTCGCGTACTAAAACAAGAGTGATTACTAATTCAGTTATTAAGGGTTTAGTTGCTGCCGGTGCCATTGCTACAGCGGTCGTAGCTCCAAATTCTGTGCAACTTATAGACAAATATCTTCAGAAACGGGATAAGAAATCTGCCCAAAAAACTCTTTATTATCTCAAGTACAGAAAACTTATTACCGTCAAAAAAGTGGGAGATCTAAACCATTACAAATTGACGAGTAAAGGGTTTGATAAATACCAGAAAATTCTTCTGGATGAATTAGTTATTAAAATTCCCCGGAACTGGGATGAAAAGTGGCGGCTAGTCATGTTTGATATCCCAGCTGGACACGATAAACAAAGAAAGGAGCTTTTGCATAAGCTTAAGGATTTAAATTTCTACATGTTGCAGAAAAGTGCCTGGATTCATCCGTTTGATTGCGAGAAGCAGATAGGAATACTACTGAACATCCTTGAACTGGAGCAATATACCTCCTATATAGAAGTCCAAAAAGGAAATTTTACTGAGCATGCTGCCGTTTATTTCCATAAACAAGGCCTACTAATGTAATTAAAATACTAATAGACATAAATTAATCTCACAAAAAACGACAATTGTCTAAAAATGTGAGATTTTGTTTTTAGTTTAATTTGGGGAGTAAAGGGGGAAAAGTTTGCTATAATGTTAGAACTATTTCAGAAATTACTATAAGGAAGAGTTATGTCTAATGATGCTATTGCAGTTGAGCTGCAGGAACGAACAGTTATAAGAAAAGGCCTAACAGGCTTGCGTGCGTCCGGATTAACTCCGGCGGTTATTCATGATCATGGCAAGGACTCCATCCATGTCATGGGTATTTCTACCGAACTAAACAAGGTGTTTAGTGTTGCCGGTAAGCACCATCCTGTCCAACTGACAGTGGGGAAGCTAAATCATTTGGCGATTATTAAGGACGTAGATTTTGAGCCTACAAAGCATGTACTGCGTCACATAGTATTTCAGGCCATCAGCCAGAACGAAGAAGTCGAAACTGAAGTGCCTATTGTATTCAAAGAAGACGTAGAGATCCCTGCAGAAAAGCTTAGCCTGCTTGTGTTAAAACAACTTGATCACGTTGAGGTTAAAGCACTGCCAAGAGATTTGCCGGATCAATTAGTCGTTGACCCAAGTACTCTGGCAGATGTTGGTGATCACTTAACCGTAGCCGATCTTCAGGTTCCATCCGGCGTGACGGTGCTAACTGATCCATCGTCACAAATTGCCATAGTAGAAATCCCTAAGGATCAAGCTGCTGAAGCTGATGCCGCTGCCGCCGCACTGAAACAAGAAGCTGGTACAACAGACGAAGTAGCCACAGAGGAATCAACCGAAGAATCAACCGAAGCCACCGACACTAAAGAGTCGGAAAAAGAAAAGCAAGAATAGCCTACTCTTCCAAAAATCCACCCGACTGATGAGCCCATAGGCGGGCATAGAGACCTTTTTTGGCTAGCAGTTCGGCGTGCGAACCTTCTTCTACAATCTTACCCTCATCAAGCACGATGATTCGATCCATGCGCTGGATTGTGCTTAAGCGGTGGGCAATTACCAGCGCTGTCCGCTTTTTCATAAGCTCCCAAAGGGCTGACTGGATAAGCTTTTCGCTTTCAGAATCAAGGGCGCTCGTAGCCTCATCCAGTAGTAAAATAGGCGCGTCTTTAAGCATCGCCCGGGCAATAGCTACCCGTTGTCTTTGGCCACCGGAAAGCTTGATGCCCCTTTCTCCAACCAGGGTGTTATAGCCTTGCGGCAGGGATTGAATAAACTCATCCGCATGGGCACGCTGGGCAGCTGCCTTTATCATTGCTTGCGTAGCCGAGGGATTGCCATAGGCAATATTTTCAGCCAGCGAGCGGTGAAACAAAATAGGATCCTGAGGAACGTATGCAATCTGGCGGTGCAAATCCGACTGCGAAATGGCGGTTATATTTTGATCGTCAATAGTTATTTCACCTGAGTTTATATCGTGAAACCGCAGAAGCAGGCGTGTAATGGTGGTTTTTCCGCCACCGCTGGGTCCAATTAAGCCTACTCGTTCACCGGCATGTACCGTGATGTTCAAATTATTAAACAGGGTGTTGTCGTTGGAACTTTCGTTGTAGTCAAACTGTACATTCTTAAACTTAACTTCACCTTTGTTAATTATGGATTTTTCCGGTACTTCAGGATCCTGAATTAACGGCTTGCGGCCGAGCAACTCCGTCATTTCATGCGAGTCGCCCAGTACGCCTTCCAGTCGGCGCACAAACAAGCTTGCCTGCATAAGGCTTTGGATAATTTGGACTCCGTAAACCTGGAACAATAGGAATGTCGCGATGCTTAAACTGCCGTTTTGAATTGCCCGTATACCAGCGACCAAAAGCACTGTTTGAAACACACCACACAAGATCTGAACCCAATAATGATTACGCATCCCAATCTTCCAGCTTTGCCTGAAAAGATTGTGGCGTTTAGTGTTTGCGGTATTATAATGCTCAAGTTCATAATCGTTGGTAGCAAAAGTTTTTAAAGTAATTGCATTGGTTACTGAATCAGCCAGTTCTCCGGTTTGAGCGGTTTCCTGAGCAACCGCCATGCGCCTTATAGACATTCTTTTAACAGCTAAATACACAATGACTGCTATCGACAAACACCATAGCAGCGCAACTGCCAGACCAATGCCGACATTGTAAACAATCATGACAATCAATGAAACCGTAACGGCAGAAAATAGGCTCATGGCTTCAACAAAAAATGTAATATGAAACAACTCGTAGGCCTTAACAAACCGATTAGCCTGACTTACAAGCGAACCTCCAAAATTATCTACAAAAAAACTATATTCCTGCTTGTGTAAATGATCAAAGCAATCCGAGTACATATCGCGCATCGTTAAAAGATCCAGTCGTGCGCCTATTCTGCTATCTATGAAATACCATACAGTAATGCCACCAAAGAAAGATAAAATGGCAAGCCAGATATAACTGGCGCTAACTGGATCGCCACTACTTATTTGCCCAATTGCTTTGGCAATGAATAAAGGGGTTAAAACACTCTGAAATACATAAGTTGGCCCGAGCAGAAACGTACCAAACGTCAACCATGGACGCCGTTGCCAGTATGACCAATAGATACGTAGTGTTTTTGTCCCTGTTGACATAGTAGGCTTAGTTTAACATTTGCAGTTATTCTTCCAAAAATCCACCAGATTGGTGGGCCCACAGTTCGGCATATTCGCCATTTTGGTCCAATAATGTTTGGTGGCTGCCGTCTTCTATAATTGCGCCAGTTTTCATGACCAGAATTCTGTCCATTTTTCTGATTGTGCTCAACCTATGTGCAATCACTATTGTTGTGCGGTTTTTCATAAGGCTATCTAGCGCGCTGGTAATAAGCTTTTCGCTCTTGCTGTCCAATGCGCTGGTTGCTTCATCCAAAACCAATATGGGCGCACGGCTAAGCATGGCCCGGGCTATGGCCACACGCTGTTTTTCACCACCGGATAGCTTGATGCCACGCTCGCCAACAAGCGTTTCATATTTTTGCGGCATAGACTCAATAAAATCTGCGGCATGAGCCAGCCGAGCGGCTGTGAATACTTCCTCATCAGTTGCATCCTCACGGCCGTAACGGATATTTTCCATGAGCGATCGGTGAAACAAAATTGGCTCTTGCGGCACAAATGCTATATGGCTACGCAAATCATCTTGGGTTATTTGGGTTATATTTTGGCCATCTATCAGTATTTTGCCCTGCTGCAAATCAATAAACCGCATTAGAATTCTGGATAGCGTTGACTTACCCGAGCCAGAATGTCCAACCAGCCCTATCTTTTGCCCCGGGGTAATAAGCAAGCTAAAGTCATTTAAGACGTCACTATTTGTATTGGGATAGCGAAAATCAACATCTTTGAACTCAATCAGGCCATGCTCTATTTTAGCTTTTTCTGGATGAGTTGGATCCTGAACTTCTGGCGGTAGGTCTAATATTTCTGTCAGTTCTGCCGCTTCGGATAATGATTGTTCGACACGCTGAACTGTTTGGTTCAAACTGAGCAGATCCCCGTAGAGTGTAAGTACATAAAGCTGGGCAGTCGTAACAGCAACTGCGGAAGTATGGCCACTGGTTACTAAGTAAACCGAAAGATATGCGAAAGCAAAATACAGTCCAAGCAGTAATGCCCAGCGATAGCTTCTTATATGAGCGTCAAAATTAAATGATCTCAAGCGTTTTTTGTAACGATCCTGGCTAATTCGGTTAAAACGTCTTTCTTCATGACCTGCCCTGGCAAAAGTCTTAACGTTTAACATGTTAGTGATTGTGTCCGCAAAGACAGCCGTTACATTTGAATCAGCGGTAGATGCAACTCGTGTTATAGGCGACTTTTTGATAGTTAACCATGTAACGCTTGAGACAAAGAAGATAGCCCAGACAAGTAACACTACTCCCAATAAAGGAGCAATGACTAGCAGTACTCCAACAGAAAAAACAACTTTGATTAGTAGCTGAAGCAGATCAAAGAAGAAAATTCCTTCTAATTCTTGATATGACCTAACAAACCTAGAAGTTTGCGCTACTAGTGAGCCAGCAAAATTATCTGTATAAAATCTGTAACTATGAAACTGCAATTTATGGAAAATGAACTGTTCAAGATCGCGCAATGTTTTACTTTGACGATATATAATAGAGTAGTCGTTAATCCTCCAAAAAGTCACTTCTATAATTTTTACCCCAACTATTACCCAAACAGTGTTATACAACTGTTGAGCATCAATCCCGCTATTGAAGTGTGCTAATTGTTGGAGTAGACGTGCCAAGAAGTAACTGACAACAATGTTGCCCATTACTGTGGCGATGCTAACAGCAATTACATTAAACGTAAATAAATACTTGTAATGAAAAGCTATGCGTAAATAATATCGTAGCGTACGGATGGTTATAGCGCTTCGCTTGGGAGGGTTTTGTGTGGTTGATGTCGGTGACAGCATATTAATTCCTTATTCTACGGTTACTATTCCAAAAAACCGCCGGACTGGTGTGCCCATAGGTTGGCGTAGGTACCTTGTTGTTTAAGCAGCTGCTGGTGAGTGCCCTGCTCTATAATGCTACCTTCATCGAGTACTATTATCCGGTCTAGTCTTTGGATGGTGCTTAGTCGGTGTGCTATGACTATGGCGGTGCGGTTTTCCATGAGCTTGAGTAGGGCGTCCTGGATCAAGGCCTCGCTTTCCGAATCTAGTGCCGAGGTAGCCTCATCGAGTACCAGAATAGGTGCGTCCTTGAGCACGGCACGGGCTATGGCTACACGCTGGCGCTGACCGCCTGATAATTTGGTGCCGCGTTCACCTACCAACGTATCATAACCATGTGGTAACTTTTTGATAAACTCGTCGGCGTGGGCTTTGCGCGATGCGGAAATTACCTGTTCGCGACTGGCTTTGGGTTCACCATACTGAATATTTTCCATGAGGGAACGGTGAAACATTACTGGCTCCTGCGGTACGTATGCAATTGAGCTTCTCAGGCTATCAAGTGTAACTGCTGTGATGTTCTGGCCATCTATAGTTATTCGTCCAGACTGCACATCCATAAACCGCAGTAACAATTTGGTTATGGTAGTTTTGCCGCCTCCGCTTCTGCCAACTAGCCCGATTTTCTCGCCTGGACTCACAGATAAATTTAGATTTTTGAAAATATGAAACTCCGCACTTTCCTCGTAGCCAAAAGTAACATTCTGAAACTTGATGTTTGCATCTTTGACTATTAGTTTTGAGGCGCCTGGTATATTTTTAATCTTAGGTTCGTCTAGCAGTAGCTCTGTAAACTGGGCAGAGTCAGTAACGTCGGTTTCCAGTTGTTTATATATGGTGTTAAATTCCCATAATACTCTAGTAAACGTCGCGAAATAACTAAAAGAAATAATAATACCCTCAATACTTTGGGCACCACCCTTGGCGCTTGTCAGCGCAATTGTCAATCCTATCAAATTTATTAATACATACAAAGGTGAAGTTACGGTGTGGATGCGAAGATTTTGGTAATCCCACGATTTCAAAGTCTTACCAATAAAATCTTTAGTGTATTTGGTGTGCTGAGCCTGTTCTTGGCTAATCTTGGCAAAAGATTGAACCGCAAGCATATTGGTCATGGTATCAGAAATGTTGCCGGCGATAACATTACCGGCTACCTCACGGACGCTGACTAACTTTTGCCTATGGTTTATAAGCGGTAGTACCAGCAAAATAGTAAAACTTACCATACCAATCAGTACAAAAACAAGCAGCGGGGAGAAATGCCAAAGTATAAAAGCTATGAAAATTAGCGGGATTAAGTTTGCTAGAACGTTAATGGCTATGGTGTCCATAAAACGGTCAAAATTTTTGGCATAGCCGATTATTTTTTTGGTCAAAGAACCCGAGAAATTATCCTGAAAAAAAGACAAATCTTTTTGAAGTATTTGCCTCATGGCGTCAATATAAAGTGATTGAATTCCCCAAGCATTGTTTCGGATTAAAAGATGCAACGCAATACGCCAAACTGCCTCACCTGCTAACCAAACACCACCAAGTGCCAATACATACGGCGTTAATTGGGCAAAAGTGGGCGAATGGCCGCCAATGTATAATCCTGCAATCTTTGCCATAAAATATGGTGGCAAGTAAAAAACAAGAATATTGCCAATGCCAGGTAGAATTACGCCAGGCACACTAACCCGCCAATTGCGGCGCCACTCACCGTAGTAATTTTTCAGAACCAGTCGTCTGGCCTTTTTGCTTAATTCATCTGAACCCATTTAGACTAATAGTAACATTATCGGTAGCCTTCGGCTTGTTTGCTGAACATCTCATGGTAGAGGCCTTTTTTCTTAAGTAATTGTGAGTGAGAGCCGGTTTCTACTATTTTGCCGTGATCCACAACTATAATTCTGTCGGCTCTTCTGACTGTGCTGAAGCGGTGGCTGACTATAATGGTTGTTTTGCCCCGGTAGTGCTCAAAAATATTATTGAAAATATCATACTCGGCTTTTGCGTCTATTGCAGCTGTCGGTTCGTCTAATATAAGCACATTAGCTTGCCTATAAAACGCTCTTGCCAGTGCGACGCGCTGCCATTGGCCTCCACTTGGCTCAATACCTTTTTTGAAGCTACTGTCCAACACTGTATTCCAACCATGCTCATAACTTTTTACTAACTCGTCGACTCCACCAAACTTAGCAGCTTGAGTCAGCAGTTTTTGGTCGGGCTTTTGGCTAGAGCGGCCTATGTAAATATTTTCATCAATAGGCATGGGGTAATGATTAAAATCCTGGAACAAAGTCGCCAGCAATGAATACCATGAATCAATTGATAAAGCATTTAAATCAATACCGTTTATTAATATCTGCCCTTTTGTGGGGCGGTAAAGCCGCAATAATAGCTTTATGAGCGTGCTTTTGCCAGCACCGTTTTCACCAACCAAAGCGACGTGTTCCCCCGGTCTAATATGTAGGTTAAGATTCTCAAATATAGCAGAATTTTGTTCCGGATAGCTAAAAGATACGTTCTTAAACAGTATGTCAGGAGTGCTATTGTTTGGCAGCTTAATCGCTCCTGGAGTATCTACGATATGTGGCTTGGAATCGATTAAGTCAAAATAACTATCTGCAAATAGTAAAGTTTCTTGCATCCTAGACAAGGTACCAAAAATATTATTCAGCGCGCCGCCAATCCTAAGCAACGCTCCGGACAAGAAGAAATACCTATCCAGTGAGATAGTCCGCCCCAATAATTGGCGAAGCAATATTATCGATCCAGCCCCTGTCCCCATGACTTCCAATATTTTTGTTGGCACTACTAATCGGCTGGCAAGACGGTATTTATGCTCTTGCTCACGGTAAAAATCATTATTCATACTATCAATTTTGCGCAGAACGTACTGAGTTGCCTGGGAGCTCCGAAGTTCCATTTGGCCTTTGGCCTGGCGTAGTATGTGATCTAACCCCCAGAAAATATGCCGTTGGTCGCCTTTAGCGTCCCAAACAAACCATTGTAGTTTTGCTAAACGACCTTCTGCCATAAGTGTCGGTATCAGAAAAACTGCAATCAATGGTACCAGCCACCATGTAATTTGAGCCACAATAATTGTTATGGCGATAAACCGCAGCAGCGCATAGAGTAAGTCAAGACAAGCGCTGGACAAATTGGAAAGCTGCCAAGTATAGGCGGCACCAACTTTATTGATTTTATTGCGAGTGCGTTCACTGTAATACTCTTGTAGGTCTAGCTCACAAAGTGTTCTCATGAACGTATTGGTGGACCAATGCACAAAGGCGTAGTACAACAAATGTTTGGCGTATGTCATAGTAAAGAAGCCAATAGCCATTACCGCGGCGGCCACTATATCTATCCATAGCCAAAACCAAATTCCAGTAGTTTGTCCATTTGCTATAAAGCCAGCCAACAATGCGCCTAAGCGTGCCGTCGCATAAATTGATGTGACGAACGCGCCTATTTCCAGAAATGCCCCCAGGAAAAACACGCTCATAGCTTTTGAACGAATCTCCCAACCAGTTTTGAGCATACGTAAACTAAGCCCAATGTGCCGCTTTAAGGTGACTTGGTTTTGTTTAACATCATCCTTACTCATCCAGGAATCCTCCACTTTGACGGGTCCATAGGTCGGCGTAGATTTTGCCGTTTCTGATTAGTTCTTTGTGAGTGCCCTCTTCTGCGACTTCTCCATTATCCAGCACTATGATCCGGTCCATTTTCTGAATGGTGCTCAGGCGGTGGGCAATTACTATTGTGGTGCGGCCCTCCATAAGTTTCCATAGAGCGTCTTGAATGAATGCTTCTGACTCTGAATCCAGGGCACTGGTGGCTTCGTCCAAGACTAATATAGGAGCATTCTTTAACATTGCTCGGGCAATAGCGATACGCTGGCGTTGGCCTCCAGAAAGTTTGACGCCACGTTCACCAACCAGGGTGTCATAGCCTTTGGGTAGCTTCACGATGAACTCGTGGGCGTGTGCCATCTTGGCAATTTCCTCGATTTCCTGTTGGCTGGCATTGGGCCGGCTGTAGGCAATGTTTTCGGCTAGTGTACGATGGAATAGCAAAGGTTCCTGCGGCACATAGGCAATATGGCGGTGCAGGTCATCTTGAGTAATTGAGCGGATGTCCTGTCCGTCAATACTGATTGATCCACTGTCAATATCGCTGTAACGCAACAAGAGCCAGGATAGGGTGGTTTTGCCTGATCCGGAATGACCAACCAGCCCGATTTTTTCTCCGGCTTTGATATGCAGGTTAATGCGTTTGAACAGGGCGTTGTTGTTCTCGGCATGCGTGAATGACATGCTAGCTATTTTTATGTCACCACGAACAATCCGGACTTCTTGCGGATCATCAGGATCTTTAATACTAGGTTCAATGTCCAGAATTTTTATCATATCGCTGGCATCACCCAGGGCACGGTTATAGTTGCGCAGTACATTTTGAAACTCCCAAAGCCTTTGACCAATGTTGGCGGTGTAGTTGACTATTAAAAACAAAGTGGCTATATCGGCCTTATAGACACCTGCGCCAATTATGGCAATGGCCATGGAAGTCACCCCTATACTCGAAGTTATCATGCTCGAATAGGTTTCGCGAATCATCGTAGCGCTAATTGAACGGTGTCCCATGTTTTTGGTGTGCGTGGCTGACTGCCAGTAACGTTTGGTTTCGTGTTGGCTAGCCGAAAAGCTTTTGACTGCCATGACATTGGTAATGCTATCGGCCAGGTTACCGGTTTGTTTACTTTGGGCTTCGGCTTCCAGCGTGTTAGCCTCACGAACTGGCTTAGAAAAATGCACTGCTCCGACAATATAGATAATTGCCAGTGTTATGAGGGCAAAAGCGAATAGAGGTACCCGTGGTGCCAAGATTGCAATCGTAGCTAGCAGGGCAATCATAAGCGTATACAGGCTAAAAACAGTTGCGTCTACAAAACGCACATAAGCTCCCGTTAGCTTATTAGATTGTGATACCAGTGAGCCGGCAAAGCGATTAGCATGGAAACCGGCACTCATTTGCATAAGGTGATCAAAAATACGCTGGGAAATATCCCGAACAACTCTTACCTCGAGATTCCATATTAGCCAAATATTAAGACGCCAAACAGCCACGCCGCTCATGAAAGTCGCAATGCCATAAGCCACAATATATGGGCCAAAACTGCCCCATACGTTGGCATGGTCATAGTTACCTTGACTAATTTTTTGCAAAACCAAGGACATAATATATGGCACCAGAAAATCTAGCATTAATATAGCTAGGGGTATGGTGAAAATAAGCGGTACCATAAGGCGCTTATACTGAGCCGCATGATGCCAGAAAAGACTAATGGTCTTCCGGGTAGTAGAAGATGAATTTTTCATAGCTGCGAGCCTCCTGCTCGCACTGATAGTTAGTTAAAGTTAGTTTTTATTGAGAATGAACAATTTTTGAAGGATAGGCTAGCAGCCTGTGCGGGCAGCTTTGCCGACAAATTCAAATAACAGTGTGTCTAGCATGGTTTATAGCCGCCCTTTCCTTAAATTTAATACAATGTTCAGCATTATACCACAAGCGTCAATAGCACCGCAAATTAAGAATTTAAAGGTTGGCGGTGTAAAATATAAACATAATGGCAGAAAACTTTCCTGGTATAGGTCCGGATTTCAGCTCTTTGGCGGAAATCAGTCCGCCAACTCCTGAGAAAAAGGACAAAAAAAAGGACAAAAAGGAATCTAAAAAACCTGTTTTTGAGAGCATCAAACAGTCAGAAAAAGATGGCGAAAAAATTAAGGACGACAAGCCGGAAAAGAAGGAACCAACCGAAAAAGAAGCCCCTTTACAAAAAATGGGCGAGGCAGAGCAAAAGCTGGCCGCAACTGAAATTGCCAAAGATTTAATCGAGGAAAGAAAAGATGAAGTTGAGGCAGCTCCAGCAGATAGCATTGAAGAAAAGGTGGCCCTTGTTGCTGCCTCGTTTGACGAAGCGCTTGTTCAAGAAATAGCAGATGGCAAAGAGCTTGAAGCGGCTTTAGAAAATAGCAGCAAACTGACACTTGAAATAGTGGGAATTGAGGCAGGCGAATCTATAGCAGAGCCAACAGAATCTGAGGCTGAAAATACTGACACTGAAGAGGTCAACGTGCCATCAGAAACAAGTGAACCCACAGAAGAAACAGAAAAAGATGACTCAACTGCATCAGCCGCTACAACCCCATCAGCATTACCAAGCGGGCCTACGGGTCCAACCCCACCAGTTCCCCCGCATGGTACTGGTCCAGCCGGACCAAGTAGTCCCGGCGGTGGCGCTTGGGGTCCTACTGGACCAGGCGGCGCTGGCTTTACCGGCGGCAATATACCTCATCCCACACCAAACATTACTGCAAGCCAAGCGCCCGAGTACATCAATGTACGTCGTTCCAACAGGCGCCATCTCCTGGTAGGAGGTTTAGTCGGGTATATGATTGGGCGCCGTCGAGGGCGTATCAAGACTGAGAAAAAATTACTACCTATCCAGCAAAAGCTTGAAAAAGAAGTCAAAACTCTAGAACAAAAAATTATTACGCGTGAAGAGAGAATACGCACCATTACCCGGGAACAATTAACCCAAAAACCAGAGATGCAGCATAAGTTGGTGGAACGGCTGCAAGCCAGCCGTGAACTAAAAGCTGATGCCCGGGAAAAGCCTGGTAAAGTGTTACATAAGGAAAAAATTGGTAAATTTGCCCTGGCAGGTGAACGGCCATTCAGCCAGGAACGAGAGAGGCAATTAAGCCGCTTTGAGCAGTCCAATACAGAGATGACAAAAGAGCAAATTAAACCACCAGAACCAGTTAGAGCGCCAGAAAAGCCCAAAACCGTTGAGCTCATGGCAATGGCCGATCTATTATTGATCGCGGAACATGTAAAAATTGAGGGATCATCAGTCAAACGACTTTATGAGACAAATCGACTGAACCCGGAAGGCTTGCGCCGTGTCGTAAAGGCCTATTTGCGTGGCGAGCATTACGAACTGACTATACATGATAATTTGATTACACCGGAACAGTTTGTGTTCGCGGAAACTTTACAGAAGACAGCTAAACCCGGCACAAGCGCACAGTCTGTGCATGGTGGTGGAGCGCAAGTTGTGCAGGACGACATTAGCCAGTCCAACCTTCCTGTTAATAATGGGATGTCCCCAAACTCGCAGGCAGTTCCACAGAGCCCCCCAACCGTGCAACAAAAAAAGCAGTCACATACCGGCGTTAAAACTGCCTCAGTAGTCGGCGCGGTTGCACTCATTATCTATCTGATGATGTTATAATAAACCCCCAATGGAAAAGATAATACTCTACTACAAATTTGTACCGGTGACCGATCCAGATATGACTATGCGCTGGCAGCGTGAGTTGTGCGAGCGCCTGGGACTAAAAGGTAGGGTCATAATAGCCAAGCATGGGATTAATGGCACATTGGGCGGTGAGCTAAAAAATGTTAAATCGTACGTAAAAGCTATGAACCTGACCGAGCAATTTAAGAAGATTCAATATAAGTGGAGCGATGGTTCGGCCGAAGATTTCCCGAGGCTATCCATCAAAGTTCGCGACGAGCTGGTAACGCTGGCGCCAGGCGAATCTTTTGACGTGCTTAATAGTACGAAAGGCCTCAAACCGAAAGCATGGCATAAATACCTAGAAGATCATCCGGATGCTATTGTGCTGGATGCCCGCAATGATTTTGAAAGTGACATCGGTGCCTTTAAGGGCAAGAACGTTGTAAAACCACAGATAAAAAACTTCCGTGATATTAAGCCTGAACTGGATAAACTGCCCAAAGATCAACCAATATTAACCTACTGTACGGGTGACATACGCTGCGAATACCTAAGCGCCTACATGAAACACAAAGGTTTTGGGGAGGTCTACCATCTAGACGGCGGTATAGTAAAATACGGCGAACAATATAAAGATGACGGCCATTGGGAAGGCAAATGCTTTGTTTTTGACAAGCGCTTAAGCGTTGCCTTTTCAGATGATTACAAAGATATTGGCGACTGCTCGCATTGCCAAAGCAAAACTAGCGAACACGTTAATTGTGCCAACCTAGCCTGTAATCAGTTTATTCTGCTGTGTGAAAACTGTGACGAACAAATATACTGCAGCGACTGCGTGAAACTACTGGTCAATAATTAAGAACATAATGGTACTGCTTGCAAATATAATACAGAATGCTAGGATTGAAATCATAGTGAATGTAAGAGTAGTGAGGTTACGAAGTGTCAGGTGATAATCATCCAAAAGGAAATTACAGTATGCAATTCTTCAATAGTGATAAGCGCAGTCGGAACATATTAGTGGTTTCTGGCGTGGGTGCTATAGGCGCAATTTATTACTTTAATAGACGACTATTTAGCGAAATGATAGACATTCCCGTTGCAGCTATTCAGAATCCACAAGGAACTGGCTTGATTGTAGGTATTACCGGCTTAGGATATTTATTCAAGAATGTCTTCCAAGAACGTAATAACATGGTGCGCAGAGGCGTGGCTGCTGCAATGATGACGGGCGGGATACTTGCTGCTGCCGGGTTGTTCGGGACTAATCAAGGATATGGAAATGGTAAGAAAAGTGAACGTGCAGTAACTTCTACAACAGACCCAGGCGGATCGACCACTCTACCAGAAAAATCCACGAGTCTACCCACAACAGCTGAAACCAAGAATAAAAAACCGTATGTATTTCAGTATGCCGATCCAAGGTGTCAAGACCTGGAGCCTAATACGCTTGAGCTTGGCGAAACAATCGGCAAACTTATTAAAAATAATACCCTTAATAGCAACAAACAACCCGTATTTTCCCAACCCGACATTGATAAAATTGTATCAGGCCAAGATTTTGATAGTCATCCAGGCATCTCTTTGGATAGGGTAAAAGAAGGCTGGACAGTAGATATTAATTGCGCCCCCCAGGCTACAACCACTTCGGCGGCTTTTATAACGTCTAGTACTGTTGAATTTGCTTGGAATCCTCAGGCTGCCATAGAAGCAGTTTCGGCTGCCGCTTAGCTTGTAAGGCTACCTTGGGTAGGGTCTGAAACAGAGACCATATATTGTGCCCAGGTCTTTGCTACGCTATTGCTGGATACGCCCTTTATTTCTATTTTCCCCTTGGGGTTGCCTTCCCAGATGACGGCTGTTTGCCCACCATTTCTGTGCCACATACTGCCGCCAAAATAAAAGTCCGTATTGGTATCGCCCGTGCCGGTTTTGCCTGCGACTGAAGCCGAACCCGAGGCAGGAATGGCTGCCCCGTAAGCAGTACCGTTAGCAGCTGTAATTACTTTATTCATAGCCATGATAGCTAGACGGGCCGCAGGCTCCTCGATGACACGTTTGCCACTTTCAGTCGCATGCTGATAGAGCACTTTAGCTTCCTCGGCCTTTGACGGGTCTTTGTTTGGTTTGCCGGGGATAATTACTGACTTGATTAAAAACGGTGATCTATAAACGCCTTTATTGAGTATTAACCCGTTCATAGCTGCTGCGATTTGCAGGGTATTATATTGGCCAGTGCCTAGAATGACCGATGGAAATTCTTTTGCCGGAATCCCCAGAGCCTGCAGTGTTTCTATAAACTTAGGAATACCAATATAATCCTGCACAAGGCGGGCTGCTCCGACATTATCGGACTCGGCGACAATATCCCCAATTTGCTTTTTACAGACATCATTGGGGCACTTATGCTTGGGCTTAACAACCCAGTCTTTGCCACCTACGTCACCTTTAAAGGTTACTGGTGTGCTGATGTCTATTTCGGTTTCCAGTGTTAAAGTTTCATCTGCCGCAAATGCCAGAGCCGCGATGATTCCCTTAAAAACAGAGCCCGCCTCACGCTTGCCGTGTGCCGCAATATTCAGTTGTTCCTGGTCAAAAGCTTCGTTCCCAACCATTGCATTGATGGCCCCGCTTTGATGCATAGCTACGCCGGCGCCAGCTACATCAGGCCGTTGAACGTTAGCATCATTCTTTATGACATCACAGAGCGCTGCTTGATCTTTTGAGTTAATGGTTGTTTCTACTGTGGCGCCACTGTTTATGAGGTCCTGTCTATCCAGACCGGTTTTTTCATGTATCTCAGCAATAGTATATTCCATAAGATGCCTGGTACAGCGCTGGTTGCCTTCAGGGATATTTATCTGTGGGCGTGACCTGTTGGCTATTATAAAATCTGTAATCTTCATGGCCTTAAGTCGATCTCTGGCTTCAGCTGTCAGAGCACCTGTTTGAACCATAGCATCCAGAACTTGCTTATACTCTACGGTTCCTTCATGTATCTCTTCAGCCAGCAGCTCTTCTTTCGTTTTAATTCCATCACCTTCCGTAACAACAAGGTCTCTCTTATCAGGCCTGGCTAGGGTTGAACCAAGATACGCTGACTGGTATGGCTTCAAGGCTTCAGCTGATGTATTAAAATACGCTTGAGCAGCAGCTTCAGCACCATATGCACCGCGACCAAAATACACAATGTTGAGATACTTTTCTAGTATCTCCCGTTTGCGCTGCATCCTTTGGTCCTTGGGAACGTTATTTAGGGCTAAGGCAATCCGCATATCATGTATTTTTCGTGCGGCCTCTAGGCTTTTTCTAGTTGCTAAACCTGTTAATACGCCTTCACTTCGTAAATCTTTTTCGGTCGGTGCCTCGTAAGCATTTTTCACCATCTGGGTATCAATGGTTGAACCGCCCTGTACGAATGCACCGGCCTGGACATCTTTAATTAATGCTTTCACGGTTCTTGTACCATTCACGCCCTCATGTTCCCAGAAACGCCGGTCTTCAGAGGCAATCACGGCAGCTACAAGGTTGGGACTAATTTCGCTTAATGGTTTTGGATCAGAGTTCTTGACGGCCATTGTACCTATGGCGGTACTAGTGGGAGTACAAGGTTTGATATCTTCAAAACAGACCCGTCCAATAACATTGGTCTTGGGTTCAGGAATCGTATTTGCTGGCTGGAGTGCTCGTTCTGTAAGATCGTCTACGAAGTTAGCCAGTGCGTCTGGCATTTTATCCGGATTTTCATAGAGGTAATAACCGGCACCACTAAGAGTCCCCAGTAAAGCGACCCCCGTGCCTAACAAATTCATTCTATATCCCATGACTTCTCGTTATAACATTACTCGTCAATAATTACCAGTTGATTTTAAAAAAACCTTGCCAAACCTCCCACAATATTGTATATTCAAACAACATGGAACGAAACATTATGGAGACAAGCGTACAAGTTGAAGCTGAATCTGGTGTAGCGGGCTTAGGAGTAATTACTAAGCTTACTGTACTTGGCTTAGCCGTTGTATTACTACCCAGAATGTTCATGGGTGGTGATGACCTACCCAAACCACCTACCGCTGCCACTGAAGCCTTAGCACCTGCTGGCGTAGATTTGTCACCTGAAGATGAGATAGTCGTACCTACTACTGCCACCACTACCCTCCCGCTAGAAACAGCACCCCCAGACACTGCAGCTCCAGAGGCACCACCCACCTCAGCTACCACAGCCAAGACAACCGTAACAACCCGAGTCCGCAGCACTACTACGACAAAACCAAAGCCCGCCACCACTGCCAAGCCTACAGCCACCACAACTCAACCAACAACTACCGCTCCCGCCATTACGGCCGCACCTCCTACAACAGCATCAACGGCCGCTCCGACTACTACGATGGCTCCGACTACTACAACTACTCTTAGCCCACAAGTGATAGCGCGCAATCAGGATTTGGCCGTAGAATCAGAAGTTGCTCAGATGCTAGCTTCAATTAAGACTCAACCTAAGACAATGGTAGTTGACACATGTCCGCTCTATGATCTTCAAAGAATTATTGACGGCCGACACTTGGTGTTAAGTGGCCTTATACCTTATGTAAAAAACAATACTCGGTATTTTGTGGGATGGAATAGCTCAAATAATAATGCTGCCGTAGCAATACGTGAACAGTTTGTGGATGGTACGCAATACAAAATTACGTTTCCCAGTAATGGCAGAAGCCGTGAAGAAGATCCTGATATAGTGTGCGGTTTGCAATCCAGAATTGTCCAATATGACCCAGGAGATAAGAAAGTATATGGCGTACTGCCAGATGTGCATCGGGGACTCGTTGGCTTAGTTGTAGAGCCTTAGTAAATTACGACAAAAACACTTGCATATAAAACAAGTATATGGTATATTTGAACAATCATGGAGAGAAATGTAACGGCAGAAAACGAAGCTGGTGGAGCATTAACTAAGCTAGTAGGTTTATTTGCACTGTTCGCAACTGTTGGTGCAGTAGCCGGCTGGCAGTATCTAGGCAAAGGCATAGACAAAACAACTGATGCGAGCAGAACGGCATTTGATAAAGCGGCAGAGAGCCCAACATCGATACCAGAAGTTACGTCAACTACGACTGAGCCACCAGAAGAGGAAGAAATGCTTGCCACTACAACTACAACAAAGAAAACGGTTTCCACTACTAAAGTACCTGTAACTAAAGTACCTGTAACCACTTCTATTAAGTCTCCCACAACAACGTCGTCAACGGCTCCCGCAGTTACCTCATCAACGACTACTGTATCAACTACAACAAAAGTTCCTACACCAGGTGAAAGGGCATACTCCCAAGCCCAGAATTTATATCAGCAGGTCAGGGGTGGAACCCGCCCAATAAGAACAATAGATAGTTGTAGGATATTGGAAGTGAATGTTACTGGCACAAACCCAGGAAACTTTATGCTCAAGGAAGTCGTATTGTTTGACGTCGGAAGTAATACGGCTGTTTTAGGCGGCTGGGTTGATGATGATAACGCGCCTAATCACGGCGAACCGATCATTGTAGGCCATAACGCTACGATTATCTCTGACGCGCAGCAATCCACAGATCGGAAATATTGTGGGCCTCAGTCAAAGATACTGTTTTATGACCCGGCAAATACTCACCTTGAAGGACTAATCCCTGAAGCGTCTGATTTGCCCGCAGAGAAAACACCGGTCGGTACAGCTGAAAAAATCGGCTAAACTCATTCAAAACAATAGAATATTATTTACTTGCCAAACCTCCCACAATATTGTATATTCAAACAACATGGAACGAAACATTATGGAGACAAGCGTACAAGTTGAAGCTGAATCTGGTGTAGCGGGCTTAGGAGTAATTACTAAGCTTACTGTACTTGGCTTAGCCGTTGTATTACTACCCAGAATGTTCATGGGTGGTGATGACCTACCCAAACCACCTACCGCTGCCACTGAAGCCTTAGCACCTGCTGGCGTAGATTTGTCACCTGAAGATGAGATAGTCGTACCTACTACTGCCACCACTACCCTCCCGCTAGAAACAGCACCCCCAGACACTGCAGCTCCAGAGGCACCACCCACCTCAGCTACCACAGCCAAGACAACCGTAACAACCCGAGTCCGCAGCACTACTACGACAAAACCAAAGCCCGCCACCACTGCCAAGCCTACAGCCACCACAACTCAACCAACAACTACCGCTCCCGCCATTACGGCCGCACCTCCTACAACAGCATCAACGGCCGCTCCGACTACTACGATGGCTCCGACTACTACAACAGCTCCTACGACAACTACCACTACTAGACCGCCTACTCCGTTAGAAAAGGCAAATAATTATGCAGCTTCGCTTATAAGTCAAATCCGGCAGAATCCTAATCTGGGCGTAGCTACACGAGCTAATAACTGCTTAGTGTATAAATGGGTAGATACTGCAGGAGGGCGATTACATGTTGCCGACCCCATAAGATATCGTTCAGAATCCGCAGGACGAAGTGTCTTGTATCTCATTAGCTGGAATGAACAATTTGAAAGCAAACTAGTTGCTGTTGATGCCACTGATCCTGCCGACAAAAGCCCTTACACAATCAGTACAATAGAACAAATAAATACGGTACCTACCCCTTATTGCGGAGAAAATATCCCCAGAACACTTACATTTGCAGGAGAATATAACCGAGTGTGGGGAACTTATGCGGACAGCACAACAAGTGATACGCGTCTTGTCGGTGTTGCGAGCCCTCTATAGCTGGTATGCTCCGCTTGTGTATACACAGGAGCATACAACGACTAACTCGCTAGGACCTTACTTTATTTGCCTAAAGAGCAATAATATAGGATAATTAAAGCATGCGAAGACTAATTGCTGCGGGTTTACTGGTAACTGGGACGGCAGGACTTGCCTATGCCAATAATGAAACCTTAAAAGCAACAGTAGATAATCAAGTAAGGGAAATATCTAAGGACGCCGTTCCTGCACTAGCTAGAGCAAAGACTGGTGTCGGTTCTGTGCTACGTTCAGTTACAGGTAGGAATGAATTGGCGGACAGTACAAATAGTTCTAAGACACTGCCTCCGGTAAGTGGTTCTGAATTAGTGGCTATTGCTGACAAATTACGGGCAATGTCAAAAGTTGTATGTAAGGGCGACTTAGTGAAGCCCGGTGAAACCACTACGACTACCACCCAAAACAATTCGGTGGAAGTTTGTGTTGACGCACCGCATGCTTATATAAAAACAGGCAGGTCTATATCTTGGTTGGTGCTTCCTCTCCTAATAGTACCGCCCTCTGGTTCTTTTGCGGTTGATGTAGTGCAAACGTACGCGAACGCCTCAGACAAGCAATGCGAGGCTCCGATAAATATAGGCAGGCCACTGGCTGAAGAAACTGTTCAAGTAAATATTGATGAAAATGCTTTCCGCACTAAGGGTGTACCTATGCAAATAGTGCTGGATCGACATGGTTCCACACCGTGTGATGAGCCGCCTTATGAATCACATACTGGCAATCAGGCAGATCAAGGAGGCGTAAGGGCTGAATAGCGGCTGGTTTATTTTTAGGTGCTGGGATCGGGCACTATGCCCGCATCCACCGTTAGCTTTTCAAACTGGCATTCTTGAACGGGTTTGGCATTAATGGTGATGTTACTATCAGCATTTTTGATATCTTTTATTTTATCAGTGAGTCTTGTCTTGTACGGACGGGCCGCGGAAGCTGTTGATGCAGTTGATGACCTGTCGATAGTTAGAGTTTTTAGGTTTGGCATTAATGCTTTTATGTCTTCTGCAAGGCCGTCATCGTACAGCTTTCTAATCTTAGCGGCTTCTGCTGTTTTGCCCTCCGGATAGATAAGGCATTCCGCAGCTGTGGCACTAGCCGCACTGCTAAGCTGCCACAGGTTATTAATAAGATCACCGGGAGCACTCTTCTTGCAGGCTCCCCAGTCGCCTTTATATGTCTGGGTGGCCTTTTTTGCCAGGTTAAACCGCGGATTAAACAGCTCATAGTTGCCACTTACTGTAGCAGTCGCGTCATACCTGCCTTCACTGTCCGGTTCTGATTTTTTGACCGTAACATCGCCCATGTGTATGACTGATTCTGCTTCAAACGGGAGATTCAAACCGACAGTAAAATCACAATCAATAAATGCTGGCCGGTTATCAAAATAGCGCGCGCTAACGGGTACCACACCAGTAATCTTCCCAACTGCAAAGGCACTCAGCTTGAATACCGTAGCACTCGGTAATTCCAGTTCCGGAACATTCCTGGCGGCTTCGCGTTCGTCGTAGTTATAAAAAACTACGCTGCCAATCTCTCTTTCAAAACCGGGCTTATTACCAAGCGCGAAAGACTCCGCGGTTAGGGCGCCGACTGCGAAAGCAAATGCGGCGAGCTTGCTGGTCATAATTACTTTTCCTCCTGGTTCGGAGATAAACTTAGGCTTAACACCTTAAAATCTGTAAATTCGCAGTTGGTAGTTGGTGTACTGGTAATCTCGGTTTTCCCTTGCGATTGCTGTTCTAGAACTACTCCTAGTTTTTTTGTATGCGGCGAGCTAGCTGGGTCGATTGCGGGGGGTATATGGATGTTAACAATAGCGGCTTTTGGGTGAGCGACTTTAACAATATCAGTCATGCTTTCTGTAACAGATGTCTGAAATTCTGGTTTAGCGAGTATACAGTCGCCCACAGTGTCGGCTGTGGCTTGTGCGACTGGGTTCATGTCGCGCACTAGGTTAAGGCCATTGCTCACTTTGCAGTTTCCAAAACCGTAGCCTATATCGGCTTTGCTTTTAGAGAGATCGATCCCGGAGGCAATGACCGGAGGCTTATTTAAAGTAACATCTACCGTAGAGCGGTCCGGGCTTTCTACCACCGTGATATCTGACGCTCTCGCCGCAATGACCGTTCCGACTGCCGCGTATTTATTGGTTACATTTACTTCGCAGCCCAATCTATCAAATGTTCCGCTGACGGTAAATTCCGAGGTCGCTAGTCCGGTTATGAATGCGCTAAATTTGCTGACTCTGGCAGTCGGAGGGCCAATATCAATAGTTTTTTTGGCATTGGATTTATATTCAAATCCTAGGCCTGTTGCTTTCCCCGAGACTTCACCAGCAGCGTCAACTACGAACGGAAACCCGATAACACCAATAAAATTAAGAGATGCAATCGCAAGCCCGCCCATGGCAGCATTAAACCCGGCTGTGTATGCTAAACTCCCACCAAATCTCTCAACTAATCTATTCATATGGTAGTCCTAAGTACATATGAAGTATAACTATAATATTTTGTAGCTGTCAACTATAATATATTACAAAAAGATTAAGATTATGTATTCTCGGCCAAAATTTAAGTTTAAGGCCAAGAATTGAACATAAACTTGATTTATTGGCGTTAATGAGCTTTAATTTAGATATACATTATGAGAGAAAATATTTTACATGGCTAGACCAACTACTCTTGACCGAACTTATGGATCCTCGCGCAGTTCATCTTCATCCTCACGCGGGGGGGGAAACCGATCCCCACGAGTATCCAGAGGGCCGCGTGGGCCTATATTTACTCGCAGAAAGCTGTTGGGTGTTCTGCTGACTGGGAGCATACTGGCTGCTGGCAATGCTAACGTTAAGGTAGATGATAAAAAATCTCCCATGGCTACAGTCGGGGGACTTTGCGTAGGAAATGAATTATGTGATAAGACGCTAGCTGTCGGCGGCAGATTAGCCGCAAAAGGCGGCAGTGTGGTTATGGCGGGTTATAGGAGCGCAACTACACCTGAAGGGCCAAAAGCTATCATAACGAGCGATTACCCCCCAAGTGCCGACCCAAACGCGCCACCTCCCGACCCCAAAACAGCCGTAAAGTATCCGTCGGTTATAAGTAGTGGTGAATACCCGGAACGCTCAAAAGAAGATTGCGACAATAAGGTTACGGGCACAATGATTGGCAGTGTAGCCCGCTATGTAATAAATATTTATGATTACGATCCTAAAAAACCCCAAAAAGGCATCGGTATTGGCGTAGTTATGAAAATAGAAGGTGAAGATAAAAAAAGATACGACAAAGTTAATTGTAACGACAATACAACCGAAGTAAGCGCTGGCAATTATATAAGCTACGCTTGCAAATGGGCGCAAGATGGCGCTGCTCAGGCGGATCTGCGGGGTATAATAAAAGCTGCCCAAAAATCTCCTGAATCTATCATTCCAAAAGATGACCCAGAGGTTAGCCCAGAGCAGCTTGCAAACGCAGAAAGTGTCTATGATTCTGCCGAGTGGGGCGGAGATGGAAAAGATGATCCAGCCCGGACAAACGTTTATGCATTTTATATGAAACAAATGCCGGATGGCCAGATGGCACCTGCGCATCTTTTTTGCGTTGACGAAAGTGTACCTGCTCCCAAGCTATAATCCAGTAGTTATACCAGCTAGGGGCATAATTATTCAACAAACATTCACTGAAGTATATTTTACTATGAAAGTAGATTGACAATAAGTATAATTTCCATGTAATCTATAGAAACGTAGCGCTTATAGGAGCTTATCGTGGAAATTGGTCCCGACTACTTTCTGCCATCAGAGCAGAGAATCGTCCATCAAGATAAAGATAATTCTGGAGTTGAACCAGGGGGTGTAATTAAGTGGGTTGCTACTGGCTTGTCCGGAGTTATGGGTCTCGCATTTATACCTGAAGTTACGCTTATGAGGCCCTCAGAAAGAACTGAAGTTTTGTCTGTCGGCGCTGGGAGTGAGTTAGCATGGGGTTACGCGACTATGCGGGCTAGTGATGCAGCCCCTGAAGTACTGTTACCGGCAGCACAAGCTATTGAGTTATCTCAGCGGGTTGTGGCTGATATGGAGGGCGCACTAAGCGTGGTAGCAGCAAGCTCGCCAGTCAAACCAATAGCTGCTGCCAAGCAAGCTGCCCGTACGGCTTCTGAGTTAGAACAAGCCGCTCCAATCCAAGTGGCAAGAATGTCTGAACCGGGTCAAATGCGTCCAATAGCCGTAGCCGCTTCTTCCTCTAGGCCGGCAACGGTGATTAGGTCATCTGCACCTGCCGTCGAATCAGTAGCTTTATCTGCTCAGCATATTGTGTCCACAAAGCCGATAGTTATGAGCATAAGGCCCAAAATGAGCGAAGCATCTGAGGCAGCTTTTGAGCCGAATACAGACAAAACGTTAAAAATAGCTGCAGCTGGCGAACGGCTTCCCGTACTAACCGCGGTGGAAACAAAGCTTGCGGCAGCTCCGCTGTCTAGTGTTACTGCTGCCACTATGCAGGAATCACCGCATTCTATAGCAGGCAGATCATTTGTCTTGCCGATGGATAAACCGCGTAAGACAAGTGATTACGGGATGCGAGGTGGCCGCCTGCATGCAGGTGTTGACTTAGCGGATATGCATCGGGACAAGAATCCCCGTGTTAAGTCGGTAGAAAGTGGCACAGTTATAGAAGCAGGTATAAACGGCGCATTCGGGAAATACGTACGCGTTAGGCATGGCACAGATGAGACGGGAAGAATTGTAGATACCGAGTATGCTCACTTAAGCCGTATTGATGTGCGGGAGACTCAAATTGTTGAGCAGGGACAACAAATAGGCCTTATGGGTAATACAGGAGCTTCCAGGGGGGGGCACCTTCATTTCGGAGAGATTTGGGTGGATGGAACACATAAAAATGGTCGCCGCGTAAACCCAAACCTTTCTTTAGCCGGACGGATTTTCCCTGGTGCTGTTGTACTTGAATCAGGTGTCAGCTCTGTTCCCGCGGTAGCCGTTGAAGCCGTGGAACCTGATGTTGCTACCCAAGCCGAAACGGCAGAGTCCGCAGTTAAGGCAATTGCGGGGATAATGAGTATATCGCCGGAATCAGCCAGGATGTCACGTGCTTCGGAGCAGATTTTCTCAACCCTTTCCGGCTTAACAGTACGGCCGGTGGTCCCCAAAATAATTCAGTATCACAATGGAGACCGGCGTAATCGGCGTGGCGGCTCCCAGAGCAGCTCTGCTCCACCTGCACCGAATATGTCCGAATCACCCGAGGATGGTTTTGCGGCTAATGATGGTGCCGCAGGCGTAATGCCAATCGCTCCCAGAATACCGCAGAACGGACAATCAGGTTCTGCTCATGAGGGATCAACCCCAGTGCCAAATACTCTCCCCACTACGGGTCCAGCGGTAACGCCACAGTCACCGAGCGGTGAAGTTGCTCCGAGCGCTCAACCGCCCCAAGCTTTCACTGGAGAACAAGCGCCTGGGCACAATGAAGATAAGAATGACAAAGAAAAGAAAGTTCCTCCGCCTAGAATGTCCGAAGCATCGGAAGAGCTCTTTGCGGCACTTGGTGAAGGTACCGCTTTTGCTTTGGCTCTTGAGGCAGCTGAAGGAACTGGCCCTGCAGCCAATAATGGTAATTTGCCGGTGCAGCCGGAAGCACCTCGCTCAGGCCCGGAAGCTCCAGCTATTGCCAGACTATTCACTCCGCAGGTAGTAAAACAGATGCTACCGAACGCTCCGCCGGGAAATATCGACAAGTATCTGCCTTTAATATTGGATGCCTTGCATGAATTTGGCCTGGATGACAGACAGATGGTGTTGTTCACATTAGCAACTACCGCTCCAGAAACCCCTGGCTTTGAACCTATATCAGAACGTTCAGATGGTTCCAGATATGATCCCGACCCTTCTATTAACCCTAGTGCAAAACGGCGTGCAGTAGCTGTAAGAAACGGTAACACAACCAAGGGCGATGGTTATCGATATAGGGGAAGAGGCTTTGAGCAATTAACTTGGAAGAATAGCTACAGAGCATATGGCGATATTATTGGAGTCAACCTTGTAGACAATCCTGATCTCGCAAATGATCCACGTAACGCGGCTCGTATTATGGCGGCCTTTATAAAAGCCCGTGAAAGTCGTATCCGAGCCGGGTTGAACCGGAATGACACTAGGGATCCCCGCGCGGCTATTAATGGCGGTTCAAATGGCCTAAGCTTGTTCACAACAACATATCAAAGAGGTATGTCCATTACGGATGAGCTGATTAGGTCTGGCCAGCCAGGCTAGTCAGAGAACCACAGAGAATAGCCAGATATCTAGTTAATGTACCCTGATAAAGACATACTACTTGTTAGGGAGTCTTAGGCGCAGCTGGGACTTCAAATGGTTCTAGAGGTTGGTCAAGACCTTTACAATCGGTTGGGGCTTCAAAAGTGCCTCCACGTACGTTGACTACAACACCATCATTGAAATCTCGCTCAACGTCTTTAAAAAAGGCTTTAGCACGGTCATCATCTATATTTTCATACTGCGTATCATCAGCCGCTCTTGCCCAGGCATTAAAAGGGTATTCGTCTTTGTCTTGGGCAAAAGTTACGGTTATTGTCTGGTCTTTTGGCGCACACTCAATGGTACCATCAGTACTTCTCCAACGGCTGGACTCAGTTGTTGGAGCTGGCAGAGTAACTGGGGATAGGCTGGTGGTTGTAGCAGCAGCCGGTTGTGTGGTTGCACTAGAGTCTTCTCCCTCTACTCTATCTACACCTGATCCGGAAGCTGAGGCTACATTAGTATCACCAAAATGTATATTGCTTGTCAAAGCAGATAACCCAACTAAAGCAAGCACGCCCACAAAAGCACCCGCTAAGATCCTTTGTCCGTCCCGGCGCATGGCTTCACTTCTGACTGCTAAGACAGTTTTTGTTACTTCACGTCTTGGAGGAGCAACATGTCCTTTAGGGGTCTTTTTTTCCGCTTCCACAAATACGATCGGAGTAGACAATTCTTTTTTTAAGTTCGCTAAATCACTCTTGGTTTTAGACCCGAGCCCTAATGTAAGAATCCGCCATTTAATTGGACCATAGGTATCTCTATCACTTGGGAATCGTGTACGAAAAGTCCTCTCATTAGTAAGATTGCCTGTTAATCTTTCTGGGGGACGGTTAATATGACTACCCGTTCCTGGGCGCCTTGTTTCTGTTGTTACTCTTCCACCTTTTTGATACATATCCATAGTACTAAACCTCACTTATATTAATATTATTACCACTAAATACCTAAGAATGCAACATTATTTAAAACCATACATCTACCTTACGCGGACTCGCTGCACACGTTTAGCTACATCAGTTACTTTTCTGGCAGCCCGTGGTAACCGGCCATTGCGGGGCTCTGGAGGCTTGATTGCCGTGAATCCGGTTGCAGTAAATCTTTCAAATGGAAAGGTGCTGGCAATCTTATGCTCGCCTGCGTCAATCGGTACTGCCACGCTACTATCTACTCCAGTTTCATCAGCCATGTGCGTATCATCTGGGGGCTCAAGCGGTGTTTGAGGGCTGTGTTTAAGTTCACCTTTATCATCCGGTTCATCTACTGTGATAACTTCAGCAGTATTTGAGCTACCTTCATGATCAATATAGTGAGCCAACAATAGGGCCATAGGGTGGAACTCAATCGGTTCAACCACTTCCTGTGCTTCTACTATCACGCTCGGCAAAGGATATTCCCCATATTTTGGATCAAAGGAATTACGCCCATCGACAAAGAGCACGCCATCAGCGTCTAAGCCTAGATAGAGCTGATAATCCGCTCTATCCTCCGCAATTATGGGCAGTTCATCACGGCCTATAGGTTGTATTATTGGATGCTCCACATCCGGATCGTACCGAACACCATGCATCCTTAGCACTTCATCAGCAGTGGGGGTAGCCAGAGTAACGCCCCAGCCACTGGGAGTGTTCGGGTCAAAAAAACTTTGGTCTCCTATCATGACGCTCCGTATACCACTGCCATTTTCACCATCTGCCTCTTGTCTTGCCATTGCCATGAGCTGTTCCAGGGTTTCTCTTCTAGAGCCGTCAGACCCATCGGCAAAATGTGAGTTATTTAGCAGGCCGCCGACTACTGTTTCAAGATTACGGTGGCCAGCAACTCCTACAAACAAAGGCGAAAGTTCCCTGACACGGTCGGCATCCAGATCTTCTTGCAAGGCTTTTGTTGTTATACGGCTAGCATAGGCCGGATCATCAGTGCCGTTAGGAACAACTACTTTCAGGCATGCTATAACGCCTACACCGAAACTTGCTTCTATAGGGATCGGCTGCCCATCAATAAAGCGGGTACCTTCTGCTAAAAGTAACGGCATAGCAGTCGTATCTAAAGCAACAGTTTCACGGCCAGTCTGGACGAATTGCTGCATATAAGCGTCTTCAAAGCCTGCTTCTCCAGGAAGCATAGGAACTGATATGCACCGGCTATTCGAACCATCAACCAGCGTTTGCCCGTGCACGTAATCAGGCGACAAAGCAGCATCAGTACTTGCAGAGTCTGGCTTAAACATCTCGGCTAGGGAATGAGGAGTTTTTATCATGAGCCAAGTCCTAATTGCTCCGGTAGATTATTGCGCTTCACTGGCCGGCCAATATTACGGGCTACTTTGGTTTCGCTGTCCGGCTGCTGTCCCGAGCGCCAGCTTAGTACCTTATGTCCATGCAACAATACGCCGGATAAAGCGACTTCGCTTTCAGATAAAGGTTCGCCTGTGGGTTCGTACTGACCCTCTAAACCCTTCAGCGTTGCTTTATCATATCCCAGCTTATTCTTTTTTGCGGCGATATCGCTTCTGGTGGCTATTGTTCGATGAACGCGCACCGACTGTCCATCTGCCGTTCGGACAAACAACACGCCGTCGCCTTCGGCAATTGAATCTTTTACTTTTGTATGTATTTTTGGCCCTGAGCGGGAATTAACCCGTTGGATTCGGGTTGGAGCGAACCGGCGTTGCAAAGGCTGTTCGGTAAGCATTTCTACAAGTGTGGGATGGTAGGGTAGTGCCGCTGGCTGGGTTTCAAAATAATTCATTCCTTCATTTAATACTCTAAGCAGTCTTCCAGGGGCAGCAAGGGCATCAACAATGAGGAATTTGCGTTTTCGCATATCACCATGTTTGGAAGTTACCTCCACATGGGCGGCAAGCCCAAACATCATATTTTCTTTATGCGGATTCCAGAATGATTGTAATAACTCCTCAATATAATAACCATGAGGCGCGGAGTGGGGCATAACGTCTCCGTCTCTGTACACCACAGTGCCCTTTATGCCAGCTTTATCAGGATCCGTTTCATTCATCGATATACGTCTAAACAGTTCATTGCCCTGAGTAGCTTCCATAATAAATCTGACGTCAAAAGGAAGCTTGCTGTATTTGATACTTACTCCAGACGCGTCCATTTCATAAGCTTCGTCATGCAAAGTTTTAGTTGGGTCCTCCGCGTCATAGAGGTCACGGAAAAATTCTATATCAAATGGATCCATGCCCCTTAAAAAGGCGCGCATAGGATTCGGGATCCTAACGTTTTTTATATCTTCTATGGCTTGTACGTAGCCTTTGGATTGCTCTACGTGGTGGCCGTATCCTAGTGCTTGCATGACTGCCCGCCGGATGTTGTCGCGGCGGTTTTCTATACGGGCAAGCTCGTGGTCCAGTTGGGCTCTGGAAGCTTGTTTTGCTTCATCATCCTCTGCCGGCTTATGCTTATAATCTGCCTTTATTGCCGCTTCTTTCCGGTCTTCTGTGAGCATGGCATTATAGCCGCGGCAAGGAATACTCCAGTCCGCGGGTGTAACACTATGAAATCGGTAAATCTCAATCAGTTTGAGGACAGCAGCGTTGATATTTCTTTTCTTGGCGGTGACATAGTGCGCGGCGTTATCAAACCGGAAATCTCCTGCTACATGCATATCATGAAATGTCTCCATAAGCGTGTCTACGATTTTTCTGTATCTGTCTTTGTCCTTAAAATCTTCCGCGAACTCTTCCGCGAAGCGTAAGCCGGCTGCCTTGAGCCAACCCTCTTCCATAGGTGGCACCTCATCTGGATCTATCTGGGATAGTAAGTCCTCTGGCGGGAGGTCAAGTAACTGAAAATACGCGTCCCAGTGATTAATATCGGTGTCAGCCAGTACGCCGGCTAGCCGCCATTCTCCTTGACCTTTAATGTGATCCATATGCCCCAAAGGTCCTGGTGTGTCTTCATCCAATTCGAACACTAGAAGACAGTTACTAAGCTCCTCCAGTACCGTGCCCTTATGTTCTGCTTTGGCCCTCAATACGGCCGCCTGGCGGTAAATTTCTCCTTCTGCCCAGTCTTCATCAAGTACCGCATGAATTACTTCTTCGCTTGATCCGCCGCCAGAAAGCGGCCCTATGCTGGTTCTTTCCGTATGAACACGGCCGTGCACAGCCCAAGCGGGATCCCAGTTTTTAAACTCAACAAGGATTCTAGGAAACGCGACGTCGTGAAACAAGTCGTCATAGCCTTCGCCTAGCGCAACGTAACCTATTGCCACGGAAGAACGCCACTCCTCCAATGGGCTACGCTCACGTCTCAAAGCGTTTGGATCCACTTGAGAGGCAGAAAACCTCAACAGCTCCTCATGGGTGAGACCTGCCCCCAGGACTTCCGCAGCGACTGCCGAAGCTGGAGTAACACTACTTTCTGGCGTACCCACAGGTGACACTGATGTTCCCGGTGCTTCTACATTTGGCATAAATTACTCGTTCGAGATGTTATTGACATATGACAACCCTAATTCACTTTCAATTTTTCCATCAAACCATGGATAGAAACATAATGCAAGGGTTTGGTGTGTAGTTTGCAACGTTTACATCTGTTGATGTACCAGATTTTTGTAGAATTTACTACGACTATTTTGACAATCAATCAATTAGGGTGTTGAATGAACTGTATCAAAAATGAACGATATATTATCTATATAAGGAGGTAGTTATGGCTGATAGTGCAAAACCAGGATTCGTACGGATGGCAGTTGAATGGGGTTTAGTGGTTGGAGTCGGTGTTAGTTCGTTTATTGGACACCAAGATCTTGCCGGTCAGCATGAAGAACACTCGCCCGGTGTTATAAAAACGGTGGGGCATGCTGTATTAGATCATGCGCGCGTATTTGGTATAGCGGAGCCATCTCCTACTCACGGCGCCAAACACGAGGGACAATTATTTGGATATGATATTTTGGGTCTTATATCGCTGGGTGGTTATATGTACGCAAGAAGGAGTTAAGAATGGTCGTGCTCCAGACTTAAATTTGACAAAATAGCTATTGCGTGATTAATTACGAATGTAGTTATGTGGAAAAGTTTAAGTTATTAATATATATCGAGGTAGTGGTATGAGAGCTGAACAAGGATATGGCGACAAGACAAGACGAGTAGGCTTAGTAGGGGATGACGGGTCATTAGAAGATCCAGGAGTATTATCAGCTCCAGAAGCAGATCCATCGACTAGTATGGCCGCGTTATTTTCTCACGCGCCCGGTGTGGATGTGATTGAAGCTGAAAGTAGTGGAAGTGGAGTCCATAGATTTGTAAGCGAGGTTGCTGGCAGGGAGCCTTTAGAGATGACTTTACCCCACCCCACAGTTAATCTTCCTGGTGCTGGTGCTCACGAAGCTGGAGATACTGCCTTAGCAGCTAATGCACGACCAATTGAAGTAGATATTGACCCTAATGGAATCATGGGTGAAGTAATTGTTACTGCTCGTGACTTGCAACTCACAAAAGCAATGGAGCATAGAGATGCTTTGAGTTTATGGCAGCGTAGAGACGCTAAATTTGCTAATGCGGTTCCAGTTGAGCCCTATGGACTTAGATTTGACGCGCAGGACGCGGCTACCACGCAACTCGTGCGACTATTACCTCCTGTGCTAGTGGAAGTAACGGACAGTATTTTTGCTGAGGTTTTAGATCCACTAGCGCGTGGCCATTCAGAGGCGAATTATGTAGTTAAATTTGGTGGTGTAAAGGATGGAAAAAAAGGAGTTGAAGAAAGATTCTTTGGAAATCGTGTGCCCCACAAAGTGATCGCAGGGCGCAATGAACGTCTTGCTGATCTGACTCAGGCTTCTGGCAAGGTAGGCTTGGAGAGTGTAGCTGCACACCCAATTGATCCAAACGCAGCTACAGTTAGAGCGTTAAAAACGCTAGGCGTACCCATTGCTTTAACGATCCAAGAGAGAATTGTTGTAGATGATGAAGAAATAACCAGGGACAGAACTTTTGTTGATGGTATGAAATTTGCACTTGCCGTAGAAGGAAAAGTGCCAGTTCCAATGACTGCTGATATGGAAAATGCATTAGCAATGGAGGCGGAATTGCTGACAGCGGAAACAGATGGTTCGGAAGCACCTATAAGTCCGTTAAATGTTGTGTTAACAAGCGCATTGAAAGTAATAGCCAGGCGCGATACTGTGTTTAGGATAAAAGGCGGTAGGGGCAGCACGTATGAAACGCAGCTCTTAATTGCGGCAGATGATGGATCAAGGTTATTACTTGCAGGATCACCGGAATTAACTCAAGCGCCAGGCAGCCGCCGTGAGCCCGTTGTATTAACTGAAGTAGGAGCATTCGCAATACATCCTAATATTGTTGATAGCGTCCAGCAGCATTTGAATGGACAAAGAACCAATGAAGAGGTGCCGGTAGAAGCAGGATTAGGGGCAAAAATCAAAAGAGCTCCGCGTGTTGAAGCTGATCTTATTGGTATAACTGAAGGTTTGATGAATGCACAAAGAGTTGGTATTAGAGGTACTAAGGTAGAAATAAGATCCCCCCGACGCAGAGTAAGCAATGTTCAAGCAGCTGCGCAGCTGGCAATTGAAGCTTCTCCAACTGATGAGCCTGAAGTCTCTGGAGATGATCTACTCAGTGGAACAACAGATGACGTTCATCGCGAACTTTCAGAGTAAACTCTAGGTACGTACAAAGCCATTCAACGCTATAATACGTAAGCTATGTTGAGGCTTCAGCGAGAACCCCGTACGCCGCGCTTTGTTCCGGACTATCTGGCCCGGTCTGTTGAGGCTGTGGATTTTAAACAGCTTGCCGATCAAGGTATCCGCTATATCGCCTTTGATGCTGACAGTACGCTGGTTAACTTCCGTGGGCGGGAACTATCACCAAGTACGAAGTTGTTTTTGCAAAAGCAGCGCAAACTGTTTGATAAATGGTGTATTGCCAGCAACCGTATCACCAATGATCTATTGCCTTTGGCTGAAAGCATGGACGCGCAGGTCATCCGCGCGTCTTTGTGGACTCGCAAGCCATCCCGCCGGTTTTTTAACACTGTATTGACATTTTTTGGCGGCAAACCGCAGGAGATAGCCATGATAGGCGACAAGCTCATAGCTGATATATGGGGGGCCAAACGGGCTGGCATGGTTACCATATGGGTGGAAAAGATTGGTCAGGATAACCCGTTGGACTGGATATTCCGGGTGCGGCAAATAGAAAAATGGCTCATGAGAGCCTACAGGCCCAAAAAATGAATGATATTCTTACTCGCAAACTTAAAGATGTGCCCAAGACTCCGGGGGTGTATTTTCATAAAAATGCTAAGGGGCAGATTATTTATGTGGGCAAGGCGGCGGTGTTGCGTAACCGGGTACGGCAATATTTTCAGGCCAGCCGGAGCCGTGATCCCAAGACTGAGGCGCTGGTAGCGGAAATTGCTGATGTCGACTGGATGGAAGTAGAGACTGAACTGGACGCGTTGTTTTTGGAGGGCGAGTTAATCAGGCGCTATATGCCGCCATATAATATTCTGCTTCGTGATGATAAATCGTTTGTGTATATTCGGATAGACGAAGCCAGTGATTATCCAACCGTCACTACAACCCGCCGGCCGCTAGATGACGGTGCCAAATACTTCGGGCCTTACTTAAGCGTCATGAGTGTGCGGCAAGCGCTGAAACTGCTGCGCAGAGTTTTCCCGTTTGCTGTTCGCCGTGTCCAGGGCCAAAAACGCGCCTCGCTGTACTATCACCTGGGGCTGGATCCGGGCTTGGAGGACGGCCACACAAACCTGGAAGATTACCGGGCAAATTTGCGCAGACTCATAGCGGTTATTGATGGCAAGCGTAAAAACATCGAGCGCGAACTAGAAAAAAACATGAAACAATTTGCGAAAAATTCGCAATTTGAAGAAGCGGCTAATGCCAGGAACCAGCTATTTGCGCTGCGGCGGTTAAATCATCAGGTAATATTTAGCGATAAGGAATTTTTGGATATCAGCAAAGACCATGCCCTAAGTGAGCTTGTGGAACTTTTGGGGCTAGAAAAGTTCCCGAGGCGAATCGAGGGCTATGACATATCGCACATGAGCGGCACTGATGTAGTTGCCAGCATGGTGGTGTTTGAGAACGGCGTTACCAACAAGGGTGAATATCGTAAATTCAAAACTAAAATAAATCAAAACGACGATTTTTACAATATGAACGAAACTATCAAACGCCGTTTAAGTGATAAAAACCTAAAAGCCTGGGGCAAGCCAGACCTAATGCTGATAGATGGTGGCAAAGGCCAGCTGGATGCCGCCATCCGCGCCCGCGACGCTGCCGCTAATGTACAAGGTTCAACCTTGTACATACCAATTATTGGGCTGGCTAAGCGGGAAGAACAGATTGTGATTCAGAAAAAGAAAGTGAGCAAAGAGCAAAGAGCAAAGAGCGGTGAGGGGGCACTAGAGCCTATAATTAGCCTAAATGATGAGGTGCTCCACAAGTTGGGCGGGTTTAAAACTGAGTCAGACGATTTTATACTGATAAATCTGCCCCACAGCACAAACTTAATCAAGCTATTGCAGAGAATTAGGGATGAGTCGCACAGATTTGCAGTTAGTTACCACTCAGTTTTGAAAGTAAAACGCCAGACAGCCAGTATGCTTGATGAGATTCCTACGATTGGTCCAAGTACGCGCAAAAAGCTTATACTGACTTTTGGTAGCATGAGGGGATTGTTACAGGCGCGGGAAATGGAAATAGAAAAAACGATCGGAGTTAAAAAAGCAGCCATTCTAAAACAATATTTAAAACCCATAAGACAAGAGTCCAAAAGATGAGGGGTATACTGATAAGAATTATGTGGCCATTAATTGTAATAATCGCCGGATTGCTACTGATAGGAAGTATACGAATTTTGATAGTTAAAAGGTCGGTTACAACATATAAAAATTATTGGAATAAACTTGCCGAAACGTCGTATCCAACCAGTAGCTTATTGTATGTAGCTTTAGGTGATTCTGCTGCGCAGGGTATAGGCGCTAGTAAACCCCAGAAAGGCTATGTGGGGCTGATAGCTTCAGAGCTGGAAACTCAATATGGCAACTCAGTCCGGGTGATAAATCTCAGCTTTACCGGAGCAAAAGTCCAGGATGTAATTAATGAACAACTACCAGCGCTTAAAAAGCTGCCTATAGATAAAAATACAATCATAACCTTAGGTGTTGGAGCAAACGATACCGGCAATTTTGAGGAATCCAAATTCCGCGTGCAAATTGAAAACCTATTTTCGCAACTTCCCGCGCAAACAATCGTAGCTGATATACCATACTTTGGTGGCGGGCGGCACAATAAACGTGAGCAGTCAGCCATTAACGGATCAGTAATCATTCGTGAAAGTGCTCAAAAAAACGGAATTAAGGTGGCTGATTTGCATGACATAACTAAACTTCGTGATGATCTAAGTACTTACGCCGTAGACTTTTTCCATCCCAATGACAAAGGCTACCGTAATTGGTATGAAGCCTTTAGACAACCGCTAAACCTTTAGGTTTGCTATACTTAAAGCCTAAGTTATGAGTAGTGAGTTTACTGCCGAGTTTTTCCGCGCAAACCGTGAAAAATTAAGGACATTATTTACGGGGACAGCACCGATTGTATTAACGGCAAACGGTTTGATGCAGCGTAGTACCGATACTGCCTACCCTTTCAAGCAAGATAGTAGTTTTTGGTACTTGACGGGTATTGACGAGCCAAACATTGTTTTGGTTATGGATAGGGCCAGGGAATACCTTATTGTCCCCGAGTTAAGTCCAACTAGGGTTGCTTTTGATGGCGCTATTGACGTTAATAAACTGATTGCAACCAGCGGTATATCGGACGTGACTAATGAAAAAGAGGGCTGGAAACGTCTTGAGACAAGATTAAAAAAAGTAACAAACCTCGCTGTCGTGTCACCAGCGCCTGCCTATATTGAAACAATTGGAATGTATACTAACCCGGCTCGGGCCAGACTATCTAAAGATATAAAAAGCATAAATCCGGATTTGACACTGCTAGACCTAAGGCAGCACATAGGGCGAATGCGCATGGTTAAAGGGCCAGAAGAGCTGGCAACACTTAAAAAGAGCATAGATACTACTGTAAAAGCACTCCAAAAAGTTCATAGAAAATTTGTAAAAAAACAATATTCAAACGAATATGAAATTGAATTAGATTTAACAAGAGAATTTTGGCGCAAGGGGGCTAGCGGGCATAGTTTTGAGCCGATTGTCGCAGCTGGCAAAAAGGCCGCCACCATTCATCCTACAGGCAATAACGGAGAGGTTGTCTACGACGAACCACTTTTACTTGATGTTGGCGCTGAACACAATCATTATGCCGCTGATATTTCACGTACATGGATGATCCAGCCTACTAAGCGTTTTGGCGCTGTCTATAATTCCGTCAAGGAAGTGGCTGATTACGCCATGTCAATTTTGAAGCCCGGGGTGATAATTCGGGATTATGAAAAACAAGTAGAGAGCCACATGGGTGAAAAGCTTCGCGAGCTGGGATTGATTAAAACTATCGATCACGACAGCGTAAGGCAGTATTTTCCGCACGCCACGTCGCACTTCCTAGGTATTGATGTCCACGATGTTGGCGACTATGACAGACCACTTGAACCTGGTGTGGTTATGACTGTGGAGCCGGGTATCTACATACCAGAGGAGGGTATTGGTGTCCGTATAGAAGACGACGTCCTGATTACTCAAAAAGGCTCAAAAAACTTAAGCGGTAATCTGGTTAGATGAATCGCATCTGGTACAATAGTTAAATGATCATGAACAATAGACCAATTGGGCGGCTCTTTTTGCGTTGGTTTATTTGTAGCCTAGGTCTATGGGTAGCGGCTGGTTTGCTGGGGCAGGGCATAAATTACGATAGCCGCATAGGCGTTATTTTAGTTGCCGGTCTTATACTCGCAGCCGTAAACGCTATCATTAAGCCTATTGTAGTGATCCTGTCATTACCAGCTATTCTGTTCAGCCTTGGGCTATTCATGATAGTTATTAATGGCTTGATGGTACTGTTGGTAAGTAAATTGTATTCTGGCCTGGAGGTTACAAATTTCGGGGCTGCAATGCTTGCCGGAATGGTTATAGGCTTGGTAAACTACTTAGTGACGACTATATTGGAGGATAAATGATAAAACAGTTAAAAGCTTACAGCTTACAGCTTACAGTTAAAAGAGTAATATTTTGTCTAAATGGTCTACTGTCAGCTGTCTACTGTCAGCTGTCTACTAATTTCGCCGGAGGCGGAAGATGAGTATTTATAATTATGTAACAATGGTTTCTATGGTTCTGGCGACAATTTTGATATTGCTTCAAACGCGCGGAGCAAGCTTGGGTGCTGGAATGGGCGGTGGCGGTGAAGTTAATACAGTTAGGCGTGGTTCTGATAAAACGATTCACCAGATAACTATTATTGTAGTCATAGTTTTTGCCGCTTCGCTCTTATTAGGGCTTGTCTCCTAGAGCTCCGCCTAGATAAAATGATAAAACGTCTCACAAGATTACGTTGGCGCCGCCGAATTCGCAAAGGTCGCCGGCAGGTAGAGGATATTAGCGTACAAGCGGAAGAGCAAATGGAAAGGCACTTTTTCAAGCGTCTAACTCGCTTATTCAATGTACGTCGTTTTGTTATAGGCTGGATAACGCTTATTGTATTACTTGGCCTGGCAGTTACAATGCAGCTTCGCTCTCTAGGGGGCTACTACCAGGAGTTACAGCCTGTGCCTGGCGGAAGCTTTACCGAAGGCATGATAGGAACGTTCACAAATGCCAACCCTTTATACTCTACAGGGTTAGTCGATAGCACAGTATCCCGCCTGGTTTTTTCTGGATTACTTAAATATGATGAACAAAATAAATTGGTCGGTGACTTAGCAGAAAACTGGCAAGCTGACGAAAACAGCAAAATATATACCGTTACGTTGAGACCTCATTTAAAATGGCATGATGACAAGCCTCTAACAGCGGATGACGTAGTATTTACTTTTCACGCAATTCAAAACCCAGACACTAAATCTCCATTTTTTAGAGCTTGGCAAGGCGTAGATATAAAAGCGGTGGATGCCAAGACAATAGTTTTTACATTGCCCAGCCCCTTAGCGCCTTTTATATATAGTTTAACAACAGGAATTGTACCGAAGCATCTGCTGAGTGACATTGAGCCCTCTCAGCTTAGATCTTTGCAATTTAATACGTCGCGTCCTATAGGATCAGGGCCATTTAAGTGGGACACAGTCGAAACAACGTCAAATGGCCCAGACAGTAAATTGCAACAAATTGGCCTACAATCTTTCGAGAATTATCATCACGGAAAGCCCAAACTTGAGCGCTTTATCGTAAGAGCTTATACGTCAGAGAAAGATCTGGTCGATAGCTTTCAAAGGCAAGAAATCAGCGGGTTAGTCGGGTTAGATCGTCCCCCCGATAGTATTAAAGATGTTGAAAACATTCAGGAAAATACTGCCTCACTCACCGCCGAAACCATGGTATTCTTGCGTACTGACAGTGAATTGCTCAAGGACGTACGTGTTCGGCAAGCCCTTTTAAAGGCAATTGACGTGCCAGCACTGGTGAGCGGGCTTGATTATCCTGCGATAGCCGCCGATGAGCCGTTACTACATGGTCAGCTTGGCTACAACGCTACACTTAAGCAGGTACCATTTAGTATAGAAGAAGCTAATAAGTTGCTTGATGAAAGTGGCTGGAAACGATTAGATGACAAGTCGGTCAGAATGAATGGTGACAAAAAGCTAATCCTTAAGTTTGTGGCTCAGAATAACGCCGACTATGTATACTTGACCAAACAAATCCAAAAGGCTTGGCTATCGGTTGGGGTTGAAACTCAAGTAATACTTCAAAACGATGCCGATCTGCAGGATACAATTAATGAGAGAGACTATGATGCTTTGCTTTATGGTATTTCGATAGGCGTCGATCCAGACGTATTTGCCTATTGGCATAGTACGCAGGCTGATCCACGTGCTAGCTCACGACTTAACTTCTCAAACTATAAATCAGCCACAGCCGATAAAGCCTTAGAAGCTGGCCGTACCAGGATTGACCCAAGTCTGCGGGCTGCAAAATACATTCCTTTTTTGCAGAGCTGGCGAGGCGACGTGCCAGCAATTGCTCTTTATCAACCGCGTTTTTTGTACATTACAAGCGACAGGCTTTTTAATTTTCAGCCAAGAGCCATCAATACTGCAGCTGACCGTTTTAATAATGTGCATAACTGGATGATTCTCCAAGACTATACCCTTAAAACAAGATAATGCTTGCTTGAGTTTTGCGTATAAACTCCGTAAGATAGGCTCACTGTATGGGCGAGTGGTGAAATTGGTAAACACGCAGCCTTGAGGTGGCTGTGCCGTAAAAAGCTTGGAGGTTCAAGTCCTCTCTCGCCCACCAAAACAACATGACGACCTTTGTGGTCGTCTTGTTGTTTTGTAGCCGCAGGACTTGAACCGTAGATATACACTGCCAGATGGCAGTTTATGTTTTCCTTGCCCCGCCTGTCTTTCCGAGCCCCCTGTCTTTCTGACAAGAAAGCCAGGCAGAACGGACAGGTTGGTCATTTATGGAGGCTTCAGCCAAAGAAATGCATATATAGCAAGTCCTCTCTCACACCAGCTGTAATTCCCCTATTTTTGCTATTAAATTCCCATTCTAACCAGTTGTTTGGTATGATACTGGGTAGAATGCTAACGCTTAGCCAGGGATATTAATAGTTTATGAGTAAAGTTGCGCATTATCTGCAAGAACATTTGGTTGGTGAGGTGATGACTAGCGCTGATGCGCGCCGGTATTTTGCGACAGATTCCAGTATCTTCACAATGGCGCCCGCCATAGTTGTATACCCTAGGAGCGAAAATGACGTTCGTAAGACTGCCCGCTTTACCTGGCAATTAGCCGAACGAGGCCGGATCATCCCCATTACGCCTCGTGGCCTTGGGACTGATCAGAGCGGTGCCGCGCTAGGCAGTGGAATTATGTTGATATTCCCGGCTCATATGCACAGGATTTTAGAATTAGATGGCAAGAGTGGAGACGTAACGCTTGAACCGGGCATTAACTATGGCAAGCTACAACAAACCTTACATACCCATAATCGTTTTTTGCCACCTTACCCTGCCTCTCAGGAATATTCAACGGTTGGAGGCGCGATAGCCAACAATGCCGGTGGTGAACGAAGCATAAAATACGGTTCAACGGCGGCATTTGTTCAACGGCTACGTGTTGTTTTGGCAAACGGCGAAGTCATAGAAGTACGTAAGCTTAATAAGCGGGAGCTAAATAAAAAGCTTGGCTTAAACAGTATGGAGGGCGAAATCTATCGTCAAGTTGATCGGCTGATAGAGGAAAACCATGAGTTGATTGAAAAATCTATTTTGCCGGTATCTAAGAACTCGGCAGGATACGCACTGGCCGATATAAAGAAAAAAGATGGATCATTTAACTTGATTCCCCTCTTGGTAGGCTCGCAAGGCACTTTGGGCATTGTGACAGAAGCCACCATGACTACTGAGCTTCATAGTCCACACACCACTCTTGTAGTAGCATTCGTAGACGATCTATCGGTTGCACAGGAAATTATCAATGAGCTAAGGAAGTTTTCAGAATTACCGGCCACAATAGAAATGGTAGACAATCATTTATTGGAATTTGTTCAAGCCCATAACCCGGCTCTTTTAAAAGATGTTTTACAGCCACCGTTTCAAAAGTTGGCGCTTTTTATTGAGTTTGATAATCTAACTGACCGTATCCAGAAACGCATGGCAAAGCGTACCACAAAACTTTTAAACCATTACCAAGTACCATTTCGTAGCGAAACAGACCCCGAGCTTAAAGAACAGCTTTGGAAAATTAGGCATGCCGCTTCTACTATACTTTCCCACAACGAGTCTGGCGCCAAGCCTGTTCCAATAATCGAGGATGGGGTTGTTCCTACCGAACGTTTTCAAGAGTTTTTGGAGGGTGTTTATGACCTATTTGCCACACATCATCTGCCGGTATCGGTCTGGGGCCATGCCGGAAATGCTCACTTGCATGTGCAGCCACTGCTGAATTTGTCTCAGGTTGGCGACCGCCAAAAGCTTTTTAAGTTGTTGGAGGATTATTACACTCTAGTAATACGCCTTGGTGGCAGTACTACTGGCGAACACGGCGATGGCCGCCTGCGTGGTCCTTTTTTGGAGCAGCTTTACGGTCCTGCTGTCTATGATCTTTTTCGTCAAATCAAAAGCATCTTTGATCCTTACGGGACAATGAATCCAGGTGTCAAAATTGGGGTAAGCCTAGAAGACATCAAGCCCTTGCTGCGCCAAGAATACGACTTTTCGCATCTATACGACCACATGCCTCGTAGTTAAGGCCTCAACCTAAAATAACTTCGTCAGTTGGTTGGATGATTTTCGAGCTAAAGCTGCTACTGGGGAAGTAGGCGTACCTTTGGTACGTTGGACTGAGTCAGGAGCAGCTTTAGACGAAAAGGGCCAGTCAAATGGGGGAGTTATTTTAGGTTGAGGCCTAAGGGCCGTTATTTCAGTTTTGCCTTTTAAGCTCCGAATGCTATGATAACCCCTGTTCATTAACACATTATCGCGCGAGTGGCGGAATGGTAGACGCGCTAGCTTCAGGAGCTAGTGAGAGCAATCTCGTGGAGGTTCAAGTCCTCTTTCGCGCACCATGGGCGGTTAGCTCAGTTGGCTAGAGCATCTGTTTTACACACAGAGGGTCATAGGTTCGAGTCCTATACCGCCCACCATCTAAAGAATCCACCATTGAGGTGGATTTTTTAGAAGGCAGCTGGTTGGGAATCGAACTCTTGATATATACTAGTAAAGTTAAGGAGAGGAGGTTAATTTGGCAGCAGGTGATCAATTGCGTAGTGCGGCACAGCAAGCCCGGCAAGCCGCCGAAGATAAAAAACGTCAAATGCAGACCATGCGAGCAGATATAGAAAAAATGAAACGCGAGATGCTAAAAATGCATGAAACGGCAAATGCCTGGGATCAGGAGATAGCCAAACTGGACAGCCAAATCAAAGACATGGAACGCCAGGCTCAGGCCGCCGATCAGGCTGAACGTAATATCAAGAACGCTTAATAAGGAGATTTCTGTATGTCAGGTTTTGTAATCTTTATACTAATCAGTGCTGTTATCATTATTGCCTACGGCGTCAGAATCATTAATCAGTTTGAGAGAGGTATTGTACTGACGCTTGGGAAGTACAGTAGTACGCGTTCGCCAGGTCTAAATATCATCATACCTATAATTCAGACCATCCGAAAAGTAGATATTCGTTCTACGCCGGTTGATGTACCTAAACAAGAAGTTATTACTAAAGATAACGTCACTATCGGGGTTGACGCGGTAGTTTATTTTAGGGCCGTAGACCCCGCAAAGGCAGTGCTTGAGACAACTAACTACACCTATGCAACTTCACAATTTGCACAAGCGGCGCTGCGTGATGTAGTCGGAAACGTTGAACTGGACGAGCTGCTTGGTAAGCGCGAAGAAATATCCCAACAAATCAAAAACATCGTTGATGCCGAAACAGACAAATGGGGCATAGACGTAGAAAATGTCAAAATTCAAAACATCGAATTGCCTCAGGATATGAAACGGGCCATGGCCAAACAAGCCGAAGCCGAGCGTGAACGTAGGGCTACCGTCATCAATGTAGATGCCGAAAAGTTGGTTTCCAAAACTTTAGCTGAAGCCGCCGCCATGTTGTCAGCCACGCCTGGAGCAATTAATCTCCGTACTCTTAACACCTTAGAGCGGATATCGTCTGAACCTTCCCAAAAGACCCTTATACTTTTCCCTATTGATCTTATTGATGCTATCCGCGGTATCGCCCACAAACAATAATCTTCCATAAACCTTGAGTTAGTTTGCGAATTGACCTCTGGTGCGCTATGCTAGTCTAGTTCATTGTGGCTCTTTAGCTCAGTTCGCAAACGCAGAGGCTTGAAGAGCCCAAGGCGTAGCCGGGCAAATCATAATATGTCTCTGGGGACACAAGGCTCTTTAACAATTACCATAACAGTACCGCATGCAAATGTGGCTCTTTAGCTCAGTTGGTAGAGCAGAGGCTTGAAGAGCCTTGTGTCCCCAGTTCGAGTCTGGGAGGAGCCACCAAGCTTTGCCTACGGCAAAGTAATTAACATTTAGCATTGATCAATTAACATTTTTGGACAAAAATCTGCGATTTTTGAGTTCTATAAGAATTTCAGCGAAGCTGTCCAACATTGAAAATTGAAAATTGTTACTTGAAAATCGTTTTTGCTAAACCAAAAACCTGCGGGTGTAGCTCAGTGTTTAGAGCGCTTCCTTGCCAAGGAAGAGGCCGAGGGTTAGAGTCCCTCCACCCGCACCATTTAGACCCAAACGATTTTGAAACAGTATAGTTTCAAACAAAAGAGACCATAGTGGTCTCTTTTTGATATACTCGCCATAATGGCTTTAACTATCAACGCACCAAAGAATATACTTCTGATACCTTTCTTTGTAGTGCTCGTGATAATCGCAATACCATTTGCGTTATTCTTTAGTTTAATTAGATTACCTTTCGCAAAAAGGCGTATAGATAAGCTACAAGATATGCTAAAGAATGATTGGATGCCAAGAAAGAAGTACATGTACATTGGCTTAAATAGTAATTTTGCTTTGTCTGATTTTGTTAAGGATAAGATTATCCGTAACTATGGCGAACACATAGTGTGGGATGAATGGAATGAGAAGCAAAAAGAATGGAGAGAAAGCGAACCAGATAACTCACGCCGTGTTACGACGTTCTGGCAAGATATTGGTGGGGACTTTGATGGCGACCCTATGATTATTATCGCAACCTATCAACCTGATGACTTCGTGATTTCAAATAATAAAAATTTTTATCAATTTTGGCTATATGAAGATGACAGGGTGAATTATAATGACGAAAAATTAAAAACCAAAGAAGCAGAAAAGAAAATAGAAGCAATTGTAGAGAAAGCCTTAGATAGCTGGCGCTAATCCAACAAAGTAGTCGATAGGCTGAAATCATTAACAAGATTTTGTAGTTTTGGATTTGCTACATTTTCAATGGCTGATGTTTGAAATGCGTCAACTATCTTGCACCATTCGCAACTTTGAGCCCGAAAAAGGCTCTTTTTTATCTGTTAATTTCGGGTTTTAACGTCTTGTTGTTAATCAATAGAGATTTTTCATAATATGGAAGCCCGAAAGTTCCTTTACAGAGGTGTTAGATATATAAAATTAATGTTTTAACCCCGCACGGTTTATTTGTTTACTGCATATTGTTGTTCTATAGTAAAGTTATGAAAAAGCGTACGGTGAGTCAGGAATATCAAGCAGTCTTTCAAAAAGAAACTGAAGGCGGCTTTTCGGTATGGGTACCGGACTTGCCAGGCTGCGCTTCCCAAGGCGAAACTCTAGAAGAAGCTTTACATAACATTAAAGAAGCAATAGAGCTCTATTTAGAAGATAGTCCTGTTGCAAAAGATGCTGCGGATTATAACTATAAACGGCAATTTGTAGTGCCGGTCACGCTTGCACATGCCTAAGCTATCTAAGTTTCCGCACTACAACTAGTTCGCGCGTTTCAAAAGTTGGGTTTTAGGAAAGTAAGTCAAAAAGGTAGCCATATTAAAATGCAGGATCCACAAGGACGAACAGCCATTATCCCGAACCATAAAACTATTAAGCCAGGGACGCTCAAGAAAGGTATAATTAATCCGCTTGGCATTTCTGTAGAAGAACTCGTAAGAATCTAAAATAAAAAACCTGCTTCCTATTCTGGTTGTCCCAGACACGTACACCATACGGTCACAGTTTGGAAAGCCGGTCAGGTGTACCTCCTATAGTACTGACACAGCATAAGCGTCAGAGGCTGTTATAATTGCAGATATGCCGTATCTTGTAGTAGCTTATCCAAAGCTTGATGATGAAGATTTTGGGTTCATTCAAAATTATAGAAAAGAAAACGATGCTCGCTACTTTCATCTAATTGACCCACATATTACACTGGTTTTTGCGATTAATGATATTGATGAGCAAGAATTCTTAAGTGAAGTACGTAAGCAAGTTGTTGGTACAAAAGCATTTCGATTTGAAATTAAAGTTGCAACAATAAACTTAGATAATTCGGGCAATTTCTACCATGAATTCCTAGTCCCAGATACTGGCTACTCTAATATAGTGAAATTGCATAATGCACTTTATGCCGATAAGTTCGAAGATTATCTGCGCCTTGATATAGACTTCATTCCCCACATAGGTATTGGGAATAGTGACGAAGCTCAACATTCTAAAATGCGAGTAGATGATCTGAACACACAAGCTATTTCCATAGAGGGTAAGGTAAGCAGTATTGATGTGATTGAATACAAAGAGGAAAGTATACGAACTATAGAAAAAATTAAGCTAACAAGTATATAGGAGCTTAGGTGTTTATTAAATCTGACTGACTTTTTCTAAATCTCTAAGAAGTAATGTTTTACTTTCGTAGCAAATAGCGCACTATGAATGAAACTGGTGTTTTTCAAACATTTAGACTCACGAAAGATCACTTTGCTCTGAAAGCAGACTTGCTAACCATACAATAGTATGTATAATTATATGTATGGACTTTGAATGGAACGATAGCAAAAGTGCCGAAAATGTAGCAAAGCACAGACTGTCATTCTACAAAGCCCAAGAAGCTTTTTTCGATGTTAAAAGAGTTATCTTGCTAGATAAGAAACACTCGTCGGAGGAAAAGAGATACTTTTGCATTGGTAAAACGACCAACGGTGGCATTGCCACCGTTAGATTTACTATAAGAAATAGCCATATTCGTATCATTGGTGCAGGATATTGGCGGAAAGGAAAGAAAATATATGAGCAACACAATTAACTATACTGATGCGCCAGCGGACATAGAAGCGGCTTTGGATAATGTGACTATCACAAGTGATTTTCTACCATCACCAGACGAACTCATTCGCAAGACAGAAAAAGAAAAGATCACCATAGCCATTGATAAACATAGCCTTGATTTATATAAGCGATACGCTAAGAAACATAATGCTAAGTATCAAACCATGATAAATGGCGTACTTGGATCGTATGCGGACAAGTTTCTAAATAAATAAGAAATGCTTGTTTTCAGTATAATCACCTAAGCAAATTGTTTGAAGTAGTATAACTACGCAGTATGGTTATACTTTCGTTAACAATGCTGCACCATGTCAAGAGCCGACTTTTATGGTCGGCTTTTTACATGGTCTGAGATTTTAACCCTAGGTCTCTTCAAAAATAATTAATAGGCCGAGCTTTCCTTGACCGCAGCGGTCAAGGGTCTAGAGTCCCTCCACCCGCACCAATTTACTTATTCTAGAAGACTTCTCATTTGAGAGGTCTTTTTGATATGATTAAAACAATATGCGTGCACATACATTTAACGATCAGTGGCATACGATCTGGCCAAACACGAGTCCAATAGCCGAAGACTTACGAAAACAGTTGAAGTATTGGGTTCGGATGCACATGTTGCCTGACGCTAAAAGATATCCCGATACTGATGAAGAGCTACAGATGGTTATATCCCGACATACGCGGCTTCTAAATGCTTTAGGAAGTAAAGACTACTTGTATATTGTTACGGCCAATTGGACAGACGCTGCCATTGTTAGTTCGAAGCATAATCCTGGCTTCGTCCATGAAGGTTATTCAAACGAGCTCTGGTTGACCTTAGATGAAGATGTTGACGTCTTTCGTCACTTATATATCGGTCAGTCAGCATGGCCTTCAGAAGTCTTCTCTGATCTGCTAAGCCAAGTAGCTGATGACAAACTGGCAGGCGTCATAATTGCTCCGCCCAATGTTAGCTGGCTGTATCTACCATACGACGGAGGCGTTGACATCATTACACCGCTAGAGAGCCAACATGATAAGATCGTGAATGATTTTTCAGAATGGTTGGCTCCAGAATGGTCTGAACCTAAACTATTTAGAATGTGAGAATTACATTTTCTGACTTTGAATACAAGTTACAGCTTCAATAAAAATATTGCACCATTTCTATGTATAACATGAAAATACCTCGAAAAGAGGTGTTTTTGCTATAGTGTGCACATGGAATTACAAATTCAGTGTTCGGGATATGCAATTGTTGCAGATTGGTACGAGGGTGCAGACGTTAATAAGATTTTAATCGTGTTACCTGGCTACAGCTCATCTAAAGCTAGACAGAAAGTTCATGCTGAGGCTATGGTTCAGGATACTGGCACTTGCGCTCTGGCTGTTGATTTTAGTGGCCATGGCAATAGTCCATTTGAGTTGCGAGACACACGGCCTGCTCAACATTTCCTGGAGCTTATTTACGTATTTGATTGGCTCAAAGAACAGCATCCTAACGCCACCATTTCGGTGTCTGGATCAAGCTATGGTGGTTTTTTAGCAGTGCAGCTTACTAAGTATCGTGAATTTGCCAACCTAATCTTCCGTGCACCGGCTATCTATAAGCCTGACGCTTTCTATGATTTGTGGTCGGTTCGTATAGATAACGAACAGTCTTACGATAAAACTTTGCATGAATACCGAAAAGACCCAAAAGCACTTGCAAAGCATCCACTGATTCGCAGGGCTTCAGTATTTACCGGAAAGACACTTGTAGTGGTGCATGAAAATGACGGGATAGTGCCTCGGCAGACAACGGATGCTTACATTAATGCATTTGACGCTGACAGCATTATGGCCAAAGGGTTTGCCCATACAATCGATGCCAATAATCTGAATGTAGGCCAGCTACAGGAATATCAAGATCATATTGCGAATTGGCTAAACAATACGACAGTCAAATAGTAGGTGGTTAGAATCGCTATACTTTGATCAACAATGCTACACACAATTTAGACGCAAACGACTTTGATACCTGACCCACACTCACTTTTTCGCTCTCAAGGGCGCTTCACTCAGTGTAAATTTGCTTGAAACCAAATTTACTCTGGTTGCACTCAGCAATAACCCCATCGATCGAAAAAGTGAGTGTGGATCAGCTTTGAGGTAGTATAGTTTTAAACATTCGAGTACATTAATGCTTTTTTGTAAGTTTGATTATTTGCAGAGTCCACTTAGTCCTATAGACTAAGTTTATGAATGTAATCAATGTGCACGATGCAAAAACGAATTTTTCCAAACTTCTCGCAAGAGCTGCCCAAGGCGAGCGTATCATAATAGGCAAGGCTGGCAAACCTGTTGCCCGCTTAGAGCCGTTTTCAAATACTAAAGCCGTACATCGACACTTTAAGGGTGGTGGGTTGCGTTTGCAAGAGCAAGCAGGACGTCCGTTGACACCAGAATATATCAATGAGCTTGCTGCTAGTAAATACGATGACTAGCGCCCAAGTATTCCTAGATGTTAATGCGTTGATATATGCACTTGATGAGACAAGTGAGCAGTATACTGATGCCGTCAATATCATACAGAAGTTGCTAGATAACGATGTAACGCTCTGCACTTCACACCATGTTATCGCAGAGGTTATACATGTAGCCCGTAAGATTAGTGGGACGAGCGCTACTGAAGTTGTAAGGGAAATTAGCAAAATACCCGATTTAGTACTTGTTGAGCCAGATGCGGTCTTGGCCTTTGCCAAGCGTTATGCAGCACTGAGCGATAAACTTCGTATGGGTGTGAATGACGCGCTTTTACTACAGCTTATGATTGACGCAGGTATTCCCCAACTGCTTAGTTATGATAAGCGGCTCGCTAACCGAGCGACCAGTTTAGGCATCAAGCAGGTTGCCCGATAAATTAAACAACTTAACCAGATACTTTAGTTTATAACCATCAACATTGCTGGAGTGAATAAATAAGAAATGCTTGCCCTTGGCGTAATCACTTAGGCAAATTGCTTGAAGTATTAAAATTACGCAGCAGGGTCATACTTTCGTTAATAATGCTGCACCAGATCAATGTTTAGAAATAATCTGCTGTAAGGCGTATAGTGAGCATCGTGGTTAGATTTATACTCATTGTGCTTTTGGTTTGCTTAGCTGTCTTTGCGCTATTAATGCTATTGGATGCTATACGGAAGCCAATAAAACACAAAGCTCTGTGGATCGTCATAGTTCTGATGGGTACAATTGGGCAGCTTTTATATTACTTCGTTGGGAGTAAGCAACGCACCGACAACGCTGCTCCCCATAAACGTTACCTGCCAGTGGGCGCATTAGTAGCAATAATTGTTGCTCTATTTGGTATTGGGGTTTTTGGGCCCGCTGTTGTTGGGCTTAAGTCTTATCAAATGGACGGTCCATCTATGGAACCAACTTATCATGATGGCGACCGACTTATTACATGGAGTAATTTCTTGAATCCAAAGCCCGGTGATGTGGTGATGGTCCGTGTTGGCACAGTTGCAGGAGGAAACAGACTACTTATTAAGCGAATTATTGCCACCAGTGGGGAACGCGTCGTAATTAAAGACGGTACTCTTACCATTTTTAACGATTCTTCAACAGAGGGCTTTTCGCCTGATAGTTCGTTTGGCTTAGACAACATTCGCACCTCTGCCACTGCCGATCTAGTCGTGCCAGAGGGTACGGTTTACGTTTTAGGCGATAATCGCGCTAATTCATTAGACTCGCGAAGTTTTGGACCAGTTGAGATAAGTAATATTGCAGGCAAAGTACTGTTTACATATTGAACCTTGATATATTTACAGCACCAACTCAACTCAGACCTATTTAAAATAATGTAAATTCTAAGGCTGGCTCAGTTTGCTTGTCCTTAAGTATGTACAACCGCTGCTTGCCGTGCCATACTGAAACCATTAAAGCGTAAGGGTTATGAAGAAAAATCCGAGCAATTGGTTCTATTATGGCCTTGTTTTTGCTGCGTGGGCTGTATATATGCTGTTTACTTTAGCGTCACCTGAGCAAAGTTCCAGCCAAGTCAAGCTTAGCCCCATAGCAATTCTGGCGTTAAGAGCAACACTGCTTGTGCCATATATGCTAACATGGCTGGTTGCAGTGACTGGCTGGTATTACTTCCATATGTTCGCAACTGATGCGAAGCGCAAACACCTGGCTAACCACTACGCTTTTCGTTTTATATCAAGAGGGCTTGGGTTGTTGATTTTTGACCTAGTAGGGGTGCCAATGATTAGTGCTGCTCGCACATTTTGGGCCCAAAACCTCCAGGCTGCCGAATGGCTAACCATTATTAGCAATTATTTTCATATTATTATTCCGCTATTAGCTTTTAGTTACCTATACGTTGGTACGCGCAAACTTGTTTTGAGCAGTCATTATGCTGCCAGCCTGAAGAATAATATACTGCCTTCACTTATTGCTACAACAATTTTTATTTCCTTTTTCTCAATAGCATTATTTGGTAACACGTCTCGTCAAATGATTTCTGAAACTGGACGCTTTGCCAGCTATTATGTATCCGATACTCTTATAGTTTTAACAATTATTATACCGCTATCAATAACTTGGCTATTGGGTATCCAAGCAGCTCTTAATACCGAAAGATACGTACATTCGCTTACTCTCATTTGGCGTTCTGCTTTCATCCGGTTTTTCCATGGTCTTTTGGCGATTATTGGCAGCTCGATCATCCTACAGGGCATCACAGCTTTTGGGAGTGAACAGCTGCAACAGGTCAATCTGCTACTTATATTACTGGTTATATACATGTTTATTATAATCCAGGCCGTTGGGTATCTCTTGATCAGATCAAGTGCCAAACAACTTCACAAATTGTTATTAGCCGGGGTAGCTCATGAGGCTCATTGAAAAAATAATTCTGCTGTTTTTAGGAATTTCATTACTGCCTCTACTAATATTGAGCTTTTTGTTTTACTCAAGTGTCAGCAATACACTGGAGAAGCAAACCAAAGACCAGTTGAACAGTATCGCTACAATTCAAAAAAGCCGTCTTATAAATATTCGATCCCAGAATCTTAAACGATTAGCTGATTTTACTAGCCGCATGCAACTGAGGACGGTTTTACAAGCTTATAACCAAACCAGTGATAAAAGTAAAGCCAATCAAATCCTTGCCATTATCAACGACGCCAAGAATATTGGACGTGATATCCAGGATATTTATATTATGGATACAAACGGCAAAGTACTAGTATCAACTCAAAATGACCCCATGCAAAACATAATGATGTCGGCTCAGCTTTTTAAGCTTGGCAAGTCAGGTAACTCTATAAAAATAGCTAGTAGACCAGACACCAAAAAAGCGGTTTTTTATTTAAGTGGACCTTTGATGCTCTCCGGTCAACAATTAGGTGTGGTTGGCATTGAGGTGAATGCTGACGAAATATTGGAAATTGTGGCAGACCATACCGGCCTTGGTGAAACAGGTGAAATTGCCTTGGGACAGCGCCTAGAAAATGGGCAGGTTGCATATATCGCACCGCTGCGTTTTGATGAGCAGGCAACAAATCGTGTCATTAATGATCCTGCCTTACCAGTATATAGGGCACTTACGGGCGAAGAATATGTGTTCACAGATATAAAAGATTACCGCAACCATGATGTGATTGCTGCGACGCGCTACATAGAAGATAGCCAATGGGGTTTAGTGGCTAAAATTGACCGTTCGGAAGCATTCTTGCCCTTGAAGCGTTTGCGCAGCGAATTCGTGTTGCTTACTTTTATTAATTCAGTTGTGGTGGTATTTGCGGCGATTGCCCTAGCGCGCAGGGTTACCCAGCCGATATTAGATATTGATGAAGTGGCCGAACAAACCAGCCGAGGTAACCTGAAAAAGCGGGTTGCCAACGCTCCTAATGACGAAATTGGGAACCTAGCAGGCACATTCAATGTGATGCTGGATAGCCTGGAAGAACTGGATAAAGCCAAGAATGACTTTGTGTCCTTAGCGTCCCACCAACTGCGTACGCCACTAACCGCCACAAAATGGACGTCAGAAGAACTGTTGACACCAGGGGAAAACCTAAGCGAGACCCGCAAAGCACACTACCTGCGCCAGATACACGCCTCTAACGAAAGAATGATCCGGTTAGTCAATGAGCTGTTGGATGCTTCAAAAATTGGGTTTGGGACATTGCCAGAGAAACTAGAAATTGTGCGGATAGAGGAAGTGCTGAAACATGTACTACACGACATCGCCTTAGAAATCCAGGGGCAACAGATCAAAATTACCAAAAAGATAGAAAAGAATCTGCCACCAACCTATATTGACCGTACATGGGTTCAAGTTATCTTGCAAAACCTGATTTCTAACGCCACCAAATATAGCAAACCCGGCCAACCCGTGGCTATTACGGTGAAGCGTCAGGACAACGACATCCTGGTTGAGGTCAAAGACAAAGGTTATGGCATCCCCGCTTCCCAGCAAGGCAAAATTTTTACCAAGTTGTTTAGGGCAGATAATGCCCAGCAATTAGTAAGTGATGGGTCTGGGCTTGGCCTGTATATCAGCAAGGCATTAGCAGAACAGGCAGGCGGTAAAATTTGGTTTGAATCGGTAGAAAACAAGGGCACATCGTTCTATGTTAAACTGCCAATTAGGCAACAATAAAACTAATTAAGGAAGCAAATACTATGAGAGAAGAGCCTTATAAAATCCTAATTGTGGAAGACGAGGAGGCACTATCTGATGTTTTGGTAGAAAGGTTCCAGAACGAGGGGTTTAACGTTATAAAAGCGCAGGACGGTGAGCAAGCTCTGACAATGGCCTTGGCTGAACAACCAGACCTCATACTACTAGATATAGTTATGCCCAAAATGAGCGGACTGGAAATGTTAGAAAAACTGCGCGCGGATGAACGCGGCAAGGAAATCATGGTGATGATGCTAACAAACTTAAGTGACAACGAAAGTGTCCAGAAAGCGGTTGCCAGCAACGCTGTCCATATTCTTGTAAAATCGGATTGGGATATTAGTTCAATCGTTCAAGACGTCCGTGACAAGTTGGCAAACTTGCCTAAAAAAGCATAGACTTGCTTGATTTTAGTTGCTGATTACCTCGTAAGTAAGTAGCAACGTGCCCTGAGTATTTAGGCGCTCATGTTTGATCAGCTCTAGCTTTACGTCAACGGGCAAATCCGATAGTAGTGGTTTGCCTTGACCGAATAGGCGGGGTTCAACAGTGACATATAATTTGCTTATTAGCTTAGCTGCTAAAAAGTCACTTATCATTTGTGGACCGCCCACTATTAGTAATTTATTATGGCCCTGGGATTCCAATCGATCAACTAACTGGCCTGGTGTTTCCATGCTGAATTCCAGTTTTCCTGGCATACTTTCCAGCTCATAGCTGGGTGCTTTGGAGGTTAATACGATGCGTAACAAATCAGCTCTATGGTTTAGCGATCCCTTAATAACCTTGTATGTGCCACTGCCCATAACAACAATTCCATACTCTGCCATGAGTGCGTAAAAATGTTGCTGCTCCTCTGATGAAGCCAATTCTTTAGAGCCAGATTTATCATGACGCGTGAGCTTGCCGTCCAGCGACATTACTACCGCAACAGAAACCTCCACTTCTATTTACCTTTTTTGAGCCAGTTGACACCCAGGTATACAAAAGGTGTTTCAATCACTGACATAGCGCACTTGAGTAGCCAATAGGGAACGATAAGGCTTATTAAAAACCCGACGTTAGCTTCAAACGGCCGGGCAAAATTGTAAAACGCCAGACTAATGAAGAGAATTGTGTCGAGTAGCTGGGCTGCAAAATTGGAAGCGTTATTACGCAGCCAAAGGGCTTTTTTGCCTAAACGTTCCCGGATTTTGGCAAAAATAAATATGTCTGTAAATTGCGCCAAGCCAAATGCAATCAAACTGGCTCCGGAAATCCGCATCGATGACTGAAAAATTTTGTCATAAGCTGATTCTGTGCCGCCAAATCTTGCGGAAGGCGGCAATGCCGTAGCTAGAGCCGCGAACACAAACGTGAAGAACACCACCATTAGCCCGGTTTGCATCATGTTGCGGGCCCGTTCTTTGCCGTAGACCTCAATGACGATGTCGTTGATAGAAAACACAATCGGGAAGAGAAATATCGCCACGCTGGCATTGAGGTGCATCCAGCTAAAGTTGGTTAATGGGAACGTTTTCGCGCCCATAAGCTCAGTCGCAACGATGCAAAAAATATAAATAGCAAACAGGAAATCTAATTTGTGAACTGCTTTCATGTAAAACCTCCGGTAAATTTATTAGAAATTAGGAAAAATAACTATTGGACGGTGTGAGGCGAATAATTGTTGAGAACATCTACACGCTCGTTCATAATGATTGCTCGCTCATAATAACTAGAGTATATGTGCCATTTAGCAAAACATCAAAACAAAACTGATTATATATACCCATCAGAAACTACTTTCCGGCTTTTTGGCTTGCCCTTTCCGGCCAGAAGTTCCCGAAATTTGATAACCATACCCCCGGGTATGCTGATAAAATTTCAAAAACTTCTGGCCAGGAAATCCTCAACCCAAAAAACCGAAAACCAATTTCTGTTGGGTATAATCTCCTATCTGTTAGAATAGTAGTGTTTTAGATGGCGCGTTGGCCGAAAAGTTAGGCGCAGCTCTGCAAAAGCTGATAAACGGGAGCGTTACCCGTACGCGCCTCCATCTTACCTTGCGTAAAGCTACGTAGAATTTGACAAAATGGGCGAGTGCTGGAATGGTAGACAGTCTTGACTTAAAATCAAGTGGCCAAAAGCCGTGTGGGTTCGACTCCCACCTCGCCCACCATACTTATTCAACATATAAAATAAACAAAATTAGCAAAACCCTCCCTGTTAGAGATCAGGCAATATTTTATCAGGCCTCCTTTTTACCTGGCCCTAGCCCACACCACAATGAAAAGTGAAGAAGTTTTTGATTGCACTGAGTCACTGTTGCTTTTCACATATCCTGCGTATACTATTGAGCTATTGGTTAGAATGGTTCCGATAAGGCACTTATCATAATGCAAAATAAAAATCAGTCTATTATATCCTTAAGACAACGTTGGTTTTTGAGAATACAGCTTATTGCGGCATCGTTATCTTTATTTGTAGTAATTAGCTCGAGGGCAATACCTTTTATCTTCTCTGGTGTATGCGATAACGTTCAGGGTTGGGACGGACTTGGTTGTTCACTTTATGGTTTATATATTGGTCGAGTTATTGCCGGCGTGTCCTTAATCGTACTGAGCATAGCGCTGTTAAAACGGTTTGTTATTGATAGCCGACATGTGGCCACGCTAATTACCATTCCCTTGGTCGCTTTTATTGCTGCGGCAGTTTTCTCTAACGGCCTTGATTATGTATCTCCTGATTTTCCCTATGATCTAACAGGTTATGTATTGCTTTTCATTCTCGGCACGATTTTCATTAGTGTCCTAGTACTTTTAGCAATACTATTTTTTAGTTATACAAATAAAATCAGTCGAACTGCCGGTTATGTTGCCTGTATTTTACTCGTTCCGACTATATATAATCTTACGCAATTTGTGTCTACCAGCTTTCGATCTTCTCAACTTATCCAAGAGCAGAAGGAGGAGCTATCCAACCTGTCATTTAAGGTATACCAACCAACATATATTCCAAGTGGGTATTATTTATCAACTGGCCTAGCTGGGCCTGGCTTAAGGCCAGGAGGGTTAATTTACACAGAGAAAGGCGAACGTGAACTTCCGATCTCGTCTTACTACAACTTTTGGTATAAGTCTACCTTTACTTATGGCGGTGATTCTAGGCAGCCCGAAAACTTCCAACTTTACGAATATGAAGCCAGCACAGACTATAACCCACCAAGAGATTGCGGCGGCACAATGACAATTATTCAGACAGCGGGAAGGACGGCAGGGGGAGCCGACACGTACGGTGACAAAGACCATCCATGTGAGCTTGTAGGAAAAGCTGTTAGCGGGTGTGACGTATATTATGAAGAATATTCATGGAAAGAAGGAACTTTTGAAAATACTAGCTTATATGGTTATTGCAAGCTAGGTTCAACAGTTACAGTCATCACAGCCGATAATAGACATGCGAAAAAACAAAATGTTCCTCAAAAAGCAGAAATGATAAAAATATTCGATTCACTCAAAGAACTGACCCAACAACAACTAGAAAATTACGCCTCAGAAGACAGTAAAAATTGAAAATAGCCAGCTTCAAGATTGCTAAGTTGGCTTATAAACTTTGTAGCGGAGAACTACCTCTAGATTCAGGTTCAAATGTAATTGTCGTCAATAATATGCTAGAAAATAGGACAGAAAATGAGGAATATCTTTACTCCTATAATGTAGACAACCTTAAGCTAAACAAACTTACCTGAAGATTACTAAGTTTTTGCCAATTACAGTGCTATACTTAGAATACATAAATAAACGGGGGTTTTACTGAGATGTCACCACTTATTCTAATCGGCATTATTATAGTCGTAATTGTTATTGCTGGCATTGCAATGTACAACGCATTGGTCCGGCTTAATGTACGCGTTGACGAGGCGTGGAGCGACATAACTGTCCAACTTAAACGTCGTGCCGATCTGATACCAAACCTTGTCAGCACCGTTAAGGGCTATGCCACGCATGAAAAGAGCGTATTTGAGGAAGTTACCGCAGCCAGAGCCAATATGCTTAACGCCGGTAGCCCAAAACAAGCAGCTGAGGCTGAGAACCAGTTCCAAGCAGCCCTTAAAAGCATTTTTGCGGTTGCTGAGGCCTACCCAGACCTAAAAGCTAGTGAGAACTTTAAAGAATTACAAGCAGAATTAACAGATACTGAGGACAAAATTCAAGCTGCCAGGCGCTTTTATAACGGTTCCGCGCGTGACCTTAACATCAAGATCAAGACCTTTCCTACTAATATCTTTGCCGGATCACTTGGGTTCAAAGAGCGTGAGTTTTTTGAAGTCGATGAAGCCGAAGAAGCTAAGATTCAAAATCCAGTCGACGTCAAATTTTAATCTGAGGTTGAACCCCAATGTATAGCCAAATTGCTGCCAATAAGCGCAAGACAGTGTTTATGATGATACTATTTGTAGCTTTAGTGGCAGGTTTGGGCTGGCTTTTTGGGCAATATAGTGGCCAGCCCTTTATTACCCCATACGTATTTATTGGGGCGGCTGTATATGCTGGGCTAAGCTATTTTGCCGGATCCAAAATGGCACTTGGCATGAATGGCGCTCACCCAATTGAGAAAAAAGACAACCCTAGGCTGTGGCGAATCGTAGAAAACCTGAGTATTACAGAAGGACTTCCCATGCCCAAGATCTACATTATTGATGATCCGGCTCCCAATGCCTTTGCTACTGGACGCAATCCTAACACTGCCATTGTAGGGGCCACGACTGGGTTATTAGAAATTATGGACGACAAGGAACTAGAGGGCGTCATGGCTCACGAGCTTGGCCACGTCAAAAATTACGACATAAGAGTCTCTATGGTAGCGTTCGCGCTGGTTGCGGTCATTTCTATTCTTGCCGACATTATGCTCCGGATGACATGGTTCCGTGACCGGGATGACGATAATAGTAGTGGTGGGCAAATCTTCTTTGTCCTGGGGATAGTGGCGGCAATTCTGGCGCCAATTATCGCGACTATGATTCAGCTGGCCATATCAAGGCGACGCGAATATCTGGCTGATGCGACAGGGGCTCTGGCAACACGCTATCCTGAAGGTTTGGCAAGCGCGCTGGAAAAAATTGGCCAATACGGCAGCGTACTTAAAAAACAGAATCCATCTACGGCACACATGTTTTTCTCTAACCCGCTACGCGGACGGGGTATGATGCAATTATTTAGTACCCATCCACCCGTAGCAGACCGGGTCAAGATTCTTCGGGGAATGATTGGCAATGGCTAGGAAAACAACGAGCAAAGAGCAAAGAGCAAAGAGCAAAGAGCCGGTAGCCAGAAGCAAGACCAGAAAAGTAAAGCAACCCCGTTACAAATCTTTTCGGGTCAGCAAGCGTATTAAAATAACCAATAAGCCTCTTACTGGCTCATTCCGTTTGCTGGCAAGGAGCTTGCGTCTTTTAAGGCAAAATTGGCGACTGTTTGGCGGCATAATACTTATATATCTGCTGCTCACGGTTGTATTGGTAAAGGGTTTTGGCGTCAGCAATAATATAGGTGAGCTCAAGGAAACTCTGGCTGATGCTTTTGACGGCCAAAGCGCCCGTCTGGTAACCAGTGTTGCCCTTTTTACTGTGCTGCTTGGTACTGCCAACAGTACGCCAAGCGAAGTTGCCGGCGCCTACCAATCTATACTGTTGATCATAATGAGCTTAGTGTTTATTTGGACTTTGCGGCAAATACTCGCTGACAAGGAAGTAAAAATTACTATCCGAGATGGTTTTTATAAGGGTATGTATCCTTTTATTCCTTTTTTACTGGTGTTGCTTGTCATAGGCTTGCAGCTGGTGCCGCTGGCAATAGGTAACTTTCTTTACGCGACGGTCATAGGTGGAGGACTAGCAGTTACCGCACTGGAAACAGGACTCTGGCTCATCCTAATATTCTTATTTGGGCTGCTTAGTATCTATATGGTGTCGTCGTCAATCTTCGCGCTTTATATTGTAACCTTACCGAATGTACGCCCCCTGACGGCTCTTCGCTCGGCGCGTGAGTTGGTTCGTTATCGTAGGTGGTTAATCATGCGTAAGGTTGTCTTTTTGCCTATAGCCTTGCTCATCTTGGCCGGTGTAATCATTGTGCCAATCCTAATGGTTTCCCCAGCAGTGGCAGAGTGGGTTTTCTTTGTAATGAGTATGAGTGGGCTGGCGATTGCTCACAGTTTTCTATATAGCTTATACCGGGAGTTATTATGAAGTCTGCGGAGGCCCAGCGGCGAATCAATAAGCTCCGTAAATTAATTAATGACTACAGGTATCAATATCATGTACTGGATGAGTCAATTATGTCTGAAGCTGCGGCAGACAGCCTTAAACACGAGCTAACTCAACTTGAGACTGAATATCCAGAACTCATTACCCCAGACAGTCCAACCCAGAGGGTTGCCGGGGTGGCACTTAGCAAGTTTGAGCCTATCGAACATAGTCAGCCCATGCTCAGCTTAAACGACGTGTTTGACCGAACTGAGCTTGAAGCCTGGATTGCTCGTATCAAAAAACTTTTGCCTCCAGAGTACTCGCCGGAATATTTTATTGATATCAAAATGGACGGATTTGCTGCGGCACTTGTTTATGAAGATGGAGTTTTAGTACGTGCCATTACTCGTGGAGATGGTAGAACTGGGGAGGATATAACTGCCAATGTCCGTACGCTCGAATCAGTCCCGCTTCTACTCAGAACAGACCTAAAAGATCCAACCCATCAAAAATTTCTTAAAGGCAAGACAGAAATTCGCGGTGAAATTGTCATGTATAAAAAGGATTTTGAAAGGCTAAACACGGTACGTGCCAAGGCCGGTTTGCCGCTGTTTGCAAATCCGCGTAATACTGCCGCGGGCACAATTCGCCAGCTTGATCCATCACTTGTTGCCGGACGTCCACTGCGTTTTCGCGCCTACGATCTGTTGCGCGATGACACCAAAGAAGTGCCAACCAACCAATTTGCTTACCAAGTTCTAAATGACCTGGGGTTAATCGTAAATACGCAGTCCACACTAGTAAGTTCTGTAGATGAAATTGTCAGATTTGCCGATATCTGGGAAGAAAAGCGCAATAACCTGCCATTTAATACCGATGGTTTAGTTGTAAAAATCAATGACCGGGAAGTTTTTAAGCGGCTTGGAGTAGTCGGCAAAGCTCCACGTGGCGCCGCTGCCTACAAATATGCTGCCGAGCAAGCCACGACCAAAGTTAAAGATATATTCATTTCTATTGGACGCACCGGTTCTGCTACTCCGGTTGCTGTGCTTGAGCCGGTGGTTGTAGCTGGCAGCACCGTGCAAATGGCAACACTGCATAATGAAAGCGAAGTTATGCGCAAAGATATTCGGATTGGCGATACCATAATAGTACATAAAGCCGGAGATATTATTCCGGAAGTGGTTGAGGCCCTTGTGAAGCTCAGGGACGGCTCCGAAAAACCATTTGTTATGCCAAAGGAATGTCCCGAATGTGAGACAAAACTAGTAAAACTAAAGGCCGAAGACGCAGTCTGGCGCTGCTCAAACGATCAGTGCCCCTCCAGAGTCCAAAAACGTATCCAGCATTATGCTAGTAAAGGAGCGCTGGATATTGAAGGTTTAGGAGAAAAAAATGTTGTAGCGTTACTGGACTCCGGGTTAATTAAAGATACACCAGACATTTATGAAATAAAAAAAGAAGACTTATTAGGCTTAGATCGCTTTGCCGAAATCTCCGCCGCAAAACTTGTAAATGCTATCCAATCTAAGAAAACACCACCACTGGCCCGTTTTATTTACGGGCTAGGGATTAGGCATATAGGTACTCAGACCGCAGTTGATTTAGCCAATCATTTTCGTCGGCTTGATACGTTGGGCAATGCCAAACTAGCTGAACTTAGAGAAGTAGAAGGCGTGGGGGATGTGGTGGCCGAATCAATAGTTGTCTGGTTCGAGGAAGAAGAAAGCCAAAGCCAGTTAGCTAAATTCCGCCGCTTAGGTGTCTGGCCGCAAGATGTCAAAACAGTTGGTGGAGCCTTAAGCGGCAAAAAATTTGTAGTGACTGGCTCACTGGAAACAATGGGCCGCGAAGAAGCCGCTGAAAAAATAAGAAGCCGTGGCGGTACCTTTCAAAGCTCAGTTGGCAAAGATACCAATTATTTAGTAGTAGCGGCCAACGTAGGAGCCAGCAAACTTGCCAAAGCAGCTAAACTTGGCATCACGCAAATAGACGAAGCCCAATTTATGAAGTTGGTTAGCTAAATTATGAGCAAGGTAGTATTTGTGACGGGGAATCAGTACAAAGCAGACTATTTTGCCAAACTGGCGGGCGTGCAGGTAGATCACCGTGCAGTTGAGTATCATGAAATTCAGAGTCTCGACCTAAAGCTGGTTGCCACCGAAAAAGCCAAGGCGGCATACCAGGCGCTAAATAAGCCAGTAATTATAGAAGACACGGCACTTACTATACGTTCTATGGGCGATTTGCCCGGACCACTTATCAAATGGTTTATAGAGGAGCTAGGATTTGAAAAACTTTGCCGTCTGGCGGATTTTGATCCGGACCGTTCCGCCGTAGCCTCTAGTATGTATGTCTGTTACGACGGTAAAAACTTGAAATATTTTAGCGGTGAACTTGAAGGCTCAATAGCAGATCATCCAAGCGGCACATCTGGCTTTGGCTGGAACCGGACGTTTATACCGGCAGGTCAGGGCTTAACTCTAGGCGAAATGCCCGACGTTATGTTTCAGGAGTACTACCTTAAGGTCAAACCACTCGACAAAATCGGAGAATTCATCCGCTCTCTGTAAGCTTGGTTAAAATCATTCGACTAATTCGGCAAAAGTGAAGCTTGCATCACGGGGAGTTAGGACTCTTTTCTCAAGACTGCCATTGCGGTAATGTCGTGCATACACGCTACGTCTGCCATCTCTACCCCCAACTACAACAGAAGCCCGTCCGTCAACGATCTCTAAGGCTGCATTGTTATCTATCCCCAGCCCGAGCTCACCAAGTTTACGCCGCTTGTACATCATTTTGCAAAAGCTTTCTTTCCTGGATATTCTGGACTGATTTGCGGAGTGGCTGTCATAATGCGGAGCTGCGACGCTGTTGCTAATATAACTCAGCCCTTTCATGTAGTGATAACTTTCGGGCTTAGTTAGATCTCGACTGGTTTGCAAGCTTGATGAATCAGAGAGGCAGCCATCGAACCAAACTAGAGCTCCTGCGCTAGTACCAGACATAACCACACCCCGCTCAATAGCTTTAGCCAGCATTTCAACAATGCCGTGCGGTCTCCACACTTGATTAAGCATGCGATTGGTGTCTGCCCCAAGCACAAAAACAAGGTCTGCAGCTTCAATTTTTTCGCTCATTTCATTGCTGAGAGGTAATCTAGACAAATCTATGGGCAAATCTTCTAGCCTGGGTCGCTTAAGATTATGTGGTTGATACAAAAAAGGATGCAGCACCGCCGCCGTTGCAACTTTGCCATAATAATTCAGGTAGCGCCGGCTTACATTATTGACACCAGTCTCAGATCGCCAGCGGGCCGAGGGGATGATCAGAACATTTGGACTTTGCTGTCCCGTCATTTCAAGACCAGCGTCCAACAGGATATTGCTGGAATGCGGATCCTGATAGTCGTGTGCGGGGTCGCCGCCTATAAGCACACCCCTAAAATTAGGGTTTATTTGCGGCGCTGGGAAGACAGCGGGGGCTACTACAGTATCCGTAGAGTGCATTATGTTATCATAGCACAAAATACAAATAAATACAAATTTAACAGTTCAGATTTTATCGCATGCGACAATAAAAATTATCTTGATAAATGTTATAAAAATTGTTACAATTTTTAATTATGACGACATTAAGCGTTTCACTAGATGAAGAGCTGAAAAAGGAAATCGAAAGATTCTCTAAAGAAGACGGCGTGTCAAAAAGCGTTGTCGTCCGTCGCTTGTTAAAACAGGCCGCCTGGGAAAGAACCTGGAAAGACATGTCAAGCCAATTACGCAAAAAATTTGATGAACTGAATTTTACCACCGTTGACGACATAGAAAAATATTTGGGATGAAACCCATCCGTGTGGTTCTGGACACAAATGTCTATATTGCGGCTGCCCTAAACCCGCAAAGCATCATCTACAAAATTGTTGAAGACTCAGCCGCGCAATATCTGGCTGCTTACTACACTTCGCCGGAAATACTGCATGAACTACAAAACAAGCTTGAAAATAAATTTCAGTTCTCCCGATCTGATGTTGTGCGCTGGATAAGCCGAATAGAGGAAGCTGTGACAGTTCTGCGCCCAACACAAAAGGTTGATATATTAACTGAACGCGATCCAGATGATAACAAAATCTTAGAGTGTGCCCTAGAAGCCAGCGCTGATTTGATTATTACCGCCGATCCTGATTTGCTGTCACTCAAAGAATTCCATACTACAAAAATTATCCACACCACAGCCGTGAAGTACTTATTCCCGCAACTAAAATCAAAATAGGGAAGTCGAATCCCGACCCGCCCTAATGGTGACCAACGGAATCAAAAAATTATGGTGAGCCTCGTCGTGGCACTTTCACACTGTAAACAGAACTGAAATTTGAAAAATACACCTCAGTAAATGTATCGATAGCTTTTCAATTTTGTTTGCAGATGGGACATCCGGCTGTCGGAATAGAGCCCTCTCACTTAATTAGTTCCGACCCTCCCGATTTTTCGGGAAGTTTCGAAGTTGCCTAACGATACATATAGATCCAATAGCCAGCCCAAGTAGTCCGAAGATAATGACAATAAAATCAGGAACATCACCCCAACGGTAGCTATTGAATCCAGCGGGAGCGAGAACCATCCAGACACTCAAACAGGTTAAAGCGAGCGTAATTCCAAGCCATTTGAGCTGAATAAGAAATCGTCGCATATCTTACCATTATACATGACAGGTGGCGGACCCGAATCCGACTAGTCCCACCAGGAGTTTCACACATTCCCTGCTCCTCCAACGACGGCGCCGCCACCGACGACTTTGGAGGAGCGGCGTCCGGGAGCAACGGAGATCGTCAAGCATGCGCTTGGCGACGGCGCCGATCCGGACCTTGGCCGCGTGTTGTTCGGGTACTTCTCCGCTGTCAGCCATAGTACCGCCTACGGATTGCTTCAAAGCATTCAGATCGCGCAGCACGCGACGACCCTCCATACGCAGACCTTCGGTCAGCTAAAGACGGACTCGGTCGGGGTAAACTCCGCAGTCGCCGCCATGACCCTGGCGTACGTTGAAGCTGTCGAGCGACAGCGCCTCCTTTTCGGCTGGCAGAATGACGAATGGGCTATGAGTGTCATTCGTGCCCTAACCTCTATACGGCGGGTCTTCCCGGGATGACGCCGAGGTCGGTGTGGTAGCGACGAGCAGGTTGGAAGTCCTTGAAATATTGGCGCGCGGCCATTTTGATGAACTGTTGGGGACCGACGAGGGTCCCCAGATTGAGTTCAAGGAACAGGCGTACAATGTTGGATCGCCCAAGGGCCGGCGCGATCTGATCGCCGACGTTGCAGCGTTTGCCAATGGCCGTGGTGGTGCAATTGTTTTGGGCGTTCGGGCACCTCCCGACCCAACAAGCCGCCGCGAGCGGGCTGATCAGATCACCGGGATCGATGCCAGCTCCGTCAACGAGCAATCCTGCTTAGATTTAGTACGAGCACACGTCCGCCCGCTCGTGCGGGACGTTGAGATTCATCACTACGATGGAATGTTCGGGGGCGAGGACAAGCACCTCGTCGCCATAAATATCGAGGCGCAAGCTGAGCACGACCATCCCTTCATTGTGGATAGGATCGCCCAAGCCACCGTCGACGCTGATCTTCCCCACGCGGTTGGCTGGCCATCGAGAGCTGGAGATACCACCAGCTGGGAGCACCCCGCCCGCATTCAACAGCTCATAGCGGCCGGGCTTCGATGGAATACAGATCCTCCTTCGGCTGCTGGCGGCGCCGTGGCCGCTGAGGAAGAAGCGCGAACCCAAATAGAGCTAGTCATTGAACAGGAAGACTGGGATGGCTGGTCTGTGTATGTCGTTCAAGCCGTACCGGACTCGTCGGACAAGGCGCTCCCGGATTTCTTCGGGGAGTTTCGGACAGTCGCGCGACGTTGGCGGGGAACACGAGACGGCGGCTTCAACCTCAAGCTGGAGTGGAATCCTTTGGAACCAGTCGGCAACCGCCTCGGCGCGCTTGGCAACAGATCGGCTCTCGTGGTCGGGCGTACCGGGATTGTGACTGCCGCAGGGCAGGGATCTCCGGACTTTCTCGGATGGGCGCAACAGCGGCGAACGGCCCCGGACAATCTAGATCACATAGTCGTGAACCCGTACGTTCTGGTGGAGTTCACGGTCGAAGTGTTGCGGTTCGCGTACGAATGCATCGGACCTCTTCTCGGCAACCCTTCCTGGCAGGTCAGGGTCCGGATGCTGCATATGCTCAACCGAATCCCGTTGCGTATGCGGGAAACTGTTGTCGCGGAGCCGCCGTTCGACCATCAGATTCATCCAGCACTACTAAATGAGCTCGAGTTACCGATGGCAGGGACCGGCGATGCTCTTCGCGACGCCTTTTCTCTGCTTGCTGAGGTGTACGGTCAAGGCTTTGGGATGGGAGAGTCGACGATTCCCTTCGTTACCGATCGGGCTATCGATTTCTCGAAGTTCTAGACTTTTGATAACTCACGAGTATTCGATGACGGTGTATTCACCGACGCCGAGACAGAGCCGGGACGAGCGTGCTAACGAATCCCAAGACGAAGAACCAGGGCGCCAACGTCCGGAACGTCTGCTGGTCGTAGAAGGCGCTCGCCGGCGGGACCGAGGAACCCGGTGCGACCTGTTCAAGGGTCTTCTGGCCCATGTCGGCGATAATGAGCGTGTAGGCAACTAGGCCGCCAAGGCTCAGCAGGCCGACGAGCAAGGTGGCGATCAGGCTTCTGACGATGCGGTGTTGGTTCATGCGCCGAAGGTATCCGGAGGGTGTGACAACTACGTCAGACCCGGAGCGGGCTGCGGTTTCGACGACGTTGCGGGATACCGTCGCGAAGATTCACCTTGCTGAAGAACGGCCGTGCTTCTGCCGAGGCCGCAAAGGGCTAAGTCGGTGGTCCGGGCTTTCCGGGTTTGTTGCCATTGTTGTGTATACGGCGGCCGGCATAAAATATTCCGCTACCCGCGACACCAATGCCCGCGAGTAAAAGTAATGCTCTGCTGGTGTCAGACTCTGTCTTTTCTGGTTGACCACCATTATTAATACCACCATCTGACTCGCTTCCGCTAACGGCGGCAGTCGTGGTGGAAGTTGTCGTGAGCACTTCGGTGGTAGGTGGTAGAGTAGTGGTCGGCGCAAGGGTCGTGGTAATGGCAACAGTAGTGGTTGTGGTGGTCGGCGCCACTGTTGTAGCGACAACTTGCCTTCTAGCGGCGGTTGTTGGAGGCGCGGTTGGACGAGGCGCAGGCGCTTCAGTTGGTGGAGGAGTAGGTGCGGTTTCGGGTGGACGATCAATAAGATGTTTTGGTAACGGGCAATCTGGCTCTCCATCTCGACCCACAATATGCCCTTGGCCATCATAACAGTGATCGGCACTGGCAGGTCCAGCGGTTCCTAGCGCGCCTAGTAACAGGGCGCCGGTCAGGACCGTAGCGCCCATAACCCGATCTTTAAACTGTGTCCAGACCATGCCGGACTCAACAGCTGGATTAACTGCTAATGCTTCTGTGCTAACTGTTACGCCATCAAGTTCCATTTATAACACCTTGTTGTAAATATAACGAGGATGTGTGTATAAGCCCTTGTATATTAAGTCAAGCTAAAATGTCAGGAATTGAGTAGGGTTTAC
>JAZKJC010000006.1:0-7272 GCA_040384565.1 Patescibacteria group bacterium
TTTCTTCTCTAGAACAACAGATTAGAGGAGCAGTCCAAATTTGTTCTTAAGCCCCGTTTTCAATACGTTCACCTTTGACTGTTTTCCATGGAAAACAGTAAACGGAAAATGTGTGGTAAACGGCAAATTGTGAACAGTAAACGAGTTTAGAGAATTTTCTTTTTTGAATCTGTAACCACGGCCTTGTCTGTTACATCAAACTTATCAATGTATTTACCAAACATAAGTCGCGTCTGAGAATACAGAGCTGACAAAGAGTTATAGGCAATTGTAGTAACAGGTAGCATAAACCACTGCAAAAGCATGAACACGGAGCGGTGGCGCTTATAGCGCAGTGGCTTGGGCGGCAGCATCTTTAAACTTATAAACAACGTAATAAATATGCCTGCCAACGCGACTTGTTGGATTCGGCTGGCAATAATGGGCAGCTGCACGGCAGCCAGACCATTGTAACCAAGATCGTTGGGATTAAAGAGCCTAGGGATAAAGGCGGAGAATGCCAAAATAAGCGGCGCCACAGCCCAGGTTACATGACCCTCGTATAGACGGGAAAATTTAAATATCAGGTCCAGTTTGGGCACATTATTGGGGGTAAAAAAGCCTTTTTCTGCCACAAAGGCGATATCCGACGCGCCCCAAGCCCAACGTCTCAGCTGGATAAACTGCGCCTTGAGGGTTTTCCATAGGGTGTTAGAAAGCACGGCATCCTGATAAATCGGCACATAGAGCGGATAAACTTCGTGCTGCCCATCATAGCGAAAGTACGTCCGCCAGAACTGATGGCCATCCTCCACAATCGTTCTGGTGCTCCAAAAATCAGTATCTATAAGTGTTTGTAAGCTCTGGGCATGGGCGGAGAAATTACGGATCATGTGCTGTCGAGTAGATAAAACAATATTCCAGAAAGAGTTTCCGGTTGCTATGACACGCATCGGCGCCGGCGCGTCCCAGATATTGTTGGTATAGATGGGCAAAGGCTGGTAAGAAATATGCACCGGATCCGGGGTAGCCGAATACACATAGCTCAATGCCGGCAAGTAGTATTTGTGAGGCCTGTTATCGGCATCCAGCGTAGTCACTATGACATGCAAGGGATCGATTTTGTGCTTTTGAACATATTTTTCCAGCTCGCGGCCGGCAAAAGTCACGTTACCCCCTTTGCCTATAACTTCCTTAGGAATTTCAGGGTGCTTAACGGCAAAAGCATCTCTAAATTTAGGTCCGTATTTTTTTATAAGATCCAGAACGGCTTTCTCTGACTGCGCGCCGTTGCGTCCCTCGTAGGCCATGATTAAAATCACCTTTTTCATGTCGTATTCCGAGGCCAATACAGATACGATGGTCGGTTCCAGGATCTCAATGCTTTCGTTATAGCTGGCGACCATGATGGCATGGATGATGTTATCGGGCTGGATGGGTGTAGGCTGCTCAGTTATACGAACCACATTTTCATAGTGCCAAGTCGGGAGGTGTTGGTCGGCCTGCCCTGTCTTGCCACTATTTAATTCCTCCAGCATGTGCGGCCATGGCAACTTTTGATGCTGAGTCATAAGTCGGTAACCCTGGACGGCTCTGATATTGAGTCCAATCGCTTTAACAAACCACATCAATAGATAAGCGATTATAAAAAACACGCAAGCCCGCGTATTTACCAGCGCCAATATAAATGGCAAAGCCAAAATGCCCCACGTGGTCAGCCCCGGCAACATTTCAAAAAATCGGTAGCGCTTGCCCCGATCCTCGACATAAGGGATCTCAATATTTCTCATTTTTGCAACAGAAATGAACTAATAACACCAGCCAGCAGAATCAGTAAAGTCCCCATACCCAGCACCACTACAGCAAAGTTGCGGCGCAGCGGATAGCTCCGGACGCTTAACATCGTATTAAAAACGAGTACAAAAATAACAAACACAATCAGGCTGGTCATTTGAGTTGAATCACCAATTCTGTTGGCACTGAGACCAAGGCTAGGACGGTGTTCTATTACATATAACCGATCAGTCCCACCAGTTAACGCAAACGCAATCAGTACGCTAATAAGCACAGTAAAAAATATGTTCACTGATAAGAGCAGTAACACCACCCTGTCATGAATAAAACGTTGCGGCGTAGCCATTACTTAATAGTCTATAGGTTTTAGATGTCAGCATCCAGTGAATTTTGTTTTACGGCTAGCTTATCGAGTGGTGCAGCACTGTTGCTGAAAGTATAACCTTACTAACAAAGTAAAGATAAGCTCACACACCGTTACCACTGTTTTGTTATGACAGTGAGAATGGCAAAAAATTCTTGTTCGAATAGTTTTCTGTAATTATCAGGTTCTGTAAACACATTATCCCAGACGAGCTTGTGACCTGTGGTATTCCTGACCCTTGCAGTGATCTCTAGGGTTGTTTTTACAGAGTTATCTGTACAGTCATCGACAATGTCTTGCATGGTAGTCGTGGGCTTACTGAGGTTAGCCCCCGGAAAGTCACTATTGAATACAGAGTTGTTCGTAAATCCTCCCAATGTCATGATTTTTTGTCCTTGATTGTTTAACGGGTAATAATACTTCAGTAGTGTCTCAAAAATAAGTGCACCCTTGAATAGACTAACTAATATTGGTTCCATGGAGTCAACACTCCCACCTCCCAGGCGTAGATTCTTGGACTTTTCGTCATAATCAAGTGCGTAGGAATAGAGTGAGGTAATTATTGCGTAGTGCTCTTGTTCAAGCATTGGATGAATGAACTTCTGAGTAAAATCTTCAACCGAGTGCGAGGTTCCATATTCTGCGTTATATTTATCCAGCAAGCCTTTTATTGAATCCCGAAAAACTGAAGCGAATCTCATCCATTTCGGTGATTGATTCAAGGAGAGGATTTGACCTGCAGGAGTTGACACATAATCTTTCAGTGATGTACTACCTGATCGTCTACGATCTTCTGCGAGTGCTGCTGTGAAATAAAATATAGCTGATTCGAAATACTTTAGATCGAAGAGTAATAGGCCGCAAAAGAAAAACGAGGTCCCTTTATGTATAGTTTTATATTTCTCAGGGTCCGCCTGTTGTATGACCTCTAGTACATCTCTATACATCTCAAGTCTTTCGTACGGTCTGTCGATTCCAAATAGCGTCTGGCCTGCTCCCCATTTCTCGAATAGATGGTCGCATTCCACTGTGTCAGCTGGATCTAACGTCTCAAAATCTTTAAGCAGTTCTGTTTTTTGATTATCTGTCATTATCGTTTCCGATCTAAGGGGTGAGTGCTAACTTTATCTCGTCTATCCTATCATGGTTCTTCATGATGGGGTCAATCGCATCATTGGATGCTCTACCTTCTCTCGGCAAGTTATTTGATAAGAATACCAGCCCTCCATAGGCATTCTGCAGTTCTTCTGCCGAGGGCACAATATGCAATTTTATAAGCAGTGGACGCCAAGATATGATCGCATACTTTGAATTTAGCTGTGTTGCTGCAGAACGTAGCTCGGAGCTAATCTGGCGTATGAGTTGTAGTTCTTGTTCGTCAGGATTAGCGGAAAAGAAATTCGTAAGGCGATTTGAATAGAAGTCCACCCGGTCAAAAACCACTTGAACATGTTCTTTGTATTTCTGTAACGGCACCACAATGAGTACCCGCACAAATTCACTAAGTATAAAAAGCATCATGCCTCCAAGTAGCGTCAAGGCAGCAGTAAGGACTATTTTCTCCAACTCAGTCATATAAGTTTATTGTAGGTTGAAACCTTCATTTTAATCAAGAAAACGGCGCTTTATGTCTCGTGAGGTCTACATCGCCGGACGTGGGTTGAAACCAACACCCGGATCAATATAACAAAAGCTCCCGAACAAGGGAGCTTTTCTAGGTGTCAAATTGGTGCGGGTAGAGAGAATCGAACTCTCCTCTCGACCTTGGGAAGGTCGCATATTAGCCACTATACGATACCCGCAGGCTTTAGCTCCGCAAAAACAATTACCAATTCACGATGTTCAATTTTCAATGATGGAATTATTGTCACAAAAGCCAAAGGCTTTTGGCCATCAATGTCAAATGTTAAATGATAAATGTAAATTGCTTTGCTTTCGGCAAAGCTTGGAGCCGAAGATGGGATTCGAACCCACGACTTGCTATTTACGAAACAGCTACTCTACCAACTGAGTTACTTCGGCAAATATCAGGGGTGATTATACCAGAATATCGGTAACTTCTGGCAAGCTTTAGTAACTGCCGCCACTTATTAACTTTAAAAATTATCATTCTCAGCGCTATAGCGAATTTTATGATAATTTTTACTTACTGATAGGGATGAGGAGAAAGTTGGTGCTCAACCAATCAAGTTGCTTTTTACCCCTGTAACTGATATGCTTTTCCAAATGCGGGCCTGTAGTGAAGAGGCCTATCACGTCTCCCTGTCACGGAGAAGATCGCCGGTTCGAATCCGGTCAGGCCCGCCAAGCGTAAGCATTATAGTCTAGTCGTTTTTATTCTTGCGGCTCATGCTAAAATTTAGAAATGAACAAGCGTCATGTAGATCATAAAGATCTTATAAAAGATTTGGAAACAGTTCTTGCGGAAACTGACCATAAGACGGAAACCGTTAAGAATGGTAAAATCTTTAAAATTAAGTCCAAATTCCCAAAAACGGTTCTAACTATTACTATCACAGATAAATGGGTAGGATACGAGTTCGATATTATTGATGTCCAGCCTCATGCAAAGTATCTAGGCTCGTGGCTAGATACAGATAATTACCCATTAAACTTTGATGCGGATGTTACCTTAAAGATTTACGATGAAGTCAAACAATTTCTCACCGATTTCATTAATATGAATATATTATTCGGTTTAATTAATGGGTTGCCGATTATTGCTAAGCCTATTGATGATGAAAGATATGAAGTAGAGAAATGCTACAACACTAAGTGGCTAAAAAGAGTTAAAACTAAGCGGACTGAGTTAAGTATTCACGACATTCAATCCATTTCTCAATTGAAGCCCATAAAACTGTAGTTTCACAACTCGCCCGATTGGTGTGCGATAGAGTTATGGGAGTAAAATAGTTCCAGACTTCTAGAATTACGGCCCGCCAACTTGCCAAAGTGCTATTGTAGAACTATGGCCAAGTCTAAAGAAACAGGCAGACGAGATTCCGAGGGCAAGAGCGAGCGACTATGGAGATTTGCCAGGAATGTTAACGCGTTGGGGGCGGCTGCGCTGATTGGAGCTGGTGTTTTGATACCTCCAATCGCACCCGTAGCCTTGGCATTAGGCACGCTGAATGCCGGTCAGGCCGGGGCTTTTGAAGTTATGCGCCAGCGCGCCAAAAAATCCCGTAAAAAGAATAGATCGTAGATTATTTATCGGGGTTGCGGTTTTCAAACTCACGGGGGATGGATAGGCTGCGGATAATTTGCGGCTGGTCAGTCGGGAGGTTCATGCAGGCATTGCTAAACAGCGTGCTGGTATAGCCTTGGGCAATTGCCTGGTAACGCTCTACCTCGCTGACTGTATAAAAAATAGTTGCACCTTTACTTAGGCGATAGATTGGTGAGGTGCCCGGACGGGTAGTTTCGCATGTGTAGGCCAGGAAAGGCTTGGCTGGTTCATAAACACCCAAAAAGTTGCCACCACTTATAGGGCTAAAGCCGTAACGGAAAATTGGCATCAAACTAGTTCTTACTCTGCTAATGAGCGCGGCTGATTCCAGGCGGCCATAGCCTAGTTGAGTGCTTTTGGATACGGTAGATGGCAGACTAAGCCGATTGGTTTGCTCTGTTAAGGCGGCAACCAATTGGCCAGCACTAGCCTGTGGTTGATGGCTCCGAGCTAAAGATAGCATGCCGGCTACAAGCGGGGCCGAAAATGAGGTACCAGCTATACCGCCCGCGTAGGCGCTAGTCTGGTTGGCATTGGTCCAGGTGGAACTAATCATACTGATCCCAGGCGCTATAACATCAAGCGTATCGCCCCAACTACTGAAGCTGGTGAGTGCGTCGTTCTGGTCAGACGCGCCTACGGCTATAACTTCATCGTAACGAGCCGGGTATGACATACACTGACAACCATCGTTACCGGCAGCTGCTACAACAATACTGCCTTTTGAAATAGCATAGGCAACGGCTTGTCTCATATAGGTATCTGGGCTAGCTGTTCCCAAACTGATGCTAATAACATCGGCACCTTGATCCGCGGCATAGCGAATTGATCGGCTTACAGTTAAGGTATCACCGTAAGAATCGTCATCAAGTGCCTGAATGGGCAAAATTTTAGTGAACCAATCCGCGCCGGCAGTACCTTTGGCATTATTGCCCGTGGCAGCTGCTACGCCGGCTACCATAGTACCGTGAGTTGTGCCGCTACCGCTGGGATTTGTTTCACCAGCCTGGACACTGCGTTCATAATTTACAAAGTCCCAGCCACTTTTATCATCTATCAAACCGTTGCCGTCATCATCAACCATATTACAATCTTTTTCCAAGGCCCGGCCTTGGTCAGTACAGTTACGGAGTGAGCGGTTTTGCAGTGTAGTTAGACCTGATTCGTTATCTATAATGCCATCAAAGTTGTCATCTATAACATTGCACGATTTATTTAGAGCAAGGCTCTGTTCCGTGCAGTTTAATCTGCTAGGTTGCTGGGCGGCTGTAGCTCCCTTTTCTCCCGTGTTTTCATACCAACGGTTGGCAAAGTCCTCGTGCTGCAATGCAAAACCCGTATCTATAATAGCCAATGTGGTTTGATTGGATCCAATACTGAAATCCCAAGCTGCTTGCAACCCAACCTTACTGTGCCACCACTGGGAGGCATAAGGGTCATTTGGAGTAAATAATGTTTTGTAACGCTCAATGGGATATACATTGCCGTCCTCTGCAACCAAAAATTCACCATGGCGCTGTTCTTCTATTGGGCTGGTTGGCGTCTCTTGGTTGCTGTTCGTCCCAATCTGATCCAAGACCAGGGTATTGTTGCTGCCACCCGGCAATTGAACGGGTACATTTTTTGCGTGGGGAGCATTTACAGGAGCTAAAGTTCCAGTACTTTCCTGAGGATTATCAGGCAGTTGCACCGGCAGATGGTTTGGGATTGTTTGAATCTGGCCCAAAGCCAGTATTATCGCCGCTATGGCGAGCAATAAACAAGGTGCGGTAACAGATAAATATTTTTTCATTTTTGTTTTTTGGATTGTCTTTGTATTTTACACCAAAAACCTCTTCTTGTCAACTCATGCGTATTAACTCAACACCTTTGCAACATAAAAGGTAGGCATCCTAAACTGTTAAGT
>JAZKJC010000007.1:0-15715 GCA_040384565.1 Patescibacteria group bacterium
CTCCAAGTTATTGATGATGTTATTCTAACGGTTGCGTTTGATGTTGGAACTTACGATCATCGAATATTTGTATGACCTCTGTTATACTGATTGTCTATGGACCAGGCGCATATTCGTAATTTCTGCATAATTGCTCACATTGATCATGGTAAGTCTACATTGGCTGACCGGCTACTGGAGATGACTGGGACTATAGACAAGCGGGATATGAAAGCTCAGGTACTGGACAAGATGGATCTGGAGCGAGAAAAGGGCATCACCATAAAGCTCGCCCCTGTCCGTATGAGCTATCAGCTATCAGCTATCAGCTATCAGCTAAACCTGATTGATACCCCGGGGCATGTGGATTTTTCATATGAGGTTTCCCGTAGTCTTGAGGCGTGTGAGGGGGCCATCCTGGTGGTTGATGCCAGTCAAGGCATTCAAGCCCAAACACTGGCCAATGTGTACTTGGCAATGGCGGCGGAGCTTACCATTATCCCGGTTTTGAACAAGATAGATCTGCCGGCAGCTGACGTGGAGCGGGTCAGCGCGGAAGTAATCAGCCTGCTAGGCTGTAAAAAAGAAGATATACTGCTCATTTCCGCCAAAACCGGCCAAGGCGTGGAAGTAGTACTAACAAAAGTCATTCAAAACGTGCCACCACCATCCGGTACTATTGACACATCTACCAGAGCGTTAATATTCGATAGTTATTTTGATGATTATCGGGGTGTCATTTTGTACGTTAGAATCTTTGACGGCCAGGTTCAAAAAAATAGTCAAATCCGAATGATGGCAACAGGCGCTGAAGGAATCGCACTAGAGGTCGGATACCTCAACCCCGGTATGTTCCAAGGCCGGGCCTTGGAAACGGGCGAGATTGGGTATATTGTGACCAATTTGCGCAGTACGCGCGAGGCAAAAGTGGGCGATACAGTTACGCTTGCCAAGGCTCCATCCGTCAAACCTTTGGAGGGCTATAAAGAGGTCAAACCATTTGTCTACGCCGGGTTTTTCCCGGATAGTAATGAAAATTATCAGTTGCTGAAGGATGCTATTGAAAAACTAAGTCTTAGCGATAGCGCGTTGCAGTTTACCCCAGAAAATTCGCCAGTGCTGGGGTTTGGCGTACGGGTTGGATTCTTAGGCTTACTCCATATGGATATTGTCCGTGAGCGATTGGAGCGGGAGTATGATCTGGATTTGGTTGTTACTAATCCGTCGACGGATTATCAAATAACTCTGTCAAATGGCGAAGAAATAGATATAAAATCTGCGACTGAATTGCCGGATCCGGCAAAAATTGCTGAAATTCGTGAGCCTTGGATAAAAGGCGAGGTTGTAGTTCCCAAAGAATACGTGGGCGCGGTTATACAACTGATTGCCGGTAAGCGCGGTTTGCAGAAGAACCTGAGCTACGTTGACGCCCAGTTGGCGCTGGTGGCCTTTGAAGCACCGCTTGCCAATTTACTGACTGATTTCTATGACCAGCTAAAAAGTATTACCAGTGGATACGGATCATTTAATTATGAGCTGGATAATTACCGGGCTGAAGATTTAGTGAAACTGGATTTTTATGTAGCCGGCGAATCTGTCGATGCCTTAAGCCTGATGGTTCATCGATCTGAGGCAGTTGGGCTAGGCCGTGATACCGTTGGTAAGCTCAAAGAAGTAATTCCCAGGCACAATTTCCAAGTGGCTTTGCAGGCAGCCATTGGCGGCAAATTCATTGCCCGCGAGGACATATCGGCCTACCGCAAAGACGTAACAACTGGTTTATACGGTGGCGACGTATCCCGTAAGAAGAAAGTATTAGCCAAACAAGCCAAAGGCAAAAAGCGCCTAAAACGGTTCGGAAAAGTTGATATCCCGGCGGAAGCATTCACCGTCATGCTAAAACGAGACTAAAGACCCCTTGTTGTCTTGTATACGGTTAAAATTCTTACAGTTCCACAATGGTTGAGCTGGCATACTATTCTGGTAAAAATAGGAGAAACAGTATGCGACCATTTGATCCGAGTGCGCTCCAATTGATACGACGATTTGTAATGATTATAGGCTTTAGCTTCTTTGTTGTATTCGCCTACAAGGCTACCCAAGACGTTTCTAACAGTGCCTTGGCAGCCGGGTCGCCATTCAGAAAGAAGCCGCCAATCGCAAGCCTTTCAACTCAACCGATTCCCCAGAATTCAACAGGCTATCAAACACCTACGTCCATTATAGACACAACTGAACCAAGTGGTACAAATCAAGCATCGCAGACCAAAGAATCTGCTAATCGTACCGGGGATAAATCCATAAAAGAAAAAATTAACCCAGATTATTTGCACAATGCTACAGAAGTTAAGGGCGTCGATAAAAAAAGCATACAGGAAAGATAAAATAAAACCCCGCATTGCAGTTAAGCTTTGCGGGGTATTTCACGCGTGTTTGTTTGATTCTTATGCTACACCCAAACGCACATAAAATCATCCACAGTTTTACATGTCAGCTCACACGCGGGCAGTTGTTTGTGGTATAACTTGTTACATGGAAAATAAGCTTGATCACCTGGAAGAGTTCAGGGAGTTGCTGGCACATTACTCAGTTTCGGAAGCTGGTAAACAGGTTTTGGCACAGACTAAGCTAGCGCTATTGGTGGCGCCTACCGCGTCTGGACGTAATACAATTATTCGTGAACTTATGAAAACGGGCGAATATCACTTCATTGTATCTGATACGACACGCTTTCCCAGGACGAATGATGGTATTCCGGAGCAAGACGGTCGTGAATACTGGTTTAGGAGCGAAGAAGAAATTTTGGAGGATTTGCGGGGCGGCAAATTTCTGGAAGCAGCGGTTATTCATAACCAACAGGTATCCGGTATTAGTATCAGAGAGCTGGAGTTAGCGCGGGATGAAGGCAAAATTGCCACCACGGACATAGAAATCAATGGGGTGCATAACATAATGCGGGCTAAACCGGACGCAACCGCGATATTTGTACTACCACCAGGCTTTGAGGCGTGGATGACCCGTATCGCCAGCCGTGGCGATATGGACATAGTGGAAAAACGTCGCCGTTTAGAGAGCGCTGTACTGGAGTTTAAGGCGGCGCTTGAGCATGATTACTTCCGGTTTGTTATAAATGATGATGTACCGCATGCTGTCAAGCAGATTCATGACCTGGCATACGGGGATGTGAATCTCCCTGAACAAATAGAATCAAGCAAGCTAGCTGAGCGCCTGCTTCAGGATACCGAAGCCTGGCTAAAAACAAACTAGAACTCATTTCAAAACCACGTTTCCGTCCCAAAAGCCCGTAAACTGGGCTTTTCGGCTCGAAAGTGGGTTTTTGGAATGAGTTCTAGCATTTGCTACAAACTATTACTTAATGTACTGTTACGGTAGTGAATACGCTTAAGGCCAGACGTGCTGAAAAGTTGCGCGGGTTTATCCAAAATGAGTTTGAAGTTATTCATGGAGCGTTCAAGACCATGCGTACCTGGCAGTTACAGGATTGTATACAGCGAATGCCCCTTGGCACCAAAGCTCACAATGGCCGGACGGTTACTGTTATTGCGATGGAAAATGGGCACAGGCGTGTATGGATTGAAGATAGAGCCCGAACATTGCAGGCCGAACTTGTGTATCTGGAAGATAGTAGTGTCAGCATACAGGCACTAGAAATCAGGCATTTTGGTGAACAAGACAGAGATTATAGCTCAGATGCGCTTGTGAGAAGTAACAGCCTGAGACCCAGAGAGCTTTTACTTGAGTTAACACAAGCAGCACAATTCCTGGATGATCCTGAGACTATGGTTATCCCAAATCCAGTAAATCAAGCGCCGGTTACAATAGTACCAGCCCCAGTGTTTAGCTAATCTAATCAAAAGAGCCATTAAAAAAATGGGTTGGCACTCTTGACACCCGAGTGCTAGGTAAGATAAACTGGCACTGTTAACGAGTGAGTGCTATGACAGATAGACAAAAGCAAATTTTAAGTGCCATTGTTGAACAGTATGCCGAGGTGGCTAGTCCTGTTGGCTCTTCCCTTATGGCCAAAGTCTTTGGCGTCTCATCGGCCACTATTCGGTCTGAAATGGCAGAACTGGAGCGGCTTGGGCTAATTGCGCAACCTCATACTAGTGCCGGCCGTGTACCTACGGATAAGGGCTATCGCTACTACGTCAATAATCTGGCACAAATAGCTGAGACGCCAGCGGAACGGCGTGGTGAGCGCGCATTGACGGCACGTGTCACGAGCGGTGGTTTGCCAGAACGCACTATCCGTAACGCAGTGGACACCCTGGTAGAGCTTACACATAATTTAGGCATAGCCACTATTGGCAATCAGCTCTATATGGCCGGATTATCAAATTTGTTTGGCCAGCCGGAATTTATAGGTGGCGCTCAGGTACAGCAAGTCGCTGGATTGCTTGATAACTTAGAACCGTGGTTGCGTGAAGCTGCCCCAAATGAACCGCTGAGCGTGTACATTGGCGCCGAAAACCCTATTGGCCGTAGCGCGCAGTGCTCACTTATAATCAGCCGTTTCCGCAGCCCGTACTCTGACCGTAGCTATATAGGCATCCTGGGCCCAACCCGCCAGAGCTACCGCGATGTAATGGGGCTGGTAGAGCATGCCGGCCGCGCATTGGAAGGAGCCCTATATGAGTAGGTTGAGGACTTTCACAGAACGGCACATTTCCGGCCAAAAATTGCGCTTCGGTGCTCAGCGTACCGTAATGTACGCCTCCGCTCCAATGCTCTTTTTTGACCGAAACTGCACCATTCTGAGAAACTCCTGGAAAAGGAGCACATTATGAGTCATGACAAGAAAGACAAGAAAGCTCGGGCTTCTGCTCAGCACTCAGGACTGAGCACTCAGGACTTGGAGCAGCAGGTTGGGGAGCTGACTGAGGCGTTGCAAAGGGAGCGGGCGGATTCTGACAATATTCGCCGTCGTCATGAGGAGCAAATCACAGGCCTTAAAACTATGGTAAAGGCCAATGTAGTACGTGAATTTTTGTCGGTAATTGACAATTTTGAACGTGCACTTAAACATGCACCGGATACGTCCGTGCTAATAGGGCCAGAAGGCGTTGGGCCAAGCCCAAATGAACAGTTGCCGGGTGAACACGAACCGGATACCATGCGCGAAAATATTATCGACGAACCAGCGCATAAGCAAGGTTTTAAAGCTATTGCCGACTATATCAAAGGTGTCCAGGCACTAGTCAAACAATTCGAAGATACTCTCAAACAAATGGGAGTAGAGCGTATAAAAACAGTGGGCCAAGTGTTTGACCCGCGCTTACACGAGGCAGTAAGCATGGAAGAAGGCGCTGGAACAATTGAAGTTATTTCAGAAGAGCTCCAAGCCGGCTATAGCTTGGCCGACGATGTAATTCGCCATGCCATGGTAAAGGTGCGAATGCAGGAAAAACATGAGCAACGAAGCAAGAGCAATGAGCAACGAGAGGAGAAAGCGAAATGAGTATTCCTTTTCAAGGCCAAAATCCTCGTGCTGCTAGCTTCCAAGATATATGTACAAGTGAATGTGCAATTTCAGAACCTAGCAAAGTCGTCGAGAGTACTGCTCATGGTAGATACATTTTTAGAGAAACCCTTTTCTGGAAAGTACGAAAGCATATTGGACTTCATTTAGCTGACGGTGAAGATATTTGCGAAGATGTTTATGCAGAGGATCCAGAAATTGTTTCAAAAGCCGAGAGTTGCGCAAATCGTATAAAAGCTGGGGAATGTGCAAAATTTCTTTTAAGTAATGGGCAGTTTCCACCAGATTATATGAGAGGAATCATGACTTATGACGCAGCAGAGATGATATTAAATACAAAATAGATAACACAGAGGAGAAATAACATGGGAAAAATAATTGGAATCGATTTAGGGACAACTAACAGCGCAATGGCCGTGATGCAGGCTGGAAAGCCGGAGATTGTGGCTAACAGTGAGGGTGGCAGGACCACGCCTAGCGTGGTGGCGGTTAATAAGAACGGTGAACGGCTGGTGGGGCAAGTGGCCCGGCGCCAGCAGGTGACAAACTCTGCGAATACTATTTATGAAGTGAAGCGGCTGATTGGGCGAAATTTTAATGACAAAGAAGTCCAGCGCGACCTAAAGCTAATGGGCTACGAAATTATTAAAAGTGGTCAAGGCGTAAAAGTCAAAATGGGTGACAAAGAGTACAGCCCGGAAGAAATAAGTGCCATGATACTGGGCAAGCTAAAGGCTGACGCCGAAAGCTTTCTGGGAGATAAAGTTACAGAAGCTGTCATCACCGTTCCAGCTTATTTTGATGACAGCCAGCGTCAGGCCACCAAAGACGCCGGTAAAATTGCCGGTCTGGAAGTCAAGCGTATCATCAATGAACCAACGGCTGCCGCGCTTGCCTATGGGCTGGACAAAGATAGCAAGAAAGATGAAAAAATTGCCGTTTATGACCTAGGAGGCGGTACGTTTGACGTATCAATTCTGGAACTTGGCGATGGTGTATTTGAAGTTAAGTCTACCAACGGTGACACTCACCTGGGTGGTGCTGACTTTGACCGCATTATTGTGAATTACCTGCGTGACGAGTTCAAAAAAGAGCAAGGCGTGGATGTAACAGATGACAAAGCCGCCATGCAGCGTTTGCGTGATGAAGCTGAGAAAGCCAAAATCGAACTATCTACCACTAACGAGGTTAATATCAATCTACCATTTCTGACGGCTGACGCTGACGGACCAAAGCACTTTGAGCACAAACTGACCCGCGCCAAGCTGGAAAGTCTGGTAGGCGACCTGATTGATAAAACCGCTGCTCCTTGTGAAAAAGCCCTGAAAGACGCCGGGCTAAAAGCCAGTGATATCCAGGCAGTGGTACTAGTTGGTGGCATGACCCGCATGCCAGCCGTACAGGAAAAGGTCAAAAAAATCTTTGGCAAAGACCCAATGAAAGGCGTAAATCCAGATGAAGTTGTCGCTATTGGCGCAGCCATCCAAGGAGGCGTATTGCAGGGTGACGTCAAAGACGTACTACTGCTGGATGTGACCCCGCTTTCTTTAGGAATTGAAACCTTGGGCGGCGTTGCTACCAAGCTGATAGAACGCAATACCACTATTCCAACCAGCAAGAGCGAAACATTCAGTACGGCAGCAGACGGACAGCCACAGGTAGAAATTCACGTGTCTCAAGGCGAAAGAGAATTAGTCGCCGACAACAAATCCTTAGGACGCTTTGTGCTGGACGGAATCCCATCAGCTCCGCGTGGCGTACCACAGATAGAGGTGACTTTTAACATAGACGCCAACGGTATTTTGAACGTCAGCGCCAAGGATAAGGGCTCTGGCAAAGAGCAGAGCATTACTATCAGCGGCAGCGGCAACCTGGACAAGACAGAAGTAGAGAAAATGGCCAAAGAAGCCGAAGCCCACGCCGATGAAGACAAAGCCAAGCGCGAAAGTATTGATATCCGCAATATGCTGGACAGCAGTATCTATCAGGCAGAAAAAATGAAGGCTGACAACAAAGACAAGATTTCTGAGGACGACACCAAAGTGATTGACGAAGCCATTGAGACTGCAAAAAAAGTAATAGTAGATGAAAAAGCCGACAAGGTAGCTTTAGAAACGGCAGCTAAAGAGCTTAACGACAAGATTATGCCGATTGGGGCTAAGATGTATGAAGAAGCCAGCAAGGCTGGCGAGTCAGGAGATGCGAGCCAGGAGGCAGGAGAAGCTTCAGAAGACAGCAAGGATAAGAAAGACAAGGACGAGCCAGTTGAAGGTGAAGTAGTAGACGATGAAAAAGAGGAAAAATAATGACAAGTCCCTATCAGATAGGTGAAGGGGGATCCGATCAAAACTTAAACTTGATAGGCCAAGTCAATGGTGCACTAGGCGATTTGCCTTATGAAAGTCCTCCGAATGGTGATACGCCATCCACACTGATTGGGTTAAGAATGCGATTTCGTGAAGCGACAGACCCTTATAGTGGGGTACGTTGGCTTCTAAGGGATGCCCTTTGTGTGACTGCAATAAGAGATAACCCCGTAAACGGGCGGGTAGCAGCAGTGAGTCGCTCTGATGCACTAGGAATGCTTGTTATAAACCTGAATATGGATTCAGGAAAAATTTTTACGGACTACCCATTTGCTGGAGACATAGAAGAAGAATTTAAGATTGGCTTAAGGATAATAGAGACATATGGCCAGTAAGAGGGAATTTTGTTATTTGTATCTGTCTTGTGCTAATACTGTTGAGACTGGTGAGATTTCCAAAGCTTTATTAGAGCAACGGCTAGTCGTTTGCACTAAGCAGCTGCCGGTGAGTGCTAGCTACTGGGATAATGGCAAAATTGATCAGGCCACTGAAGTGCTGTTAATCATGGAAAGTGCCATGGATTTGTTTGAGGCGGTGGAGGCAGAAGTTGCTAAAATACATAGCTACGAAACATTCGTGCTAGAAGCCGTACCAATAACTAAAGTTTCCACTAATGCCCAAAAATGGATGAACGAGAACCTGAAAAATGCCAAACAGGAATAACAAAAGTAAAGCTGTTCGAAAATCTTTTGTATTTTTACTGCTAGCTGGGCTTGTTTTATTAAGTGCAACTTATTTCTCATTTAATAGCAGCTGGTATGACAAGGATGCCGTGGTGAAAGATCCAAATGGCTGCCGAGGGACAAAAATAGGTTTTGAATATCCTACACCCAAAAATTCCATTAGCTTAATTTACTCAGCTTTAGCTGGAGAGCTATCACGCGAAAGTGAGATCAAAATAATAGAGGAAGATAATTGCGAAATAGTATACCCACAAGAAATAACCATACTGCCCTTAGATGTCTATGGCCTAGCCCTAGTGTTAGGCTGGCTGGGTATTAGATTACGTACAATGGAGCGAAAGAATGGCTAAAAGAGATTATTACGAAGTGTTAGGTATTGGCAAAAGCGCCAGTGCCGATGAAATTAAAAAAGCTTTTAGAAAAGCCGCTGTACAACATCATCCCGACAAAGAAAGTGGTGATGAATCCAAATTCAAGGAAATTAACGAAGCTTACGAGGTACTTAAAGACCCATCAAAGCGCCAGCGCTATGACCAGTTTGGCCATGCTGGAGTTGGCGGTAATTCATCGGGCGGCGGCAATCCTTACGAGGGCTTCGGTGGCTTTGGCGGTCAGGGCCAGGAAGTCCACTTTGACTTTGGCGATCTGGGGCTAGGCGATATTTTTGGTAATTTCTTTGGAGGTAATAGATCTTCTGGGGCTAGACGTCAAGCTAGAGGACGCGACGTAGAAACTACTGTAGAAATAAGTTTTGAGCAAGCTATATTCGGCACCGAAATTGATTTAAACTTGAACCTCGAGGACACCTGCGAACATTGCAAAGGCAGTACCGTAGAGCCAGGACACGAGCTTAAAACCTGCGATCAGTGTAAAGGTTCAGGCCAGATAGTCACGGCTACGCGTACTATATTTGGAAACATTCAGCAGGCTGCCCCCTGTCCTAAATGTCATGGATCAGGCAAAATTCCGGATAAGGTCTGTAGTGTCTGTGGCGGTAAGGGTACTAAAAACAAGGCTCAAGAAGTCAGGCTCAAAATCCCGGCTGGTATTGATGATGATGGTGCCACAATCAGACTTCGCGAACACGGAGAAGCTATTGCAAATGGTCCCAAAGGCGACCTCTATGTGCACGTACGTGTAAAGCCCGATAAGCGGTTTACGCGCGAGGGCGATCTGATCCTGAGCGAAGAGCATATTAATATGGTTGACGCCGCTCTAGGCACTGAAATCGAGGTAGTAACTGTCGATGGCCCAATCAAGATGAAAATACCCCCCGGTACCCAGTCTGGCAGTGATTTTAAGCTGTCAAATCACGGTGTTCCACACCTCAAACGTGATACTCGTGGTGCCCACATCATTACCGTACATGTCGATACCCCGACTAAGCTCACCAAACGCCAACAAGAGCTCCTAAGTGAGTTCAAGGACAATAATAAATCCGGCTTTTGGCCCAGATAACTTGTTTTTGGCATAACTTTGGTCAATAATCACTAGTAAGATGAAAAAACTTAGAAGCCGCCCTGCAATAACCTCCTCAATATGGCCAGATGATTTACGAGCTAAAACTGTTTCTGGGGAGGGAGGCGTACCTTTGGTACGTCGGACTGAGTCAGAAGCTGTTTTAGACGTAAAGGGCTGGTCAGATGATGAGGTTATTGCAGGGCGGCTTCTAAGGCCTAAAAATATCGGTCAATCGGGTTTTATCCCACTTATAATCTTTATTTTATTTGTTTTGATAGTTGGAATTATCGTTGTATATATGAGAGTCTCTAAAGCTCAAAGTTAGGGTTTGGAGCACAACTATCCTATAGTAATACGATGTCATTTAGCGTTACCAGCACCCTAATCATGGACGCCGCACGCAAGCGCGGCTGGAAAGTTGATGTAATCAACGAGCATTGGGCATTATATAAAATTATCCTTCCTGAAGGACGCCATTATTATATTCGCAACATAACCAGTATTAAATCGGGATCGGTCAATGGCTGGATAACTCGTAACAAAGAGATTCTTTATGGCATAGCATCTGAAATTGGGGTTAATATACCGGCAACTATAACAGTTCAATCACTTGAGCAAGCCAACCAGTTCCTGGGCCAACACAAGCGGGCAGTTATTAAACCTACCGAAGGCTCACATGGGGACGGTATTACATTAAATATTACCGATAATTCCCAGCTACCTAGTGCTATTGATTATGCCAGACAGGTAAGCGATGTTGTCTTAATGCAGCAGCAAGTTGAGGGCGACGATTACAGATTACTGTATATAGGTGGCTCGATTGCTGCTGCTGTCATACGCAAACCAGCCTTTGTCATAGGGGATGGCAAAAACTCCATCCGTAAGCTTATAGAACTAGAAAACAACAAACCGAAGCGAGGCGAGGCCTACAAAAGTAACCTAGCATACATAGACTTAGTAGTAGCAGAGCGTTATTTGGGCAAAAATATAGACCGACAAATCCCAGCCAATAATGAAGAAATAAGAGTCATAGGTGTAGCTAATGTAGGGCAAGGCGGAGTATCCATAGATATGACACATAAACTTAGCGACACATTGAAAACCGCAGGTCAAAAAATAGTCGATCACTTCAATTTGGGATTGGGCGGGGTTGATTTTATATGTGATGAGGCTAATAAGCCTTATTTGATAGAAATTAATACCGTTCCCAGCCTTGGTTTACACGAATATCCATACATTGGCGAAGCTCAAAATACCCCTGATAAATTTCTCGACTGGCTGACCAATCCCTAAAATTAAATTTGACTAAAATGCAAGCAATCGGCAATCAAAATAACACCCAAAAAAATGGCATAAGGGGAATCTACTCACCATAAGGGGTATTGCAATAATGAGCTGTTAATGATATAATTACGAAACTCAAATCAGAGTAGACATTATTGTCTGGATACGATAAAAAGATAAGGTATTAGCACTATAATGGGGACAGTATCATATGGCAGAATTTCATGAAGCCCAACAACGAGACCTAATACTGTTTGTCGGTGGCCTCCGCGACGAGGCTGGTTCAGTGGTGTCTGATTATGAGACCAAATACCAGAAAAAGGTCAGAGCACTTTACATGGGCAATGTTAATTCGGCAGATTTTGAAAAAAAAGCATCTATGGCCTACAGGCGCAAGATTATAGAATTGCCCATTGAGTTCAAAAAGCTTAATGCCACTTCTATTTCCAAGGCTCTGGCCCCCTATACCGATAGACTATTAACTGCTACTTGCACAAGGGAATACAACATCCGAGTTTACAAAAAAATAATTCCCCATATTCCTTATTTATTTGCACCCACCCAAGAGTCTATGGACTGGGCAACCGATAAAGTTGAAATGCGTCAACGCATTCGGGAAAAAGCTCCAGATATCAGCCCTAAGTTTATGCTTGTAGAAGATCTAAAAGAATCGACAATTAAGAAAGTTGAAAAATCTATCAGGTTCCCACTAGTGGTCAAGCCGGCTGGCCTAGCAGCTAGTAAGCATGTAACCGTATGTTATTACCGCGAAGAGTTCGAAAAAAGCCTGAAGCAGATAATGTCATCTCTGAAGAAGCTATATCTGGAGCGTAATCGGGAAGATAAGCCAAAAGTATTAGTAGAAGAGTTTATGGACGGTGTTATGTATTCTATTGATGCTTATGTGAATGCGCGTGGCTACGTATATCATTGCCCGCCAGTACACGTTAAAACTGGCGCGACAATTGGCTTTGATGACTTTTTTGGGTACATGCGGATGACACCAGTCCAGCTAAAAGATTACAAAATTGAAAGAGCCGAACAGGCTGTTACAAGGGCAATTCATGCTCTGGGCCTCAGAAATGTCAGTTGCCATGTGGAATTAATGAAGACAGAGGATGGTTGGAAGATTATCGAGGTAGGGCCACGGGTCGGCGGCTATCGCCATGATATGTATGAGATAGCTTACGGCATTAATCATCTGTTGAATGACGTATTGATTCGTATTCCACAGAAACCAGTTCTTAAAACTCGTCCCCGTAATACGGTTGCTGTTTTGCAGTTCTTTTCTAAAAAAGAGGGTGTTTTAGAGTCAATTGAAGGCATTAAAAAAGTTCCAAAACTCGAATCCTTTAAGAAAATAAAAGTTAAATTAAAAGAAGGCGATATGTGCAAATTCGCTAAAAATGGTGGCAGCAGTGTTTTTGAGGTAATGCTGGCCAATAAATCTAGGTCTCAAGTTTTAGCGGATGTTCGCAGAATTGAGAAAAATGTAAAAATCATAGTGAATAGCAGTGGCACAAAAACAAAATAACCCTGTTCTGGTGGTAACAAATCCGCTTCACTACGCTTATTATTCATTAAGTCATAATCTGCCTGCCATTGGTTCGTTCTCCGGCCTAGTGGCGGACTCTGGGAGCGAGCTGGGGTTTGCTGGCAACATTCGTTTATATGATGTTCCTAATAATGTCGATGCGCTTATTGAGGCTCACATAAGTGACGATGGTCATAACAGCCAATATATAACCTGGAAACCGCCAATTAAGCCGCACAGCATTTTGGGTAATCTCGCTAAGCTGGCTCATGATTTGGAGCGAAAGTCAGTCATTCGCAGTTTATTGCCTAAAGAACTTTTCCCACCATTTAAAATTGTGGCACCGGAAGACCTAAACAATCTAGAATTTGAAATGATAACCCAAGAGCTTAAAGCCGAAAGCCTTGTTGTGCAAATTGACTTCTCGACTGGTGGAAAAGGAACATTTTTTGTTGCTAATAAATCCCAACTAGACGCTCTAAAGCTTCAGCTAAAAGCCGCTCAACAAAGTATTGTGATAAGCAAAAGGATCAATGGCACTTCACGTGGTTTACAAGTATTAGCAGCCAAGGAACAAGTTAGCAGCACGGCATGGTGGCACCAGGATCTACTTAATATTCACGGTGTTTACAACCATAAAGCTCAGTCTGCCTCTCGATATTGCGGAGCGGTTTTAGAAAACATTCCAGACAAATATCAACACAAAATAAGTAATTTAATAACACAAGTTGGCAGCAAAATGCTTGAACAGGGTTATTTTGGTGTTTTTGGGATCGATATAGTAGTAGATGAAGAATCTGGTCAGGTCTACCTAATTGAAGTAAACCCAAGATTTACAGCCGTAAGTCACTTATATGCTTCAGCTATGAGGGCAACAGGCTACCGTACGGATTTTTTAACATGCCATGTAAAAGGACTTGTTGGAACTGTTGATCCTGAGATATTGGAGTTATCTGTTATGCGAAGCTTGCCGGGTAGCTACTATTATCTAAAGATTCAAAACACGTTAAATCAAGATGTAAAACTTAATCCGGACTGTCGTTTAGGAATTTATGACGAGAAAGGAACATACCAAAAATTTGGATTTGGTATAGATGCTTTGGGGTCAGACCAGCAGATAGTAGTAATCCCAGAAGTAAGCCATTCACATGTAATTGTCCCTGGCAGAAGGGCGTTTAGCCTTATCGGCCGCGGTAATCCACTGACTGCCAATAATCAACTTTCAGATAAAATTGTTAGCCGTATCAATCAGTTGCAGGCGCAATTTTTAGAGACAATAGGCTAGGCCAAAGTGATTAGAAAATTACCATACAGTAAATATATTGCGCTAGGTGTCTTGATAGCTGTACTAGGCTTGGCGTATGTTAATTATATAAAACCCAGCAAAGACACAACAACAGGGACTATCGGTAATGATAAATTTTCTTTTCAGGTTGCTGAAACCCCACAAGAGCGGCAGCTTGGCTTGTCTGGGCAGCCCGGGCTATCCGCGACTTCTGGCATGCTATTTATATTTGATAAGCCAGATATTCAGTGCATTTGGATGAAAGACATGCAGTTTGATCTGGATATTTTGTGGTTTGACCAAGATAGCAATCTGATTCATCTGGAGCGTGACGTCCAGCTTTCGTCGTATCCCAAAAGCTTTTGCTCACCTAGCGCAGCCAAATATGTAGTTGAGGTTAATGCTGGCAGAAGCAAAGAACTTGGCTGGCAGCTCGGTGACAAGCTGCAGTTTGAAAAGAAGCAGTAGCTTTTTAGGGACCCAATCATTATCATGAGTATATATGTCACCAGTTATATTATTGGTCCTTATAGCTAGCTTGCCATTATTATTGGCTGTTTTTCTCAGGATTAAGCCACTATATTTATTTGTAAGTATAGTTACGGGCTATTTTTGGGCGGAGTTTTTGGGCGAAAGTGCCGAATTTACGCTAAGGACATTTATACGGATTGATAATCCTGGAGTCGTTATCAGGTTAATATTTTTGCTTGTACCGGTATTGCTAACCTTTGTTCTTATGCGTAAAACTTTATCAAAGGCGTCATTACCTTTTCAGTTTGCTTTGCTCCTAGCGGATAGCCTGCTATTAACCACGTTCTTGCTGCCACTATTAACAATGGGGACGCAGAGTGCTTTATACAGCACACCAGCCGGGAGTACTTTCAGGCAAGCTCATGATGTTGCCATTCCGGTTGTCGCCGGGATGCATTTAATAGTCATGTTCATAATGCGTCCCAGGGATAAGCACGCCAAACACCACAAATAGTTCTAATAGTAGGCCTGTTATTTTTTATCGTCAGATGCAACAATGGCCAGGATACCAATGCTAGATAGCACCAATACGCCAACTATCAAAACAGTTTTACCAAATGTTGTTTTGAGTTGTTCGGTATCAATGGCGCCAGCCACGAGAGCAATTAGCAATAGAGCGGTAGCAACTACTACGATAATTGCTCCAAATTGCAAAGTTTTACCAGATTTCCCCATACATTCTCCTTATTATTGCCCTTAGCTTACCGCTCCTTCGCATGATTGCCAAGCTAGTTCCATGAACCCATTGCAAAACCCACTTTCGAGGCCAAAAGTTCAGGTTGGGGAGCGAAATGCCGATAGCGTGAGGAGGCGTAACCATAGTTACATTGACGAATGATAGCGGCATTTCGCTCCGCAAGCTGGGCTTTTGGAGCGGAAACGGGGTTTTGCAATGGGTTCAATTGACTTTTCTCTTAAAACACCGATAATGTAAGAAGTTATTTCCCTTGGAGCCAAGGGAAAAGAGCAGCGTTGGCAAACATGTATTCCATTTTGCCCGCGCGATGAGAAAAACCGTAGATTTATCTCATCATGGGCCCATAGCTCAGCCGGTTAGAGCACCTGCCTTTTAAGCAGGGTGTCGTGGGT
>JAZKJC010000008.1:0-96412 GCA_040384565.1 Patescibacteria group bacterium
TTTCTTCTCTAGAACAACAGATTAGAGGAGCAGTCCAAATTTGTTCTTAAGCCCCTATAACTTTTAATTATTCATCTCTTTTCAAGCAACTATAGTCTGTACTTGTTCTTTCTGCCTTAACCATGCTTGTATTTCTGCTCGCGTGTCAGAAGCCAAACACTCAAATGTTTCTTTAGTACCAGATTGTGGATAAATAGGATCGAAAACTTTTAAGCGCATTCCTAAGTGCGTGTCAAAATATTGGCCAACTATGAGTATAGGTATGCCGAGTTCGGCGGCAATAACATACCCACCCGTTTTAAAATCCCGAAGGTCATAAGGACCGGCCTCATCGTATTTACCTCCGGTCCCACCTTCAGGAAAATTAACTACAGCCGTATTAGGTCTTCTTTGAATAACCTTTGCTGTTTGTTGTTTTAGGGTCTCTGTTCTCCCGCGAGAAACTAGCGACGGGGGGGGTACATGTATGAAGCCTGCCTCTGTATGAATTTGCCCAAATATCCCAGGATAATCGATTGATGTGTAAGAAAGAGCGTTGCCAAGCGCATCAGCAACCGGACTTAAGGCGGCAAAATAAAGCAGATAGGGATACATAAAGTCATATCCATCATACCTGGGGACTTCATCTCCTAAATCAACTTGCGGGTTTATAGGGGTCAGTTTATATGCTCCAAGATGATTAGTCATAACAAGCACCGGCTTACTTCTCAAGGGAGTAAGGTTTTTCTCTCCCTCTTCTATGGTTGCCCTTAGCTCAGTTCCAATTTTTCGTAGTGTCTCTTGGGTAATGCCATCAATGTATGCTGGACTACCTAAATGTTGCACTGCATCTCTTAAATAACTTATTTGTTCTTCGTGGATTTTAGCGAATGCTTCTTCGGCCCATGGCTCCTTTAAAATGGTTACTCTAATTAATTCACGCATCCTAAGGTCTTTTTGATCAAGGGCTCGTGGTTTTGTCTCGACTACGCCCTGGACATATTCTTCTGCATATCTATCTGGCATGTACTCCATCATCATAATTACTATTATAATACCACTCTTTTGTATTATTGACAATTTTATCAGACCAAGGCTTTAAGTTTAGTACTTTCGTAAAACCCCAACCCTTGCTAGCCTAAAGGTGCCCAGCTTTTACAAAAACAAGGAAAAACAAAACAATGAAAGTTACCGCCCAACTCTCTGGGCAGTTTCTGACGCCATAATTGCTATTAAGTCTATAATATTGTACTATTTAGTTATGGTAGCCGCGGAAAATCCCAAAATTTTCGTTTTAGTACCTGGTTGCTGGCACCCGCCAGAAGTCATGGATCTTTTAAGGTTCGAAATAAATAAATTAGGACATGAATCGCTTGCTCCCAAGTTGCCAATCAGTGATCCTGATGCAACGTTTGATGACCATGCTAAAGTGGTTGCCGACGCATGCCGAGATGAGGAAAGGGTTATACTTGTTGGGCATTCTAGATCAGGTAACGTTATACCACGCGCAGCCGGTCTTGTAGCAGTTGCGGGACTAGTCTATATGTGTGCTACTTTTGAACCCGCTACCTTAGTTGCGCTGAAAAGGCCAACAGATGAGGAAAAAGATAATATGCCCCCTAGAATCCCCAAATACCGCTCTAGCCCAATCAAGGATACGGCAAATGGGCTGACAGTGATTGACCCTAAGGCGGCCAGAGAACTTTTTTACAATGATTGCAGCGACAGAAATAAAGACTGGGCTGTGAGCATATTACAGCCCCAACGCAGATCTTCTAATGAGCCCTCTATGCTCAGATGGCCTGATAACACGGCGCAATATTCAATAATTTGTACAGATGATCGTGCAACTAATCCCGATTGGTTACGCTATATATACACTAGATGGCTTAACCTAACCCCTGTGGAACTCCCGGGTGGTCATTCACCTTTTTTATCTCGTCCACAAAAACTTGCTAGGGTATTAGTTTCTTTTGGAGTTGGTAATGACGGCAGATAGCTATAATACCACCCCAGACGGTTACTGGTCAGGGCACTATAATACTCTGGACGGCCCTGCTAAGGTTGCGGCGCGCGAAGCATTATACTTCTGCTTAGGCAATGGAATAGAGCCAATTGATTTTAATCTACTTGCGGCGGACACAGTACGCACCCTAGGAATTTTGGCAAGAGACCCAATAGTTGATGTTGGCTGCGGCGGGCGTCTAAAGTATCTACACGAACTGCAACGGCGTGGACATACACACCTCATAGGTGTAGAGCCAAATACTCAACAACTGGGTGGGGCACCTTTTTGGCAACCACTCGAACCAAGCTCAATTCTGGAAAATATAATAAAAGTTGGCGACCAGGCTCAGATAGATGCTTTTTACGAACAATTCAGGCGTAATTTACGTTTCACAAATGTGAAAGGGATAAAAGTTATCGAGTCTGATGCCAATTATATACCGCTTCCAACTGGGGCCGCAAAAGTGGTATCCAAGCTATTTTCAGCCTACGCAATAGATGAGGATAAGCAACAGGCTGCCTTTGAAGAATCGGCAAGAATTTTGGCACCTGACGGAATAATGTTAGTCGGGCTGAGCAATGCTGATAATAAGTCAACTATGCGGGAACAAGAGTCCAAGATAGCCGAGGCCTGTTCCATGATTATCGAGGATCAGACTGGTGAGCGTGTTGAAGTAAAGCCTCCAACGCCAATAAATGCAGGCCTAACTTTAGAGCGTGGAATAAAACGGCTCAGACGAATTTACAGACATCTGTGGCTGTACGCACATGCGGATACAATTGTCATTGACACGCCGGATAGAGCTCTCAAATGGGAAGCCTCCCATGACACGACTATGGATCTTTATAGGGTAGTAGAAGGGTCAAATACCAGACCACTCACTAGAGCAGAATACCGACTGGGCTATATGGCTGTAGTTGGTAAAAAGCTTGATGAAGCGGGCATCCAGCCCGACGGCAAAGGTGGTCGCATTGAAGATCAGCTAAGAAGAGGCCTGATTCTGGCATCCAACCAATACATTGAAGTCGTACCGCGTGGGTTTGAATACCACGACTTGGCAGCATAGACACTGCTGACCCCATTGATTTTCTCTTTGTGTGAGAGGCTCTTACTCTTTGGAGCCGCGGGCGCGCATTGTGTAGGCACCGTAAGCGACGGCTGATAGGGCACCTAAACCAAGGACGTACCAGAGTGGGTTAGTTGTAGCTTTGTTGGCTGAAGCAGCGGCGTTATTAGCAGTATCGTCTTTTTTAGTTTCCGAGCCTAGTACACTGCCGTCATCATTGGGTGTGGTTGTTGTAGCAGGTTGGTCACCTGTTTGGCCAGCAGCAGGCGCACCCGCTTGGCCTCCAGCTGCGCCACCTTGAGCAACAGCTCCACCGCCGCCTTGGCCACCAACAGCTGGGTCGGTTGTAGCGGTGTTGGTACCGTTATTTACAACTACAGTATTGGTCGTTACCGTGCCAGCAGGCGGTTCGCTGACAGTCACAGACACTGTACCCGTGTTTTTGACACTAGAATCTCCAAGATTCGTAGCTTTTACAAAGTAGCTATATGTACCTACTGTTGCGACCGTGACAGGAAATGCTCCTGAGTCACCGAATGACGTGGTCGTTGTCTGACTTCCGACAGAACTACCGTTTTGAAATAGCTCAACCGTAATATCATCAGACTCAATGGTAGAGAATGTCTGATACTGCACATTAAATGACTTGCTGGTCGTATTAGCAGGACTAGATATGTTAACTTTCCAATATCTTGTAGCAGCGAAAGAGGTTGAGGACAGCCCAATCAGGCTAAAGAGGGTTACGAGGGTTACAAGTAGCCGTTTCATTTCCGGCCTCCTTTCATAGTGGGGCGCCGTTTAGCGACAATTATAGTTACTCCCAGTAAGGCTGTCGCTGCCATAACGGATGCGATCATGCCGGTGGTTCCTGTGTTTACAAGTACTGTTCTGGTGGTGTTTGCTCCAAGAACTTGAGGGCTGACAATTGTAACTGCAGTGCTTACGAATGGTTCGGCTGCGAATGACAGGTTGCTGAATACTACTTCTTCGTCAATACATGGGTCGGCAGGCAATCCACAACCTTGCGCAAAGGCGACATCCGGGTATGTACCGGCAGATACTATCGTGCCAATTACGGCCCGGTAAGTTAGTGTCACAACTTCACCAGGAATCATTGTGCCCAGTATCCAGGTGCCAGGTGAGGCGTAGGTAGGCTGCGTAGTAATACCCGCGGCTTTTAGGTCGCCACGCACATTAGATACTGCTGCCCAGCTGCCAGGCACATAGGTAAAGTTCTCTGGTGGCAAATCTTCAGTAACTGTACCGTATGATACGCCGCTGTTAGTAGGAACACTTACCAGCAAAGTATAGGTCACGGTATCACCAACGGTTGTTGGGTTAGGTCGATCATTTGCTTTAGCAATGTTCAGGACAAGATCCTGGTAATTGCCGATGAAACAATTTACGGTCTGTCCCGGACGTGGGAATATTAAGTGCCCATTAGGCAGTTCAATCAGATCAATTTCTTGAGCTAGTCGGTCACCAAACGTTATGTCTTGGTTAAAATCAGCATCACAGGTAATGTCAGACAATGTCCAGCCATCCTGTTGGACTTCATCGACACCATATAGTTGGTTAGGCTTAACGTTCGTAAACGTTGTTGAGCCATCAGCACCTGTGACTTGTTGCAAATCATCCAGCGAAATTGTCCAGCCAGGAAAGCTAGGCTCAGGTAGTGTTGGTTCATCAGGGTCAAATTGGCCATTTCTGTTCAGATCGTTGTATTTGGTAACAATAACATTTGAGCGACCAATATTCACGAAAGTACAGGTAACATTTTCGCCAGGCTGTAAATCTATTACTACGTTCTGATTATTAACATCAACATCTTCCTCGCTTGAGCAATTGATTTGGTCTAGATCCCAGCCGACAATAGGTGGCTCAGTTGCATTGTAGGTACCTGGCAGTAAGCGTGTGAAGCTACGGCTGGCAAGCGTAGTATTGATGCCATCATCTGTAAGTGTGAAGTTAGGCTCTTCTTCGCCAGTTAGATTGCCAGTGAAAGTAAATGCTTGTGTGCTGTCTGGTTGCGCGTCCTTTACGATTGTAATGCTACCGAGACGGGTGTTCGTAAATACGCATGTCCAGACTTCATCAGTTCCAACAGAAACCACTACATCTGTATCGTCGTCAGCAGCCACACCTGATTCGCTCGTGCATGAAACGCTGCTGTCGTAATCTGCTAGATTGGTGGCAAGGCCAGCTAGTTCTGAAACGGTATAGCTACCTGTAACAACTTGCAGGCTGCCGTTATCCCCATGTCCTGCGTTTGTTACTACCGTAGTATCACCAACCCGTAGATCAAATACGCCCGTATCGTCCTGTGGGTCTAATTCCTTTTGAACTATTATACGGCCAGTGTCACGGGCATTTACAAAGGTACAGGTTATATTCTCACCAGGAGAAAGCGTCACTGTAACTGTTTCAGACTGTGCCAATTCTGCCTCGCCGGTACAGACAACTGAGACAAAGTGAAAGTTAGCTTTTTGGTCCTCGTTGATAGTGTAGGTGTCGGCCGGGATATTACTGCGCAAAGAGCCAGTCGCAATATTGTTATCTGTGTAGTAATTGCCATTTAGATCCCAGGTCCAGTCTGTAGCTCCGCTTACGTCTATGTCACCATCGCCATCCGTGTCAACATTCTTGACAACGGTTATGCTGCCGCGACCTTGATTACCAAACACTGCTTCGTTATTTTCATTTGATTGGTTAATTTCGATGCTATAGCAAGTAGGTGTGGAAGTTTGGGTATATCCAGTCTGAGGCACTTCACAGACGCGGTAAGTGGCAGGTACCAGGTTAGTGAAACTGTAATTACCGTTCACATCGGTAGTAGTACTGGTTTCACCTATGTCAAGCGTACTGTTACTATTTGTATCCAGGTAAATAGTCCAGCCAGCTAGTTTTGGCTCGCCAGTCTCAAAGTTACCATCACCATCCAGGTCATTAAACTTATACCCACTTATGGAGCCGTTTTTGAAGTTACCAAAGTCTTTATTAATTTCATTTTCACCCGGGTCAACCGTTAATGCATAGCAATTTGTCTGGCCGGTAGGGAAGATCTGTGTCCAAGTAGCTTGCAAAACTTCACAGACTCGGTAAGCGCCAGGAACAAGGTCACCAAACGAGTAGTCACCGTTTATATCAGTGACATCTGATACTTCGCCGTCATTCAGCACACCGTTACTATTTGCATCTATGAAGATTGTCCAGCCTGAAAGTTCATTGCCAGCCGTGCCAGCAGTCTCGCCAGCGTTAACTTCATATTTAGTTCCGCTAATTGAACCACGTTGCGTGTTTGTGAAGACGCAGGTTACGGTTTCTCCAGCTTGCAGTGATATTACACCGGCTGGACTCTGATCGGAGCAAATTACTGGAGTGCTTAGGTCCCAGCCGTTTGGCACAACTTCACTAACAGAGTAGTCGCCGGGCAGCAGATTGCCGGAATTGTTTGATTGGCCATCACTCAAGCTAAAGCCATCAGCGTCATAACTAGCGTTAAAGGCAAATGACACTGGGCTGCCATCGGGCAAGGTTTGCTTTTGGACGACAATACCTGCGAAGCGGACATTAGTAAATGTACAAGTAATATTCTGGCCAGTAGTAAGTGAGAAGTTGCCAGTTGCCGTGCCATTACCACTAACTTCATTAGTGCAAGAGTAGCTGCTTGAGTAATTGGCAAGGTTCGTGTTTGTGCCAGCTGTTTCACTGACACTATGTGTGCCGGTAGGAACAACTATGGTGCCCGTTCCACCACCGTGGCCAACATTTGCGCCAGTACCAGCTGTCTGACTGTCAATCTGTAGATTAAACAAGCCTGGATCGTTTGTTGGGTTAAGGACTTTACGTACGGTAATCGTACCGGTGTCACGCGTGTTTACAAATGTACATACGACCGTTTCGCCAGGAGAAAGCGTAACACTTAGGGTGGTCGTCGGTGTGTTAGGAGTTGCTTCTCCCGTACAACTTGAAGCAGTCACATGGAAGTTGGCCTTTTGATCCTCGCTGACCGTATAACTGCCCGCGGCGACGTTCTGCGTATTGCCTGTGGCAAAGTTACCTGAACCGTTGATATCCCATGTCCAGTCAGTGGCGCCGGTTACATCAATGTCGCCATCGCCGTCAGTATCAACATTCTTGATGACTTGTATACCTCCGCGTCCTTGGTTACCGAAGTTGGTGTTAGTATTAGTTTCACCGGATTGGTCAAGTTCAATGCTGTGACATGCGTTAGCAGCAGGGAAAGTTTGAGTCCAGTTAGCTTGCTGAACTTCGCAGACGCCATAAAAACGATTTGGTAGCGGGCTTAGGTTGGTGAAGCTGTAGTTGCCATTAACGTCAGTGACAGTACTAGCAAACAGCTGTTCTGGAATTGTGTCGACGTCATCGCTATCACGATATAGGTTGATGGTCCAGCCGCTCAGCTTTGGCTCGCCGTTATCAAAGACGCCATTGCCATTTATATCGTTCCACTTAAATCCGCTAATACCGCCGTTTTGGAAATTACCAAAGTCTTTATCAGTCGCTGTTTGCCCAGCCGTAAGTGAGAAAGTAGAGGGTCCAAAAATTTGCGTCCAGCCAGCTAGCAACACTTCGTTAAGGGTAAATGTGCCCGGCATCAGGTCGACGAAGCTATAGTCACCATTGACGTCAGTAACGGTGCTTAGTTCGCCGTTGTCCAAGATGCCATTGTTGTTCGCGTCAATAAAGATTGTCCAGCCGGCTAGCACGGGACCGAGCGAACCCGTAGCGCTAGAAGTGTATTTGGTGCCGGATATTGAAACTAATTTGGTGTTTACGAATGTACAGTTGGTGGTTTGGCCAGCAGATAAGTTAACCGTCACCGTCGGTATGACTGCCGTAAAGTTATTGGTATCACAAGTTAACCCTGTAAGTGACCAGCCTGGCAATGAAGCTTCTGTGACTGAGTAGCTGCCGGGCAACAAGCTCCCAAAGGTTCGGTCATTTGTTAGCGTTACGTCAGCATCATCATCTAAGGAGAATACTGCACCGCCAAGATTAGTGGTAGTGAAGCCAAAGTCTTGTGGATCATCAGGCAGCGCGTCTTTAACTATACGGAGTGTCGCGTATTTGGTATTGGTAATTAGACAAGTCACAGTAGCACCAGCGGCTACAACAACGTTTTGGCACGTATCACCGGTCTTAGCCCATCCGCTTGGAACCGTTTCCGCAACGCTATAAGTACCAGGAGTTACTTCGTAGTCTTTATCTGTAGCGTCAGTGATTGTACCCGCGCCCCCACCAGTAATAGTGCCGTTTCCAGTGGTGTTAATACTAAAGACTGTTGGATCCCCGACTGGGTTAGTAGTTTTCTGGACAATTAGGTGGCCCTTTTTAGTGTTAGTGATAGTACAGGTAATATTTTCGCCGGCACTTAGAGCTATGGCATTAATTGGGCTATTATCACTACAGCTGGATGTAGTTACATAGTTTGGGTCAGCTGTTTCGGCCACATCATATGTCCCTGCGACTAGTCCGCTAAAGTTCTTGGAGTTGGACAAAGTTGGATCACTATCGTCATCTAACTGGAAAGTTCCGCCAGGCAAGGTAGATGTCGTGAAACTAAAGTTAGTTCCATCATTGGGCACAGTATCTTTGATGATAGTTATAGATCCGCTAGCTGTGTTAGTGATAATACAAACGACGTCAGCGCCGTCGCCAATAGGCACAACCGCAAGCGTTGCTCCGGTTCCACTGGCAATGACACTGCCAGTACCGTTTAAGTCTCGACATTCAATGCTAGGCGAATAGCCGGCCAGCGACGTATTAGTACCTGCAGTCTCGCCTACACTGTGATTACCTTCAGGCACAATAACTTCACCGGTTGTGCCACCATCGCCAACATTGGGAGCCTTGGTCACCCCATCAACTTGCAGATTGAATAGTCCTGAGTTATTGCTTGGGATCAAGTCTTTACGGACTTCTAACTTGCCGGATCGGTCTTGAATCACAATACAGTCGGACGGATCGGAGTTAGGCTCTTGTGAAGGGTATGAACAAACGTCAATGAGTTCCGCGTCAGTCGCGCCTACATCAGCCAGGACTACAGTACATGTTGCCACTGTATCGTCTGGAGCCGAATCCCCGGCTGCAAACGGTTGAGAATCAGCTACGACACCGGCTGTACAAGTCGAGCTAAATGTCGTAATTGGAGTCGGCCCAGCGCAGCGGTCGTTACGGCTATCGGCCGTACAACTATAAAGGCGTGTACTGAAATACGTGGCTGGGTCACCTTTAACAACGACACAAAGTGAGAAGTTGGCGTTACCGTCGCCATCGGTGTCGTACAAACTACATGCGTCACCGGAGTTATTACCACTCCAGGCGGTATCATCCCAGTTCCAGGTAATAGCTAATGAAGTGGGAAGTCCGGCTTCATCAGAGCACATTTTGGTTAGGTCTTTTTGGCCTGGTTCATCATTGGGACCAGCTGTGTCGTTTATACAGACAGAAGCGGCGGCTGCTTTTTGGGATTGGAGGAAAGGACCAACAGCAGTGGCTGCTTGGCCGAATGCAAGTATAAGAATTAGAAAAAGGTTTCTCAGTTGAGTTGATAAATTACGAAACCTTTTCATATTGGGACTCCTTTGTTAATTCATGGAGGTTGGATTCGCGAATTTTATCTTGTGCTTCTTATGTGTGCATATAAAAGCATTGACTCATCGCGCCCACACTCCCTTTTGCTGGTTTTTAAGCCTCGCCTCTTTGTTCTATTTGCATTATAGTACAAATACACCGAATTGCAAGTGCAATAATCTATAATCGTATTTTTAGCCAATGGTTATAAACATAGTGCCTCTTATGCAGGGGCACTATGTTGTTGTATTAATAACAAGTTAATTATGTCTTGTGAGGGGCAACTGGTTCAACTTTTTTGCCACCAAACTTTTCACGGACTTGAAAAAGTAGGTAGAAACCAACTGCGGAACCCAGCAAACCAAAAATGAAATCGCCTATGCCACGCTGATAGGTAAAAATCTGTATCACGCTATAGACCGCATTAATTAAGGCCCCCAGGAATAATAAGTCCCAGCCTTGTTTGGCACGTTTTTTGAGATGCGGATAGGCCATAAGCAGAATTACCGCATCAACAAGCAGCAAAGTAACCCCCAGGTAAATAACAGTTTTATCAAAAGATGTGGGACCCGCTGCTACCCCTGTATAGTAGCGAGAGATTTCATTAGCATAATCACTTAAGCGGTCTACGTAGTTAGTCAGCCTCCATAGAGTAACAGCAGCTAATAGTTGTACCAGGCCACCTATAAGTGCCAACCATGGCCAGAATTTAGCAAGTGCTTCCTTGCTGCTTTCAGGTAATGGCGGTAAATCCTTAAATGCGCCTGCAAGTTTATTTTCTATGTTTTGTACTACCGACATAGGTTTTCCTCCATTAGTTATTTTTATCATAGTCCTAACTTTAGAGTAGCGCAACAGGTATAATCTAATCTGTGCATAAGTATCCGAAAGGTATTGAGAAATTAAATGACCAGCAAAAGGATGCTGTCCAGGCAAAAGACGGTCCGTTGTTGGTAGTAGCTGGAGCCGGGACTGGCAAGACGCACGTAATCACGGAAAAGATTAATAAACTCCTCGGGGAGGGCGTTGACCCTAGAGCAATCTTGGCTATAACTTTTACCGAAAAAGCCGCAGCGGAAATGTCGCAACGAGTACTTGAAAAACACGGAGGGCTACTGCTTGACATGTCCATAGCTACCTTTAATGGCTATGGGGACAGCCTATTGCGTGAATTCGGTATCCATATAGGCATCCCCAAGAATTTTCGTCTGCTGACGGTCCAAGCGGCAATCGTTTTCGTGCGTGAACGTTTTGATTTGTTAAAACTGGATTATTTTTACCCCGCAACTGGTAGCCCAAATGCTATTGTTGAAGATATTTTGCAGTATTTTAGTAAGCTAAAGCAGCACCTTGTAAGGCCCAAAACTTATCAGGAATATGCAAAATCTCTAACGGGTGGTGACGAGGCAGAGACTGAAGAAAAACGAATGCATCTAGAGCTAGCATACGCGTACGCTACTTATATTAGTCTTTGCCGTGAGTCGAATGTAATTGATTACGATGACCAGATTTATCTTGTAATTGAGTTGCTAGAAAAACGACCAAACGTTCAAAAAACTCTGCGGAATCGTTTTCATAGTATTTTTGTTGACGAGTTTCAGGACACAAACCCTATGCAGTCCCGATTGATTGACCTCATGATGCCCGAAAGCCGCAATCTTATTGTGGTTGGTGATGATGACCAAGCAATTTATGGCTTCCGTGGTGCCACAATTAGCAACATCTTACAGTTTGACAAACGTTATCCAGATACCGCTAGCGTGGCGCTCACCACAAACTACCGAAGCCACCAATCAATCCTTGACGCTGCATATACACTCATCAAACACAACAACCCTAATCGCCTGGAGGTTCAACTTGGTCTGCAAAAACGGCTGACTAGCGATATGCCAGGAAACGAACCAAAATTGTTTCACTTTGTTGACAGCCGGGAAGAGCTTGACTGGATTGCAAGTGATATCTCGAACCGGCTAAAGGAACTTAAAAAAGATGAAAGACCAAGTATAGCCATACTAACCCGCAGCAACAACGGCGCGGGGGCTATGCACCAAATTTTATCAACATTTGGCATCCCACACAGTATTGTTGGGCTTAGTCCTGATCTATATAAACAACCAATAATTCGTATGCTGTTAGAGCTCGTGCGTACGTTACTAGAACCAGATAACAATGCTAGCCTGCAGCACACACTTACCGGTGAACTATTCGGAGTAAGTAATGAAGTTATCGCGCAACATGCGCTCAAAGCTAGCCGCGAACACGATCCACTCGAAGACCTGCTCGTAAATTTGCCCAAGACAAAGCAAGCAATCGAGTCTATCCATAATTGGCGTAACGATACAGCAAATGAAAGCGTGGGACGCTTATTATGGCGCGTAATTACCGAGACAGGGCTAACCAAACGTTTACTTGCTCAAGCTAACACGGATGACGCCGCAGCGAATGCGCTTGGTCATCTGGCACAGTTTTTTGACACACTCAAAGAATTTGAAAATATTGCCACACAGCCTACAGTCGTACAGTACCAGCTTGCCTTACCAGCACTGATGGCTGCAGGCGAGTCTACGGATGGCACTTTAGGACTTAACGAAAACGAAGTTATAGTCACGACGGTACACAAAGCCAAGGGTTTAGAATGGGATACCGTGTACCTACCGCAGCTTACCATGCAAAAATTTCCTATGTATAAACAAGGAAGTGGCATTGAGCTCCCAGAAACCTTGCGAGCCAACAGTCTGAGTGCCGCAGACGAACACTATAGCGAGGAACGTCGCGTAATGTACGTGGCCATTACCCGTGCTCGCAAGAACCTCATTTTCAGTTATAGCGACGGTGTGCGTAAACCATCAATGTTTCTCAACGAAATTTTTGGAGAAGAAGCTGTTGCAAATACCCCACACACCGTGAATGATACTGGCAATACACGGCTGAATACTCCTGCAGATGTTATTCCCAGACAACGTGTACCAGCAAGAATATATGACGGTACTACAGTTACGCTAGACGTAACTCATGCGCAGACTCTTCTTAATTGTCCACGAAACTTCTATTACAAATATGTGATCGAGACTCCTCGCGAGCCCAGTGCCGCCGCAGATATAGGCACACAGATGCACGGGTTTATAGAAGAAATCAACAAATCGCGTATGTCGGGCACGGAAATAAGACCACTAACAGACATGCTGGGGGAATTGGAACGAGGCTGGAACAAAGCTGGCTACCACAGCAAAATCCAACAGCAGCGCAGACTAAAAATTGCCAAGGAATCTCTTGTAAACTTCTACAAGCAGGCACTGAGCAGTCCTGCCCCCACCCGAGTCGAAGAGAAATTCCGCGTGCAGCTTGAAGACAACCTGGTACTCTACGGACGTATAGATGCCATATTTGAACAAGATGGAGTAGAAATACGCGACTATAAGACGGGCTTTGCAGCAAAAACTCAAGAGGCCGCCAACAAAAATATAACCAATAGCAAGCAGCTCGAGTTTTATGCGCTCGCATGGTTAGCTCAGTATGGAGAGATGCCAAGCAGACTCAGCTTACACTACGTAGATACAAATATTATAGGTATGACTAGCCGCAAACAGCAAAAAACCCTAGAAAGCCGTAAACAAAAACTAATCAAAGCCGTCGAAGATCTAAAAAAAGGCAACTTCCCCCTTGGGAGTTCTCATCGTTACTGCGAACACCCGCCAATAGAAGAAGTGTAGTGTCCCAAAAAGGCACCCTCAAGTTCGAAGAAAACTTACTGAAAGATGGTGTGCATAGAAGTGGGATCTCCAAAAACCTATCAGGCAAGTGATGAATATCTCGTGCACCCTGAACGGCTCATCGAAAAAAGGGGAATAGATAATTTACTAGCAGAAAAAGTTTAGGGCTTTAGAAACAACTCCGGCGTCAACTAGTTGCTTTGCGATAAGATTTATTTCAGCATAGGTGTCATATAGTATCGCTGCGTTGAAACGACAGACCCCATCGTTAACTGCAAGAGCCAAAATATGCACCTTTCGTTTGCGGTCATAATCCGAAGACATCTGATCGAGCATATCCTCGAAGTTTTTAAGCGTACCGGTAAATTCTCCGCTAAAGCTTACCAGTGGCTGATTGATTTGTTGGTTAGCCGTTAACATTAGATATGCTGTCATGCCAGTCATCCGGAAATTAGCATCAATGATATACAAATTTCCACTTTTGTCTGGGAGTACATCAAAGCACCCGACACCGTACCACCCCATTTCTCTTACATGAGGCAGGACCTGATCTAGGATTACCTCTTTTATTAGTGCAAGTTCATGGTAGCGTCTGGCAGGGTCAATTACACCACCTACAAATTCGCCACCTGGAGTTGTTAGCTGTTGGTTGATGCCGATGATGTCTACTGGCAAACTCTGGTCATGAGGAATTCCGAATTGAATCCCGTAATTGGCAGTAGCCTCGATGTAATGTTCAACAAATATTGTGCCTTTAGTGTTTTTGAGAAGCTTTTTGGTATTTTGAAAAGTTTTGGCATCTTTGCATATATGAACCCCATCTCCAGCGCTTGATGAAGAGACTTTGATAACGCAGGGCAAACTAAATTTACGTTTGGAATCAAAAAAGCTCTTGCCATCTTTGTACTCTGCGTATCTGGCTGGCAAAAGCTCCTTGGGGATATAACTGCCCATATTCTGTTTGTCATTCAGCCAATTGGTTAACTTTGGCGGTATTTGATAAAGATGTCTTATGTCATCATCCAAAAACGGCTGTGCCATAACCAGGCTGCCGGGGCGAACGAGCTGCTTCAGACTAAGCTTTATATGAGCGTTCCTTTCTTCCCCACCGACATTCGTGTCAATATAATCGGGCAATATATGAGTATTTCTTTTATTTATTAACGGTGAGCCTAAACCGCCATGTATAAGATTAGTGAGCTCGGGCTTCATAATATTGGCAAATGTTATTACCATAATATTTTTGCCTGCACAAACTAACGGGCGAGCCGAAACTAGTTCCTCAACAGTTGGTGGAACATTATTTAAAAAACCTGAAACTTCCCCGCTAGGGTAGCCATAAAAATAATTTGTCCCTTTTGGAAAGTATTTTGAAAGCGACACTCTACTTGAATTAGAGGTCCTAAACAGATCATAAACAGCTGATTTAACTAACATATATCTATATAAAAAATATTCTTGCAGTATTTATCTGGACATCAAGTCCACAGATGTGCAATATATCACACTCAGCTTGTGCTTTCAATCACTTATTTAACATACGAACTATGCATGTTGATCGCTACTAGGAAATTTATATTATGTCATCTGCGAGCGTTAAGTTCAGAAACTATATTTCGTAGAATAGCTCTGCCGTCTGCTGTTGTTACAAACATTTCAGGATGAAACTGGAAACCAACCAGAGGAAGTGAATTATGCCTTATAACCTCTATCCCATCCTTTGAATAAGCGAGGGCATGAAAATTGGCTGGAACTTTTGATAGCACCCAACGGTGATCTTCATAAACATGAAACCGCTCCTTGCCCAGAACGTGACTAGCTTGTTTGGTGGGGTAAATCGCTAAAGTCATATGTTCTGTACGGGGCATTTTATGAATTGGCATCCCAAATGAATGGGCAATTAGCTGGAAACCCAAGCAAATACCGATAATTGGTACTCTGCAATGTTTTATAAGTTCTATTTCAGTTCTGTAAAATTCATCAGAACCCATAACCTCATGCTGGTAGCCACCGGACAGAAATATTAAAGCGTAAGTCTCTGCCTCCTCAATTTTTATATCACCGGGTTTAACGATTGTGCATAACGCTGGCTTGCACAAACGTTGCAGTTCGTTCAAGTATATTGACCCATTATCAATAATAAGTATGCGCCCATCTTTCATGAGAAAATATTACCATATATGACTAGAACCCATCTCAAAATCCACTTCCAGGGCAAAAAGTCCAGATTATGGCTAGAAAGATCGGTAGCGTGAGGAGGCGTAACCGAAGTTACGTTGACGAGCGATAACGACGTTTATGCCCGCAAGCTGGGCTTTTGGGACGGAAACGGGGTTTTGAAATGGGTTCTAAGCTATGGGGCTTCAGGCAGCTTAGCGACGGCGTCTTTTAAGCCCGGCTACTTGCAATCTAACAGAACTGCGGTCTATTAAGGTTTGAGCATGCTCTAAGCTAACTTGGTCTTTGGCTTCAGATTTCATCTTTTGAGCTAGTTCCAAAGCTTTTTGGGCATCGGCTTCGTTAATTTCGTCAGCATGATCAGCTTCATCTACCAATACTCTGAGTGTATTATCCGCAACCTCTATAACACCGCCACTGATAGCAAAGTGTTCCATCATATCGTCACGCTCTGTTGATGTCCGGCGTACCCTAATTACCCCATGTGTCGCCGCACTAATAAGCGGCATATGTCCAGGCAACACGCCGATCTCACCGTCAAGTGTCGGCAACAGTACTTCGTACACATCTTCACTAAATTTTACTCCGCCCAGGGATACCAGTTCAAATCTGATCATCATTACCGGCATTTGGTTCGATTATGGTAATCTCGTGTTGAGTCCCGTCGATTTCTTCAATAAGCAAACGCTTGGGCAGGCGTACTACTCCACCCGATAGTGTGAACAGAGGGTTAGATGAGTCAAGTCCTTGATCACCGTAACCGGTTTGAACCTCGCTTACAAGTTGCCGCCGACCATCTAATCCCAGTGCATCATTAAGATTTTTGTTAACTGGTTGATAACTAAAACTTTCCACTATTTCTCCTTTGCGACTTCACTTATGTCGCCTTTCATGTAGAAAGCGCTTTCTGGCTTATCGTCGTGTTTGCCGTCCAGGATTTCGCGGAAACCGGCAATGGTATCAGACAGGGAAACATAACTACCTTTGTGGCCGGTGTAGACTTCTGCAACATGGAAAGGTTGGGTCAGGAAACGTTGGATACGACGCGCACGGGCAACTGTTTGCTTATCATCGTCAGAGAGCTCTTCCATACCCAAAATCGCAATAATGTCTTGTAGATCTTTGTAGCGTTGCAGGACGCGTTGGACCTCACGGGCAACCTCGTAATGCTCTTCGCCCACAATCTCAGGATCAAGAATGGTAGAAGATGAGTCAAGTGGGTCAACAGCTGGGTAGAGCCCCAGTTCTGTCAATGCACGGTTTAGTACGATTGTTGAATCTAGGTGAGCAAAGGTAGTGGCAGGAGCCGGGTCTGTTAGGTCATCAGCAGGGACGTAAACTGCCTGCACAGATGTAATCGAACCTTTGCGTGTACTAGTAATGCGTTCTTGCAGCTGGCCCATTTCCTGAGCTAGGTTAGGCTGATAGCCCACTGCTGACGGCAAACGTCCAAGCAGGGCAGACACTTCAGCGCCAGCCTGCGTAAAACGGAAAATGTTATCGATGAAAAGCAATACATCTGAGCCCTTGTCGCGGAATCCTTCCGCAATGGTTAGGCCGGAGAGCCCGACACGTAAACGGGCGCCTGGCGGTTCGTTCATCTGGCCAAACACCAGTGAAGTTTTGTCCAAAACTTTAGATTCTGCCATTTCGTTGTACAAGTCATTGCCTTCACGGGTACGCTCACCAACGCCGGCAAAAACGGAATAACCACTGTGGAATTTAGCAATATTGTTAATGAGTTCCTGGATAAGCACGGTTTTGCCGACGCCAGCCCCACCGAACAAACCAACCTTACCGCCCTTAGTAATTGGCGCAATCAAGTCAATAACTTTAATGCCGGTTTCCAGGATTTCCACATTGCCGGATTGATCAACAAGTGGCGGGGGGGCACGGTGAATAGCAGCACGCTCTTTGAATATACCGCCTTTGCTGTCGATTGGCTCACCAATAACATTAAACATACGTCCCAGCGTTGATTCACCAACTGGCACGCTAACAGGCGCGCCGGTGTCCTCCACATCCGTGCCACGCTCCAAACCGTCGGTTGTGCCAAGCGCAATAGCCCTGACAGACGATTCACTCAGGTGCTGAGCAACCTCAAAAATTAGATCCTTGTCATTGAGCCTTACCTTTAGAGCGTTATAAATAGCTGGTAATCCGTTATCAAATTCCACATCTACCACCACGCCCACAACTTGGCTAATTTTGCCTTTAAGTTTTTCTAATGTTGCTGTCGTCATTATTGTTCTCCTCTTTCCTCTAGCACAGGGCGAAGCCCTAACGCCATTTCAGTTGCTAATGTTATTGCCACCCGTAGAGTCAGATCTTCAGTAAGTGGACCTGCTTGTTGTAATTCTTTAATCTCACCCTCAACAGCTTTTATAATTAAGGCAGCTCTTTCTTTAGCTGCCTCATCCAATGGTATATGTCCGGGTATTTTCTTATCACCAATGCCTGCAAGCGTCTCATGTTCCACGGTTACGAATCCTCCTGGATCTGTCATTGTTGGATGGCCTCCGCACCGCCGGTTATTTCCGCCAGTTCTTGGGTGATTGCAGCCTGGCGCGCCGTGTTAAATTCTAGTGTTAAATCATCAATGATGTCGCTGGCGTTATCGGTGGCGTTTTTCATGGCCAGCATACGCATTGAGTGCTCACTTGCCAAACTTTCCAGCAGCGCCTGCCAGATCTGCACTTCCAAAAGCCGTTCTGTAACACTGTCCAGCACTACTTCTATAGATGGTTCAAAAGTTGTGTTGCTGAGTGTGTTTTCTGCTTCGTCGGATTCGTCAAACCTAGCAGGTAGCAGTGGCATTGCCGTAGCAATTTGGACTAAATTGGACTTAAACTGGGTATATAGCACCTTGACGTCATCTATTTCCCGATCTCTGTACATATCTGAAGCAGTGTTCAGAATTGGCCGAATATCGTTAGCGGTAGGGTGATCTGGAAGCTCAGTGTAGGCCGCAATAAGATCAATAGCCGTGACACGACGAGCAAATTTGGCGCCTTGTTTGCCAACTGCTACAACCTGGCTTTTGATACCAGCTTTTTCATCCTCAATTATTGCTCGGGTGAGCATGCGGATGATGTTGGAGTTATAGGCACCAGCTAGCGTACTGTTACTTGTAATTACTACGTAAAGACGCTTTTTGACAGGGCGCGTAACAAACAGCGGGTGTTCGCTAACTTCCGTAATTGCGCTTAAACGTGTTAACAGGGAGTAAGCAAACTCACGGTAAGTCCGCCCAGCCAACGCGTACTCTTGCGCTCGACGCATTTTGCTAGCCGCCACCAATTGCATAGCCTTAGTAATCTGCTTGGTGTTTTTGACGGAATTGATCCGACGTTTTAGGGTGATTGTATTAGCCACGCGGAGCCGCCTCCGGCAGCGGAGAGAGGAGAGAGGAGAGAGGAGAGAGGAAGATCATAATTGCCCCTTTAGTTTGACGCCGGTTTCTTTGGCAATTTGCTCGATCCATTGCTGCATACGGGCAAGTTGGCGGTCGCGCGCAATGTTTTCCTGTTCGTAATCATCAATCCGCTTTATGAAATTATCAATAGAATTCATGAGCCTTTCCATACTACCTTCAAGTTTATCTATGCGCGACTCAAGCCGTTCAAAACGAGCCTCCATTTTGAATTCCAAGACATCAAACTTTTGATCCATTTTCTGAAATCGCTGATCCATTTTTTCAAATCGGTGATCGACCTGACCAGAAAAATCACGAATAACACCAGCTATATCATCAACAATTGTTTTTGATGTTTTCTCCAATGCCCTATCAAGCGTGGACTGGGTTATTGCTGGGTCATTCACCTTATTCATACCTGTTATTATACTCCATAGCCTTTGTGATTTGCTCCGTGTTAATGACAAAGCCAATTCGTCGGCGCTTAAGAGTAATTGTATTAGACACGGCTTGGAACCTCTAGTGCTTCATATGCTACCTGACAGACCTGTGTGACTAAGCTCTTTAGCGCTGGTGAGCTCCGTCCAAATACTAGCGTCGCCCTAATGTAACGTATTCTAGCTTCCGCAAGGGTTTCTGGTAAATCAGAACCTAAATACGCTAATGCATGCTCCTGAAACTTCGGTTCGAATGGATCTAAGCCCCCGTCTCCAAGCAGACATGCTGTCGCTAAATCAGCTGTCACATCTTTGGCGGATTGAAGCAAAAATGTACTAGGGTCTAGGCTGCCAAAATAAGGTTCCACTAATCCGTCTACAACTGCGTGTCGTGGTGGAACTTCCTGAAACAACGACATATATTACTTAGCCTCCGCCTTTTCTTCAGGTTTATAGCTTACTGCTATCTTGTTAGCCAGGTCTATTATCATCTTCTGAACTTTTTCGTCTGGTTCGTCGCCTTTGTTGATGGCCTCAACTTCTTTGGCGTGGTCGTGCTTTAGCTCAATTAACAGGTTTGCCTCCGCGGTTTTGACTTTATCTAACGGGACTTTATCAAAACAACCGTTACTGGCTGCCAGTAGCGTGGCGTACATTTGCCAAACAGAGTATGGGCTGTACTGTGGTTGTTTGAGCAGTTCTGTCAGGCGCTGGCCACGCTCAATCCGGTGGCGGGTTTCGGCATCTAGATCGGTAGAAAACTGACTAAAAGCTGCTAATTCGCGGAATTGTGCCAGCTCAATTCGGAGGGACTTGGCAACTGATTTAACAGCTTTAGTCTGGGCGGAACTACCCACACGGGACACTGACAAACCAACCGAAATTGCTGGCCTGATACCCTGATAGAACAAGTTTGTTTCCATGAAAATCTGGCCATCGGTAATACTAATGACGTTGGTAGGAATATAGGCGCTAATATCCCCAGCTTGAGTTTCGATAATTGGCAGGGCAGTGAGGCTACCAGCTCCAAGTTCGTCAGATAGTTTGGCAGCACGCTCCAGTAAACGAGAGTGCAGGTAAAATACATCACCAGGATAAGCTTCGCGGCCCGGTGGGCGGCGCAGTAGCAAGGACATCTGCCTATATGCAGCGGCGTGCTTGGTCAAATCATCGTAGATTATCAGAGCATGCTGCTTGTTGTCACGGAAATATTCGCCCATAGCAGTACCAGCGTATGGAGCCAGATATTGCAAGCTAGCCGGATCTGCTGCGCTGGTAGCGACTACTATAGTTTGATCCATAACACCCTCACGCTTGAGGCGTTCAACCAATCGGGCAACTTTGCTTAGCTTTTGGCCAATTGCAACATAAATGTTGATAACCCCAGTAGTTTGGCGATGCTGGTTAATCATTGTGTCTACAGCAACAGCGGTTTTACCGGTTTGACGATCTCCAATTATAAGCTCACGTTGGCCACGCCCAATTGGCACCATGGCATCAATGGCAGTCAGGCCGGTCATCATTGGTTCATGCACGCTTTTGCGGGCGAGTACACCTGGAGCTGTGCGTTCGACACGGCTTACTTGGGTAGACTTTATGGCACCTTTGCCGTCCAGCGGGCGGCCTAACGGGTCAACCACGCGGCCGACAAGTTCTGGCCCAACCGGTACTTCAAGCACCTTGCCAGTCCGTTTAGCACTGGCACCAGCTTTGATAAGCGTATCGTCCCCTAGTAGCACGGCACCGATTTCGTCCTCACCCAGGTTAAAGGCAAAGGCTGTCATGGTTGTGCCATCAGTTGTATTAATGTCTATCATCTCAGAATAGCCACACTTAGTAAGGCCGTACAGCCATACCACGCCATCGCCTACGCGTGTTACCACGCCAACTTCTTCTATTTCAGGCTGTTTTTTTAGCTCGGATATTGCTGCTCGGATATCGGCTGACAGTTCAGCAATAGATATATTCATAGGGATCCTCCCGCGCCAGTTAAGGTCTTAAATTTAGATAATTTTGCCTTAATTGTCATATCCAGCTGTTGGTTTGGCATATCTATTTTGATCCCTCCAATCACGGCAGCGTCATGCACCTGATTCAAGCTAATATTTTTAGCTTTTGGATAAGCGGACTTTAGCCATTGCTTAACGTCTTGTAACACCTCGTCCTCAACTTGGTGAGCAGTAACAACATCTGCTTCTAAAATACCGTGTTCCTGACGATATTGCATAACATCACGCAAGATAGATTCCAGCTCGGCGGTTCGGCCTTCTGTCAGCAGATAAGCGGCAATTTCGCGCGCCAACGTCTTGGTATCACTCGTCTCAAGAGTGCGTTTAGCAATCACTTGAGCCAGTACGTGTCGTGGAACCCTCATGCGCGTGCCTCGCAGTCAACAGCAAACAGTAAACAGTAAACAGTTGAGGCAATGTTTTTTAAGCTGTAAGCTGTAAGCTGTAAGCTGTTCACTATTTCCTCCCTTTCAGGGCTTTGTCTATAAGCTTAGAATCTTTGGTGGCATCAACTTTTTCCTCTACGATTGCCTCGGTGGCTTCAGACACAATACCTACAATTTCTTTTTCCAGCTTGCGCTTGGCTTGCTCGGTTTCCTCATTTATGCGGGCTTCAGCATCCTTGAGCATGGTATCAACTTTGCGTTGGCCGACCTTTTCGGCTTCTCGGATAATTTCTCGGGCTTCTTTTTGGCCATTGCCAATAATTTTGTCAGCTTCAATACGCGCGTCACGCATAACCTGGGTGATTTCGGAATCTAATTTAGCTCGCTCTTTTTCCATGCGCTGGCCCAGCTTTACACCGTCTTCAATAGTCTTTCGTCGTTCCACGAGCATTTTAGTAATAGGCTTAAACGCAAATCTCTTAAGAATTAAAAACACCAGAGTAAAGGTAATCAATTGGAAAATCAGGCTCTTAGCATCTACACCCAAAGCCGCTAATGGTGAGGCTTCAGCTGAAGCTTCTTCAACTGCAAAAAACATTCCTATCATGCAGATCCTTTCCGGGTGTTACTTAATAATGAAGACACTGGCGAATACGAGTAACGCCATCAGCTCGATAATAGCGATAATCACCAAAATCTGACCTAGGTACTTGGAAGCTTCCGGGTTACGGCCAACGGCTGTCATGAAAGCGTTTCCAATCAAGCCAATACCAATAGCTGGCCCGATCATACCAAAGCCCATCATTATGCCCTTGGCTAATACGGCAGTGTTAATTGCGTCTTCTGCGGCAAAATAAAACATTTATATCTCCTTACTTAATTTACTAATTAGCTGCACTACCAACCTCGTCTTTGACTACTTTCTCGACAGTTAGGTGGTCATCCGGTGATTCATGAGCGTCATGCTCGCCGTGCTTAACAGCAACAGCAAGGTACATAACCGTCAACATGACAAATATATAAGCTTGGAGTGCGCCAACCATCAACTCCAGAATAGTAAATGGCAGGGCCGTTATTGGTCCTGCCAGTCCGCCGAGCGTAGAGAATACGGCAATAATAATTTCACCTATCGCCACATTCAAAAACAGTCGCAAGGCTAGGCTGGCAATACGCGTAACGTCGCTAAACATTTCAAAAATTCCCAGAAGTAGTGTCAAAGGATTTTTAAGGCTGCCATTAAAATAATGGCGCAAATGCCTGCCAATGCCAGATTCCTTGATGGCAAAGTACTGAATCAGCAGCCAGCTAATAATGGCCGCGGCCAATGTACCATTCAGATCTGCCGTAAATGGCCGCGCCAGAGGTTGACCGTTAGAAGTAAACGCCTCACCAACTCCAGGCAGTAGCCCCAACCAGTTAGTGAGCATGATAAAGAAGAATATAGACACAAAATATGGGGCGTATTTGACCGCCTTGGCTTCGCTACCCATAGAACTTCTAAGCAAGTCGGTAATAAAATCCGTGCCAGCCTCTACCAGCTGAGTAACGCCCCCCTTGGGCAGAAGTGTCATCCGGCGGGCTACGGTAACTAGCAAAGTTATGATGATGATAGAGCAAACTACTCCGTACAGCATAGAATTGGTGATAGGAAAGCCATTGATATAAAACACCGTCAAAGGCGTAATGTGTACCACTGGCTCAATAGCAAAATTGGAAATCAAGGAACTAAACACGCTTTAACCTCCTAGTCCGTTTCTTGGACTTAGAGTCTTGTTCTGCTTGTTCTTGATTGACTTCCTTGATAGTCGCCCATACGGCGGCGCAACCAGCCACTGTGGCAATCATAAGACCAAGTAGAGTAAACGATGGCGCGCTTTTGAAACGCTCATCAATCTTGACGCCTGCCACAATAGGGATAACAACAGTTACCGCCAAGCGAAATCCCATATTAGTAGTGGCCGCCAAAAATTGACGTTTAGCAGACAGTGCAATAATATTTTGCTCCAAGCTATCAATACTAGTCGTCTTAGCGGCGGCTTTCCTCATCTACAGAGTATAGTATCAAATTAACAGATCACCCACAACCCCCCTTGGTTAAAAAGCTGAATATTGATAGGGCACTAGCGCAAAGCCGTTTTTAATTTTTGCATATGGACGTGTTTTGTAGCAGAATTAAGATCAACGTAGAAACTAATTGGAATGTTATGACTGAACTTGCGAGACCTATTGTGTGGGTGGATATGGACGGTGTGCTTGCTGATTTTGGGCAGGGCGTTGAGCTAGAACTGCCACCACACATTCCAATCGTCCGACCCCGTAAGAATTTATATCTTGATCTTGATTATCCCGAATATTCAGCAGTTGTTTTGGGCATAATTAGAGCTCCGGGATTTTACAGAAAGTTGCCACCCATAGAAAGCGCACTAGAAGGTTGGCAACGCTTAATAGATCTTGAGTATGATCCGCGGGTATTGTCGTCTCCCCTGCAAGCCAATCCCGCTTGCAGTACAGAAAAGCGGGATTGGCTAAAATCACACTTTGTACCACATTTTGGCCGTAAAGTGGTTGACCAAGCGCTTTTTGTAAAAGATAAGTCAAGCCAAAGAGGCATTGCACTAATAGATGACCATCCTGCCATACCTGGCGCCGAAGCCGCCGACTGGCAGCACCTTGTTTTTGACCAACCCTATAATGCGCAGGTTGAAACAGAGTTCCGTTTGCACGGGTGGAATGATCCACAGCTGCCCGAGTTATTAGAAAGAGCCCGTAACATCCAACGCCTTGGCTACATGGCACTACACCGTACATGAAAGTTTTAAATTTAAGATTAATTGTGTTTTAATAAAGTTATGCCTCGACATTTTGGTTGGCCTGATCTACCTCCGCCACCAGATCGCTCGGATTGCTTGCCAATCCGAGCAAGAGAAGATGTGATGTTAGCGTTAGCCAGACATACGTTACCACCTATTAATCCAGAACTCGTAGATCATATCCTCGGTCATGCTCCTTGTGCTGACGAATTTGAAGTTATCAGCTCTAATCCTGATATGCACGATGCTTTACGGAAAGCCGAAGCACCAGATTACTAATTCAACAAATCTACGATGGATTTGACGATCGACTTAATTCAAAACTGAGTGAGGCTTTAATGAAGAGTACTCTTTATCATAGGTGTTATTTTGTAATAGTCAGCTTTATGAAGTTTTGCATTTTGTGACTCGATCTCTAACGGATATGCTAATAACACTAAACTAGGCCCGAGTTTCGCATTTAGCCACTGGTTTCAGATGCGACTAAGAGGGAATCGAAAAGTGCGAAACACATGTCAGAGCAAACTCTCATCTATCCAAACATAATCCACCCCTATAATTCCTACAACTTTTTAATGCGATCGCATTAAAAAGTTGTAGGTTAGGATGTTTTAAGAAGTTGCTTGAACCGGGCACGTAGTAGCTCTTCATTATCAATCTTTGCTATTTCGATCAGTGTTACATAGTGACGAATTTCCAGTACATGGCACACGGCTTCTATCTCAGCCCGGCATGGGAAGGGGTACACCCAAATACTGATTTGCAGTTGCCGGAAGCCAAGTTGCTTAAGTTTAAGATTTAAAGAGTTTCGCTTAGCACGTTCTTTCTCCGGAATATCAAAAAATACGAGGCGCCACATCTTATCCCATCTAGTTTGATATGGAATTTCCATGTTCTCAAAATTTGATTTGCGCAAACGATCCCTGCCAGCTTTTGTAAGTTTTATGCCATGCCCATAATCATGTGAGTCGTATTTGATCAGACCTTTTTGTTTCATGTAGCCCATAATTCGTCTCAACTCACGTTCACGTTGACGCTTATCGAGTCCTTTTATCAGCTTATTGAGCGGTTTATCAAAGATTTGAACAGCGTTCGGAGCAATTACTATCGTGGTGATAAACCCACCAGCTGCAACAAACTTAAGAATTCCATCAATAATTGCTGCAGTCGTGTCCTTAGTACGTATAGTCACATATATATAATACAACTTTTCAATGCGATCGCATTGAAAAGTTGTAGGGATTGATCTGTTGTGTTTGTGGTTTGTTGTTGTTTTATGGTGTAATTTTTGAGTGATTGTGGTGGGCGCGTGGTATGATTAGCTCATGGTTATTGTTTATTCAGCCGATTGGTGCGCCTTCTGTCACGCAGCCATGCAATACTTTGACAAGCTGGGCGTGAAATACGAGGAGCGCAACGTGGAGACAAACCCGCAGTATATGCATGAATCCATCCAAAAATCCGGCCAAATGGGCATCCCGGTCATTGATATAGACGGAAAAATAATCATTGGGTTCAACCGCCCAGCAATCGACCAAGCCATTTTGGCAAAAAAATATTGACACGCAAATAGTTATCTAGTATAATATAATCAGATGGTCTCAGTTTATTAAGTGATGATACGCTATGTCAACAGCAATTGAAGAAACTCAAGTACTGTCAACAGCGACAGTAATAGGTGATGTTAAGGCTAGCCTCAAGTTACAGCTAGCTTATGAGCACCCTTTAATGCAAGAACTTGTCTTCGCCCTGGAAGGTTCGGATGATCCAGATATATCGCTTTGCATTCAATCTACTGGGGATTATATAAGCGAACTTACTCCTTCGCTTGCACTTGAGGCAGCCAACGAAACAAGATTAGAAGTTGTAACCGCGGTAGAGGGCAGTTATCCGGATGGATTCACGCGCACTGACAACCATCTTACTGACCCCACAGTTATCAGTGAACCAGGAGCAAAATCTCACAAATTCAGACGTGCCAAAAATAGAGCCATATTAGCTTCTAAAACAAAGCTTTTGGCAGAAATTAAAATTGACGATATTACCGACCACCCCACAGTAGCAGCAGAGGAGGCTGAGCTTGAAAGTGCAGTACTTCTAACATTTGCTCAAAAGCAAATCCGTATTTTTGAACTGGCTAATACAATTGCCGATACCCTAGCGCCTAGGCGTAGCCGTATTGTTTGCGCTGCGCTTGGAAAGCTTGGTATGGGCCGAAGAGTTTTGCCCAATTTACTCCGCAGTACAACTACTGCTAACCTTCACCGCACTATAGCAGAACTTGTTAGTCAAATTGGAAGCCTCAGCGACCCTAAGGCGATAGGTCAAGAAGCGGCACTACTGTTGGTCCCAAGTGTGGTTTCAAAAGCCAGAGAACAGACAAAAAAGTATTATGAGGATATGATTGAGGCAGAACTTTTAACCTTATCTTCTGCCCTACATACTTTACGCAAGGAAGGTGCTCTGCCACAGCACAAAAGCAGCACCCTTTCACTAGTTAAACCACGCCCGCTTAGCAGCTCTGGAAGTATCGAAGTAGTGATCGATCTACGCGATCAAGACCCAGAGCCTGTTGACAAGGGAACAACTGATGTTCGTCCAAATGATGTACTGGACGCCACAATGCATACTTTAGCTACCCTGGACGGACGACAAGACCCACTCAATGGCCAGGCTAACCTGTCCGAAAAAGCAGCCGCACAGATCAAGCTCATGTTTCCAAATGTAAGTGTGGGCAGAAGGTTTGGTAAGGCTTATACCGTTCAACCAGTTGGTAGTAACAAAGGCTTATTTCATAAAGATATGGAATCGGCATTAGATGGGCTTATGCAAACACGAGAAATTAAGCGATGGATAGCCGAACACCCTAGTACTGCTGGAAGCGTCCGCAGTCTCCTTATGACATTACTCAGCAATCCCCTAGGAACAGGAGTTGAGAAAATTGAAAATGGTTATGTGCCAGTGAGCGATGGCAAAAATATAGCACGAAGAACGCAAATGCGCCGTTTTAGTGCCCGCAAAGCAGCTTCTGGCACTCAGAGCCTTTCAAGTAATGTAAGTGACCCTGAGCTTAATAAGCTTAGGCTGATTTATGCTTTGCCTGTAATCGATGGCAAGACCGTATTCATGCTGATTGACGCTGGACATAAGCAAGGCTTTGAAACCAATATACAAAAAAAATACTCCTAATTAAACTCTGTATACTGAGAGTATGGTGTTCGAGGATTATAAGCAGAAAGATTCGGTGGTTATTGTCTATACGGGCGAGGGGAAGGGTAAAACCAGCGCGGCTGTGGGGCTAATGGCTCGGGCTTTGGGTAACCGCTGGAACATAGCGTTTATACAGTTTATTAAGTATTGGGGCGTCGGTGAGCATGTGTTTATCCGGGATATTGAGCCGCTTTTTAGGGATCAGCTATTTTTCTATAAAGGCGGCAAAGGCTTTTATAAAGCTGGGGAATTAAGCGAACAGAACATAACCGAAAAACAGCATCAGGACGCAGCCGCGGAAACATACAAGGTTGCCCTGGAGTGCGTCAGCACCGGGAAATATGACTTAGTAATTTGCGATGAAATAAATAATGCTGTTCATGATGGACTGCTGACAACCAAGCTACTTGAAAAATTACTCTTAAATCGATCATCAAAAACCAGCCTGTGCCTCACCGGCCGCAACTTCCCAAAAAGTTTACTTAAACACATTGATATCGCCACCGACATGACCAAAATAAAACACCACTTTGACGACAAATTCTTAGCCAATAAGGGCATAGATTTTTAGTATTACTCGTTTCCGATAACTCTACGTGATATTGCTGCCGGCTCGTTGGTTTGGGGATCTAAGATTGGAGGCTGTTGGGCAAGTTCAGGATCACTGTCAATTACGCTTGCTAGACACTCCTCATAAAAGGCCAGTGCCTCGTCGGGAGTAAGCCCGCCAACTCTGCAAGCTTCCTCAGTTACTCTGAGCAAATCATTAGCAACTTGGTCTGCTCTCGTTTCTACATGCCTATAATATTCTTCAATTCTTGCACCTCGATCCATAACCCTCCGCAATAAGCTTAACTCTTATATTATACAGGTTTTGGCGTTACAAAAAATAATTATATACTAAGCCACCGTCATTTTTTTGACCCCGATCGACAGGCATATTACTAAGTGCAAGTAGAGTAGGTCTACACTTTGTGAAACGTCTTTGAGATCAAAATACTGGCGGTGAATCAGCTATTTATTTACTTATTTGGATTAGTACTTTATTTGTTTTATAATATATGTATGCTCGATTTATTGGTGAGTCCGTTTCAGGTTCAGGCAAGTGTTGCTCCCGAGCAGCCCTTGGTTGTTATTACAAATGCTACATTGGGGTCATGTACTACAGATAATCCCAATTTATTTAGAGAAATAGCGCAAGTCGCACAGGTAAGATTAGGCCGGGACAACAGGAAGCGCTGTATTGATATAGCACCAACAGGCATATCTGATGACTTTTTAGATCCTGCAAGAAAAGTCGTATGGGGTGTCTCAAAATCAATTGTTGAAACAGCCGATTCAAAAGAATTGAATAGCCTTCGGGTATTTTTATATCGCGATCAAAATCAGTATGACAACAGTCAGACAGGTATATTCTATTCAGCTGCAACGCAAGGAATTGAGACAGTAATTATAGCCGAGGAAAGCATTATGCTTAGGGCTGTGCGACTGGGTTATGATATACGTCGTGGTCATAACCTGAAAGGTTCGTTCACATCTAAATTAGAATACGATGAGATTAGAGACAGCGTTCTACGCAGAAACCGCAATGGCTCTGTCAGCGTAATACCGTTGGCGGGCTACACTTTCACCCCCAGAGATTCGCCCGCAGGTGAGCGCATGTATTTCAGAAATTACCCATCCTGTGAACTACTGTTAGCTGCGATGGCAGTGGAACAAGCATCTCTAGCAGACGGCGTTATACGCTTGTGTGATTCTGGGATTAAAAATCGTGAATACGCCGCAAGAAGTTTAGTTCAGCTAGCTGGCCATGATAATCTTCAGGTTGAGTCGGCAGCTATAAGCAATGATGGTTCGGTGAATAAGCTATTTAGCTGGGGTACTGAGAAATCCTTAAGCAAAAGGCTGAGAAATATCGTACGTAATGCTAGCGAATATCACCAACAGCGCTGCCGTCAGCACATATAAGATCAAGAGGCATGCTGCGCGGACCAAACGCCCAGCTTTCACGTAAATATTCATCTGCGAATAGTAGATTAATCGTATTGCCAGCACGATCGTATTGACGATTCGCGAATGTAAGCTTGAAAAATGTTCTGGGACCGGTGCTGGTTGCCGGCACAGCTTGGTGCACGCAGTATGCATCAAACACCGTAACCTGACCGGCAGCAAAACTAATTCTTTTTTCTCGGTCTGTTTGACCTGCGAACACATCATCCATCCAATGCGTATCAATATCAACGCCGTCCATGTCATAGACTTGAGGGAAAAAGAGAGTCGGATCACGATCGGTTGCAGAATAGCCATGTTCTATCATTACCTTAGGCTGTATCCGCCGACCTTGAAGTCCATCTGAATGAAGACCACCGCTATTTTGACGCTGCCCTTGGATAACTTCACTACGCTGAAGTGAAAGATACGCATAAAACTCATCCACGCGAGGATTAAGGCCTTGCTCATGCGAAGCGCATAATTCCAGTATGTATCGTATACAAGCAAGTTCCTTAGGAACCCGGTATTCTGATCCAGGGAATTTTAACGGCACAGAGTTATATTTGGTACCTATGAGTACTTGGCTAAAATCTGCTTCTCCAACCACATATGGCATACGCGGCTCTTCAAAACCATGGAGATCAAAAATAGTATTTATGTCACGGGCTATCAGTGAACCGTCCGGTGCTCCTGGGGCAAACTGTGGATCAAGGTCAAGATTATAGCCACCCTGTTCACCAAGTATCAGCGCCTGGCGCATATCGGAACCAGGTATATGAAAACTACCTAACTCGTTTTCTGATGGGTGAACTGTTCTAGCCATAATACTATTTCCTCATAAGCTACTACTGAGCTTATTTTAAGTAATATACTATACTAATTGTAAAGTAAAATTGCAAGCATTTCTTATGATTGCCAGTATATTGCGTCTGGCCACATTGCATGTATAAAAACCTTAACCATCCTATCTAAGGTATTTGGTCCAGCTCCTGCGGAATAATTTATTATTGGTGCTAGAATCAATGCATGGCACGGTTATATTTATTGATGGGGTATCCTGGGGCGGGGAAGACGACTGCTGCGCAGGCTATTCGTGAGGTAACTGGGGCGGAGCATGTGTCTTCTGATGCAATGCGGATTAAAATGTTTCCACAGCCTACTTTTAGCCAGACGGAGCATGATCAGCTTTACCGGCATATAGACCGTGAAGTTGAACACTTGCTCAAGGCTGGGAAAGACGTTATTTACGATGCAAACCTGAACCGCCACCGCCACCGCCAGGAAAAATATGCTATCTGTGAGCGCACTGGCACTAAAGCTGTGCTTATTTGGGTGCAAGCGCCTAAAGAGCTGGCCAAATCCCGGGCCGTTAACCAAAGCCGAGCGCACTTAGTGCCACAAGACGAAAGCCCCGCTGCCATGTTTAACCGCATTGCCAGATTAATAGAAGAGCCACATCCTACCGAATCCTACATTTCTATGGATGGAACCCAGATTAGCCCGGAATATGTTTCCGCCAAATTGAAACAGAAATGAGAAAGAGGACTAGGCGCAAGCTACTGACTCTAGTACTGAGTATGTTGATTGCGCTGGCAGGTTTTTATACCGAAAAGCACCAAGACCAAGTAGGGCGGGTGGCCAGTAGTGTCACGACAGGTAGCTACCGCGTAACTGAATTCTCTGATGGGGACACCATAACGGTAGATATGAATGGCACGCAGGAACGTATCCGAATGATTGGAGTTGACACTCCAGAAACAAAAGATCCGCGCAAGGCAGTGGAGTGTTTTGGCAAAGCAGCCTCCGAATACACCAAACAACTGATTGGTAACGGGCCAGTTAGGTTAGAGGCGGATAGCCTAAGCACTAATCGTGATCGTTATGACCGATTGCTGCGTTACGTTTACACTTCAGATAACAAGCTGGTTGAGGCCGAAATTATCAAAAACGGCTACGGCTTTGCCTATGTCAGCTTCCCGTTCAGCAAGCTGGATGAGTTCAGGCTCTATGAAAAAGAAGCCCGCGAGCAAAACCGGGGGCTTTGGGCCGGGTGTCAGCCGTATGTCGACAGTAAGGGCTATATACATAGCAACGAAGAAACAAAAGTTCTCTAAAACAATTTCGGCGCCCGCTTCGCTCGCTTACGACCCGGCCTCCTGCAAGGAAGCCGGGCTTAACAACTCCTCGCTTCTAATTGTGACTTTGACATTCCTGCCTACCGGCAGGCAGGCACGCTTCCGGAGCCTGAGGAGGCTCCATGGGGCTGCGCTCTTTTTTAATCTGGCTTATGGTTGCGTTAAAGACGTCTGCATAATATTCTAGGTTGCATAAGGAGATGTGCATGAAGCCAAGATATATAGGCGTGACACCTGGTGGAATCCCCCACGTTAATGTAGAACCGAGTCACAAAGGCGGTATTTTTGTTGTTAATATTAGAGATGAGAGTTTTGCTGGATCTCTTATAAGACTATCCGGCTTATCACTACCGGATGCGTACGCGCTACAGAATGGAGATAGTTCGATACTGGATGTCTATTGTCCAGCGGATCCAGACAGACCCGGAGTAAGGGTACTAGCGAAATGCACTGGATCTTTAGCATTAAACTCCCATGCTTCGTTAAGCCTTATTGATGGGTTTCGGGAGTTTACACCAATGGAGCAATAGGCTATAGGCTCGCCAATTGTTGTTCGTGTTTTTCGACCTGCTGGCTTAAGTCCGTAACGGCTGCTTTTATGGTTTTTATGTCGGCTTTAACTTCTTGTAAATCAGATTGTTTGGCTAACTGTTTCATGTCGTCTCGCATTTGAGTCACTAATTCAATAACCGCGTCAAATTTACTGTTCATGTCTTCAAGAACTAAGTCGGTGTGGTCATCGCTCATATAGTAATTGTACCAGTATTGGGGATATTTACTCTTACTGATTATCTCTTAGATGCCTTAGCCACCCTTCTAGCATCCATGTGATGTTTAGTCCTTTTTCATCTACAATCATATTAGAATTTTTAAATGTTTGCGGAGTATTATCCAGGCTCATTCCGTTAGTAATTACGGCACACGGTATGTCGTGATCTTGCACTGCTTGCACTAATTTTGGAGCCGTCAATTCAGAAAATCCACCACGCCCAATTCTATGTGCAATCATTGCAGCCTTAAGAACTTTAGGGTCATGTTCTATTTCTTCAATAGCTGGAATTGCCTCATCAAAATTTACAGGCTGCCACCCTGCTACACGGGCCACATCAACCCATCTGTCAAGTGCATCATCCTTGGTTAAATCAGTATCAACTATTAGTACACGAGGTAGCTCGCCTGGCGCTGTCATATCAAACCTGTCTGTTACTTGGATTATTATTTAATATTATAGCACGTTATTGTTAATATGCTATTATCATTTTTTAAGAACTTTTGAATAATTCCCAAGGCAAAAGTCTAGGGTCGAACCCTTAACAGGGATAAATTTTTGCACTTTATTTGTAAGGCTAATTTTTGTAGATGTTTTCTAGGTTTTGGGCTAGGACTTCGAGGCTGTAGGTTTTTTCGGCATAGGCGCGGATGGGTTGGGCTGATTTGGGTGTTTTCTTAATAAGAGTTTTAGACAATGCTTCGGCTACTGATGCCGGGTCGGGCCCATTAGCCAAAACATGCCCTTGTGGCGCAATTAGACTTGCCAGATTTTTATCACTCAGTACTGCCATCGCTCCGCTCGCGGCAGCCTCGACTAGAACTATCGCCTGGGTATCAAAATTATGTGAAGTCAAGACAAATACATCCGTCAGCTCCCAAAATAACTTGACCTTATCATATGGCAAACCGCCATGAATGCGCACATTATCTAGGTTGTGACGCCTCGCAAAAGCTTTTACTGCCGTTAGCTCCGGGCCATTGCCAATGATATCAACTAAAAAAGCTCGATCAGTGCTTTGGCTTAAGCGCTTAATCACCTCCATAAAAACAAGTGGGCGCTTTTCGGCAGAAACACGCCCGATCCACAATATTCGTACCGGCAGGGTAGGGTCTTCAAAGCGAGGTGTTATAGTCGTTAGATCAATTGCATTCGGCACAACCGCATAATTACCCTCAGGATAGTACTGCTTCAGCTCCTCCATAAAGTGAAGTGAGGGCACAATTATAGCTTTGGCATGATGTGAACTGGAAAAAATTTTCTTCAGAAGCCAGCGTTCATACAAGTAGCTGGTCTGACCGGCCAGCCTATGTGAGCGATGCGTGCCGGTACGCTTACTTTGCCACAGTGACTGTGTACGTCCGACGCCAGACAATAAGTATCTAAGCGGTCGTTTGTAGTTATGCTTAGCCCAACTAACATCATTAGTATGTATGGTTTGAATTAAAGGGGTACCATACTTGTGAGCATACCAAGTTGCCAAGTGACCAACGCCTAAGTCGGTGTGCATATGCACAATATCAAGCTTAAGGGCGCTGACAGCAGCTTTATTACGCCCAGAAACAGTTACAGTTGGGTGCATATGCGGATGCCAGGATTTAAGAGTCTCCAGCCGCAATATTCCAGGTTCACTCTGTTTAGCGCCTTTATATTTTGGACAGACCACCGTTACGTCGTGCCCATGGGACCGAAGCGCCTGGGCATGGGTGAGCACGGCAGTTTCTACTCCACCCTGATGTGGCATGTAAAAATCTGTAAAAAGTCCTATTCGCATGTTGTGTTTGTCCCTATTTATTCCTCTAGCGGTTTACGGCCAAATACACGTGCCACATACTCTACCAAGTTAATGATAGGCGAAAGCGCGTACAGTAGGACGGCTCCAAGCCAACCAAACACCCAAGTCCATCTGCCGTGCCGCTTGAGCGTGTGGGGCCACCACATCATATTTTCTAACAGCTCACGCCGGTTTGAGCGTACCCGCCGAACCTTCAGGCCTACCCGCAGGCTTTCCCGGTAGGTAATAGGGTAGCCAAGACTATTTACATGAATGGCGAGATCCAGATCCTCGTGTTGGTCCAGGTAATGGCATACCAGTGTCTTTGTTTCATCCCATAGATGCTTAGGAATAACCATGTTCGTACCAAATAATATATAGTGCCCAAGCAGTAGGCGATTTATGCGAAAGGCAATTTGCCCTTGTACCCAGCCGGCAAAGCGTGGAAACCGAAGATTATAGATGATTCCACCACCTGTCAGCGCGTGATCTTTGTGATGCTCCTCACTGTAAAACCGTTTGACATAATGTACCCATCCCGGGAAGAGGAGTGAATCCGCGTCGATGCGCCCAATAAGGTCACATTTAGCCGCGTTAAAGCCACTGTCACGGGCAAAGACAATACCTTGTTTGGGTTCTTGAATAATTGTCACAAATTCATAGGTCTTTGCAATCTCAACAGTCCTGTCAGTCGAATTATTATCAACAACTATGACTTCATCCGGCGGACTGGTTTGCTTGGCAATTGCATCTAGGCACGCTTTGAGGTGCTTTTCTTCGTTAAACGCCGGTATAACAATCGATAGTGTTAATGTTTTTTGCATGAATATTGTAAACTGATATTAACAGATGGGCACAATAAGTCGAAAGTCGAAAGTCGAAAGTCGAAAGTCTACATCAAGAATTTCGCGGTTTAGTCTTGGCTATTTTTGGCAGCAGTTTAAGCAATGGTTTCGCGCAAAGTGGTGGCATAAAATAATTGCCGTAGTAGTTGCGGCTGTCATGTTATTTGTAAGCGGCATGTACGGGATTGCCCAGTGGTATATCTGGCAGAACCGGCACACACCAGTACGTATTGGCGCCACATTTATCCCTAACTACGCCAAATATCTAGATCTTGACCCTAAGGAAACGCTCAATGCCATGATAAATGATCTGGGCATTCAGCACTTGCGCTTAGTCAGCTACTGGAAAGATCTGGAACGTGAACCCGGTCAATACGACTTTTCGGAGCTTGACTGGCAGGTTGATATGGCAGACAAAGCACATGTCCCAGTTTCACTTTCACTAGGATTACGCCAGCCGCGCTGGCCGGAATGCCATATGCCCGCATGGGCGGAGAAATTACCAAAAGAAGCCTGGCAACCGGAACTCGAGAAATATATTCAAAAAGTTGTAGAACGTTACAAGGACCGCGAAATAATAGAAAGCTACCAGCTGGAAAATGAGTTTTTCTTAACAGTTTTTGGTATTTGCCCGGATTTTGACCGTAATCGATTAATTAAAGAAGCAGAATTAGTCAAACGTCTGGATCCTAACCGCAAACTTATTATTACGCGAAGCAACAATGCTATGGGCTTGCCGATTGGCCAGCCACGCCCAGACGAGTTTGGTGTTTCAGTTTATAAAAGAGTTTGGGATAAATCTGTAACTAAGCGCTACTATGAGTACCCTCTCCCGGCCTGGTTTTACGCCTCTTTGGCTGGCGCTGGCAAAATTGCTACCGGCAAAGATTTGATTGTCCATGAGCTGCAAGCAGAAGCCTGGATGCCAGACGGATTTGAGATTAAAACCGCACCCCTAGAAGAACTAGACAAATCCATGAACCCGGACAGGTTACACCACCGCATCCTATATGGGATAGGCACTGGGATGAAAACAGTAGACCTTTGGGGCGTGGAGTGGTGGTATCAGATGAAAACTAAACGCGACTCACCAGACCTATGGAAAACCGCTAAATACGAGATCAACAAAGCCAGCAAGAAATAAAAAACAGTCGACCTCATAATAATCAATCCTAATATCTAATTATAGCACATATTGTCAATTAAGGCAACATACTTCATACTGTTAGCGTTATGGCTAAGAAGAAAGCACAAGATGCTAAGCAAATCAGCAATCGCCGGGCTCGTCATGATTACGACCTCGGGGATGGTTTAGTTGTGGGCATAGCCCTTAGTGGCGCGGAGACCAAAAGCCTGCGCCGAGGCCATGGCCACCTAAAAGGCTCCTACGTCACGGTCAAAGATAATGAGCTATGGCTGGTGAATGCCACCATTACCGGCGACAGCGCCGTCAGGGTGCCAGAAGAAGACAAAACCCGTAACCGCAAGCTGTTGGCCAAACAAAGGGAAATAGCCGCTCTCATGGCAGCCAAACAGCAAGGCCAAACTATAGTACCATTAGAACTATTAACCCGTGGCCGCTACATAAAGCTCCGCATAGCCTCCGGCCGTGGCCGCAAAAAATACGACAAAAGGGAAACAATAAAACGCCGCGACCAAGACCGCTCAAATAACCAGGAATTAAAACAACACCGCTAACCCGATACGTACAAGGTTCTATGTACAAGGTTCAACCTTGTACGGTAATAGCTTGCTTGTCGAGCTCTCCCGTCTCCGTTATAATGCACCAGTATCGTATTACGAAATACGTAGTAGTATAACTGTTAGCGTCATTATCATGTCCTGACCGTCATACCAACTACGTTATACGTTCTACGCAATCATCCCGGGTAGCTCAATGGTGGAGCAAGAAGCTGTTAACTTCGAGGTTGTCGGTTCGAGTCCGACCCCGGGAGCCAGACCAAGCACTAAGAGAGGTAGACCGGGTTCCTAGACCGGTCTTTCTCTATTTTTGAGCATTACCTATGAAATTTTCGCCCCCGTTACGGGTTCGAATCCAGCCCCTGTCTTGTCCGAAAATGTTGGAACGGTCAAATGACACGAACGATTCCAATTTTTCTCTGCAACACGGTTCCGAAACCGACCAGCCCACTATATGGCAACCAGGCAGATTGAAAGCCGACCGGGTTCCATGACCAAGCCCTCGAGTGATGACTTATCTACACGATCACACCGTGACATTTCTTATACTTCTTACCACTGCCACATGGACAAGGCTCATTGCGGCCAATCTTCTCCCCAGTTTGCAATGAAAAAACCGTTAATTTATCATTAGTGCGCTCCTGCGTGCTAAAATCTAGTCCAAGCGATAGTACGAAATCTTCATAAGCAAAAAGCTCGGGATATTTGTTCTCTTGTCTGAGTAAATCTTCGGTAGACTTCTGACCGGCTTTCCGCCGTTCCTTTGCTTCACTCAGTCGTTTTGACTCAAGTAAACGATCAATTTGTTCCGCCTCTTTCTGCGTCTGTTTATAACCACGTTTATCGCCGAGGTTCTCGTAAGCAGCCAACAGGTAATCCTCGAGGCACTGCAGCGGCCATTCGTCTGGCTCAAGTTCGCCAGCAAGCACCCTGACCCAGACTGTATGACTTACGCCTATTGTCTTGTGGTCTTCGCCAGTCTCTAGCAAACCACGGGCAATCCCCATGGCCATCATTTGACTGTGCTCTGGATAACGCTTGAGTAACTGCTCTAATTGATACTGCCAATTCTTACCTGTAGTAATTCGCCTAATCACATCAGCTACCGCAAAGTCCGGGAAAAAGCCGCTGGCCAGACCGGCTTCAGCAATAGCGAACATGTGTTCCACAACACCCGATTGCCGAAGCACCTCATACGCTAACAAATCATGAACAGTAGCCCGTAAACTTGCAAAATCATGAGGATACTTTTGATATGTTTCGAAGACTGCTTTGTCGGTTTGCTCAAAAGCCCATGCCAAGCGTTCAATAGTGACAAAGTAGAGGTTGCTGTCGGGCTCAACATCCTCCAGGTCAAAAACGATTGACATAAAAGTCTCCATGAGCGGCCGAGTAATCAAGCGATCCCACAGCACCTCGCAGGCTGCATAGAGGTAGTCATCATCGACTTCCCGAGCGTCAGACGCCCGCGCTTTAACTTTGTCAACGATCGTCTCAATAGCATCTCTAACCGGACGACCGATGGCTTTGAATTCTATCTCATCAAGCTCAATACCCATTTTGGCCAACTTTTTTAGAATCTGCTCGGTCGATGTGGTCTCTAGGTCTTTAGACAATACAAAATCAAAACGCGGGTTGTCTGCAAGCTTGCGCAGGCTATATTGCAAAAAGTCACCGCGTAGAGCCTGTTCTTGTAGCTTTTGCCCGAAACTATATTGCGGGTTCAAATTCAGTGCAATGTTTAGCGCCGCTTCCCCTAACAGTAAACTGCCGTTAAGATACGCTGTTGAGGCGACATTAGCAAAGAGACGATACGGTTCGGCAATGATGATACGTTCATCCAGAGCTGTTTGCAACGTCTTAAGCCAGAGCGTCTCGCTTTCCTCCGTGTTGCCACGGCGTAGTGCAGCATCGGCGGACAGCGACATTTCAACGATGAACGTTGGATCTATGGTATGTAGCGTAACCCCGCTCAAAGTTGAACGATCTGCATTCAGTGGCTTTGCAGCCTGAAGGATATTGTCAACCTCTGATGGTTCCATATTGAGACTGGCTGCCATGCTAATCAATACTGACAGCCAAAGTGGCGCCTTGTCGGCCCCAGCCGTATCCATTTTGCGCCATCGTTCCAAATCCTCAGCCGTCAATATGCTTTCAAGCTGTGTACCTCGAATTGCGTCGTTGATTGCTTTGGTATTCATTAACGAATCCTCCATGTTATTCCAGATATAGCTTAGAGAATTTTTTGCCATCAATAACTTGCAGCACCGATCCATCACCCAACGGGGTACCATCTGGCATTGTAGAGAACGTATCTATACACCACACTCCATTTTTAACCTCATAACAAGTATCGGTAGGGGTGTGTCCAAATACTTGAGACGTATCCTTGTATATAATACTGCCCCCAGGTCTTGCCCAAATAGGGCTCATGTCATTCCATAGGCCATCCACATCTTTTAGGCCAGACCACTCATTTGTTATGCCAGCGTGAGAATAAGTAACGCCATCAATTTCGATAATAACAGGCAGGCCAGCAAGCCACGCTTTCACATTTTTATTTTCTAGGGCATCGATTAAAATTTGTGTCATAGGATTGTAGCCAGATTGCAATGAAGGCGTATTGTTGACATATATGTAGTCGTGATTACCTGTAACAAGCTCAACCTTGCCTTGGTTTTTAGTCTGCAGATCTTTTAGAGTATTCCAAGTGTTTAGGGTATCTTGCGGACTAGCGCTAAAGTCATCCGCATAATCACCACAGAAAATAACCTTATCATAAACGTTGTTGAGTTTAGCGACTTTCTCAATAATCCATATTTTTGTGTGAATGTCGCCCATGGCGAGTACTTTTGCCATAATTTACGTGCAGGCGACTAGTTACGCCCGTCCGTGCAATTTTCGTATACGTGCCCGTACCGATTCTTGATACTGTGTAGGGTTTTGCATTTGGTGATAGGCACGAACAGCGATAACCTCAAAACTATCATCATCTACAAGGTAAACAACTGCGACTTTGTAATTTTTCATCTGCATCTTACGTACATCTGGGTCATCTTTGAACACGACGTTAGCTCGTGGCAAGTTTTCCAAGTTCGCTACGGTTTCCATAGCTTCATCGAAAAAATTCGCTGCCGATTCAGCGTCCACTAGTTCTTCATAAAATGCCATGAGTTCAGCGATATCGTTCTCGGCATCTTCTGTAAGATTGACGCTATACTTTTGCACCAGCCAGCTCCTGATATTTTTTTAGAATATCTTTCTTGGCCTGGCTGAGCGGTATACGGTTTTTAGGATTTTTAGCATGTTTAATGCGTCGCTCCAGCTCAAGTAGAAACTCTGGGCTGCTTTCATCTACATTAATGACTTTGCTACTATTCATACTTTTATTATACCTTATCACACGTAAAAATACGCGTAAAAACTTGATAAATAACGGATGTGAGCTATCATTAAGCGAGTCTAAAATCGGATGGTAATTAAGTTTGGTTCGAACCCAGTCCGGGGAGCCAATTTCCAGATTTAGCCATGTCTGTTAGAGCATCAAACGGCTCTAACAGATTAAAAACTAGCTTTTCACCGTCTAGTTTGGCGTTAGGAAGTACTAAATTGAGTAGGTATCGTTTTTGTTCCAGTTTCGTACTTTCTGCTGCTAACAGTTCTGCGCCTCGGCTTGCGACATCTAAAATGTATGACGCACCGATAACAAAAGCCTTGTCGCCGTCTGCGTGGTCAGCAATTTGCTGTGCTATGTCTTTTTGCTTTGTTTCAAGGTCTTTAACCATAGATTCAAACAGTTGGTGCCTATGAGCAAACTGTTTTCTGTCACTAAACAAGTCTTTAATATCTATGTCTATCTGGTCATGTTCTCTTTGCAGACGTTTTTTATTGGTTAAGTAATGTTTCTGCTCTGAATCGTGGTTACGCTCAATTTCAGCAACAATTTCGGGCATTACTTGCTCTGGTACTTGAAAGCCAGTAAAGACTTCCATGACTTGGGCTATTAGTTTGTCTTCGTTAACAATCTTTGCACCATGCTTACCGCCGTACTCTGTACAGCGCATTAAGTTGTACTTATCTTTTTTGCGGTCTGTCGTAATGGTATAGCCACAAGTGTTGCACTTTAAGTTCTTAAACAGAAACTGCCTACCATACTTGGTACGGTGCAAGGCTCGTTGCTCTTTGACTTCTTGGCACCTGTCCCAAATCCAGGGCTGCACAATAGCACCGTAGTGGTGGACGTAGATGTTGCCGTCATAGCGCATTTTGCCGTAATAGAATGGGTTCTTAAGTATTTCTTCCCACTGACCACGAGTAATAGCCTTTTGGAGCTTGGTATTGCTTACCAGACCGTCATTCTTTAATTCTTTAGCAATCATAGCGAATGACATGCCAGTTGAGCGCAGCTCAAAGCCTTTGGCAATGTGACGGCTGCGTACTGGGTCAGGTTTGATATGCCTAATATCATTACCGTTGGCGTCCTTGCCCTTAACATAGTTGATGTAGCCAATAGGGGCTTTGCCTGGCCATTCACCGTCTGCCAGCTTTTGGTCAAAACGGCGTTTAACGTTGTCCCGTATTGCGCTGGAATAGTAGCCAGCAAGTGCTACGCCAATATCTAGGCGAAACAAATCGGCTGCTGGTGAGTTTTTATGAATGTACAGATTATCTGACGGGAAGTGCATTTCAATGCGTCCTTGCCGAAATAGTGCAGTCAAAACTTGCTTTTCTTCTGACGAGGAGTCACGGCTAAAGCGGTCAATTTTATCAAAAACTACGATTGACAGGTCTGTTGCTTCCATTAAAGGCTGCATAACGCTTTCTCTGAACTTTTTGCGTGTATCTTTGAACGCTGTTTCGTCAAACTCTACGTAAATGTAATCCTTATCTTCAATCCATTTTTGTTCTTTCGCGTAGTCTTTTAGTTTTTTTGTTTGGGCGGGAAGTGCTTCCCGTTGTACTGGGTCTGATACCCTTGCTATTAAATAATTCATTTATTGTATCCTTACTATTATTTTATGATTTACCTCTGATAATTACTACCAGTAAGGGGGAGATAAACTCCCCCATGTGCCTACGCTTCCAACAGTCCAATGAGCTTCTGCTGTTCGTCTGCCGATATAAGTGGCTCATGTAAGCCCTTATACAGTTCTTCACCGCTACGTATCAAGCCGATATAGTACGGATTGGTAACGATTCGTTTTATGCTAGCCTTACTGCGAATATCTAATGATTCACCGCTTAAAAGGATAGATAACCGTAACCTAAACTCCTCGGTAGAAATCTTACCGTTGGCTGCTTCCTGCATTACTACACGCATAGCCATACCTCTACGGGTTATGCGGAACAATCCGCTAGTTTCTGTAGTTGAGTAGCCAAAAGGTGGACGCCGTAGTGCATATCCAGCTTTGGCTAGATTCTGCATTGCTGTCTTTGTATTTTCACACGCTGTTAGGCGTTGATATTCAGCTATCACTGACATAAAATCTTTCATTATCTTTTCTGTTGCTTCTTCTTGCTTATTCATTATTTGAACTCCATTTAATTTAAGTTATTGTTGCGCAAGGGCTATGCTGTGTTGCTGTTAGCCTAACCGCTTGCGTCTATGTAAGTGTGATATGTTATTTCTCTGGCTCTACCTCGCTTTGCGTCTTAGTGTTCCGCCAGTCCTGGTGCTGTTTATCCAGCACAATTAGGAACTCTATGTAGCGCACAAGGTTAAACTTAATTTCCTTGTATTGCTGTTCGGTTAGCTGCTTGTCATAGAACTTTTCAAACAGCGCCTTAGCGTCGGGTTGCTTACTCATTTTCAGCCCCTGTTTCTAAGCTGTAGTGTATGTTTCTACCTACGCCTTGTGTTTCTTTTACCAAGCCTTCTTCAAGTAGTTCTTCTAGTAGCTCACGCAATTTATGTTCGTTGATTTTTACGCCTTGCTGCTTTAAGCTCGCAAGCAACTCTTTTTGAATTGGTTGCTGGTTTTCGCTTAGCTGCGTAAGAATTGTGTCTTTTAGCATTTGACGCTTCTTATCTGATATATTCACTTCGCCGTCGTATATGAGCTGAAACGAATCATCATCCGCGCTTATTTCTACTTCAAACTTACCTAGCTCTGGGGCATAGCGGTTTTTAGTCTGATGTACTACTAAGCTGTCTTTGCGCCGACTTATAGCTACATGGCTGTCTATTGACGCTGGAATGTCTGACGAGCCACGCATTGCGTTAAGCCCACTATCGGCATTTACGCCAGGCTTACGATTGTGGTGTGTCAGTATCAGCGTAATGTCCTGCGCAGTAAACTTCCTAAGTTGCTTAAACACTGCTGCCATTTCGCCAGAACTGTTTTCGTCACTGGCATGTATGCGCACCAGGGAATCTATGATGATTACCTTGATGTCCCGTATTGCACACTCAATGAGTGTTTCGGCGACTGTTTCGTTGCTTAAAACGAAACCAGGCTGTGGACTAAAGTAAATTGGTAAATCCGCTAGTGCGCCGAGCATAAACAGACGTTCTTGGACGAGCCGTTGGCTGTTTTCTTCGTCTATTATCAGCACTCCACTTTGCTTTGTTGCAAACTCACCGAATAGTGGTTCGCCCCTAGCTACGCTTATTGCTGTGTGTAGCGTTATCCATGTTTTGCATGACGCTGGTGCGCCCGAAAATATCGTTATAGCTGCGTCTGGCACAAGCTTGTCCACGAGCCATTTCTGGGGCGGAAAGTTTTTGTGCATTAGTTCTTGTATTGTTAGTAATTGGTCCATATTGGAAACCTTTCGTAAGAAGCTATCCAACGGAACAGGTTGTTATTGGTGTTGGACGGCTTCTTTTCCCGTTCCACAATCATCATCTCAACTAATAAAGGAGCTGTGATTCAGCCCCTAAACAACACGGTTTAGTTACGGTTTTCTAATCTGCTATAAACGTATGTTTAACGATTTTATTCGGTGTTTTTTCGGTAGCTTTTTATAAGCTCAACGTAGACTTTTTGCTGCTGTGGCGCAAGTTCTTTTACTGGCGTAAAGCGCACGGTCTTCTTGCTCGTACCTGCAAAGAATATGTCTTTAAGCTCTTTATTAAATCCTTGTAATCTAATTACTTCGGACAGGTCTTTATAACTTTGGCAGCCGTCAATAAGTTGAATGTCGCCAATGCCAATGTTCTGGTTAGTATGAGTTTGTACGTAGTGCATTAAATTATAAGGACCAGAATCTACACGCAAGTTTTTAATAGGAAATAATTCTTTGCCTTTAATACCAATGAGTATTCGCGTGCCGTCTATCTTTACTTCGGCATACATTATTTGCGCAAGCGGGGCGGTATCAGTACGGCGCACTGTCGCTCCAAATGCTTGGCAAGTTTCGTCTGTCGGTTTTATTGCTTCAATGATAATAAGACCTTTAATTGCTACAGCCAACAGTGTTTCTACAAACTTTTTACTATTACTGGACTGATTACCCTTAATGTCCCTAGCCGTATTTGAAGTACCTAGCTTATTAAGCAATCGTGTTTCGTGCTGCGCATACAATGTAATGGAATTGCCAGTGGGTGCAAATATACGGTCAGACTGGAAATACTCAATATAGCTATTAACCATATCCTTAAACCACCTGGTATCGGCAGTCTGTACGGCACTGTCTATGCTTTCAATCCTGGCTTCATTTACCAGCTTCTCTAGCACTGCTGCACAGTAGTCTTTATTGTTCGGGTAACCAATAAAGTCGGTCAGTAAGCCTTGCAGCTTTTCTTGGTCAGCTTGAACATAGCCACTAAGCAAGGCGTAGATATACAGCAAACGGCTGTCCCAAAACTGCGTTATAGGCATTTTCATGTCTGCAATTATTGTAAATCATGGGCTAGATTGTGCCGAATCGGTAAGTTTTATGCTTAACCAGTAAAAATGCCATTCTTCACTGATATTGCTCTGTTCTTGGCAATTTTAGTTATAAATATAAACACGTCTATTTCGGGGATTTGTCTGCTTTAGTGCCAGCAGCAGCATGTAGGTTTCTAATCATTGCGTAAACAGCGTGTTCTTTTGGGGGCTTTATGTGCGACATGTCTGGTATTCGCCGTTTCATTATCATTTGCAGTTTTAGTTTGCTTTGCTCGTCCATATACTAATTATAGGACAGTTCAACATAGCCTGTAGAGGACATTTACAGCCGATTTAAGCTGATTTATTGCCTTTAACGACTAACTCTACCAAAAGCCCCGCAAACTCCGCAATTATAAGAGTAATTGTTGTATAGTTATATCAGACTGCAAAGGAGTTAACATGAAAGTAAAAGTATCCGAATTAAAAAACAATGTCTTAGCTGGTGTTTCTAAACTAGGCTACGAAGACCAAGACGCACAAACTATTGCAGATGTACTCCTTTACGCCCAGCTTCGTGGCAATAATCAAGGTATAACTAAGATTGCTACTGGTGGTGTGCCTAAGGCTAGCGATGTAAAGCCACTGGAAGTTGTAAAAGAAAACAAGTGTGGTGCTTTGCTATCGGGTGGACATTCAATGGTGGCTACTGCAAAAGCCGCACAAATGGCAGCAGATTTAGCAGCGCAGCACGGCGTTGGAGTGGTAGCTTCTAACCATACCTTTACTTCATCTGGCGCAATAGGCTATTTTTCACGACAGATTGCTCAACAAGGTTGTATTGGCTTTGTCTGTGTAGGAAATGGCTCATTTGCTTTTGTTGCCCCAAGTGGTTCAGCAGAGGCTAAACTCGGTACGAATCCATTCTCTTATGCGTTTCCGTACAATGGTGGCGAAGTGGTCTTTGATAATGCAACTGCTGCTATGGCATTTTTTGGAATAGTTGAAGCCAAGCTAAAAGGCGAAGCCCTGCCAGAAGGTATTGGGTTTGATAAAAATGGCAGTCCTAGCACAGACGCAGCCGAAGTATTGGACGGCTCAATTTCAACCTTTGCAGAGCATAAGGGCTTCGGACTTTCTCTATTTGTGCAGTTGCTCGGCAGTGCCTTTGCGCTAGCTGGTATGCCAGGTGCGCATGAAGATGACGGCGCAGGTACATTCGTAATGGCGATTGACCCTGGATTGCTGGCTGGTAAAGATGAGTATATGAAACGAGCTACAGAACTTGTTAACAGCGTTAAGGCTGCTAAACCATTACCAAATAAAAGCGTTTTATTACCTGGTGAACATGGTGACACACTTGCAAAACAAGCAGAAGAAAGTGGCGAAATTGAAATTGCTGACGCTATTTGGAGCGAACTTACAGCATTTGTGAGTAATTAGGTAGCGTATGAACGATAAACGTATTCTTATACTTGGTGCTGGTGTATCTGGGCTATCTACGGGTATTTTACTGCTCAAAGACGGTTACGGCGTTGATATTTGGGCTAAGGATTTACCGCCCAATACTACGTCAAACATAGCTGCTGCTGTTTGGTATCCATACCTTTGCAATCCCAAAGATAAGGCAGCCAAGTGGAGCGGTTTTACACTCAAGTATCTACAGCAAAATACGCTTAACGACCCTGATAGCGGTTGCATAGAAAGAACCATTACCGAGGTGTTTGACAAAAAGGTAGATGAACCCTGGTGGCAGGAAGCTGTTACTGAATACAGACGACCTGCTCAAGGTGAACTTCCAGCAGGATATGTGGACGGATACCAAACCAAAGCAATTTTAATGGACACTACCTTTTATATGGACTGGTTACTCAAGCAGTACAAAGAATTAGGTGGCGCCCTTGAGCAGAAGACCATAGAGGATATACAAGAAACATTTAATCAGTACGATATTGTCGTTAACTGCACAGGTTTAGGCTCAAAAGAGTTATTTAATGACGATAGAGTATTTCCCGTTAGAGGACAGGTTGTTTACGTTAAGCCGAATGGCTTTGAGGAAGTAGTGGCAGATGATGACGGACCTAATAATCTTGCCGTTATTATTCCTCGTATTAACGACATTGTATTAGGTGGAACTGCACAACCGAATAATTGGAGCTTGGAAGTAGACCCTAAAGATACAGAAGACATTTTAAGGAAAGCAAAATTGTTATCACCCGCATTTAATGACGTAGAGGTTATCGGACAAAAAGTGGGTTTGCGTCCAGCAAGAGACGAAGTTCGTCTAGAAATAGAAAGGTTTGGTAATAAAGCTGTCATACATAACTATGGACACGGCGGTGCTGGCTATACACTGTCCTGGGGTTGCGCAAATGATGTTAAAGAGTTGGTAAAGGGACTCGGCTCCCTACAAGCGTAAACTGTTTTGCATTTTACAAAATATGTGCTATATTATAAAACTATGAAAGCAATTTCAATATCAGCCGTATCATTTTTTACAGTCTCTACTCACGGAGGCATTGCTAACTTTACCCAATAAATAAAGCAAATCAACAAAACTTAAGCCTCCAACCAGGAGGCTTTTTTAATTCATAAGGAAAGATTATGTCAAAACTTAAACCAAGAGAAATTGTAATGGACGCTGTAGGTGAAAGCACTACGGCAGATGTCCTATACCCACAAATAATAGTCAACCACGAAGCAGTACCGTTAGAAAGTGAGGAACAATTAAAGGCTTGGGCTGTAGGAGCTGCTACGGTCAATGCACTGATTAAGTCTAGCGACAGACGTGCTATAAACGACCAGTTATGGCGTTACTGTGCTGCACCTGACGACTACCCTTTGGAATTGCGTACTATTTACGGTGGTTCAGAAAATCCACATTCAGTTGACGTATTAGACTGGGCTTTGCCTTCATTAGCTATCGCAGCAGCAATGCAAAGATACGGAATGAGTCCTAGTGTGTCTGTACTTAGTGCAGATGAAGCTTCAATAAGACTTAACGGTCTTCAAGCAGAAGCCACCACGCAGCACACCAACGATACCCTACAGTTAGTTGAGCGAGTTGGTAGGCGTTACTATCCTAGCGTAGACCTAGAAGTTGGACGTTTAACGTGGGACGAATTAACTGCTGAACCATATTCAGACGATGTTGATTTACTACGTAGTCAACAGCTCGGAGCTTCGGTAGTAAAAATAGTAAGCGGTCTTGAGGAAATGGTACAAAAGCGTGGCGGTGATATAGATAGTGTCTCGGCATACCTCGGTTTACATAACACTGCATACGCTATTTACACAGGCAAGCCCACCATAAAGATAGCAGGAGCGTCAGAAGAACGCTTCACTGTAATTCAACGTGAGCTAGCCGCAGCTCACTCTGAAATAACTGGCACTAAAGACATAGACAATAAATCCTGCTTAGTGGCTGGGGTTATACATGATAGCCCAAGTACGGCTCCGTACTATGTACAGGCAGGAATAAAAGTACCAAGTGTACTAGAAAGAATAAACGGAATGGACTACCCGCTAGATATTCTGGCTAAGGAATATGGTCTTGGTCGTGTTGCAAGCAGAATAGCCGCTCTAAATATGAACCCACAAGAGGGCTTAGTATGAAAATGTATATTGAACCACTAAAGAAAGATGTTCTTGACCGCTACCTTGACGTTCAAGACTTAACCCAAGCTGCTGAACCACATGCAGTTAAGTTGTTGTACCAAAAAATAGAAGACTATATGCGAGCAGCTCACCCAGACAGCAAAGTTATTGTATATCGGCAAAATCCAGTAGTACCTGTTGAAGATAACTACGATAAATTGCTAATCGGTAAAGATAACATTAGTCGTTCATCTACTTACACGCACTATGCTGACGACACCCACATTCTACGAACCCATACGTCTGCACATATGCCCCAAATACTTGAGGACTTAGCTAGACGAGATGACTGGAATGATGTTGTTGTTCTATTACCAGGTTTGGCGTACAGACGAGATGTTACAGACAAAACGCACTTAGGTGTACTGCACCAGCTAGATATGTGGCGTGTCATTAAGAATAGTCCTGACAAGCCAGCTATTGTTAAAGACGACCTACTAGATGTAGTTAATGGAGTGGCAAGTGTTGCTGCACCAGGCTGGAAATTACGAATTGTAGATAACCCACACCCGTATACAAAAGGTGGCATTGAAGTTAATGCTGTAAAAGACGGGCGAGACATTGAAATACTTGAGTGCGGTTTAACGAGCGACCAATTATTGCAAGACTCTGGCTTAGACCCAAATAAGTATTCTGGTTGGGCGTTGGGTATGGGCTTAGACCGCTTAGTAATGACACTCAAGGCTATTCCAGATATTCGTTACTTGCGTTCTACTAACCCTGACATTGCTAAACAAATGGTTGATTTGACTCCCTACAATGAAGTGTCACACCAGCCGAGTATCAAGCGTGACATGTCCTACAGTGTGCCCAAAGGCTATGTTGAGGAAGATATTAACGAGGACATTCGTAATGCACTTGGCAATGATATGAATATATTGGAAAGCGGGAAGTCTTGAGTGAAACACTAGCGGAGCAGCTTCCCGACAAAATAAAAGAACGGCTTGGCTGTAAGCCTAATCAGAAAAATATACTAGTGCGGATTACTCTACGACATCTGGAAAAGACGCTTACAAAAAAGCAAGCCAACGACATCTATGACCATATTTACGGCAAAATAAATTACGGTACAGGCGGATACCTGTAGAAAGGCTATAATATGAATATGAAATACAGTTTTTATGACGACTACACCGAAGGCGCTCACCCAGAAATCCTAAAATACATAAGTGAGCATAATTTAGACCAACAACTAACATACGGGCGAGATGAGTATAGTAAGTTGGCTGCTGAAAGAGTAAACAAAGCATTTGGCACAAATAATGCAGACGTACATTTCTTGCCCACTGGCACTGTCTGTAATGTCATAGGATTAAAGTCTATGCTTCGTGCTATTGAAGGGGTTATTGCGCCAGCAAGTGGTCATATAAACACCCATGAAACAGGTGCTTTAGAAGCTCACGGACATAAGATTATTTGGGTTGATACGCCTGACGGCAAGCTCACACCAGCCTTAATAGACAAGGCTCTAGCTCTCTACGAAGACGAGCATACAGTAATTCCAAAAGTTGTATATCTGACCCAGGTAACTGAACTCGGCACTGTTTACACTAAAGAAGAACTCAAAACTGTAATTGACTACTCCAAATCAAAGGGTCTTTACACATTCCTAGACGGCGCACGTTTAGCTATGGCAGTCGCTAGCAAAACAGCTAATATGACAATGGAAGATGTCGGCAATCTTGGGCTTGATATGTTCTACATCGGTGGCACTAAAAACGGTGGTATGTACGGCGAAGCGTTGGTTATACAAAACGATATATTCAAGAAAGACTTCCGCCATTTTATAAAGCAGCGTGGCGGTATGATGGCTAAAGGTCGTTTTATTGGTCTACAGTTTGCTCGGTTCTTTGACGAAGATAACTTATGGCTTAACCTGGCTAACCATGCTAATGAAATGGCACAGTTGTTATTTAACGGTCTACAGGAACTAGGAATTGAGTTTGACCTTACGGCAGACGCGAACCAGGTTTTTCCAATCTTAGACAACAAAGTCTATGAGCAGTTGAGCCAAGAGTATGGCTTTTACCCCTGGAATAAAGTTGGTAATGATAAAACTAAAGTACGTTTTGTTTGTTCATGGGCTACGCCTAAAGACCAAGTTGAAGCGTTAATTGCTGACGCAAGAAAGATTACCCAACAATGAAGTTTGGCAAATTAGACTTCGCAGATGTTAGCCAGCATTCTAACTTAGTAGCTGCGCCGACAGATGAAGCAATTAAACAGCATGACCTTTCAGATGTTCTAGTTGCAGAAATTGACGCTGAAGTAGCGGATACAGCAGCTTTCTGTGAAGCTTACGATATTGGAATGGACATATCAGCCAATTGCGTTGTCGTTGAAGCTAAAAGAGCCGATAAAACGTGGTATGCAGCTTGTTTAATCTTAGCTACCAATCGGGCTGATATAAACGGCGTTGTAAGACGACACTTAGACGCTCGTAAAATATCTTTTGCGCCTATGGATACAGCAACCTCGCTGACAAAAATGGAGTACGGCGGTATCACCCCAATCGGTTTACCAGAGGACTGGCAGTTAATTGTTGACGAAGCTATTATCCAAAAAGAGCGAGTAATAATCGGTAGCGGTATTCGTGGCTCAAAATTACTTGTAGAAAGCAGCATTTTTTCTAAACTGCCTAATGTTGCTATCAAGGATATTGCAAAAACTAGTTAGAACACAGTGTGGCTACCTCTGTAGTTTAAGGGTAGAATTAGAGTATGTACGGGAAGAACATACTGATTATTCCAACGCACGAAGATGTGTTTGGCGAACAGGCTAAGACCGAAGCCCAGATTATTGACGGACTGAAAGAGTTTAGCAGCCTGACTATATTGCACCTATGTACAAAGTTAATGCTGTTTCTAAACAGTAGTGGGGCGAAAACTCCCGCAAAACAAACGGAACTTGCGCAAGGCTTACTCAATCAAGAAACGAGAGAACGATTACAGGCATTTATAGAAAATAGTGACGAAAAAGACCCGAACATACTTATCTTTCACCACTGTCCCGTAATGATGATGGTAAAACTCAATCTTGAGCATAATAATACTGATGGTCTTGAGATTACTACCGAAGAAACTCGCACGAAGTTTGCTAGTCTTCTAATTTCTTTATGTGACATCTGGCTTTATAACGACAGGCTTAAAGGGGGTGGCAGCAAGCAGCAACGCAATTTCTTTTTAGAAGGCTTTCGGGCGTACCAAGCACGACAGTTCCTGCAAGAGAATGACGGCGAACCAATGATAAACCTACTCACAAGAGGTCGCTACATAGTTGATAAAGTGCGAGCAGATACTCGTCTTACTTTTGATGAGTCCTTCAAAACTGCGACTGGAATGGAACTAACTCTGTATATGGACATTCTTTTAATGCTGACTGCTCAATGGACAATCAACGTTGATACGACCAAGCTTGATGACATTTCGGTTAGAAGCACAGAGGAGTACTTTAAGCACACTACACTTAGCGCAGAAGACATAAACAAGTTCTTAGATATTGTCGGCTTCAAGATGGACGATTACACCACACTTAATCAAAGATACCTTGAAATGATAGGTATGCCTGATGACGACCACTTAGTAAACTTTATAACTTTTATGAAGAAGCCGATACTTCGCTACGACAACAAGTTTTTGTGCCTAAGCCCTAACTTCCTGCTTCTACAGCTTACCGAAGGACCATATAATATCGTTCGTGAAGCTATTAAGGGTACAAAGCAGGAGCAATTGTTACCTGTAGTTTGGGGCGATACTTATGAGCAATATGCACTTGAAAGACTAGCAGCTACGTTTCCCAAATCAACTCATCAGAAACTTAAAGACAAGAATAACTCCGAAACAATAGACGCCTTGATTGACCTAGATGATGTTGTTCTGCTAACAGAAATTAAATACCCGCATTGGTCATTCAGGGCAAGAATTACTGGTAAGCGTGAAGATATGCACGGCTATATGGAAAGAATTGCTCGCTATAAGCCAAAGAAAGAAAAGCTGGGACAGCCAAAGGTTGATAAGAAAAAAGGGCTTGGTCAAATCAAGTACTTCGTTGAAAAAGTAGCAGACGACACTGCTGTAGCCCCTGTAGATTTAACTAAAAAGCTATTAGTTCCGTTGCTAATTGTTGGCGAGGAATACCCAGTAGACCCTATAAACCGCCAGCTACTTGAGGGTTATGCTGCTAGCGAAGGCTGCTTGATAACAAAAGATAGTAGAGTGTTGCCATTCGTACTTATTACCAGCGAGGAACTTGAGCTTATTGAATCGCTGGTAGAGGGTATAGGGCTTGAGGAAACAAAGAAATTGTTTATGACTTACGTTATGCGCCTACACCCAGACCACCGAGAACCCGAATATCATAAACGAGCTACATCATTTAAGAATGAAGTCTTTAACCGAAAGATAAAAGTACCTAATAATATGTTTATGAAAACTCAATCCAAAGCAGCATTTGAACCAGTCAGAGCATATTTTAAGAATAAATCAGACCTGCCTTTATAAACCGAGAAACAGAATATATCTATATATATTAGTTTTTGCGCTTTCAAACAGTATCCCATATCGGTTCTAAGCCAAATGCGTCAGACTCAAAGAAACGCCGAGCATTATCTACTTCACGGGCTAGGCGCACGATAGCGTCATAATACTTAGTGCGGAACATGTACGGTAGAGGGAGCCAAATAAGAACACCTTAAAACGCCTCGCTCGTACGGTTAGACTTGACTAATTCAGTATAAGCACTAAGCTTAAGCTAATAGTTAGTGAGTTTAACTGGATGGTCAAAGCAATGAATGAGCAGCCTGATATACAGCTCCCCGAAAGTTCTAATAGTTTAAAGTCCAAAATCACAAAACGTTTACGCATTGATCGATTGCATATTTCTTCTCGGGCAAAAGCTGTGGTAGCAGTAGTGTTATTCGCAGTAGTTGGATCAGTACTACTATTTATCACAAATGCCTTACCAACGAATGTTATAAATTCAGCCAATTTTTCCGCAGAAGGTGAGTTGAAGCGATACATAATCGAAGATTTTGAAAAGATTAAAGGTGGCAAAGAGGGGTTTCACCGTGAAGAATTTTTCCTGAAAACAAATACAGGCGACCAAGTAAAATTAAACTTGCCCGAGGAAGCTCAGCAAAAACTTAAAGGGGGCTCCAGGGTAAGAATAAGTGGTAATAAAACAGGCGATACAGTAACAGTAGAACAAAATTATGCAGCCTCTATACAGGTCCTTGCAGAACCTCCCGCGGGAACAGACCTGACAACTACTGACCCTTCTACTACTACGGCCAGCACAAACCGTAAAGTAGCGGTGATATTAATTAATTTTACTGACGATACCAGTCAACCAGTAACAGTTGATGCGGCTCGGCGGGAAGTTTTCACGGATCCCAACTATTCTGCTAACGCTTTCTACAAAAGAAGTTCTTATAACCTACTGGGTCTGACTGGGCATACTAATGTCGACGGTGACATATTTGGGTACTACACCATAGGCGCCACAAAGTCCGGGAACTGCGACTACACTTTATGGGGGAGGCTTGCCGATCAAGCTGCCCAGTCTGCAGGCGCTGATTTGTCAGTATATAATCATATTATCTATGCTTTTCCTTCAGCGAATTGTGGCTTTGGGGGCATAGCAGATCTACCTGGTAGTCATGTTTGGCTCAATGGTAGTATCTCAGGCACTCCACTTAGCCATGAGCTAGGACACAACCTCGGTCTGTACCATGCTAATGGCTTTGCCTGCAAGGATACGTATGGTTTTACAGTATCAATAAGTGATAGGTGCAGCAGCCTTGAATACTATGACATGTTTGACACCATGGGCTCGGGATTTAACTTAGATGATTTTAATGGGTATTACAAAAGACGCCTCAACTGGTTGGTTCCTTCAAATACGCAGACCGTAACTACAAGCGGTGATTATACGATCAATAGCCTCGAATCTACTGGTTCGGGAGTGAACGAGATAAGAATTCCGCGCTACGTCACTGCTGCAGGAATTACTCAGTATCTTCACCTTGAATATCGGCAGCGTAATGGTGAAGGTGTCCTTGTGCGACAAGTTGATGAAACCTTTGGAAGATCATATCTATTTGATACAACCGACGAAACCGCATTCTTTTGGCAGTTCAAGGACGCGCCACTTGCTATTGGCAGGACATTAACAGATGCTACTTACAATATCACCATAACACCTATATCTTCGACGCCGTCAAGCGTCAAAATACGCATTACTATTACTGGAACCACCATCACAAAAGGCAAACCTAGCAAAAGAACAACAACCACGCCCGCCCCCCCAGAAAATGCCCAGTATGTATCTACTACTGCGCCTTTGGCGGTAAAGCCAGGTGGTCAGGTATTTAGCGCATCAATCACAATGAAGAATACCGGCACAACTACCTGGACTGCGGCGGATTATCAGCTCGGTGCAATTGTCATACCCTCCAACAAATGGGGACAAACCCGGTTGAGTCTAAGTCGAGATGTAGCACCGGGAGCGACGGCCACATTCACCGGCACGTTCACGTCACCTGAGGCTATGGAATTTGACAGAGCGCAATCTTTCAGTTGGCGCATGCTGAAGAACTCTACAAATACTTGGTTTGGCGGTGCCTTGACCAAGGCGATCACTGTCTCGAACGATCTGACGGCGCCAGCACAACCTATGGACCTAAAGACCACTGCCGTAACTTCGAGCAGCGTGTCGCTGTCTTGGACTGCCTCTTCCACGCCAGGTGTGGCAGGCTATCGTGTGTATAGAGTAAATAGTGGCGGTGCATTATATCTTGCAGGCTACACGACGTATACAACAGTATTCACCGATGCGATCGGTTTGAGCCCGTCTACGCCATACACATACTATATCGTGGCAATTAACTACAACGGACTAGAGTCTCTACAGTCTACGTCTGTAAACGTTACTACTCTAAAATAATTTTCGGTTGAAGTAGCCTAGTTCCTAAATAGCAAATTCTTGCTTTATTGCGGTTATAACCTCCTCTATCGTGGTGAGCCAAATACAACGCTCAAAAAAGAAAAGACGCCTCTGGGTCAGATTCAGCCCCGTATGCGTCTTTTACAGTTGTAATTATAGCTGTTGGCTATTTTATTGTCTATATTTGGTCTGTTGACAAGGTTGTCACTAAAAATGAAGACAAAAAAAAGAAAAGACACGGTTGATACAGTACAGTAACGTGCGCGTCTTATCCACTTAAAATACTATCAAAACACCTATAATATGTCAATAATTTTTTGCGTTTTGGTTATGATTTTAAGGTGTTTTATTTTGTGAGGACCAGCCGATAGGTAGTAGTTTATTCGAGCTATTGCCCTGCTTTGATGCAGTTTGGCGCGACGCAGATCGAGTACAACATTGCGTGATTGTCTGTGAGCGGCACGCAAATTGTTATCGATAGTTTTCTTGCCATTACCTCTTGGACTTTTGATTTCCCATTTTATACCGTTGACATCTATATCTGGTGTTTTCTTTGTCTCTGGACGCAAAAATATAACGTCTGCCTTGAAGTGGTATGCCAAAATGAGTGCCGCCGACAGCTCATGCTCTTTTGGAACATCTACTAAATCAGTTTGAACAATAACAGTGTACTTCGCCATAATCTGTACCACTATAGCACAGCTACCCCTGTTAGGTCATGTTTTATTATGGTTATGACTTCCTCTATCGTGCTGAGCCAAGCATAGGCACTTACCGAAAGGGTAGGTGTTTTTGTTAAGAATATAATGCAACAGTATTTCCTCACCTATAGTTTATACTTTGTTGTAATGCCTCCCAGCTCAAATTCAGAAAATACACCTATATTGTTGCCTCCGGCCGATCAGTCTGGAAAGCACAGTCATCTTAAATATATTTTTCTTGCGCTTGCTTTTATTTGTGCGCCACTTTCGGTATCAATAAACCAGGCTGACATAGACTCAAATTCATTTTCCACACTAGGATACGGACCATTTTCGGGGCTGATAAGAATATTGGGGGCTATTTTTGGAGGGATTTTTATATGGAAGCTGCTAAGAGAGAGTAAAGACAGCCCTCCCCCTCAAGCTGACAGGCTTACTAGAATACTCCTAAGCCTACTTACATTAGGAATCATTATTACGCCATTCATAATCTGCGATATTCAACCTATAGTCCGTGAGCGACAAGCCTTTAGAGATTATGAAAATACTTACGATACTATTATCGGTACCGGAACCAGACCAAAGGCACTGACTGAGTTTTATAATAATTTTCCTGCCGATGTATATATGCCCAAGTGGAAGACGGGTTCGGCTGTTAATAAGATGAGCGACAGGGCGGTAAAATACCATCTTGAGTATGCACCCTTGCAGCCTAATAATGACTATAAGGCTGGTGATGAAAGTCCGCTTAACAAACCAGAATACTTTATTGTCTATGTGACACATCCTGACAACGAGATTAAAAAATTTCTTAATCCACCCAGGAACTGTAGTATTGAAAATGCTATAAAATTGCTTCAAGGTACAGCAACTAGTAATACGCAAATGTATCCTTGTACTATTCTAGGGACTAACTCTGTAGGGAGCCCTATCTACGGTGATACAGACTGGAAGTCTTTGAATGCTTTACCTGATAAGAAGTATGCTTTTACGATGTATGGTGAAGATAATATTCATATTTTTGAACAATATGGTGATGCCGAGAATGTGTCTGGTGGTGAATTGAGTCAATTGCAAGCTTGGCAAGGAATCTACCGCAAATTTGACAACTATGATTTTGATGCACGCTGAGTGAGGGCAGCTCTAACTTCGTCCAGTATGCGAAGCTCATTTGCTCGACAAACTCAGTAATTCCTTAACAGCGTCAAGACTATGTACGTCGAAATCAATACTACTTGTTCGCAACTCGTCTGCTATCGTGAGCCCTGGATTTTCTCATATTTTTCTAAAAGAATTAGGCGGGGGGAAATTCCGGACAATAGAAATGAGCCAAGCCGTAATAGATGAAGTCAGAACTGTTAATTCAGTTCTGACTCTTTATATGGGCATGCTGGATTTGAAACCAACAATAGCATCTGCATCTGTTATCATTATGTAATGAGTAGCCCTAGAGTTATTTTATTAAATGGTTTTGCTGGCTCGGGTAAAAGTACTATTGCTCGAATGTATGTTGATAATCATCCGCTTGCAATGGTTATCGAAGGTGACGAACTCATTGTCAATATTGGCGACTGGCTGGATCATGAAGATGAAGCTCGTGACCTTGTTTTTGCACTAACGAAAGAAATGCTCAGAGCTTCATTAAGCCTGGGCCATGATGTTATTATTCCTTATCTTGCCACAAACGCAGAAGAAGTTGCAGAATTAGAGCAAATTGCTACAAGTAGTAATTCACGATTTTATGAATTTTATTTAGCCACTCACAAAGACCACGCCGTTCAAAGACTGTTAAATCGTGGAGCTTGGGGCGAAGCCGGCTTGCCGCCACTCACAAGCGATGACACCCCAAGAATTACGCAGCTTTATGAACACATGGAGGCTGCATTGCCTAAGCGCCCCAATCAAACACATGTTCAAATCAAAGAAGGAAGTCCAGTTGATACATATCAAGAAGTGCTAAAGTCCATTCAGTAGCTTAAGCATGCTAAATCTTGTTTTATAGCGGTTATAACTTCCTCTATTGTTGTGAGCCAGGCCAAGCAGAGTAAAGTTCAGGCCTGGTTCCTCTCCTCCTGGAGGGGCAAGCAGCCGAAAACTTGACCCGGTTCCGTGACCGTTGTCCTTTCAATTTCTAGGCAAATTGTAGCCCTTAACAGGCTATTGACATCGCATTTGTTAAAGCATAAGCTTGAGAATGTAACTTAATATAAGGTAGTAAGGAAACAAGAAATATGCGCAAAAATACATTTAAGCACAGCTTGATTGCTGCTGTAGTGATGTTAACCATGTCTAGTGCGGTGCCAGTCTTGGCTGTGCCCCAACAGCCCGCACAAGCCCAAGAAGCACAACAAAATGCCCAAACACGCCAAGAAGCGGCTCAAACTAATGCCGAGGAACGGCGTGAAGCAGCCCAAACACGGCTGGCTGACGCCAAGCTAAAAGCTTGCCAGAACCGTGAAAAAGCGATCACTAATATAATGGCGCGGCTGGCTGATCGCGGTACTAAGCAACTTGACGTATTTACGAAGATTTCAGAACGAACCCAGGAATTCTACACGTCTAAGGGCAAAGTACTTAGTAACTACGACGCGCTCGTCGCGGAAGTAAATACCAAGAAAGCTGCTGCTGAAACAGCTGTCGACACAATCAAGAACACGAGCGTTGAGTTCGCATGTGATGGCGAAGATCCTAAAGGTGTTGTCTCTGCATTTAAAGAAAGCCTGAAAGCTGAAATTACGGCATTAAAAGATTACAAAACTGCCGTTAAAAACCTAATCGTAGGTGTTAAATCAGTCCAAGGCACAACATCGTCCGAAGGGAGCCAGCAATGAAATTACGCACTAACCAATCAGGTTTTTCAGCTGTTGAGTTAATCATCATACTGGCTGTCGTGGCAGGTCTTGGTTTTGTAGGCTACACAGTGTACGACCGGCAACCAGATAAGAAAACGACTGACAACACCAGCCAGCAACCAAAGAATGAATCAGCCACCGCCACCGATGTAGGGTCAGCACCGGAAATCAAATCTACCAGCGACCTAGACAAAGCCAGCGCCACGCTTGACCAAACCGACCCGGATGGCAGCAATAGTACGGACGCCAGTCAACTCGATAGCGAAGTGTCAACATTTTAGCTCCCTAGCAAATTATGGGGCCATCTAGTCCAGACAAACCAACTGAGCCTATTGTGGTTCAGCCCACACCAGCGGTTTATACTAGTGAACTATTCCAAAAAGATGTTGTCCCAGTGCTCCCAAGCCCCAAGCAAAATCTTTTTGCTCGTATCGGCAATAAGAAGTTACTCGTTGCTGGGCTAGCTTTAGGCATGCTCATTTTAATAAGTGGCATAGCCTACGCTCAATTGAGTAGGTCCGGCAGCAAACTGCCTACAGACCAGCCATTGACAGAAAATCAATCCGAAGAGTCTGTGTCAAACACACAAAGTGGCGATTTACCTCAAGGTGCCTCCGAACAACAGACACCTTCAGACGGTAGCAGCTCAACACCGTCAAATACTACTACGCAATCTACTACCGGTACCTCCGGTGGTTCAAGTTCGGGAGGAACAGGATCAACAACACCACCCAGTTCAGGTAGCGGCAGTACCCAAACGGCCCCTAAAACATATGAAATTAGCTATACCGATAGCTGCTATAGTCCGGCAAATGTAACCATCAAGAAAAACGATACCGTAAGGTTCACCAATAACAACACTAAAAATATGTGGCCAGCGTCTGATAACCATCCGTGGCACACCCTCTACTCTGGGTTTGATGCCAATAACAGCATAGCTCCAGGCGGTTCATACTCATTTACGTTTACAAAGACGGGCTCTTGGGGTTATCACGATCACCAAAAATCAAGTTGCACGGGCACAATCACTGTTCAGTAAGCCAAGAGATCATTAACAGGAATAGACCTTATGGCTATGCAACAGTCTTTTTCTTTAGTAAAGTCTTCTTAACAGAGGTGAAGTGGTTAGTGTCCTTTTCCTATTTATAAAAAGTAAAATCCGTGCACTTATTGCTACAATTGGTCTATGCTTAAACTCAGAGACTTACTACCTTTTGTACTTTTAGTGGTTCTATTGCTTCCTGCCATTGCAAACTCACAGTCGGTCTACATAAAAGACGAAACCGCAGGTGTTCTAAACCAACCCACTTTACCATCAAAGACAGTGGTTTTAACTTTTGATGACGGACCATCAGAATACACTCCTGAAGTATTGGAAATACTCAGAGAAAAACAAGTGAAAGCCACCTTTTTTGTAGTTGGCAGTCAGGCTGTACAGCATAAGTTACTTAAGCAGATTTATGATGAAGGCCATGAAATCGGCAACCACACCTATACCCATCTTGATTTATCCAAGGCTCCCAATTGGCGTATGAAACTGGAGCTAAACATAACCCGCATTATCATAACGTCCCAGACAAACCACTCTACTAGGTTATTCCGTCCGCCTTTGCTTGGGTCTGACGCGCTAACACCGGAAGCACGTTCAATAGTTAATAAAGCTGCGGACCTTGGCTATATAACGGTTGGTGAAACAATTGATTCAGAGGACTGGCGCAAACCTGGTACGCAAAAACTCATCGCCAATGCCACAGACGAAAGCGGTGGAATTATTCTGTTGCATGACGGTGGTGGTGACCGCAGCCAAACAGTCAAAACATTACCGGAAATCATAGATTACTACCAAAAACATGACTACAAATTTATGACCATAAACCAAGCCCTTGGCATTTCCAGGCAGGATGTCATGCCTGCGCTATCAACAACTGATCGTCTGCTTGCCATACTTGCTAAAGTAGTTATAACAGCTGTTTCCTGGATAGGTACCGGGCTGCGGTGGTTTATCATTATACTAATTGTTGCCAGTTTTGGACGATTTTTCATAGTTACCGTTGCCGCTTTGATTCAGTCTCGACGCAAGTTCAAGCTGGATACAACCGAGAATCTTCCATGCAGTATCTTAATACCGGCCTACAACGAGTCAGCGGTTATACAAAGCTGCCTTAAGTCCGTGCTTGCTAGCAACTACACTCGTTTTGAAGTTCTGGTAATTGATGATGGCTCTAAAGATAACACTTATGAGTTGGCAAATGAAGTCCAAGATCCCCGTCTTCGTGTATTACGTAAAGAAAATGGCGGCAAAGCCTCGGCACTCAATTATGGCATTGCCGAGGCGAGGGCACCTTTTCTGATCGCCATTGATGCTGATACTGTTTTTAGGACTCGTACAATAGCTAAACTGATGCGTCACTTTGCCAACCCTAGAGTGGGAGCGGTCTCCGGTAATACTAAAATTGTGAATCGGCACAAACTGATCACCAAACTGCAGTCGTTAGAATACATTGTGGGGTTTAACCTAGACCGGCGCATGGGGGATCTGTTTGATTGTATTACGGTGGTTCCGGGGGCGGTTGGCGCATTCAGAAAATCGGCCATCAATAGAATAGGTGGTTTTACGTTTGATACGCTGGCAGAGGACACTGACCTTACTCTTTCAATCAAAGAAACTGGCTACAAAATAGTTTACGATGCTGAGGCGGTAGCATTGACTGAAGCACCAGCGACTATCCGGGACTTGCTGAAGCAACGCTTCCGCTGGACGTTCGGCACCATGCAAGCTATCTGGAAACATAAGCGATCGTTCCTTAATCCAAGACGTGGCAGCCTCGGCATGATCGGCTTGCCGTATCTCTTATTCTTCCAGATAATCTTTCCGCTGTTTAGCCCCTTGTTTGACCTAGCGCTTATAATCGGGCTTATAAACCATCATTATAAGCTAATGGTGGTCAGCTTTGTAGTCTATACGGTAGTCGACATTCTTACGGCTGCGATAGCACTGCGGCTAGATAGTGAAAAACTTCGTAATCTCTGGATCCTTATTCCACAAAGGATTCTTTACAGACAGCTTATGTACTACGTGATCGTACGCTCATTTATAAACGTACTGAGAGGCAGATTGGTACACTGGGGCAAACTGGAGCGCAAAGGCACTCACTTAGCTAAGAGCTTGTAGGCCGGTGAGCCCGACCGTAATCACTCTTGCCGGGTTGGTTGGTTAGACCTTGGTCAGATTTTGTGGGAGCTGTAGTTGTCGGTGTTGTCGTAGTGTTGGGCGTAGTTTCGCCTGTGGTAGATAGAGGATTAAAACTAGGCTGTGAAGCTTCAGACGGTGGCGGAGTACTGGGATTGGATAATTGAGATGATCCGCCTGATGTCTGCCGCCTATCTGATAAGGATGTATTTGATGGCTGGGATGTTTGCACAGACTTAATCTGTGGCTCACCGGCGCCAAAAGTCTTCGGCAGATTGAAGCTACTCCAGTTTGGTAAGTATAGTAGCGCACCCACGCTTAGTAGAACTAAGGGTAGAGCTGCAGTAGAACCGAGCAGGCCAGTACCAAGCTTAATTTTGCGCCAACGCTTACCTGTTTCATCTAAGAAAACCATAGTATAATTTTACAATATTACCTTTTTATTATTAACTAGGCCCACTGAACAGTAATTATGCCCGTGCAGCCAGGTTTCAAGTGATCATTATACCCCCATGATGCTGGATGAGCAAACTTCTGTAGTGGTCCAATACACCGAGGACGGTTCTTGGGGAGTATTTTTGGCTTGCACTCGTCTGGTGTCAAGTACCAAGAGATTGGTGTAGCCGTTAACTGTGGTACTTGGTAAGCCCCTGGTCACCATGTCCTGCTGATCTTTGAGGTCAATAGCACCATACCATTTTATGTCTCATTACCTTTCTTAAAGGTTCGAGACCCTTATGCGGAGCTATAGAACTAGAATAGACATTGCACCTACAAAGGAGCACGCGCCTATGTATCCGTCACTGTAATTATAGTGTTTTGGATATGGTAAAATTACTTTATGAGCTTGATACAAAATGACCTACGAGAAATTCGCACTATAGTGCATTCTGTTGTGCAAGAAGTGGTTGAGCCTCTCATTACGCCTTTGTCAAATGAAATTCAGGTTCTCCGAAATGACATAAAAGAAATATACGATATGCTCTCTGAACTTCAATCTACGAAAATTACAGATAAAGAATTCAAAAAACGATCACTAGAAGAAAAGTTACTGACACTGAATGCTGAACTTTTGGCCGCCGCCAAGCAAGCTGACATATCATTGCCCCGTAATTAAGATGCTGACCTAAGCAAATGCAAAATATAATTATGACCAGACATGGAATAGCAACTGGTGTTGCGCATAAAGTACCAGCAGATTTACGCAAAGCTTTGCTGTCTGATGAGTCTGCCTTAGAAAGATGGGAGGACTTAACGCCTCTGGCGCGTAATGAGTGGATCTGCTGGACTATAAACGTCAAGACAGATGAAACTAGGAAAAAACACGTAGATAGGGTTGTCACGGAGCTTTTGGAAGGCATGCGTCGGCCTTGTTGTTGGGTTGGCTGCATGCATCGTTCAAAAACAAAAAAGTAGCTATTTGGGTATATACTGAAGCTATGCAAAAACTAGCTACAAAAGTATTTATTATCTCATCGATTTTATTTGGTATTTTGGGAATCTTAATGGTACTGACTGGAACAGACCCAGACGAGAACAGCACCGGCTTGACACTCGTCATTACCAAACTGTTTATGACAACTGTCTTCGTTATCTTAACTTCATTTGCTCTGAGTGTTGCGGGCAAATACTTAGACGGCAAAAAGTAGTTAATAAGTTTAAAGGGAGGTTATGCTATGAAGATAATTACACCTAATCTATGGTACGACGGCAATGCTAAAGAGGCTGTTGATTTCTACGTTTCAGTGTTCCCGGACAGTAAAGTGATCTCCACGATGTATTATCCAAACAGTGCCGAGGAAGGTTTGGCTGATTTTCAAAAAGACCTTGCTGGTAAGGTTTTAACAATTGAATTCGAACTGAGCGGCAACCGTTTTGTTGCTATCAATGCCGGGCCGGAGTTTAAGTTCAATGAATCAGTATCGTTTTCTATCCCATGCGAAGACCAGGCGGAGATTGACTACTATTGGGAAAAGCTATCAAAAGTCCCAGAATCCGAGCAGTGCGGTTGGTGCAAAGACCAGTATGGATTGAGCTGGCAGGTAGTACCCAAAAACATGGAAGAGTTAATGAAAAAACCGGGCGCTTATGCCAAAATGATGCAGATGCACAAAATTGTTATTGACGATTTCTAGTAGCTTAATCTTTCTAAAACGCCACGGCGTTTGACGATGTTTTTGTAGTCCCACTGGATTGTTTTGGACTTTTCTAGCCAACGCTTTAGGTCGTCAATGTTAACTTGATCAGGAGCGATGTAGCGGGCTTCGGCAGCTTTGAAGCTGCCTTCTGGTAGCAAACCGGCTTCGTCAAACGACTGGCCGCTCCAAAATAATAACCTTACGCAGTTTTTTAATACATCGTACCCGGCAACCGGGTTGCCCTCTAAAAACCAAACAGGCGCGCCATGCCATATTTTACTTTCTGCTTCGGGCAAGTTGCTGTCAATTTCTTTTGCCAGCAACACACAAATAGCTTTTTCGGCTTTTGCCTGAGAATCGTTAAAAGTCTTAATATCTTTCTTCATCATTATTAATAATACATTACTGACAAAGCACAACGCTAACAGTTGAGAAATACGTCCACTGCGAAGAAGCTAAGTTTTACTATATATCCTTTTGATGATATTCTATATTTAATGGCCCCTGTAGACGCTCAGTCCGCGCGACTTAATAATTTCGGCGCTCTTGTGCAGAGCGCTTGGACTGATTTTGCCGAAAGTGAGCATAGATTCAGGCTATGTATTTCCACGATTGCCGCCTTAGGGACAATTGCGGTTAATGTTCCAAAGCTTCCTCTTGTGGGAGTACCTAACTTAGCCCTTGAGGCATTAGAGCATACGAATAGCCCCACCGTAACGGGTTTAATAACAGGAGCAATATTTGGAGCATGGACTTTAGGCGCGGCTAGCCTTGTTGACGCAGCTGGCAACCATTTCCCCAAGGTCAAACAAGTGGTAAGAGAGCGATTTTCGCGTGCTACAGATTTTTTGTCTAATACATTGCCGGGCTTCACATTCGAGGATGAGGACAGGCATGAACATAGAAGTCGAGCCAAACAACTGGGACATGGTGCCCTGACTCATATTAGACGTGGCCTGACAGTCTTAGGTATCGGCGCCGGGTTTTATGTAGGAACCGCTCAGATAGAGGAAAGGCCACGTCAAGAAATTCGTCGTTTACGGCGCTTAGCCGCTGGTGACGCGACCCTCATGATTGGTGGTTTATCTTGCGCGACTACCGCTATAGTCACAAAAATAACTGAGAAAGATCCGGCACTGGCTGAACGGATTCAAGATGGAGCAACTGATTCAAAAATACTGGTAGGTCTGGCGGTTAGCCTGCTGGTAAGTCAAGGGCTTAATAAGAGACGACACAAACGCCAACTCGGCCAGGTATAAAATCTTATAGCTATAAGTTTCCAAGCAATATTTCTGTGCGTAGAGAAGCTTAATTGCTAAATACTTGACAAAATCTAACCAGTAAATTTAAAAGCCGGTATACTGTTTGATAATAATGCTTGAAGCACCGTTTGCAATTCTTGTTATTCTCATTTTAGTAACGGTTAGTGGCTTTGCGACCAACTACAAGCGGCGCCATAGAAAGTTCGAAACTGCCGGGACTTCTATTCTTATGACTTATTATACAGAGGGAATGGAGCTTATACCCCTGAAAAAGGGCTTAATAGGCGATATGCACTTCACGGCAATTGCTGCTTTTTCTAAACTAATCAACGGTGCAGACAGCAGGCCGGCGCTTTTATTCCGCGTTGAACTGCCTTTTCACAGCCGAGTTCACTTACTTGGTATTCCCAAGCAGTCCGGCGCAATACAGCTGGAACCAGCTGGAGGTAAAAGTGTGATGGAACTGGTTGAATTAGAAGGTGATTACCCGAAATACTTTTCGCTGTTTGCGGAAAAGGAAATGCAAGCTCAGAGCAGGTATGTGCTTGATCCAAAGGCAATGGTATTTACTATTGATTTCTGCCAGTCGCATAACTGGGAAATCTTGGGTGGGGATCTCTATTTTGTACAAGCTACTGCTAATGTTCCGGGTGATAAGACGAACATGATCGATGACGCAGTACAGTTTGTAAAGGAAATCGAGCCTGCGATAGCCATACCTCTAACGGAAACTGAAATCCGTCTGCGTACGCCATACAACGAAGAGCGAAGAACCGATTTGGCGTGTCCACTGTGTAATAAAACTTTGCTAAACGAGCAAAGCTTTCTGGCGTGTCCGGATAACCATGGATTTCTACTGAAAGCGACTGTTCTACTACAAATAAACCGTGGAACCGTGGTTTTACCAAATGTTTCTGCGCATGAAAACGTAAAACGCAACATACCTGCTGCCTGTCCAGCGTGTGGAGAGATTATGAAGCATGTACCTTACAACGGCGGCAAAACCATTATAGATAGCTGCAATAACTGCCCATACCGCTGGCTCGACGCAGGCGAGTTAGTAGCAAATATGACCAACTAAAAAAACAGTAAGTACCCAGAAAGATCCGTGAGGGCGATATACCGTAACTTTGATGTCCTAAACGACATTAAAGCCCGACAAGCTTAGGTCTCAATTTTATTCTGTTTGATCCAAAGCCTTACAGCCTGCACATGCGAGCAATCGCCTCGCTTAGCAAAAGGCTTTTGCCCATTAGACAACGGGCAATCACAACCCCAGTCATGATTAGATATAAAAATAAGCTCGTGGTCACTTGTGTTTCCTTTTACTAAAAAGCTAATGTTACTCCTAGCCTGTACTTTGTTATTTAGAAAATATTTAAGAGCTTGGTGAAACAGTTTAATAAATGAAATATACGATCCTGAAGCCAGATACTGACGAGCGTATTTTAAGGTATGTGACTGAAGATTTTGGGGTAAGTCATTAAACTGCCGTCTATTTTGCAAGCTGCTTTGTATGCACTCGCTTACTGCTTTTCTCTTAGCTACACTTATGTTAAATAACAGTATATCTGGACGTGCTAAAATCTGTTGAGTCAGTTCATTATGATATACGATCGTAATTGTGCCGATGAAATCATTAGATGCATCTAAATACTTTTTGAGCAAAGACTTAAACTTTTCTGAATAGAGCTGCATTTGACCAATTTCATCGATATAGAGCAATTCATTTGCATGGAACGTTGAAAGACTTTTTACGAATCCATCAAGTACATTCGGCTGGACATAGTAATGCCCGACTTTCTTGCTCGACAGCCTATCTATTTGAGCCAGGACCGCGGTGTTTCCACTCGTATCCTCAACCATGAAACCCGTACGACGACCATTTTGAGACACTTCTTTACTGACAAAGCCCTTTTTTGCGTCTATGTCTTTAAGCACGCTGATAAGCATAGTACTCTTGCCACTTTTTGGCTGACCCGTAATAAGTATTTTCATTCTCTCAATGTTATCATGCCGAATCATATCCGTTAGGACGTGATAGTATAGCTACATGATCAACATAACGGCGAAATCCCCAAATGAAGCTTGGGTAGAAACGTTCAAAGCTCTTTTACAAAAGAGCAGTGAAACAGGGAACAAAAAGTACTTTCGTGATGAGACAACAGTTATTGAGATCACTCACCCGTCAGTTGCCCCAGCGGATTCACGCTTCCCTATGGCACAAGCCGATCTTGATGTTATCAACCATTACATTCATACGGGAGAGAATGAGGAGAATGTCGTTCATGAGTGGACCAAGCTCTACTATCACCGCGCCTTTGATAAGCCAAAATCCCAAATAGAATTTTTGATAGATAAATTGAATGCCGATCAACCCGTTGGCGAGGCACAGATTTCGATGTGGAATAAAAATATAGATCAGGGGCAGAAAGTATCCCCTTGCACTCAAATTATATGGGCTCGTATTAAACATAACCGACTAGAGCTACACGTACACGCTAATTCTTCTGATGCCTATAACAAGCTGCTTATGAACATGTTGGAGTTCATATCCCTACAGCACTATATTGCCCAAAAAGTAAATGTGCCGGTGGGCAAATTCTACCATTTCATCGACTCTTGCCATTTGCACCATAAAGATATTACAGTTATTACAGAGCTCCATGCTAAGCTATAACAGAAGAATGCGTTTGATTATAAATTAATATTATGGTATACCGTTTACTATGAAAAGTGAGTTAGCCCCGGCTGTTATTGCTGGATTTGACTTTGTACAAGGTGCCGACGCCCCAGATATTAATGACACGTACCGTCATAATTTGAGCCGCCTGGTACTTCTTCAGGATAAAGGCGTCACTCATTTTTATGGTTGTTATCTTGACCTTGAACCGGATAATAAGGTCTGGATGAGCCCGGTTGAGGTAGATGACGGCGAAAACTATTCATATTTTCAAGTTTTATACGTCAATACCACTCCGCAGGAAGCTTTGGACAGAAAAGATTTACCCGTATCTGGGCTGGAAGTAAACGAAACCAGCTTTAAACTGAACTCTAGTACTGACCCCGAGTTTCGGCAGTTGATGGCTCAATTTGATAGTGGGGAAAAACATATTCTTGTAAGATACTGCAATAATGGCATGGCATACTACCCCCGCAGCATTACACCCAGACAAGAAACTGAAGTCCGCAATAGACACCTGGAAAAATTAATCGTTGCAACAGGATTACGCGAACCAGAATTAACTATCTCTTTGGTCATGCCATCACAAAATGGCAATTCTATAATCACTCCACAGCTTTTTGACACCGTTCACGCCAAAAAATTTCCTTTTAACGGCGGTGAAGTATACTCATACGGCATATTACTAGAGGATGACCCTTGGCAATATTATGAAGTCTTTACGCCACGCAGAATTGAGAAAATGACAGGTAGCGATTTGCTAGTACGCATTGACTCGGGGTGTGATATCGGGCAGATATATGATGACCATGGCTGTGATTGCCGCGAGCAGTTTCATGGTGCCTTAGCGGAAATGCAGCAATTAGGCCGGGGTGTAGTTATACATATTCCAGCTCAGGACGGCAGAGGTTATGGTACGGCGACAAAAATGGAAACAGAAGGATTAAAACGGGGCATTGAAGTCGCTACTAACCATAGTAATGCTAAACCTGTAGATACGATAACTGCAGCGCAAATGGTGCTAGGGACTGAATTTGATATAAGGACCTATAGGGGCGCGGGTAGGTTGCTCACGATGCTTGGTCTTAGGTCTATAATTCTTCAAACTGACAATCGCTTGAAGACAGCCGGAGTAATTAGTGAAGGAATAGATGTGAGAAGAACCCCAACCAACACCAGTGGAGCTAATGGTTCAATGCAACATGTAGAAGCCAAACACCTTCACTCAAAAATATACTATGAGGCAAGCAGGGCTTAACATGGAAAGTATAGAACCGGCAGAGCCTTACTATCCACCCGCAGCGCCTGGAATTGAAAAAATTAGAAATCGCTGGATAGAGATTGATTCGATGGCCGGGCTAGGAATAGATCCAGACCTTGAAAGAATTCCGGCGGAAATCTGGGAAGAAGTCGGCGGAGCTGAAAATGTTGCCGACGGGATCACACTATTTGCAAAAGGTATCATAGACGCGACGGCTGATCTTGTGGTTGATATGAAGCCTAACCCCGTCTTCTTTAAGGGCAGCGCAGGTCGTCTTGCTCTTGCCAATACTTTTGCTTATATGAAAGAAAAGCATCCCGGTGTCCTGCGAGTGTGTGACGGTAAGTTTGCCGAAGTCGGGCACTCAGCAGAAAAAATTGCCGATGAAATTTTTGGCGATTTAGACGCCGATGCCGTATTGCTTAATCCCTACTTAGGTTTTGACGCGATTGAGCCTTTTGCTAAGTGGAAAGATAAGTTGGTAATTTTGTGTGTCAATACTTCTAATCCTTCGGCAGCGCAGATTCAAAACTTACCGCTGACCGATGGTAACCCGCTATGGAAACACATACTGCTGGAAAGCATGCAATCATGGAATTATAACGGGAACATCATACCAGTTATGAGTGCTACACATCCAGACAATTTAATTGGAATAAGGGATATCGTCGGCGATACGCCAATACTACTGGCTGGAGTAGGCAGCCAAGGTGGTAGTGTAGATGAGACGGTGCCTGGCTGTCTGGATTCGCAAGGTTACGGACTCATGATTGGCGCTTCTCGCGCAGTGCTATACCCAGATGTTCAGGCGGGCGAAACAGCCATCCATGCATCTCGGCGCGCGGCCCTGACACTACGCGACAACATCAATTTAGCAAAGGCTGCTTGATGAACAAAATCATATTCGCCCCAGAACAGCGCAGCGCAGAGTTAGACCTCGCGCATGAACGTAAACTTCTAAAGGATCGGCTATTCATTTTACTACTTGGGCCATCTGGAGTTGGTAAATCCACCATTATAAAAGAATTAAATAATCTAACTGGTAACACCAGATTTTCTTATGTGAAACCTTTTATGACAAGACCGCTTCGCCCTGATGAAACAGATAAAATTAGCATTAGTTCTGAAGGATTTGATCAGATGAAAGATCGAAGTGAGTTCGTGGTTGTAAACGATAGGTACCATGTACGCTATGGTACGCCTCTGTCCGGCATCCTTAGTCCGCTCAGCCAGCAGATAACACCAATTCTAGATTACCCACTGGAAACAGTGCCAGCACTGCAAAGACCAGAGTACGACACCCTTAATTTTTATGTCTATCCGGCTTCAATTGAGGAGTGGAAACAAAGAATGGAGAGTAGCGGGAGAAATATGAATGGTCGATTGGAGGCAGGCTTACATGAGCTAGGCAGACTTGCTGCACTAGGTTTTGTCCACCCTGATATTGATTTAAGCGTTGTTAATGCAGATGGCGCCAGTAGCGCTGCAGCACACGATATTCTAGAATGCATAGACACGCTGGTCACGTAGTTCAGTTTGCTTCAGCAGTTGGCACTTCTGGCTGTGCTCGCGCCTGAGCTTGCTCGACGCTTCCGTAGGCATGCATTGATCCCGGGACAAGCCTATATGCTGGCCTATCCTCTTGTGGGTAGACCATTGGATTACCTATTACGTTAGCACAAGAGGCACAGGCTAGGGAACCGGCTCTTTTTATAGTCTTGGACGTGAGATCCACCAGTTCTAACACAAGCGCTGGAGGCCAAACTATTCGGTCGTTATAACACCTTTTTAACTGACCTGGACCATCTTTCTGATACACCATTACCGGCTCTTCACAACTAGCACAAGCTATATACAAAAACCTCGAAGCGCCCCGAGCACGAGCATATCTATCTTTTCGGGGCTTAAACGTATCATTTGGAAATTCCATTTGGCTATTATTATACAATATACAAGGTATTAATCCCAGTGTTTCATTCTTACAGCATCCCTCGCCAACCCTGTCCACGCTGTTCTACGCACTACGGCCACCTTGCGGTCTACTGGCTCATTGATCATTCCCAGACGATATAAAACATTACACGTTCTTGTTTTACCTATTTGCGGGCTAGTTTTTGTTTGATAATTTTCTTGATTTTAGTGCGCAAGGGCGGGCTTACTATTGGCAGGCTAAAGTAAAATTTTGTACCTGTGCCATGAGATGATTCAAACCAGAGTTTGCCGTGCATTTGCTCAATGTATTCTTTGGTTATGTACATACCTAGCCCTGTACCTGTGACGCTTTTGCGGTCTTCATGTTCCACGCGGAAGAACTTTTCAAACATATGGGCTTTTTGGTCTTCTGGGATGCCTAAGCCATTATCTTCTATGCATGTGACTAACAGATTGTCTTGGACTTGGTGGGAAACTATTACGTGACCACCGGGACGGTTGTATTTGATGGCGTTTGAAACAAAATTATTAATTATTATTCTGAGTCTTTGCTCATCCGCAAGCACGTCTGCTTCGTGTACGTGCTTGTACTCCAGGGTTACATTGGTAATTTTAGCCACGACGGCCATGGTGCTTATGACGTCTTCTACGACAGGCTTAATTGGCACTGTCGTTAGCGCGAACTCTGACCGGCCACTTTCTAGACGGGCGACGTTGAGCATATCATTTACCAAATCGCGCAGGCGAGCCGATCCGTAATATGCTTGGTCAATCAGAAACTTTGCCTTATCATCCAGTTTTTTGTCGTACATTTCATTAAACATTGATAAATGACCGATAATTGCGGTCAGTGGTGCCCGCAGCTCATGAGTGGCCACAGATATAAATTCTTTATTTTTCTCATCTACGGATTTTTCGACATCAAAAATACGTTGGGCCATAGCATTCATGGTTTCCGCCAGACGCACAAATTCGCCGTCAGCATGGTCTAGCGCAATTTTATAATCCAGCCTGCCCGAACCAAATACCATAGCCCCACTAACAAGGCTAACAATATTGCGCAGGGTCCGCTGTATAAAGAATGTGCCAACCCAAACAAAGCCCACCATAAATAACCCAATCACTACCACAGCCGCAAGCTGCGCATCCCTAAGAGTCGCCAGTACGGCTGCCGTAGGCGAAGCAATTGCCACCGACCAGTTGGACGAGCCAGCCGGTGCCCCCACAACCGTATGGTCTACATTGTCCAGAGGTATATTTATATACGGTTCATGATGCAGTTCATTAATGCTGGTTTTGAACCCGTCAGCATCTTTAAGAATAGGGTAGGCCGGGCTGCCGGTGCTATCCAGTAATAACGCTAATGTCCTTGTCCGGTCTATCGGGGCACTTTCCCAAACCTGCCTAATGAAATTTTCGTTTTGCAAATCATAGGCAGCCAAAACACTCCCGCCAGGAATTTGAAAAGCAAAAACGGCCAATTGGTAACCCTCGGCAGTGGCTAGCTTACCTCTTATTGAGCCTACTAACGCACTCTCCGCATCAGGCTGAAAAATATTTGTAGAAGCCTTGAATATGCCGGAGTAGGCCGAACTGACAGGTTGTTTTTTGTCGTTAATTATCAGTAACGCCAAAGTTTCTGGGAAAAATTGCTTAAACGCGGAAATACGTTCATTTATACGCTGGTTTTGGTCTTGAATCATTTCCTCGCCAAGCAATACGTATTCGTTTTCCAAAGACGCTAGGTTACCTGTGTTACTGCCCGCAAAACCACCGCGGAATGGCTCGCAGACACCATTTGGAGCATCCTTGAAAGTAAACTTTTTCTGCATGTGGGCCCGGCAAGCATCACGGTTGTCATCTAATTGTTTTCTGTCGGAGTTATATTCGCTTTTGATTACAAATAGCTCCGTACCGCTTTGCTTGAGAATAGTTTCACGCAGGGCAAACTCACGCTCCAGCGTAGCGGCAGTTGTTGTGGCGGAACGCTTAAGGCCATCTATAGCTTGCCGGTGCAAAATATTTCCAAGCTGCCAAATGGTTGCCGCGCTCAACAACAATAGAGCCACAAAAGGCGGCGCCAACACTCGCATGACAAACCGACGGTGCAGGTTACCGTTATTTTTGCTCTCAGACATAAGCATTATTGTACATGGCAAACATCGATATTGGTTAGGTTGAGCGCTATATTCCTATACAGTTATGCGCTGTGTTTATAGTTGCTGACTGCGTGAATGTTGGAGCATCAATGGTAATCTGCAGGCTAAAGTTGGTGGCCGGGAGACAGGGGAGGGTGATTACTTTTTGCCTTGTAGTTAGTGAGCTTCCGTTTGGAGCCGAGAAACTACTAGTTTCATTGGCACTTTGTAAACTACTGCGCCAGCTATAACTGACGGTTCCGGGCCCGTTCTGAGTGCTTAAGCCAGAGTTAAATACATAAATTTTTGAACACGTTTGGGGCTTGGGTTTAGGGGTCGTACAGTCCAGTGAGCTGCTATCTAACTGAAAACTGGCTATTGAGGCACTAAATATTAAAGGTGCTGGCGGCGGGCTGCCGGCAGGAGGAGGTGGGCTTGTAGTAGGCGAAGTTGTGCCACCGCCAGTGGATGCTGTGCCATTAGCTGATGTACTGCCATTGGTATTTATTGCAAATGACGACGGACTGCCGGCAGGTACCGCCGCAGCTGGCTGATTGTTAGCATTATCACTATTCTTTTTGAGTTCATCAGTTTTATCTTTGCTCAAAAGCGTACCATAACCTTGACCCCCGTTAGTCACCCCAGCCAGGAGGTCTGCCAATGATGACTTTTGTGATACTCGTAGATATGTAGCAGTGCCAGCCAATAGCAAAAAGATTAACGTCAAAATCACAGGCAGGCTATAATCACGCACAAACCGCCTAGCACGAATATAGGGATGAACCCAGCTAGTATTAAGGCTCTCGCGAAATATTTTGGTAAGACGCTTGTTTGAATCTATACCAGTCACTCTGAACTTTGGCCTAGATCGAACATGTGATATTTTGCTGTACATATTTGTTATTTTTACTACTATCAAGTATGTCAGTATTCTGCAGGTTGTCCAGTCTTTTCTCTATAAATTACTCTGCGTGCTTGTGGTTTGATTAGGCTGCTGCGTCCCCTGCAATTACTTCAGCTCCAGTAACTTCTTTTGAGGCAGTGACATAATCAGAATATGCCCTTATGGCAGTTCTGCCTAAAGGGGGCGGGAATAACGTGGCCCTTAACTGCGGACCCATGACAGCGCTTCGCAACGCGTCATGACCGGGCGTATGTCCAAAATAATTTACAATGCTTACAGCACCCCCATGGGGGACTTCAGCCTCTAGCGGGCCACTAAGCCCAGCTTCAACTACACCCATTCACATCCTTTTTCTTAAGCAAATATACGATAACAGTTACGTTAAATATTTTCTGTTAGATTTTTTACATCTACAGTTGTTGTTTTATTAATCTATTTTGTGGACTAATGTTGACGGTTATGCTACCTTGTTCTCAGAAACAAATATCTCTTTGGGACTTAAACTGGTGACAAACATAATAAGGAGGGTCAGTCATGGGAGTTCTTGCTATAGGCCGTAAACGGTTATTAATCGTTGCGGTTGTTTTGTTATGTTTATTCAGCATACCTAGTGTTTTTGGTGAGCATGGCGGGCCGCCAAAAGCGGACTTAGACCAAGCACACAATGGTTCAGCTGCCTCTCCAGACTCGCCGGTTGACTGGGTAAACGGCAATGCAAATGAAAATAATTCTCACTACATTGAGGGGTATTCCATTCCTTATCGTCTGATATTTTCAAACTTATCAGTTGGGGAACATACCGTAATTATAGAGTGGGACATCAAGCATAGCGGCGCGCATGCCATTGACTACATTACGTCTTATGATCGCCTGGAGCCGCATGCTCCGTTTGGCCATGGTGCCGAGGGCATTAACCCAATTGAAGGAACTACCGCTACTGGAACACCTGATACTTTTCCCATTCCGGTTCCAAGTAGTACTGGGAGTCCGGTTCCTGATCAGCCAACTACTGATTTTAATACTTTACAAGATAGTGAGCGCCAGATGACGCTTTGGAACGGCACAATTACCGACATGGAATATGTTGCAGAAGGCGATCTTAACGAAGAAAATTCATCAACCAGGATGTCAATTGCTTTCACTGTTACCGAACCTCATGATGACGCTGTCTTAGCCTGGGGCGGTCATATTGGCACCGCGGAAGTTTGGGGAGATGGCAACTCGGCCGGTGGCATTAGTGGCTCGCCATACCATACTCGCTTGATCTCCCTTGATGGGGTAGGCGGCAATCAAGACCGCTCGCTATCTGCTGCGGCTGTTATACCAGCACCACAAGGTTCAATTACACTTGATAAGGTTACCGTTCCTTCGGCTGACGCCCAGAGTTTCGGATTTACAACTAGTGGTTTACCTGCTCCAACCAGTCCATCACTTACTGACGCGGCCACACCAATTGTTTGGTCTGCACTTGAGGATGGCACGTACACCATTACAGAAAATGTTCCTGGTGATTGGGACTTAACAAGCAAGAACTGTACCGGAGCAACGCAGGGTACGACCATTACTCCTACAGCTTCTGGCCTTAATATAAGCCTAGCGAATGGCGATCAGTTGGTTTGTACTTTTACTAATACTAAACGCGCGCATATTATTGTCGATAAAGTTACGCAGCCCAGTGGTGACCAGCAAAGCTTTGGATTTACCACTACTGGTGCAGGTTACACTGGCTTCTCACTGACCGACTCGGCCGCTTCAAATAATCAGTCTGTTGTGCCAGGAAATTACACGGTCGCAGAAACAGCCGTTGATGGTTGGACTCAAGTCAGCGCAACATGTGATGGTCAGCAATCCCCAAATTCGATTACCGTAACGGCCGGCCAAACGGTTACTTGCACGTTTACAAATAGCAAACTTCCGAGATTGACGCTTGTAAAAACTGTTACGAATGATAACGGTGGTACCTCGCTACCGGGCGCTTGGACGCTGACAGCAACAGGACCTACACCTTTGTCTGGCGTCACTGGTACTGCGGCGGTTACAAATGCTGCGGTTAGCGCAGGCGAGTACAACTTGGGCGAGACTGGTGAGCCAGCCGGCTACACAGCCGGTACATATTCATGTGCTAACAACAGTGGCAACCCAGTGGTAAGCAATACTATTACACTAGCTCCTGGCGACAATGCCACTTGTACTATAAATAATAACGACAATGCCCCAGGTTTAACTCTTGTAAAAGTTGTGACTAATGACAACGGTGGTGGTGCTACCGAGAATCAATGGACGTTAACCGCTACCGGTCCAACTGGTTTTAGCGGTGCGGGACCCTCAGTATCAAATGGTGCTTCATTTGATACAGGCAGCTACGACTTATCTGAATCTGGACCTAGTAGCTACACGGCCAGCAGTTGGGTATGTGTCGGCGGAACGCAAGATGATAGTGACACCGTCAGAGTAAGTTTGGGACAATCTGCTATTTGTACAATTACAAACAACGATAATGCTCCATCCTTAACTCTCGTAAAAGTGGTGGTGAACGATAACGGCGGTACCGCGCTAGAAAATGCCTGGACGTTAACCGCTACCGGGCCAGCTGGTTTTAGTGGCGCTGGACCCTCAGTACCCAACGGCACTTCATTTGATGCCGGTTCGTATGATCTAAGCGAAACTGGGCCAGCTGGTTATACAGCTAGTGATTGGGTGTGTGTTGGCGGTACACAAAATGACGGAGATACCGTAACAGTAGGCCTTGGCCAATCAGCCACTTGTACTATTACAAACAATGACAATGTTCCAACATTGATTCTCAATAAAGTCGTCGTCAATGATAATGGCGGCAGCGCAACCGAGAGCCAGTGGACTCTGAATGCGCTAGCCGGTCCAACACCATTCTCGGGCCCGGGAGCAGTAGGTGACACAGATGTTACAAGCAATGCAGCCTTTGATGCTGGTACCTATTCATTGACAGAAACAGGCGGGCCAGCCGGTTATACAGCGAGTGCTTGGACCTGCGTTGGCGGAAATCAAAATGGAGCCAACATTACTGTCGGCTTGGGACAAACCGCCACCTGTACCATTACAAATAATGACCAACAAGCTTCTATAACTGTCGTTAAGGTAGTTACAAACGACAACGGCGGTTCAGCTTTGCCAAATGACTTCAATCTTACCCTAGAAAGTAATCCTGTCACGTCCGGCATAACAGTACCCGTTAACCCCGGAACATACACAGCAGGTGAGACAAATCTGCCTGGCTATACATTTGAGGGCTTCAGTGGTGATTGTGACCAAAATGGCGACACAACCGTTGCGTTGGGCGAGACCAAAACTTGCACGCTGACCAACAATGACCGACAGGCGTTCCTGATAGTGAACAAAACCGTCATCAATGACAATGGCGGTACCGCTGGACCAAACGACTTCTTGTTGACTGTTGATAATACTTCCGTCTTAGATGAAGTTGCCGTCCCTGTTAACCCAGGTGTACATACAGCCGGGGAGACGCTACTGACTGGCTACACAGCTGGTCCGTGGGGAGGCGATTGTAATGTAAATGCAAGTGTGACTGTAGCGCTTGGTGAAACCAAGACATGTACCATTACGAATAATGACACCACAGGCACGCTTACGATTGTGAAAAATACCGTAGGTGGTGACGGGCAATTTAACTTTACTGTTACCGGCCCGACTGCTTCAACACCGAGTATCACAACAGCTGCCGGTACTGGTTCAAACGGCCCAACCAATGTAAATGCCGGCACGTACTCAGTAGCAGAAACCATTCCTGATGGCTGGACGCTGAATTCTGGCACATGTAATGACGGTACTTCCGTGTTTGATGTGGCTACTGTCGCTAACATCCAAGTTTCGCTAGGCGAAAACGTCATTTGTACATTCACTAATACCAAAAGGCCGAAACTCACCGTTGTGAAAGTAACGGTTCCTGCCGATGATGATGGTAACTTCAATCTGCTCATTAACGGTACCGAACACGCCACAGATGTCGGCGATGGCGGTACAACCGGAGCGCAGTTTGCAGTCATCGGCGCAAATACGTTTGCAGAAGCAGCCGGAACAAACACTAACTTAGCTGACTATACAAGTGTCGTATCTGGTGATGGCTGCGGTGGTACAGCTACAGCTGGCACCATTACACTGGCGGCTGGCGATGACAAAACCTGTACTATCACGAACACCCGAAAAGGTCGCATCATTGTAAATAAAGTAACCGATCCTGCTGGCGATCCACAGAGCTTCGACTTTACGGCCGGTGGTACTGGCTATAACAACTTTTCGTTAACTGACGCTGCAGCTCCAAACAACCAACAGGTCGTACCAGGCTTGTACACTGTGACCGAGACAGTACCGGCTGGTTGGGACCAAACTTCTGCAACTTGTGACAGCGATGAAGCACCCGGTAGCATAGACGTTGGACCTGGCGAAACAGTTACCTGCACATTTACGAACCAGAAAGATGCCAATATCGTGGTCATCAAACAGACTATTCCGGCTGGTGACCTAACCCTATTTACCTTTGTGGCTAACTACGACAACGATGGCTTCAGCCTAAGTGACGGGCAGTCTAATGATTCAGGCGACCTCAATCCAGGCGCCTACTCGGTCAGCGAAACTGTACCGGTTGGTTGGGTTCTAGATAGTGCTACTTGCAGCAATCAACAAAACCCAGGCTCACTTACTCTGGCAGCTGGGCAAACTATCACCTGTACCTTTACGAATGGTAGGCTTCCAAAGCTCACACTTGTAAAAAATGTTACGAATAATAATGGCGGTACGCTTGGCGTGAGTGATTTCCCGCTGTTCGTAGACGCACAATCAGTGACCAGTGGTCAAGCAAATACCTTTGCACCAGGCAACTACACAGCTTCTGAAACAAACCATCCGGACTACACCGCCAGTGTCTGGGGCGGAGCGTGTGCAGCAACTGGAACAGTAACATTAGCATTCGGTGATGATAAGACTTGTACTATCACCAACAACGACACCGCGCCTCAACTTCATTTACGCAAGGTTATAGTCAATGACAATGGTGGCGCAGCAACTGTTGCTGACTTCACACTGACCGCAAATGGTACTGGCTCTAACGACCTATCTGGTACAAGCCCTGTAGATTCCGGCCCTGGCTTAATTGCAGATACATTTGCCTTAAGTGAAACCGGTCCAGCCGGCTACACGGCATCAGCCTGGGTCTGCGTTGGCGGGACACAAAATGGCGCGAATATTACCGTTGGCATTAACCAATCAGCTACTTGTACTATTACTAACAATGACATTGCGCCGCGGCTGATCGTCATCAAAACTGTCATCAACGACAACGGTGGCACACGAGTAGCTGGCGACTTCACTATGCTTGTTACTGCTACCGAACCGTCTGATGATAACTTCCCAGGCAACGCGGCCGGCACAACCATTACGTTGGACGTTGGAGCCTACAGTGTTGACGAGCAAGACGCGCTTGGTTACATAAAAACGTTGGGTACAGACTGCGTGGGTACAATCGCCATCGGTGAAACTAAAACCTGTACCATCACCAACAATGACCCCGTACCGCCAATTACCCGTACCATTGGCTTCTGGCAAACCCATCTGGCCCTTGCCACTCAGGTTTTTGAAGCCAATCAACAAAACAATTACTGGTTCATTTGTGGACCCCGCACTATTGAAACCATTGGCGAGCTAGAAGGTGGCCTCTGGGCAAATGTCGCCAAAACGACCACAAATGCCAAGCGCAGCAAGCTAAATCAAGCCCGCATGCAAATGATGCAGCAACTACTTGGCGCCATGCTCAACAAAGCAGCCTTTGAAACTGATGATGGTGACTTGATAGCCGCAGCCAAAACAGCCTATTGCACGGAAGACACCGCCCAAATACTATCACTCGCCGGCCAACTTGACACCTTCAATAACAGTGGTGACGACACGCCACTACCCACAGGAGTAAATACCGCCTCAGCCACACCAAAGACCGCCAAAGACGTCGCCACAGAAGAAGCCTGGGACACATTACCTTAGTCATTGTTCGTAACTTCAAGACTATAACAGCCTGAATCTCAAAACCCCACCAAATAAGCGCTATACTTAATTAATGATTATTGACTTATCAGTGGCGATAAATTTGCAGACACCGGTATATCCTGGCGACCCAGCGACAAAGATCGAGCCTGCAGGAGTCTTGAGTAGGGATGGTTATTGTGATCACTATATTTCACCAGGAACTCACGTTGGAACGCACATTGACGCCCCTATGCACATGATTGAGGGCGGTATATCTCTGGATCAAATACCTGCGGACAACTTCATAGGCCAAGGCCGCTATATTGGCGTTACTAACGGAAATTTAATGGCGATACAAGACGCACATATCGAGCATGGGGATATCGTATTGTTAGATACTGGCATGAATGAAAAGTATCATGATCCTGTTTATTTTTCAGACTACCCGGCAATGTCCGAAGAAACAGCCCATTATCTTGTTAAGAAGAAAGTCAAGATGGTCGGGCTTGATGCCTGCAGCGTAGATAACATAGAGGGCTTTCCGATCCACAAAATCCTGTTAGCAGGTAACGTTCTCATTATTGAGAATCTGACAAACTTACGCACTCTTGCGGGCAAACAGTTTAAAGTCTACGCCTTGCCATTAAACCTAGAACTTGATGCCTCCCCGGCCAGAGTAATCGCAGAAACTACCTAGTCGACTACAATTACTGCGCCTAGCATAGTAGGGTGGGGATTGCAGTGGTATTGGAAAGTGCCGGTTTGATCAAAAACTTTCTCATAGGTGCCATTTTTGCCAATGGCTTCGCTATCTATAAAATTGCCTTCGTCACCTGTAATAGTGTGCTTGGCAGAATCTTTGTTTGTCCAGGTAACTTTGGTGTCTTTTTTGACTTTAATAATTTCTTGCTTAAACGCGTAGCCAGACAGGTCTACGCTAACCGCGCTGCTGGAATCAACCGCCATTGAGGATACAGCTTGCGCGACTTTTTCCTGGAACTGACCCTTTTCCTTAGAATTACGTATAAATAAAAAGCCAGCGCCCGTGATTACCACGAGCGCTAAGATTAGCAAGGCTTTTTTGTTCATAAACAACCTACTACTTTGGCGCATTTTGCCCGAAAATCTGCGCTTCGGTGCTCATGTACCAATAAGTACACTACGCTCCAATGCTCGCCTATCGACCAAACTGCACTCAAACGAGTAGATTGTAACATCGATCTTTAAGCTTCGGTGGCTTTCATACCAAAACCAGCGTAAAGCGCAACGGCAGTAATGACTAGGTGAAGTAGGTTATCTGCCATGTTAACACCGATTAGGCCAAGCACTGTGTCGCCTTGGATAAATCCAACTACGGTTACAACGGCGTAAACGATACCGAAAACCTGGAAGTAGGTTCGAGCACCCTTAGGACCACTTGCAGCCAGTGCAAAGGCAGCAACACCAGATGCAATGTGAATGATATTGTGCAAAGTGCTGACATCAAATATTCCGAGCAGTTTTCCGTCACTGGTTACACCTGGCACAAAACCAAGCACGCCAATTAATAGAAATACCGCCCCGAAGACGTTTGCTAATGTTTTTAACATGAGACCCCCTTGAGATTATTGATGATTTAACTGTAGCATTAGCATAACTACAGTGCAATGATTTATTTCAGGTTGTGTAGTATTTATTTAAATTAACTCTTTAGATCCACGGTATATCCTGTGGACATTTTTTATGAAAGTCGTTGGTATACAAGAGATGGTATTATTAGGTAGATGAATTTCCTAGCCGCGGTTGAAACGGCACAAGTCCATAGCTACAACGTACCGTGGTTTTTATATGCCATTGTGGTTGCCGCGCTTGTTATGTATGCCCTGATAGAAGCCCATCACACCCGCAAAGACCACGTAGTAAAGTTCAAGGAAGCCGTCCACTGGTCAGCTTTTTATATTGCCATAGCGCTGTTGTTTTCCATTCCAATCTTTATATTTATAAGTGCCCAGGCTGGCGGGGAATATTTAGCAGCTTGGGCTATAGAGAAAGCCTTGAGCCTGGACAACCTGTTTGTTATTAGCCTTATTTTCACCAGCTTTAAGGTACATCCAGAGTTTGAACGGCGCATGCTCAACTACGGTATTGCGGGCGCCATTGTATTCCGGCTTCTCTTTATACTGGCTGGCTTTGAGTTACTCAAGCGATTTGAGTGGGTAAGCATAATATTTGGACTAATCCTACTGAGGGCAGCCTGGAAAGCGCTTAAAGAAGCGCGTCATGGCCACGACTCTGAAAAAGAGCAGCTTGAGATCGCCGAGGGGAGGATGTGGAAAATATTGACCAAAGTTCTGCCAATTCACCCTAAGTTTGATGGCCATAAACTCACTACCGTAGTTAATGGCAAGCGCATGTTGACCATGATGGCCGCTGTAATTATACTTATTGAGCTAACTGACATAGTTTTTGCGGTTGATAGTGTTCCGGCGGTTCTGGCGGTTAGCCCGGACCGGTTTATTGCTTATTCCAGTAATGTCTTTGCTTTGCTTGGGCTTAGAGCTTTATTCTTTGTATACCAATCAGTCGCCGATAAGTTTTGGGCACTTAACTGGGCACTGGCAATCATTTTAGCTTGGATAAGCTTCAAACTAATAGGCGCGCCTTTGGGACTGCATGTGCCTGTCGCAGTTAGCCTGGGCGTACTTGCTGCACTTTTCCTGGGCAGTATAGTTATATCGTTAACATGGAAGAAAGGACAAACAAGCTAATGGTACATTCAAATTTAATTATATGTGGGTCAATAGCGCTGGACCGCATTATGAATTTTTCTGGGCGCTATAGCGAGCTTATTAATCCGGAAAAATTGCATGTTTTGTCGGTCAGTATTCTGCTTGATAAAATTGAAGAAACCAGGGGTGGAAGTGGGGCGAACATCGCCTACTACGCGGCACAGCTGGGTGATAAGCCAATTCTGTTTGATAGCGCCGGTAAGGACGCGGCAAATTATATAAAAGAATTGGCTGCTGGCGGGGTTAATACGAAATTTGTCCACGAAAGCTCGCTGCCAACGGCCTCATTCAATGTCATGACCGATATGGACGATAATCAAATTGGCGGGTTTTATCCCGGCGCTATGAGCGACGCCAGTTCGTTAAGCTTGAGGAGCCTTCCGGGAATAACCCCATCATCCGACCAGCCCTTTGCGTCTAAAATAACTTCTGGCTCAGTCCAACGTACCAAAGGTACGCCTCTTTCCCCAGAAGCAATTTTAGCTCCCAAATCATCTGGTCGGACTGACGGAGTTATTCCCGGAAGGCTCCTAAAGCAGTGGGACGGACAAGATGTGGTGGTTTGTATCTCCGCGCATGACCCTAAATCAATGCGCGCCCAAACAGAAGAGTGCAAAAGCTTAGGGCTACGCCTAATATACGATCCCGGACAGCAAGTTAGTAATGTTGCAGGTGAGGATTTGCAGGCCGGTGTTGACGCCGCTGAGGTGCTAATTGTCAACGATTACGAGCTAGGGGCGATTGTTAAAAAAACCGGGCTGACTCCGGATGCCATCAAAGCCAAGGTGCCAATTGTCATAACCACATTTGGCAAACACGGCTCAGTGATTGAGGGCGCCAGCTTGCCAGCACCGCTTAGCATATTGGCCACTAAGCCCGCAAAGGTTGTTGACCCAACGGGCGCGGGTGACGCTTTTAGAGCTGGCTTTTTATATGGATATTTGCGACAATGGGGCCTGCTTGCCTGCGGGCAGCTAGGGTCCACCATAGCGTCATTTGTAGTCGAACAACACGGCACGCAACACACTCTTGACCTCAAGGCGGTCCAGGCTCGTCACTACGAAACTTTTAACCAGGAGATACAGCTTTAATGACAGATTACAAAGTAGCCGATATTAGCCAGGCCGATTGGGGTAGGGCAGAAATTACACTGGCAGAAAAGGAAATGCCCGGGCTAATGGGACTACGCGAAGAGTTTGGCACAAGCAAACCATTGGCTGGCGCGCGTATTGCAGGTTCTATACATATGACCATCCAAACAGCAGTATTAATAGAAACACTGCTTGAACTAGGCGCCGAAGTACGTTGGTCATCCTGTAATATTTTTTCCACACAAGACCATGCAGCCGCCGCTATCGCTAAAGCCGGTATTCCTGTGTTTGCCTGGAAAGGTGAATCGGAAGACGACTACTGGTGGTGCGTGGAACAAACACTGAAATTTGGAAACCAAGGCCCCAACATGATACTCGACGATGGTGGCGACTTAACAGCGCTTGTACATGATAAGCATCCAGAACTACTAGACGCCATAAAGGGCGTGACAGAAGAAACCACCACAGGCGTCAAGCAACTTAACAGCTATTTAAAAGAAAATAAGCTAAAAATTCCGGCCATAAATGTAAATGATAGTGTTACCAAATCTAAGTTTGACAATCTGTACGGCTGCCGTGAATCACTGGTAGACGGTATCAAGCGCGGCACTGATATTATGCTGGCCGGCAAAATTGCTGTCGTAGCCGGCTACGGCGACGTCGGCAAGGGCAGCGCCCAGTCACTGCGGGCTTTTGGTTGCCGGGTATACATTACAGAAATTGACCCTATCTGCGCCCTGCAAGCCCTCATGGAAGGTTACGAGCTAATGACTATGGACGAAGCTGCACCAAAAGCAGATATCTTTGTGACGGCAACTGGCTGTAAAGATATAATTACGCTGGAACATATGAAAGCCATGAAAGACACGGCAATTGTCTGCAATATTGGCCACTTTGACCATGAAATCCAAATGAAAGAGCTAAATGATTTAGCCGGAGACAAAAAAGTGACTATTAAACCACTCGTCGACCAATATGTGATGCCAAGTGGCAACCGCATAATTGTGCTGTCAGAAGGTCGCTTGGTTAACCTTGGCAATGCTACGGGGCACCCCTCTTTTGTGATGTCAAACTCGTTTTCTAACCAGGTTTTGGCGCAAATCGAGCTTTACACCAAACCATACGAAATTGGCGTCTATAGACTACCCAAGGACCTGGACGAAAAAGTCGCAGCCATTCATGTAGAAGCCTTGGGCGGCAAGCTGACCAAACTAACCCCAGACCAAGCCAAATACATGGACGTTCCAGAGGAAGGTCCATACAAAGCCGACCACTACCGCTATTAGGGATATCCCATGCACCAGCTTCGTACAACCCCGGCTGAGCCGGATTTCTGCGAAGCTTCTTGGCACCACACACGTTTTTCCGCTGCGCTACTCATGAACAGTACCTTACTGTAAAGCTCACTCCGTTGCTCACGGAGAAAACGTGTCTGGCGCTCAAGTGCAAGAGATATCGACCGGTATGCGTTTGATTTCTTTGAATTATAGTTGTATAATATTTACCGTTGTGGATAACAGATTTAACTTCGATGAAGACCCTGTTCTAAGTCACGCCAGCTTTGTGCAACGCGCTCGTATAGTTTTGGCCGAGAGACCTTCTAGAATTGGTAGCATGTTTACTCGTTGGGCCGTTCAAGGTGAAATATGTGACGACTTAAACCCTGAAACTGCCGATCCAACCGTTACACCTGTGGCACTGTTAAAATTTCACGATGATATCTTCCACGCCCCACCAGATGAGAGGTACAGAATGCTGGCCCAGCCTGTCGCCGAAGATGATAATACCGATCAAAGGGTGTGGTTTGATGTCATTGAAGGCCTCACAAACCATGCAATTATTAATGGAATTGTAAAAGTTGCTCGTGAGTTACTGCCTGACGGCATGGAAAAATGGCAAGATGTAGCTGATCTGGGGGCAGGAACCGGTAAGCTCGGAGCATTGTTGCTGGACAAGGATGCTCGTGTAAGCATAGCCCAGAATATGACCTTTATTGACAAGGTGCCGGAGCTTTTGGAGGTAGCCAAAAAGCGTAATGGCCCTAACGCGAATTATGTTGCAGGTGATGTGTTGAATCTAGCGATTCCGGATGGAAGTTTCGATCTTATGGTGAGCGGTGGTTTAGTGTATTCGCTTGGCTACAACCAACAAAATAGTTACTTCCAGGAGGTCAGCCGGTTGCTCAAACCTGGTGGAGTATATTTGGATGGTGACCAGCACAAATGGCGATTTACTACAGGTAACATCGGCCGATTTCATTTGTTATCGTCGATCCAAGCTATTGTTTCAGGTGTAGAAATCACTGGCGATCCGCTTGGTCTTATTGATCGACCAAGCTATTTTGCCCAGTTTGGCCTTGAGTTTTCCGAAGTTGAGTTTGATAATGACTCCTCTACGACACAAACGCCAGTAACAGTACGAATTCTTCGCAAAACTGGCCCCGTACAACCAGATATCCCGCCCTTGCAGCACCAACGCGCCCACCTTTTCCCTGGTCTTCGACAAGATACTCAGCCATAGTCATTTTGTGGCAGTTTTGTAGGATTCAACCCTTAACGGAGAAAATTTTGTGGCAAATGATTAAACTGTCTCCTGGCCAAGCCAAGTATACCCATGATAAATTTCTTTTCGGTTTTTAGGGTTGATGTTTTATGAGTCAGAAGTTTTTGAAATTTTATCAGCGTACCGGTAGTACGGTTATTAAATTTCGGAAAGTTCTGGCTATAAAAGGCGAGCCTTAAGGCCGGAAAGTGGTTTATCATGGGTATGCATGGATGTTCCCCAAACAGGACCATACAAAGCCGACCACTACCGATATTAAGGTCGATAATATATTTTTATACCAACTAGTTGACATAATTGCTTATTATCTGTATCATTTATTCAGTTTAGGAGAGACTTATGAAATTATGGGAAACACTTAGAAACCGAGACGAACAAGGCGGTGGAGATGGGCCAATGTACGCTCGTTTAGCTTTTGCGGGTGTAACGATAGTAGCAGTTATGGTACCAGCGGGGATAGATGCAGCATCAGAGCCCAAGCAAAACTGCCCCCCGCTTGTGGAAACTCATACTGTGAACGACGGCGAATCGTTTAGCTTTGATGGAAATGATGGTAATGTGGCTGCTGATTTGACCGTTAAAAATATCGGGGGCGAACTCCAGTTTACCTATAGCGATCCTGGGGCCCGTAATGACAACCAGCTCCCACGAAAGGGAGACTTCATTGTCGGTCCTACTTTCGTTGGATCCGGCACCTTAAAAGACAATGCCAATGTACTCACTGTCAGATATCCCGCAACTTCTGCTTGCCAATAATACTCTGTCAGGTTTAATTATCATTTTTCTGTAAGTTCTTCTAGCAAAGAGAGGACGTTTTTGACGCGGGGTAGGCGGAAGTGGGCGTGGGTTTCGCCCAGGCCAACCTTAATACTGTAGGCTTCTTCGGGCAAGGCCTCAAACATAGCTTCGTCAGTATAATCATCGCCAGCCGCCAATATAAAGTCCGATGGATACATTGCCAGCAACTCCTGAGCAATCACGCCTTTATTAATACCTCTTGGTTTCATCTCTATTATTTTATGGCCGTTGTGAATGCCAATATCAGAGTTTTCCAGTACATGGTTAAGCTCATGTCGCAGACTGCTGTTGCGCACATATGCAAGTTCTGGCGCGACGTTGCGGTAGTGCCATACAACTGCAAAACGTTTTTCTTCTATTACAGCGCCGGGCGTACGTTCCAGGTATCGCTCCAAAATTGGTAAGATCAAATTTTTATACTTCTGAAATGAAACCTGGGCTTGGGACCATTCGCCGCTTTCCTTGACCCAGGCACCGTGCTCAGCGGCCATTGCAAGATCCATACGGCCAAACCATTTTTCCATAACTTCTCTTGGGCGCCCGCTGATAACTGCCACTTTGGTTTTGGGCATTTCAATCATTTTTTGAAGCAGTTGCATTAGCGCAGCGGGCGGTGTTGCTTGAGCAGGCTTATGGCTTGATACTAGCTCCCGCATGGTGCCATCGTAATCCAAAATTATAAGCCGCTTTTTAGCCTTTTTGAAATCCTGAATCAGTTGAAGTTTGGCGTCTTCTGGTAGATCTTTTTCCCGCCGTTCGGCCTGAACTTTTTTAGAATGTGCCAGTTGCTCCATAAAATCAGTTGCCCAGCGTTGGACGGTATAGCGCGATAGCCGCCGCTGCATAGACTCCAGCCGCTGCCTTTGTTCGCGTTTTGGCATAGTTAGGGCAATTTCCAAAGCTTCAATTATAGAGGCACTGTCATTGGGATTAATACTCAAAGCTTCTGGTAACTCATCTACCGACCCAGCCATTTCGCTCAGTATTAAAACGCCGGGAGACTCCTGCTTTGTGGCCACATATTCTTTGGCTACCAGGTTCATGCCGTCGCGCAGTGGCGTGACTAAAGCCACATCAGCCCGGGCGTATAAAGCCACTAATTGTTCGTATGGGAGGTTTTTGAACTGGTAGGCAATCGGCATCCAGTCCAGACTGGCATATTTGCCATTTATCCGGCTAACGGTTTGCTCAATCTGATCCCGCAATAGCTGATAACTTTCTACTTCCGTTCTGGATGGCACCGCTATTACTACTAAAACGATTTTTTTATGATACTGCGGATTTTGTTCTAAAAATGTAGCATAGGATTCCAGGCGCTTGCGAATACCCTTGGAATAGTCCAGACGATCAACCGAAATTATTACTTTTTGCTTATTGTAGTGATTATTCAGGCTCTTAATCTCTTTGACCACGGCAGGATCACGTACTGATTCTTTGAACTTTTTATAATCAATACCGATAGGGAAGACATCTACCGTAGCTATGCGATCAGGTAATACTATTGACCCATGGCTGCTCTCCAGCCCCAAAATACGCAGCACACTACTCATAAAGTGCCGCCCGTAGTCATAAACATGGAAGCCGATCAAATCAGCTCCCAGTATACCCTCCAGCAATTCTCTGCGGTTGGGCATTAGCCGAAAAATTTCATAAGAGGGAAAGGGGATGTGCAAAAAGAAGCCGATAGAGCTACGCGGCATGACGCTACGGACTAGTTGCGGCAACAACATCAGCTGATAATCATGAACCCAGATTGAAGCACGCTCATCGGCTTGGTCAGCAACTGCCTCAGCAAAAAGTTGGTTAACCTCTTTGTAGGCATCCCAATATTCGTTGTTAAACTGAGCCAGTGACTGAAAATAATGAAACATCGGCCAGATGGTATCGTTAGAGTAACCGCCGTAGTAATTTTTGACTTGTTCTTCGTCCAGGAAAACCGGGAAGCAACCTTGCTGACGGAGCTTACGCTTAATCAAGGTTTTATCGCCGGGCTTTAGCTCCTCATTACTTATACCTGGCCAGCCGATCCAAAGCCGTTCCTCAGCGTTGTTATCCAGCGACGAAACAGCCGTGGCTAGCCCGCCGGGGCTCGGTTTGAACTCCAGCTTACCATTAACTCGTGACACGCTCACTGGCAACCGATTAGAGACAATAACAAACTTCTGCTTCGGTTTAATCAAAGCCATCTACAAACTCCTCACACTAGTCGGACATCATCAGTATACAACACCTCTGATATCAATAACTTTAAATGTATCGTTCTGTGTAATGTTTATTTACAGTTTTTCTATTGAACTAATCTCCGCGTCTATTTCGGCACGAGTCTCTGAATGGTCAAAAACGAAACTCGCAGCTGCACGTATATTTCTAGCGACTCTGAAAACTCTTTTCGCGGAGTCAGCGTAGATTCTGGGCGCATCAGGTAAGTCTGGGGTAAAGCTATCAGAAACTTTAAGATAACTATCCAACAGGGGCTTAACGACTGCCCCTTTGCATAACCTCAGCCCTGCCTCTGTATTTTCTAAATCACTACTTAAAGCGGTTGTACCTCTGCCTTGCGCTATGCTCTCGCCTAGCATACGTTCAGTTACGACTCTACTTGAACCAAGATGATCTAAGCCACTAACATCATCGAAAGCCTCATTAACATCGGCGACGGCTTCTAGTGCTGCCCACCCCATACATCGTCCCTCAAAATTCAGATCACATCGTCCACAACTAGGACCAGACTCAAGAACTGGGATTAATGTTGGCATAATTCATACTCCTATTACTCTAGTTTTCACTAATAATTATACCACACTTGCTTGTTTGTCTTTTGCCAATTATATTTCATAAGTGCAAATGTAAATATCCGACGGCGTGTTAGGTTTCTTACTGTTGGATTTATTAACAGTTAGTACACTTGCAGGCACAATTAAACGAGGGTTCAAATATGCTAATGACAATCGCGGTTATTTTGGGGATTTTGTGGATTTTGGGCTTTATTGGGAATGTAGGTGGAGGTTTGATTCATTTGCTGCTGGTTGTAGCCTTAATTGTGTTTATATACAATATGATTGTTGGCCGTCGAGCCGTTTAGAACCTGCTTACAGACTCTCATTTAGCAAGGACTTTCGTAAAATGGTGCAGCAGTTTGGCTGAAAAGCGACCTGTCCGTCCTGTCGGAAAGACAGGCGGGGCATTGCAGCGCAGGCGTACTACGGGTACGTCGAGCAGGGAAGCACAGGTTTTCGGCCGAACTGTGCCGTTTTACGAAAGTCCTATTTAGTTGATGTCTGTAGTGTGGATTGCTACGACTATGTAGGCTGGGGACTGCTTGCCGTTGAAGTCTACATCTACCGTCTTTATGACGGCATAGCCAGCCTGTGTAACCTGATTGCTGAGCATACATTCGCTATGCCCTTTGTTGCTTGCTAACCAGTCATTAATGATGATTGTAGTGTCGGGAACGAATATCATGTCTAGATTTTCGCAGCTATAATCTACATTAATATTGCTAGCAGCCATGTAGTCGTAATAATACTTTCCATCAGGTGCCTTGTGAGCATAATACTGACGTTTGGCCATATCGGTTGCACGAGCAGAAGCTACACTGCCTAATTTTTCATTAGCAACTAAACCGGCTTGGCCTTGCGTTAAACGCTCTTTGTTTATAAGGTCCAAAACTTGATTTGGATCGGGTGCATCAGCGCTGGACGCAAACCTAAAAGTAGAAGCCGATTTAACAGCCTGCGGGGGTGCTGACTGATTGGCAAGAGTAGACTTGGAACTAAAACTAAAAAGCACTACTCCCAAGCAGTAGGCAAAGATCATCAAACACGCCAAAATCTCACGTCTCACTCCTATATTATATCACAACTTGTCAAGAATGTACAGTATGTTATGTTAGCAATGTGGCTAGTTTGCCATATGCAACGGCACTTTTTATTTCTTTGGCAATTCTTTGGCCGTAACTTAGGTTTTGGCCGTGCAAATAGCCAGAGTATGGCGTAAACATAGTCCCTGGACTGCCTGGGATGCGCATACTAACATCAAACACTACAAGCTCTTCTGTGGGCGGGCCGGCGGTTATGGCACCCTGCAAGGCAAAAGGTCCGATCATACCGGGTGGATAGTGCTGCTTAACTGCTTGGACAAACGCTTCGCCGACCGTAAAGGCTTTTTCCAGCAGGGACTCTTTGATAGTTACGGCCTGGTGGCCATTTTCTATATATTGTGGCCGTACGTGTTTGAGCACCTCTATTTGTTCAGGTGCAGTTAGGCGCAATAAGCCGTCTATGTTTGTTTGGCGGCGGGTATCGGTACCCATAAACTCTACTTCGCCGTCCAGTGGCGAATAAAAATAATTAAAGTTTATTTGTGGCCCGACGACAAATTCTTCTATGACCGCACCTTGCAAAGAAGTTTCAGTGATCACACCATCATCAACTAGTTTTTGAGAAGCAGTTTTATATTCCGCATAGCTGCCTGCCAGAAAGAAAGCACGCTCATAACTACGGGCGGCCTCGGCGGCTTTAACAATAACCAGGCGGTCAATCTCTTCAGGTGATTTAAATTGCTTTGGCAGTTTTATGCCAGCCTGTTCCAGTAAATAATATTGGTTTTTGTCTTCACTTCTTTCTTCTTTACGGACTAATTGGCGATTGCCGAGGATGGGCACCAGGAAATTATTTTCGACTTCACTATAATCACAGTAAACCCAGAAATAACGGCTATGCACAAAAATGGTATTCAATTGACGTAATTGTTCTTGTATTTCTGGTTTGACGATATCGCCGAAGTTATCAACCAAAATTACGTGATCTACACAGCCTTTATCGCCCCGGGTTTTATAGTGTTTGCTATAAGTTTGCGCCCGGTCTTTTTGAGCTACTACGACGGTTTCAAAACCCTCGCTTTTAGCACCACGGCAGACATCCAGCGCGCTATGGCCGCCCAAAGAACCAATCCGCAGCTTAGACATATCATAGCCCTCTAAGACTTTTTGAATATCAGCTTGGGTGACCATTACTAAGTACCTCATTAAGCCTATCTTGCCGGATAGCTTCTTTAATTTCACGGGCAACTCGCCGGCCCGTACTCATGGGCTCATCGTAACGCAAGTCAGTATATGGTGAGCCTTTAATGTACGGATTTGTGCCTGCCACAATGCGAGCCGAGATTTCAAACACAATAAACTCTAGATCAGGTGTCACTATAGTCTCTAAACAAAACGGGCCAATTAAACCTGTCGGGTCAATTTCTAACGATGCCTTAACAACTGCTTCGCCCATTTCAAACATTTGCGGCAACAAAGATTCGCGCACAACTACAGTTAAATTGCCCATAATGTTGTAAGAAGTTTCAATGTTTAAATCCATCTGGTCTTTGGCACCTATCCGCCCGATAGAATCCACATTGGTTTCATAGCGCCTATCAAGGCTCATGATTTCCAGTTCTTTGTTCAAAGGTGAATAGAAGTAATGAATGTACAGCGGGGCACCAATAATATACTGTTGTATGATGTACTTTTTGCCAGGGTGTTCCTTGATTTTACGTTCAAATTCGTCGGTATTACGAGCTAAGAAATAGCCCTTACCACCTCTGGCACCAAAGAATTTGGTGATTACGGGACCATCAATATCTTCAGGTTTCTCATAAATTTTAGGCAATACTAATCCCGCGTTTTTGAGCCATGTACGCTGCTTAGTACGGTCTTCTTCCCAGGGCAACACTAATTTGTTGCCAAAGTATTTAACTGGGGATTTTAACAGGGCGTCTAAGCCGTAGGCCGCGAAAAACGAGCCGTGAGGTATAAGAATAACGTTATCGTCTACCATCTTTTGCTCTAGGCCAAAGACATCTGAGTATTTTGCGACTTCTATAATTTCATCTGCTACTTTGTATGATTGGTATGGCCTGGCGTTGCCTTTGAGGCATACAACCATATTACTAAATCCCTCGTCGCGCGCGCCTTTAAGAATTTGCAGGGCAGAATGGCTGCCGAGAGTGCCAATTTTATAATCTTGTATGGACTGTGTCACGGAATTCCTTAATTATACCAGAAATACTATAAACTTCATGCGGAACGCAGCTGAAAATTATTTGTTATTATGCTATTTTTTGCATAATTGACCAAAAGGTGTGAAGTTTATTACAGACCAAGTCTAAGCCATACTGTTAAATAGTCCTGCTGTTAACCAAGGAGGACAGATATGACAAAAACAATGACTGTTGGCTTTGGGTCTATAATACTGGGGATTACTTATTATGCTTCGCTGACGTATTCTCCACTACTAACGTTTTTGTTAGACGTGAGCCCAGCTGCAAATATCTTACGTGCAACTGCGGTATTATTGGTAACTTTGTACTATTTTGCACCGAACATGCGTATTGCAATGACAAAATTTGCTATGCAGTTCCTCGGATTGGGACTTATATTTTTGGGCCTAACCGGTCTGCTCACTGCTCAACTTTATAGCAGCTTTCATTATTACGCGTTGCCGCTTGACATGTTCTTTGCTATCAACTGGGGTGTCGTAGCTTTGCTGATTAGCCTGGAACACCCAATCGTCACACGGCGCGCTACCTTTTCAGTTACAAGGTCTATTGTGCGCGCTAAGGCCAAAAAAGCTCCACGTATGCGCACTACCACCGCTTAAACCGTTTATAGCTGCGCGCATAAGTAGATCAGCTATTGCATCTCGCCTTCAGACGGTTCATTATTAGCTGTATAAACTAGTTTTGGGAGAGCAGGCTATGAAGCGTCAAAGTGGTTTTGGTATCATCCAGGTTTTATTAGTTATCGTTGTTATAGGTTTGATTGGTGGGACAAGTTGGTATGTTTTCCAAGCCCGGAAGAAAACTAATCAATCACTCCAGAACACTGCCAACTCACAAAATGATCCTCTGACAGCTGAACCAAAAAAAGAAGCCTCCAAAACGGACGTGGACCCAACCGCAGATTGGATATCATATACCAATAAAGTTGGTGTATTTTCATTAAAATATCCCAAAACATGGGCAACAGCCAGCGCCCCGGAATTATGCACCGAAGAGCTTGTCCTTTTAGGAGGCAACAGTTCGAGTGTAGGCAAATGCGCGACTGAGAGCTTTGGTCAGATGTATGTCGTATCCAGTATTGGCGACAACCGTACAGATCTTGCTTTAGATACTAAGCATTACCCTGACGTCAAAACAGCTGTAGCCAATGCCGATGGCGTAACAGGCACACGAAGCGAAGGGGCATATAAAAGTAGCGCGGAAGACGTGCTTACTCAATACGCGGATGGTACCAAAGTAGTCCGATACGTTTTTTATGCGACTAACGGAAGGACTTACGCCGCTACCTACGCTCAAACAGATGGCTTCCCTGATGTTTTAGCGGATTTTGAGACAATGGTCACTAAGACACTTAAATTTAACTTATAGAGAGGTAGTATGTCAGATGAAAAATGGGATTTTAGTGGACTGAGGGCACTTTTTTTTAGCACGACGCTTAAAAAGTCACCGGAAGTTAGCAATACCGAAAAACTGATAAGTATTAGCCAAAACATTATGGAAAAACATGGTGTTAAGACAGAGCTACTGCGGGTAATTGACCATGACATCGCAACTGGCGTATACCCGGATATGCGTGAACATGGCTGGGCAACGGATGAGTGGCCGGAAATTTATAAAAAAGTTGAGACCGCCGATATCCTGGTTTTGGCTGGACCAATTTGGCTTGGCGATAATAGCTCGCAAATGAAAAAGGTGATTGAGCGGCTTTATTCATGTTCAAGCCTATTAAACAAAGCAGGGCAATACGCATACTATGGCAAGGTCGGTGGCTGCCTGATAACCGGGAATGAAGACGGCATCAAGCACTGCGCTATGAACGTGCTCTACAGCTTGCAGCATCTAGGTTATGTCATACCACCTCAAGCGGACGCCGGCTGGATAGGAGAAGCCGGCCCGGGCCCAAGCTATGGAGATAAACTAGATGATGGCACAGTCGTAGGTGTTGACAATGACTTCACCAACCGCAACACTACTTTCATGGCCTGGAACCTGATGCACCTAGCTAAAATGCTCAAAGATAACGGCGGCATCCCAGCCCAGGGCAATCAACGCTCTGCATGGGACGCCGGCGCCCGCTTCGATTTTGAAAACCCGGAATACCGCTAGCCTATGAGAGGGGAACATCCCCTCTCATCGCGCCGGCAAAATGGAATACATTTTGTTGGGCTGCTCTCCCCTAAGGCAACTTACAGTCATCTGGAAATTTTGGAATTATTTTTGTTCCGTTCTTCGAAGCATATAACGAAAAATTAAACCGCATAGAAAGAGGTAAGGACTAGGATCGTAGAAAGGTCCTTTATGTTTATCTAGATCAGCTTGGGTATAAGGTCCCTGGGAAGTATTGTATGTCTCAATCACTTGCTTTTCGTCTGGCCAGCTGCAGCTATAGCCATAGGGCAAAAATTGGTGATGCACTTTACCGTATGCAGAGCCTCCTTCTATAGGTTCGCAGGCCGTACCAGTTACTTTTGAGGCAAGCACGAGAAAGAAAAGTAATACTCCGACAATAATCAGTCCATTTGCTAGCAAGTAAACCAATTTTCTAATTTTTTGCACGACTGAACTATACCATACCACCGGTTATTGAGACCCTAAATTCTAGAACCAAACGCAACCTGCGTTAAGTCTAGCTTTTGGTACGGGT